>CAMHUI010000018.1 GCA_946188345.1 uncultured Prevotellaceae bacterium | reverse complement strand
CCTTTGCAGCAACAACCAATCCCATTGTTGATATGAACTGGCAACAACTGATATCCAACAAGCGCCTCGGCCAGGAGCATCGCCACACCGAGCGCCACGACGACCGCACGGAGTTCAAGCGCGACTACGACCGCCTCATCTTCTCGGCCCCCTTCCGCCGTCTGCAGAACAAAACCCAGGTGTTCCCCCTGCCGGGCAGCATCTTCGTGCACAACCGTCTCACCCACTCGCTCGAGGTAGCCTCTGTGGGCATGTCGCTGGGCAGCGATGTCATCCGCATCCTCTGCGAGCGGCATCCCGAGCTCCGAGGCACCAACTTCGAACAGATTGGCACCATCGTGGCCACCGCCTGTCTGGCTCACGACATGGGCAACCCGCCCTTCGGGCACAGCGGCGAGAAAGCCATCCAGACATTCTTCTCCGAAGGACCCGGTCAGGTACTAAAATCGGCGGTTTCATCGGGATTTTGGGACGATATCACTCACTTCGAGGGCAACGCCTATGCCTTCCGACTGCTCACCCACAGCTTCAACGGCCGGCGCAAGGGAGGGTTCGTCATGACCTACTCCACCCTGGCCAGCATCGTGAAATACCCCTTCTCCTCCACCTGCCCCAGCAAGAAAGGGAAGTTTGGATTTTTCTATTCCGAGCGCGACACCTACCAGAAAATTGCCGATGAAATGGGTATTCCTGGCGCTCTGGCGCAACCTGGTTCAGAAGCCCTGCGCTATGCCCGCCATCCGCTGGTCTATCTCGTCGAGGCAGCCGACGACATCTGCTACGAGATTATGGATCTGGAGGATGCTCACAAGCTGAAGCTTATCAGCTACGAAGAGACGAAGCAACTCATGCTGAGTTTCTTCGATGAAATGGACCAAAATCGCATCTTGAAGCGCATTGAGGACGAGGAGTTGACCGACGAGAACGAACGGGTGGTCTACATGCGGGCCTGCGTCATCGGAAAGCTCGAGAACGAGTGCGTGCGCGTCTTCACCGACCATGAAGACGAGATTCTTGCCGGCACCTTCGAAGGCAGCCTCATCAAACAGACGCCCGAGCCCATCCGAAAGGCCTATGAGGCCTGCGCACAACTTTCCGTGGAACGCATCTACAACAGCAAGCCCGTGCTCGACGTGGAGCTGAGCGGATACAAAATCATAGAGACGCTACTCACCACCTTCACCGAGGCGGCCATCCACCCCGACCGCTTCCACTCCAAGCAGCTCCTCAACCTCGTCTCGTCGCAGTACGACATCCGCAACCCCAACATCGAAGAGCGCATCATGGCAGTCATCGACTACCTATGCGGCATGACCGATATCTTCGCCCTCGACATCTACCAGAAGATCAACGGCATCTCCCTGCCCGTCATCTAAGCAGGAGCCCCTTCCGGCCGCCGTTGGCTGAAGACGCTAATGGTGATAAGAGACTAGGAGTCTTCTATACGCCACGAATGAATAGGACCCACCATTATTATCTTATTCGTGGGCATTGAAGAGAATTATATGGAAAGGAGAAAAAATGATAGGTTTTTCCATATAAATCAGCATACAATGCCCACGAATATCTATATATTCATAAAAAAACACTATTTTTGAGTCTTTTGGTCCGATTTTGATATTCTTTGGCTATTTTTTGTTATTCCCACAAAGATTATCCTTATAACTTTGCACCGTCTCCCATTATATTCGGAGGACATCCGCCGATAAAAGTGAAAAGAGAATAAATCACAAATAACAAAAACCAATTAAATCCAAACAAAAATGAAAACAATCAAGAGAACAATGGCCATTGCAACGCTATTGCTTGCTATGAGCCAAAGCATGTGGGCAGGTGGTAGTTATACCTACAAGAACATCTGGGTACATGCTACAGCAACTGGGGGGGGGTAAAGTGTATATGGAAACCTCTGAAGGAGAAGTTGAAAGTTACAGAACGGCAAAAGAAGGTCATACTGACGCCGAATTCAAATCGGAAGTAGGCACCGATGTGGACTTTGTCTTTACATTAGCCAACAACTACGACGGTTTTTACATCAAAGGTGTACCCGATGCAGGATACAGATGCGTTGGTATTAAGAACAGCGCCGATGAATTTGTCGGCGAATTCCAGTATGAAGGCGATTATGCTGGTTATTACAAAATAAAAGTCGACCCAGGAGAGGGTCGCTCTGGGGATAACAGTTATAGCACCGCTCATGAAAAATTAACAGACGGATCTCTTTCTGAAGAAGATAAGGCAAAATGGGTGCCGTCAGCAGCAGACTACACTTTCACAGCTGTTTTTGAGAGCACTGGCATCCCTGCTGAAAAATTCTATATTTATATACCTGGTCAAGAACCAGATAATTGCGGAGTTATGGGTACAGTCACCGCCTCCTCAGCAACAGTTAACGTCGGTGAATCTCTGGTGTTAACTGCAACTGCCAAGCCTGGAAACCGTTTCGATGGATGGACAAAACGTACCGCTGATACAGGAGAAAATACGCAACTGTTTGATGAAACCATCAATGTAACTGCCGCGGAAGAAACTTTCTATGTGGCTAATTTCTCTGTTGATCCGTTAGCCTTCGGCGCTGATGGCATTGCTACCTACAGTAATGCCAAGTCTGTCCGCGTAAGCGATGAAGACTTTGCAAACTACAAATTCTATCCTGCAAAGATTGAGGACGGAAAGATTAAATTACTGACCACTGCTGGTCTGAATGGTGTTCCTGACAGCAACGGAGACCCCCACGGTGCTATTGTTCTTGGAACACCCAGCACCTCTGTAAATCTGACATGGAATTCAGGCATGGGTGAATTTGGCTATTATAATGCTTTTTCAGAGAATGACCCAAAATTAAAATTTGACGATGACGAATTGAAGGCTACGGCTCATGGTCCGATTACCGCTGATGGCACTCAGTATGTATTGGGTAAGAAAGACGGTTTTGTAAAGTTCTATCGCGTCAAGCCTGGCAAGGAGATTCCTGCCAACAAAGCCTACTTCGTCATCCCCGGAGGGGCTAAGGAATTCCTTGACTTCAGCGACGACGACGAGACAACAGCTATGGCCAACCTCATTGAGATGCACATGGACGAGAACCAGGGCTTCAACCTGCAGGGCCAGCGCGTGGACAACAGCTACCACGGCATCATTGTGAAGAATGGCAAGAAGTACATCAACAAATAAACTAAAGGAGGACTTCATTATGAATAAGAGAAAATTCTATATCGCACCCGAGACTGACATCACAGCCATCAACACAAGTATGCCACTCGCTGTTCTGTCATACGACCCATACAACGATGGTGTGCCCGTTAAGAACACAGGCAATCCAGACGATGACCTTGACCCGGATGAGGGTGATGAAATCCTCTCGAAGGGGCGCAACGTCTGGAACGACTGGGACTAAAATGATTGCATGCCTGCAAGTAGGCAGAAGATATTAGTTAACAGGTAGAAAGGGTTGGTCCGCTGGGCCAACAAGCACATAGCTCAGGGTGCGCCCTGAGCTATGCTGTTTATGATTGGTGTCTGAGAAGAATGTTCATACTACATTGCAAGTAGGAGAGACGGCCCCAACCAAAGGTCGACAGCCGAAGGGAAAGTCAAGGGCCTGCGAGAACATAGCCCAGGGCAACACCCTGGGTAAGTATGTGGGGGGAATAACACCCTAACGGGGCAAAAGATTTACTATTCTTTCCTATTCTTTTGCCACCTTCGGAGCGCCAGCTACTCTACATCCTCAGCCCAGGGCGTTGCCCTGGGCTGAGATCTTTCTGGCCCTTCTTTTTACCGGACACCAATAGTTTTTTTAATAAAATCTTCACGCTCGAGAAAACAAACGAGTTCGTTTTTCTTCTCACTTAATCAGATTTTTCAGACTCCGCATAGCGCCTGAGCACCAACGGAGCGCAAGAACTTTGAATAAGTTACTCCGTCTCGGCATAAAAAATTAATGAATTTATTTTGTTCTGCCCTCGACTTTTCGTAACTTTGGCTCCGCCGAACTTACTTGGCACTCGGAAAAGCTCAAATAAATTTGGATTTTCCCTCGTTATTTCGTAACTTTGCAAGAGACAAACCTTTTTCACAACACTGCAGAAATGAATAAACTGACAAAACATTCCGGCTTTCTTTTATTGCTGCTGACAACTTACACGATGGGTTCGTCGGCACAGACCATGACCGAATGGGACGACGTGACGACAACGAGTGTAAACCGAGAAGACGCCCACATGCTGGCGTTGCCTGAGACGCAGCAGAGCTTGAACGGCACATGGAAGTTTCGCTGGGTGGCTCTGCCTTCCCAACGCCCGACAACCTTCTATGCTGCCGACTTCGACGACAGCAACTGGGACGACATCGAGGTGCCATCGAGCTGGCAGGTCTACGGCGTCCGACACAACAAGGCGTGGGACAAACCTCTCTACGTCAACACCAGCTACCCCTTCACCTACGACAGCAACTATAGTGTGATGGCCGACCGACCCTCCGACTGGACGTATAATAACGCCATGAAGAATCCCGTCGGTTCCTATCGGCGCACCTTCAGCGTGCCTGCCTCATGGAAGGGTCGCGACGTATTCGTGCGCTTCAACGGTGCTGGTCACGGATACTACGTTTGGGTGAACGGGCAGTTTGCCGGATATGCCGAAGACTCCTACCTGCCTTCGGAATTCAGGATAAGCGACTTCGTGAAACCTGGAGAGGAAAACGTCATTGCCGTGCAGGTTTACCGCTTCACAAGCGGCTCGTTCTTGGAGTGTCAGGACTACTGGCGACTGACTGGCATCACGCGCGACGTCATCCTCTGGTCGGCCGACAAGACGCATATACATGACTACTTCTTCCGCACCACCGAGCTCACGGCCGACAACACGGAAGCCAAGGCCCTGATTGACATCACCGTCTCGAGGCCTACCGACGGACTGGATTGCACTGTTGCCATCTACGACAACGGCTCGCTGGTAGCCAGCGGAAGTAAGCCGCTGACGACCACTACCGGCTCAATCCCACTTACCGCCACTGGCATTGAGGCATGGAGTGCCGAATACCCCCGGCTCTACGATATGACGGTAGAGCTGAAAAGGGACGACGTAACGATTGACCGCCGCGAGCAGAAGATTGGTTTCCGAACGGTGGGAGTCCGTGACGATGGTGCCCTGACCATCAACGGCAATGCCATCATCATCCATGGCGTCGACCGCCATGACTTCAGTGAAGAGGGCGGACGAACCATTACCCGCGAGGAGACGGAACAGGAAATAAGGCTGATGAAACGTCTGAACATCAATGCCGTTCGCACATCACACTATCCCAACAACCCCTTCTTCTACGAACTCTGCGACGAGTATGGCATCTACGTGCTCTCCGAGGCCGACGTGGAGTGTCACGGCAACACAGGGCTGTCGTCGGTGGAACTCTTCCGCAAGCCTATGGTAGAACGCAACGAACGCATGGTAAGGACGCTGCGCAACCATACGTGCATCTTCATGTGGTCGGCTGGCAACGAGAGTGGTGGCGGCAGCAACTTCCAGACCGTGATGCAGACCATCAAACGTCTCGACCCCACCCGGCTGACCCACTACGAGGGCAACAGCACCTGGAGCGACGTGACAAGTACGATGTATGCTTCGTATAACAGCATCCGGTCTACAGGTGAAGAACGGCTGAGCCAATACCGCAGCGGACAGAAACCGCGTCCTCATGTGCAGTGCGAGAACACTCATGCCATGGGTAATGCCATGGGCAACCAGCGCGAATACTTCAACCTCTATGAGAAATACCCCGCACTGGCCGGTGAGTTTATCTGGGACTGGAAGGACCAGGGGCTGAAGATGCCGGTCGGCGGGTCGACATCAGAGACCTACTGGGCTTACGGCGGCGACTTCGGCGACCGGCCCAACGACGGAAACTTCTGCTGCAACGGCGTCGTCTTCCCCGACCTGACCTTTTCTGCCAAGGCCCTGAACGTCAAGAAGATTTACCAGCCACTCGACTTCCATGAGGTGAAAGGAAAGACTGGCCACTACACCCTTGTCAGCAAACTGGCACAACGACAACTTGACTTCCTTGACGTGACATGGGAGATTCTGGGTGATGGCATCGTGCGCAACAGCGGCACCATCGAGGGCGTGAGCCTGGCTCCAGGCGACAGTATGGAGGTAGACCTGTCGGCACCGATAACGGCACGCGACAAAACCGACGCTTCTGAATGGTTCATCCGCTTCAGGGCCAGACAGCGAGAGGCTACCCTCTGGGCTGAAGCCGGCTATGAAGTGGCCAACGAACAATATCCCTTCCTTCAACAGCAGAAGACCGAATATGTCAATACCGAAACGGAACCGCTGGCCGTCTCGCAAAACGGCAAAACTGTCACCGTCAAGGGCCGTCGCTTCGAGGCCACGTTCTCTCAAGGCACTCTGTCAAGATATCTCTTCGACGGACAGGCCCTTGTGATGCAGCCATTGAAGTTCAACGCCTTCCGGCTGCCTACCGATAACGACAAAGGACAGACGGCAGCCTGGGACGACATGCGGCTGCGGTCGCTGACGCTCACCACCGGCACATGGACCGTGGAAGAGGCTGACGACGGGGCTTCCGTCATACTGACCGCCACCAGCACCTACAAAGGAAATGCACCAACAGCCTTCACCACACAGATGCAGTTTGTCGTGATGAGCGACGGCGCCATAACCGTTAACGCCGTCATCACACCGGCTCAGACAGGTGCCATACTGCCTCGTATTGGGTTCCGGATGGAGATGCCGAAAGTGTTTGAGCAGATGGTTTGGCTCGGACGCGGACCGTGGGACAGCTATGCCGACCGCAAGGAGTCGGCCCACGTAGGACTCTACCACAGCACCGTCAGCGACCAGATGGATAGGTTCGTCATGCCGCAGGAGATGGGCAATAAGGAGGAGGTGCGCTGGATGGCCCTCCACGATGACAACCGCAAGGGCCTGCTCTTGGTGGCCCCGGGACAGATGGCCGCCTCGACAGCCCACTGGAAGGCAGAAAGCAACTATACCAACCGCAGCAGCCGCACGAAACATCCGCACGAAATGGTGATGACCAATACCACTGTGGTATGTCTCGATGCTGCCATGCGAGCCTTGGGCAATGCCAGCTGTGGACCTGATGTCCTCGACCAGTACGAACTGAAAGCGCAGCCCACGACATTCTCTTTCCTGATACTTCCCCTCGACGGCTATGCCGACGACCGAGAGCTGGCAGCCAAAGCACGGGTTGGCAGTCCCGTATGCCTGCCCGTTGACATCCTGCGCGAAGGAAAGGGCATGGTGAGACTTGCGACCAAGACACCCGATGCTACTATATATTATAGTATAGACGGCGGACCTGAGCAAACCTATTCCGAGCCGCTCGACTTGAGCCAGGGCGGACTGTTGCGCACCTACTGCAAGAAGGAGGGCCTGCAGAAGAGCATTGTCAGTGAACAGAGAATTCCGTTGTATGTCGACAAGTCGCTGTGGAAGGTCGTCTCTTACGACAGCCAGCAGGGAGGCAACGAACGGGTGGAATATGCCATCGACGACAATCCTTCCACTTTCTGGCACACACAGTATTCTCCATCAAAGCCGACCTGCCCGCACGAGATTGTCGTTGATATGGCTAAGACCTACCGCATCGCTTCCTTTATCTATCAGGGAAGGGGTGACGGCAGCAGCAACGGTCGGGTGCTCGACTACGAGGTGTTCTTCAGCAACAGCCCGAAAGTCTTCGGTGCCCCTGCTGCCAGCGGAACGCTGCAGAACACGGCGAGTCCACAGACCGTCAACATCGCATCGAAACCTGAGGCCCGATACATGAGGTTCGTCGTCTATCGTGTCGTCGACAATCAAGACTATGCTTCTGTGGCAGAGCTGGGCATCGAAGCCGATGAAGAAGTGGAAGCCGGAGAAGTTCCTTACCTCGAAATCGACTTACGCACCAGCTACATGCTGAAGGAGAAGCAGTCGGGACTCTACCTGCACCACCAGATTGACACGGGCAGCAGCCATGAGGGCGACTTCAGTCTGGGGCGTCCGGCAAGCAACGCCGATGCCACCTATCTCTTCCGCTTCACCAAGGTCAGTGGCTTCACTTCGTTCTATAAGGCTCGCGTCAATGGTGTCTACATGGGACAGGGCGACGGAAACTGGCGCATCGTCGGACGGACACTGACCAATACCAACGACAAGAATGGATGGATAGCCCTTGAACCACAGGGAGACGGTGTCTATAAGTTGCGGGCTCCATGGCAGACCTTCAAATACATGAACTTCGACAGCCGCAACATCGGGTCTTATGTCTATGCCGACAAGTCATCCGGAGCCCTCTTCATACTTGAAAACCCGTCAACGGATCTGGAGTCTATTGCCGATAAGCAACCGGCAGACACTCCCGCAGCGTACTTCGATCTGCAGGGCCGCCGCATAGACAGTGACCACCTGAGCAAAGGCATCTACATCACCGATGGTTTCAAAATCATCGTCAGTGACCGTTGACGAAAAGCCAGGAATGGGCGCACTAAAAGACTGCGTCTGCCAGACAGTTGATACTGTTTTGGCAGACGCAGTTGTTTATTAGCCTTGTGCCCGATTGGGCTGGAGGCTTTGTACCTGATGGCTTAGTACTTGATTTCTACGGGGTCTTCGATGACCGATGGGATGAGCATGAAAATTTCGCGCCACTTCTCGGTGTCGAACTTCGGTGTGCGGTCGTAGTAGTAGACGCCGTTCTTCTCCTGCTCTACGTCGGTAATCTGTGTGTAGCAGAATCCTACGACGTGCTTGGATGCCTTGAGGGCTTCGATTTCTCCGCGGAGGATGTTGAAGAAGTCTTCTTCGGTGTCGATGTTACCGCCGTATCCCCATGATGAGCCGCGGTCGGCTTCCTTAATCCAGGGCAGTCCGCCGAACTCGTCGACCATGTAGGGCTGTCCGTCGAAGCGTGCGAAGTTCTGCTTGCCGCGATCGTTGATGTTGATGTTGCGATAGGGCTCCTTGCCTTCTTCAATCTTGAGGGAATTGAAGAGGTCGTCGCCGCGACGATAGTTGTGTACGCTCCAGATGTCGGTGAGGACGTGGCTGTCGCCTGATGCGTCGTTGACGGGACGGCTGGGGTCCATGGCCTTGGTGATGTTATAGAGGTCGCGCATCATGCGGGGATAGGCACCAGTGTCGCGTGCGCCCCAGGTCTCGTTGAACGGTGTCCAAGTGACGATGCTGGGATGGTTGCGGTCGCGCTCTACGAGTTCAGCCCACTCTCCGAGGGTGTTGCGGGCGGCCAGCTCGTCGTTGACGTTGAGTCCCCATGAGGCGAATTCTGCCCAGGTGATGTATCCGAGTTTGTCAGCCCAATAGAAGTAGCGCTCTTCGAAGTTCTTCTGGTGGAGGCGTGCGCCGTTGAAGCCTACGGCCTTCGACATCTCGATGTCGTGCTTGAGGGCTTCGTCGGAGGGTGCTGTCCAGATGCCGTCGGGATAGTAGCCCTGGTCGAGTACGAGGCGCTGGTAGTAGGGCACGTTGTTCAGGTAGAAGTAGCCGTTGGCGCAGTGAATCTTGCGCATGCCGGCGTAGGACTTGACTTCGTCGATGACTTTGCCGTCTTGTGCTACTACCTTATAGGTGACGTCGTAGAGGTTGGGCTCTTCGGGTGTCCAGAGTTTCATGGTCTTGAAGGGGAGGACGACGATGCTGTTGTTGGTGGCTGGGACGGTCTTGGTGGCAACGACCTTCTTGCCGTCGAGGACGGTGACGATGAGCTTGTTGGTGTTCGACTCGGTGTAGAACTGCGGTGTTACGACGAGCTGCTTCTGGTCGATGTCGGGCACTGCATAGACGCTCTTGAGTCCTTCACGGTCGACGGCTTCCATCCATACGGTCTGCCAGATGCCTGTGACGCGTGTGTAGGAGCAGCCTGCTGAGTAGTAGCTTGTGCACTGCTTTCCGCCTGGCTGCTTTCCGCCGCGCAGGTCGTCGTTGACGCGGATAACGAGGTTGTGGCTCTGTCCGGGCTTCACGACTTTGGTGAGGTCGACAGCGAAAGATGAGCCTGCACCGTAGTGGGTCTGTACGGCTTTGCCATCGATGTAGATGGTGGCCTCATAGTCTACGGCTCCGAAGTTCAGGAAGATTTTCTTTCCTTCCCATGCAGCGGGGATGTTGAGGGTGCGCTGATACCAGATGGAGTTGATGAAGTCGACGTACTGCACGCCTGAGAGGGAGCTCTCCGGGCAGAAGGGAACGGTGATTTTTCCGTCGAATCCTTTGCTGGTGGCGTAGTTGCGTGCTTCGCCGGTGCGGCCGAAGTCGAAGGCATAGGTCCATGTTCCGTTAAGGTTGACCCAGTCGGTGCGCTCGAACTGTGGACGTGGATACTCGGCGCGCGGCTGCGCCATGGTGGTGCCAAGGCCCATGAAGAGGGCGAGGGCGGTGAGAATTGTTCTGATTTTCATTTCTTTAAAAGTTTTTTATGGTTATATTTTAAGGATTTTTCCTTTTGCTGAGGGTGAGGGGGGCAGTATAGCACAGACTATCAGACGTCATTGAACGGCAAACGTACTGACGGACTTTTCACACTTCACTTTATTTGTGGTCGAGGGTGATGACTTTGTTTGCGCCGGAGGTTATCTGCAGGGCTTCTGGGTGCTCCTTGATGAAGGAGTCGATATGGCGCACGCGCTTCTCTTCGAGTATCTCGTCCATGGCGATGAGGATGCCGGTCTCCTCGACGTCGCCGAAGCCATAGTTGATAGCTGTTCCGAAGAGTTTCATGGTGGGTGAGAGGCTCATGTATGCGTTGACGAGGGGCGGGATGTTGTAGCCGAGGTTGCGCACCTCGCGGTTGAGGATGCGGTAGTCGGCCTTGAAGTCGTCTTCGCAGAAGAGCTTGGCGAGCTCCTTGGGGTCTTCTTCTATCTGCAGCGGCTTGAGGGGTATGACGAGACCCTCCTTGTCGCCGAAGTGCTTGTTGAGGAAGTAGAGTATCATGTCTCTGCCGCGGCGGATGTAGGAGGGATACATGGTTACCTTTCCGAAGAAGTAGCGCACGTCAGGGTTGATGACGGGCAGCGCCCCGAGTCCGTCCCACAGGTTATCGAGTGCGAAGATGCTCTTGGTGTTGGCGCGGACGTTCTGATAGTCGAGCGAGACGAAGGAGCGGCCGAGCTCTACGGTGTAGGGCATGTATTCGCGCAGGAACTTCTCTGAGAAATGGAACATGTGGCTGGTGGCCAGATGGGGCTGGCCGTTGGGCAGTATCTCCCAGTCGGTACCGTAGAGATAGCGGTAGCCTCCGATGATTTCCTCGGCCTCGGGATTCCATACGATGAGCTGCTTGTAGCAGTTTTCGCAGGTATCGAACTCGTCGATGTCACATTCCAACCCTGTACCTCCTCCGGCTGCACGGAAGGCTTGTTCGCGCAGGCGGCCAATCTCCCGCATGGTGTTGGGGGCATTGTGGGCCGTGACAATATAGACCTCGTTGTTGCTCTTGTTGGTCATTCGCAACAGCTTGTCGGGTGTTAGCTCGCTTTTCAGGAGCGCTTTGTCGATGGGAGCGATGATGGGTTGTTCCATTTTTCTGTTGTTAGGTAATGAGTGTTAGGTGTTGGCCATATCATATACGCGGTCCTCCACCCACACGGCCCACTCGGCGGGCGACTTCGAACGGTCGAAGGTCTGCCAGGGGATGGGCTTGCCGATGGTGATGGTGAAGGGTTTGTTCATATTCTTATACATCTCGTCGACGAGAAAGAGCATGGCGATGTTGAACTTGATGTGGAGCGCCTTGCACACGTTGGCCAGCCGGTAGAAGAAGTTAGAATTCTGGCCACTGAAGTGTATGGGCACGATGTCGCGCTGATGCTGCACGCTCTTGCTGACGAAAGTTTTCTTCCAGGGGATGTCGTGAATCCGCCCGTTGATGCGCCTTGAGCAGAGCCCGGCAGGGAACATCAGCACGTGGGTGGGGTTCTCGAATACCGCCTCGACGCGCTTCGGGAAGTCGCGGCTCTGGGCTCCGTTCTTGTTGATGCCCACGCTGAGGTCGGCAAAGCCCGGCAGGAAGAGCAGCAGGTCGTTGACCAGATAGCGGAACTGGCCGTCGTACTGGTGGCCGATGATGCTGCCGAGGGCCAGACCGTCGATGCCGCCGAGGGGATGGTTGGAGACGAAGGTATAGAGCTTTCCGTCGTCTTTCGCAGGCAGGTTCTCGCGACCTTTCACGGTGAGCTGCATGCCGAGGAAGTCTACACAGCCGTCAATCCATTCCACACCGTGCTTGTCCTTGTGCTCGGTCAGACACTCGTTGACAAGGTCTTCGTGGGCGATGTGCTTCAGCCACGACACAACGAAACGCGGGACAAAGCGCATCTTCCTGTCCAGTTTCTGGCGGAGGATGGCCTCGATGTCGATGAGCTTCTCAATCTTCTTCTCGCTACTCATTTTCCCGTGAGCATATAACAATGCGCAAAATTAACGATTTTTTTTCAAATTACACACATTTTTCGTCAAAAAAAGTGTCCCGAAAAAGAAAAACATCTTTTTATACGCAGGCAGACATACCTCAATCCCCAACAAATGGGAAAACGGAAGAACGGACCGTTTTGTAAAAATAAAATCAAAAATTTAACACTTTATTTTTGCGCGTTCTAGAAAAAGAAAAGCACAAAAACAAGACTTTTTTGAGGGTTAGCCGGCCCTTCAGATTGACTTTTGCGGCAAATCGCATCATGATTTGTACCAATAGTCCGCACGATTTGTACCTATAGTCTGCACGAATCGTATCAAATCGTGATGACTTTTGGTACAAATGTCCGATGAAATGGGTCATTTTTGTCCAACTTTGCGCCTCAGTCAATACCCACCAAGGGGCTTTTTTGCCGACCGACAAAAGGCAAGTTCCTGAAAATTAGCACGTTGACCGAAAGCTCAAAAAACAGCCCGTTTTTGCGACCGAAAGGGAAATATTTCAGAGCAGCGGTATTCTCGTGAAGGCACTTGTAAAGATTTTGTCAAAAAATTAACATTTCAGATTCTCTTGCACAAAAGCCACTTTTTGCGCAAAATCGAAAAAAAATTGAATTAAAATGAAAATTTTGTGGAGAAAAGTGGGGGAAAGTGGGGAAAAATGTTTACCTTTGCAGAGAATTCATTTTTTAAAGATGTACGCATGCGATTTTTTGGAAACATAGAAGCTAAGACCGACGCCAAGGGGCGCGTTTTCCTGCCGGCCGTGTTCCGTAAGGAGCTGACCGTGGGCAGCGAGGAACGGCTGGTGATGCGCAAAGACATCCACCAGCGCTGCCTCGTGCTCTACCCCGAAAGCGTCTGGAACGAGCAGCTCGACGCACTGAACGCCCGGCTGAACCGATGGAGTGCAGCCCACCGCCAGATACTCCGCCAGTTCATGACTGGCGTCGAGATGCTCACCCTCGACGGCAACGGCCGTCTGCTGCTGCCAAAACGCTATCTGGAGGTAGCAGCCATCCAGCAGAGCATCCTCTTCAAAGGGCTCGGCGACACCATCGAGATATGGAACCCCGAAGAAGAGCAGAAAGCCATGCTCTCGGCTGAGGAATTCTCGGCATCCATTGAAGAGGTGATGAGTGAACAAGAATAGGTAAGAACGGAGATGACGGAAACATACCACATACCAGTTCTCCTCAAGGAGAGTGTCGACGGGCTGAACATTCGGCCCGACGGCATTTATGTTGATGTCACCTTCGGTGGCGGAGGCCATTCGCGGGAAATCCTCTCGCGTCTGTCGGCCGAAGGCCACCTCTACAGCTTCGACCAGGATGCCGACGCTGAGCCTGCCGCTGACGACCGCCAGCCAGCCGGCAACTTCACCTTCGTCAGAAGCAACTTCCGCTACCTGAAGAACTGGATGCGCTACTACGGCGTGGAGCACATCGACGGTCTGCTGGCCGACCTCGGCGTCTCCAGCCATCACTTCGACGATGCCGAGCGCGGCTTCTCCTTCCGCTTCGACGCCCCGCTGGACATGCGGATGAACAAGCGCGCCGGACTGACCGCTGCCGACATCATCGCCACCTACACCGAGCAGCAGCTGGCCGACGTATTCTATCTCTACGGAGAACTGAAGCAGGCCCGCCGCATCGCTGCCACCATCTGCAAGAGCCGGCAGCAGCAGCCCATCGCTACCACCCAGCAGCTGATGGACGTCGTGGAACCCTACTTCCACCGCGAACGCGAGAAGAAAGACCTGGCCCGACTATTCCAGGCCCTGCGCATCGAGGTGAACCACGAGATGGACGCCCTGCGCGAGATGCTCGTGGCCGCCACCGGCCTGCTGGCCGAGGGAGGCAGGCTGTCGGTCATCACCTACCACTCGCTCGAAGACCGCATCGTAAAGAACATCATGCGCGCCGGAAACACCGACGGACACATTGAGCAGGACTTCTACGGCCGCATCGAGTCGCCCTTCGTGCTGGTCAACAACAAAGTCATCACCCCCGACCGCGACGAGCAGGAACGCAATCCCCGCAGCCGCTCCGCCAAACTAAGAATAGCTGAAAAGAAATGTCAACGAATAACGTAGAACAGAAGCAAGTCCAGGAGCAGCTCACCATCGAGATTGCCCCCGCCCCCGAAGAGGCCGCTCCCGAACAGAAGGAACAAGAGCGCCCGCTGAGCGACGTACTCAACGAGCGAGCCACAGAAGACGAGTCGGCCCTGCAGGGAAACTTCCGCCTGAGCAACATCCTCGCAGGCGAGATGTTCAATGCCGCCGCACTCAGAAAGCAGATATGGCTCATCCTGCTCATCGTCTTCTTCGTCATCATCAGCATCAGCAACCGATACAGCTGCCAGCAGCGCCTCATCAAGATAGACAAGCTGCAGAAGGAGCTGCAGGACATGAAATTCCGCCAGCTGTCCAACGTCAGCCGACTCACCCAGGAATGTAGACAAAGCAACGTGCTCCGCAAACTGGAGCAGAGCCACAACGTAGTGCTCAAGACACCCAACCAGCCGCCCTATCAAGTGAACGTACCCGAGAACGACTAAACACACAAAAATCATGAACGAAGGAAAAGAAAAGAAAGTGAAATTCGACAGCAAAGGCATCATGCGCCGCTACGGCGTGATAGCCTTCATCCTGGCTATATTCATCATAGGCGGTGTGGCCAAGGCTGGAAAGATGATGACACAAGAGCGGCAAGCCTGGGACAGCATTGCCAACCGCTTCGTGGCCGACAGCGTCGTCAGCCCCGCCCATCGAGGCGACATCTACAGCGCCAACGGCGAACTGCTCGCATCGACACTGCCCGTCTATCAGGTCATCGTAGACTTCGATGCCATCTACAACGCCAAGAACGACACCCTCTACCCCATCGTACGCGACAGCATCGCACAGGGACTACACGAGATATACCCCAAATACAGCAAGGACTTCTACCTGGCCCGGCTCGACAAAGGCTTCGCCGGATTTACCGACTCCACAGGCGTCAAGCGCCACAGCCACTGGTTCCAGGTCATGCCCAAATACAGCGATCAGCTCACCTATGAACAGTTCCAGGAAGTAAAGAAACTGCCCATGTTCCGCTTCCCCTCCTATCGCGGCGGACTCATCGAGAAAAACACACAGCTCAGCGCCAGAAAGAAACCCTACGGCTCGCTGGCAAGCAGCACCATCGGCTCCTTCGGCGACAACAAGGGAAGATACGGACTGGAGCAATACTTCAACAAAGAGATGGCCGGAAAAGACGGCTACGTCAGCCGCAAGAAAGTGCTCGGCAGCTGGCTCAACATCAATGTTGAAGACGAAGTCGACGGCTGCGACATCGTCACCACCATCGACATCGGCATGCAAGACCTGGCCGAGCAGGCACTCCTCAGGATGATTGACAGCATACATGCCGAACACGGCTGCTGCATCGTCATGGAAGTCAAGACCGGCGACATCAAGGCGCTTGTCAACCTCGACAAAGACACCTTCAACACTGATGCCAACGGACGGCACTACTGGAACGGCAAGTATAAGGAAGGTCTGAACCACGCCGTCAGCGACCTCATCGAGCCCGGCTCTGTCTTCAAGACCGTCTCGGCCCTCGTCGTTCTCGACGATGCCGGCAAGGACACCACCGTATGCTACGACACGGGAACGGGCGTGAAGCGAATGTACGGCAGCAACATGCGCGACTGGTCAGCCAGCAAAGGCATCCGCTTCGGCGTGGCCAACCTCAGTCTCTCCATGCAACAGAGTCTGAACACCGGCATCAGCGGCATCGTCGACGGCATCTATCACAGCGACCCCGAACGCTACGTCCGCGCCGTCTATCGCACCGGCATCCACGACTCCCTCGGACTGCCTCTGAAAGAAGCCAAGAACCCCCGCATCCGCATGCCCCGCCGACTGCCCAACGGAAAGCTGGACCAGGCATGGTGGCACCCGACGGCCCTGCCCTGGATGAGCATCGGATATGAGACACAGATACCGCCTATCTCCACGCTGACCTTCTACAACGCCATCGCCAACAACGGCAAGATGATGCGCCCCCGACTGGTCACCAGCATCAATAAAGACGGCGAAGTAGTGAAGTCGTTCCCCGTTGAGGTAATGCGCGAAAGCATCTGCCGCCATCCAGAGGCACTGAAGAAAGTGCAGCGCATGCTGGAGCTTGTCGTCTCGCAGGGTACGGCCCGCAAGACGGCCCGCTCGAAACTCTTCACCATCGCTGGCAAGACCGGTACGGCGCAGATTGCCGACGGCTCGAAGGGATACAAGGCTGGTGGAGTCATCTATACGGCAAGCTTCGCAGGCTATTTCCCAGCTGAAAACCCGCAATACAGCTGCATCGTCGTCGTAAAGACGAAGACCGGTGGCGGTGCCGGCGTCGGAGGACCGGTATTCAAGGAGGTGGCCGAAGGCATCATGGCCCGCAACGTGGCCTATGCCGCTACCGACGCCCACGAAAAAGACTCTCAGAGACTGCCCGACGTGAAGCAAGGCAACCTGCAGTCGGCAGGCTATGTGCTCAACGCCATCAACATCAAGAACGAGCAGAACTGGCAAGAGAACTCCGACGACATCGGCCAAGGCCTTTGGGGCCTGGTGATGCCCGATGCCCGCGGAACGGGAATGACCATGCAGAAACAGCAGCCCCTGGCCGACAAGAAAGTGCCTAACGTCTGCGGCATGGGAGCCCGCGACGGCGTCTACCTGTTGGAGAGCCGCGGCGTGAAGACACGCGTCGTGGGCCGCGGACGCATCGTCAGCCAAAGCCTGCCTGCTGGAAAAGACATTGCCAAAGGCGACCTCTGCATCCTGGAGCTGAAGCCTTAGAAACAGCAACCAGAGAAATCAAAGTAATAACCATCGTACACATTATTATATATATAGGAATATGAAGCTTTCCGACATCATCACCGAAATCAAGGAGAACGGCCTGCTGACAGCCGTAGCAGGGCCCGATAATCCCGATGTCACCGGCATCAATATCGACTCGCGCAAGGTTCAGGATGGCGACATCTTCGTTGCCATGCGTGGCACGCAGGTCGACGGCCACCAGTTCATCCCAAAGGCCATTGCTCAGGGAGCCCGCGCCATTGTCTGCGAGGAACTGCCCGAGAAGTGCGAGGCTGAAGTGACCTACGTACAGGTGACCTCAGCCGACGAGGCTGTAGGCCTTGCCGCCACGTCATTCTACGGACATCCCTCAGAGAAACTCAAGCTGGTCGGCGTGACGGGAACCAACGGCAAGACCACCATCGCCACCCTGCTCTACCACATGTTCCGCAAGATGGGCCACAAGTGTGGTCTGCTCTCCACGGTGTGCAACTATATCGAAGGCGAGGCCATCCCTGCCTCCCATACGACACCCGATGCTATCGAGCTGAACCAGCTGCTCCATCGCATGGTAGAGGCCGGCTGCGAATATGCCTTCATGGAGTGTTCCAGCCATGCCATCGCCCAACGCCGCATCGGAGGACTCCTCTTCGCCGGCGGCATCTTTACCAACCTCACCCGCGACCATCTGGACTATCATAAGACCTTCGAGAACTACCGCGACGCCAAGAAGCTCTTCTTCGACAAGCTGCCCAAGAAGGCTTTCGCCGTCACCAATGCCGACGACAAGAACGGTCTTTTCATGGTTCAGAACACGAAAGCCACGGTGAAGACCTACAGCACCCAGCGCGTTGCCGACTTCAAGGCCCGCATCCTGGAGTGCCACTTCGAGGGCATGTACCTTGAGATGGACGGCCGTGAGGTGGGCGTTCAGTTCATCGGCAAGTTCAACGTCTCCAACCTTCTGGCCGTCTATGGTGCCGCCCGCATGCTGGGCAAGGAGCCCGACGACATCCTGCTGGTGATGAGCACGCTGAAGAGTGTCAGCGGCCGCTTAGAGCCCGTACGCTCAAAGGACGGACGCACCGCCATTGTCGACTACGCCCACACACCTGATGCCCTGGAGAACGTGTTGAAGGCCATCCACGAAGTGCTCAACGGCAAGGGCCAGGTCATCACCGTGTGCGGAGCCGGCGGCAACCGCGACAAAGGCAAGCGCCCACTCATGGCTCAGGAGGCCGTGAAGCAGAGCGACCGCGTCATCATCACCTCTGACAATCCCCGTTTCGAAGAGCCTCAGGACATCATCAACGATATGCTGGCAGGCCTGACGCCGCAGCAGATGAAGAAGGTCATCGCCATTGCCGACCGCCGCGAAGCCATACGGACGGCTACAATGCTGGCCCAGCCAGGAGACGTCATCCTCATTGCGGGAAAGGGTCATGAAGACTATCAGGAAATCAAGGGCGTCAAGCATCACTTCGACGACAAAGAAGTGGTGGCCGAAGCCTTCAACGAATAGAAATAGTTACAATAGACACTATAATTACTATAGGCACCATAGATACTATAGGCACTATAGCCACTAAAAAAAAGAAAAAGCAATGCTGTATTATCTGTTCCGCTTCTTAGAGCAATACGACATACCCGGAGCACGCCTCTGGTCCTACATCTCTTTCCGTGCCCTGCTGACACTCATCCTGTCGCTCCTCATCTCGGCCTGGTTTGGTGAGTTCTTCATCAAGTTCATGAAGCGCAAGAAGCTCTTCGAGACCGAGCGCGACCCGAGCATCGACCCCTTCGGAGTCGAGAAGAAGGGCGTGCCTACCATGGGAGGCATCATCATCGCCGTGGCCATCCTCGTGCCGGTGCTGCTGTTGGGACGCATGCGCAACATCTATCTGCTGCTCCTCATCTTCACCACCGTCTGGCTGGGGTTCCTCGGTTATCTCGACGACTACATCAAGATATTCCGCAAGAACAAGGAGGGTCTGAAGGGCAAGTATAAGATTGTCGGCCAGGTCAGCATCGGTCTCATCGTGGGCCTGACGCTCTGGCTCTCGCCCGATGCGAAGATACATGAGAACATTGAGGTTCAGAAGCAGGGGCAGGAACTCGTCGTGACGCACAAGTCGGAGCCGGTGAAGTCGCTGAAGACGACCATCCCCTTCGTCAAGGAACACAACCTTGACTATTCGTCGGTGATGGCGTTCTGCGGCAAGTATAAGTCGGCAGCAGGATGGATTCTGTTTGTGCTGATGACCATTCTGGTCGTTACGGCCGTATCCAACGGAGCCAACCTGAACGACGGACTAGACGGAATGTGCGCAGGCAATGCGGCCATCATCGGTGTAGCACTGGGAATCTTTGCCTATGTGTCGAGCCATATCGGCTACGCCTCCTACTTTAACATCATGTACATCCCCGGTTCTCAGGAACTGGTGGTGTTCCTCTGCGCCTTTGTCGGAGCAATGATAGGCTTCCTGTGGTATAACGCCTACCCCGCCCAGGTGTTCATGGGCGATACGGGATCGCTCATGATTGGCGGCATCATCGGAGTATGCGCCGTCATCATCCACAAGGAACTGCTCGTGCCCATCCTCTGCGGCATCTTCCTCGTGGAGAGCCTCAGTGTCATCATCCAGACCCAGGTATTCAAATACTATAAAGGCAAGGGCAAGCGCATCCGCGTCTTCCGCGCCACACCCATCCACGACAACTTCCGCAAGCTGGACAGCCAGCTCGACCAGACAAGCCACTACGTCTTCTCAGGTTGGCCCAAGCGACAGTTCCACGAGTCGAAAATCACATTCCGCTTCTGGATTGTCACCATCATCCTTGCTGCACTGACCATCATCACGCTGAAAGTCAGATAACGAATCGCAGGAAGTTCACGAAGAGACCAGCCCGTCAACAGCCGAAGAGAATTCTGTCCTTCCTGCTGAGAGACTGAAACCAGATATAATAAGAGCAACAACAGAAATGAAGAGAATCGTCATATTGGGAGCTGCGGAGAGCGGTGTCGGTGCCGCCATCCTGGCCCAGAAGGAGGGCTTCGACGTGTTCGTGTCTGACAAGTCGATGATCAAGCCCAACTATAAGCAGATGCTCGACGACCACCATATTGAGTGGGAGGAAGGGCATCACAGCGAGGAGCGCATCCTGGGAGCCGACCTGGTGGTGAAGAGCCCGGGCATCCCCAAGGAGGTGCCGATGGTGCGCAAGATTGTCGAGCGCGGCATCCCCGTGATCAGTGAGATAGAGTTTGCCGGCCGTTATACTGATGCGAAAATGGTCTGTATCACGGGCTCTAACGGCAAGACCACGACCACGTCGCTCACCTACCACATCTTCCGCGAGGCAGGCCTCGACGTAGGTCTGGCCGGAAACATCGGCCACTCGCTGGCCCTGCAGGTGGCCGAGACACCCCACGAATGGTATGTCATCGAACTCAGCTCGTTCCAGCTGGACGACATGTTTGACTTCCGAGCCAACATCGCCGTGCTGCTGAACATCACGCCCGACCACCTCGACCGCTACGACTTCAGCTTCGACAAGTATGCTGATGCGAAGATGCGCATCCTGCAGAACCAAACCCGCGACGATGCCTTCATCTATTGGGCTGCCGACCCCGTCATACAGCGCAAGCTGCAAACACTCCACGTCGAGGCTCAAGCCTGTCCCTTCGACATTCGTGAAGACGCCGCGCTGAAGGGCTTTGTGGCCGACGGGCGCTACGTACTCACGGCCCCCAAGGCGTTTGAGATGCCACAAGCCGCGCTCTCGCTGCCCGGACGGCATAACCTCTACAACATGCTGGCGGCAGGATTGGCAGCCAACATGGCCGGCATCGGCCACGACATCATCCGTCGCTGCCTGGGTGACTTCCCCGGGGTAGAGCACCGACTCGAGAAGGTCTGCACCGCCCACGGCGTGCACTATGTCAACGACTCCAAGGCTACCAACGTCGATGCCTGCTACTATGCACTCGAGAGCATGACCACCCCTACCGTCCTCATCCTGGGCGGACTCGACAAAGGCAACGACTATGAGCCGCTGAAGCCGCTCATCAGCGAGAAATGCCGCGCACTGGTATACATGGGTGTCGACAACCGAAAGCTGCACGAGAACTTCGACGCGATGGGACTTCCCGTGGCCGACACCTCATCAATGGCCGACTGCATGAAGGCCTGTGTCAGCCTGGCCCACGAGGGCGACACCGTGCTCCTCTCGCCCTGCTGTGCCTCGTTCGATCTCTTCAAGAACATGGAAGACCGCGGCGAGCAGTTCAAGGCCTTGGCCCGCGCACTCTGAGTTGCTCGGAAGGCTGCACCCAACCGCAGCAAAACGGAACCAACCAAGAAGAAAAAGAAAAGAAAATGGAAAGAAAGATAAGCAACCTCTTCAAAGGCGACAAGGTCATCTGGATGATCTTCTTCTTCCTCTGCATCATCAGCGTTGTGGAAGTCTACTCGGCTTCCGCCCAGCTGACGTATAAGAGCGGCAACTACCTGAAGCCCGTCATCTACCACACCACCATTCTTGTGGCCGGCATCTTCTGCACCATCGTCACGCTGAACATCCCGTGCCGTTTCTTCAAGCTGCTCACGCCCATATTGCTGAGCGTATCATTTGTCTCGCTCATCGCCGTCTACTTCGTTGGAAAGGTAAACGACGCGTCGCGATGGATCAGCATCTTCGGCATACCCTTCCAACCTTCGGAGATAGCCAAAGGGGCCCTCATCCTGGCCACGGCGCAGATTCTCAGTGCCATGCAACGCGAGAAAGGCGCCGACCGGCTGGCCATGCCCTATATCCTCTTCGTGTGCGTGTTCATCATCCCGCTTATCTTCTTCGAAAACTTCTCAACGGCCGCCCTGCTGAGTTTCGTCATCTTCCTGATGATGGTTATCGGCCGCGTGCCATGGACACAGCTGGGCAAGCTCGTCACGGGCGTGCTGCTCATCGTAGGTCTGGCCGTAGCCATCGTCATGACCTTCGGCGTCACCGACAAGGAGAACGCCGCCAAGGAACCCGTCGAAGTGGCTGCCAATGCCGAAGCCGGCGACAAGAACGAAAATGGCATCGTTGACAAAGTGTTCCACCGAATGGGAGCATGGAAGATGCGCATGGAGGACTTCCTCGACGACGACCCGCAGAGCAAGTACGACGTCAAGAAGAAGCCCCAGCGCGTGCATGGCAATGTAGCCATCGGCACCTCCGGCATCCTCGGCAAAGGCCCGGGACGTTCCGTCGAACGCGACTTCCTGCCCGCCGCACACTGCGACTTCATCTATGCCATCATCATTGAAGAGATGGGCCTCATCGGAGGCATCTTCGTGGCACTGCTCTACATAGCACTGCTCTTCCGGACGGCACGCATCGCCAAGCGCTGCGAAAACAATTTCCCGGCCTTTCTGGCCATGGGACTGGCCCTGCTGCTGGTTGTCCAGGCTTGGTTTAACATGTGGGTGGCCGTCGACCTAGCGCCCATCACCGGACAACCCCTGCCCCTCATCAGCAAGGGCGGCACCTCGTCAATCATCAACTGTATATATATAGGTGTACTCCTCAGCATCAGCCGCACGGCCAAAGTGTCGAAGGAGAACCTGAAACCCGAAATGCAAGTAGCAACAAATGAATAAGGAACTCAGAATAGTCATCAGCGGCGGCGGCACCGGCGGACACATCTTCCCCGCCGTATCGATAGCCAATGCCATCAAGGAACTGCAGCCCGAGGCAAAGATTCTTTTCGTGGGAGCCGAAGGACGCATGGAGATGCAGCGAGTGCCACAGGCAGGATACGAAATAAAAGGACTGCCCATCTGCGGGTTCAATCGCAGCAATCTGCTGAAAAACATCACGCTGCCCTACAAGATGTGGAAGAGCGACCGCATGGTGAAACGCATCCTGAAGGACTTCCGCCCGATGGCTGCCGTGGGCGTCGGAGGCTATGCCAGCTTCCCCACCTTGAAGGCTGCCGCCTCGAAAGGCATACCATGCCTCATACAGGAACAGAACTCCTTCGCCGGTAAGGCCAATAAGATTCTCGGCAAGAAAGCCCGGAAGATTTGCGTAGCCTACGAAGGCATGGAGAGATTCTTCCCGAAAGACAAGATCATCATGACCGGCAATCCTGTGCGGCAAGCCTTACTCAACGTGACGGTTTCACGCGAGGACGCCATCCGTACCCTCGGCCTCGACCCCGGAAAGAAGACCATCCTCTTCGTCGGAGGAAGCCTCGGAGCACGCACCATCAACGAAAGCATCCTGCAGCATCTCGACCTGCTTCGCCAGCACGAAGAGGTGCAGGTGATGTGGCAGACAGGCAAATACTACCACGCCTCCATCATGCAGGCAGTCGAAGGAAAAACCCCGGAGAACCTGAAGATAACCGACTTCATCAGCGACATGGGCGTGGCCTACCGCGCTGCCGACCTTGTAGTCAGCCGCTCAGGAGCCAGCTCCATCTCGGAGTTCTGCCTCATCGGCAAGCCCGTCATCCTGGTGCCCTCGCCCAATGTGGCCGAGGACCATCAGACCATGAACACCCTGGCCCTGTCAACGAAAGACGCCGCTATCTACGTGAAAGACAGCGAGGCACCCGGCACGCTCCTGCAGATGGCCATCGACACCGTCAACGACGAAGACAAACTGGCATCCCTGAGCCGCAACATCCTGAAACTCGCCCTGCCCGACTCGGCCACCATCATTGCCAAAGAAGTAATCAAATTAGCTGAAAATGAACATTAAAGATATCAAAGCCGTCTATTTCGTCGGAGCCGGAGGCATCGGCATGAGTGCCCTGGCCCGCTACTTCATGCACCGCGGGCTGGTCGTCGCTGGCTACGACAAGACTCCCTCCGACCTCACGCGCCAACTGGAAAAAGAGGGCATGCTGCTGCACTATGAGGAAAACCTTGACGAGGTCCCACATATCTGCAAGCAACCCGACGAATGTCTCATCATATACACCCCCGCCGTTCCTGCCGACCATAAGGAGTTGGTCTTCTTCCGCGACAACGGATTTACCATCGAGAAGCGAGCACAGGTACTCGGCTCACTGACGCAGGCCCACAAAGGCCTCTGCGTGGCCGGAACCCACGGAAAGACCACCACGTCAGCCATGTGTGCACACATCATGCACCAGAGCCACGTAGAGTGCAACGCCTTCCTCGGCGGCATCACCAAGAACTACGGCACCAACTATCTGCTCTCCGACCAGAGCGACTACGTGGTCATCGAGGCCGATGAGTTCGACCGCTCGTTCCACTGGCTCCGCCCATGGATGACGGTCATCACCTCTACCGACCCCGACCACCTCGACATCTATGGCACCAAGGAGGCCTATCTCGACAGCTTCCGCCACTATACCACCCTCATCCAGCCCGGCGGTGCGCTCGTCATTCGCAAAAACCTGGAGATGAAACCCGACGTGAAGCAGGGCGTACGCATCTATGAATACAGCCGCGACGAAGGCGACTTCCACGCTGAGAACATCAAGATTGACAACGGAGAAATCACATTCGACTTCGTCTCGCCCATCGAAAACGTCAACAACATCTCCCTCGGCCAGCCCATTCCCATCAACATCGAGAATGCCGTTGCCGCAATGGCCATGGCCCAGCTCAACGGCTGCACTGCTGAGGAACTGCGCTACGGCATGGGCACGTTCCGCGGTGTCGACCGCCGGTTCGACTTCAAGATCAAGACCGACAAGCTGGTATTCCTCTCCGACTATGCCCACCATCCGCAGGAGATTTACCAGAGTGCCAAGAGCCTACGCGAGCTCTACCGCGACAGAAAGATCACGGCCATCTTCCAGCCCCACCTCTATACCCGCACAAGAGACTTCTACAAGGAGTTTGCCGATGCCCTCAGCCAGCTCGACGAAGTCATCCTCTGCGACATCTATCCAGCACGCGAGGAGCCCATACCGGGTGTTACCAGCAAGCTCATCTACGACCATCTCAAGCCTGGCGTAGAGCGAAGCCTCGTCAGCCTCGGCGAGGTGCTTCCCATGGTAAAGTCGCGCTCCTTCGATGTCCTGATGGTTCTGGGAGCAGGCGACCTCGACAACCTCGTTCCACAAATAACCCAAGCACTCCACGATCATGAAGCTCCGTCGACTCATTAAACGACTCCTGTCGATATTGCTGGGACTGGCGCTCATCGTCTATCTGGTCCTGGCTTTCACGGTCTTCAACCGCCCCGACGGTTCGAAGCACATCTGTCAGGGTGTGCGCGTCGACATAGCCGACCAGACGGCCAACGGCTTCATCACCAAGCAGGAGGTCGTCAACCGGCTCAAAGCCAGCCACCTCTATCCGAAAGAACAGCAGATGTCGATGGTCGACATCCGCGGCATCGAGGAGATGCTCCAGCAGAGTCCCTTCGTCGAGAAGGCCGAGTGCTACAAGTCGCAGGACGACTGCGTGAACATCAGCATCACCCAGCGGCTGCCGGTCATCCGGGTGAAGGCGAACAATGGCGACGACTACTACATCGACTCCAAGGACAGCATCATGCCCAACACGCAATACTGCTCCGACCTGATTATCGCCACCGGGCACATCAACCACCACTTCGCCACCCACTCGCTGGCACCGCTCGGCCGCATCCTGATGGAGAACTCCCTCTGGCGCAGTCTCATCGAGCAGATCAACATCCTCAGCGACAACTCCGTGGAGCTGGTACCTCGCGTAGGTAGCCACATCGTCTACATCGGCCAGTTGCCCACCAACGTCACCGATGCAAAACTGAGATCCTTCGTCGAGAAGAAACTCAACCGGCTGGTGAAGTTCTATCGCTACGGCCTCCCTCAGGCAGGATGGAACAAGTATAGCTACATTAACCTGGAGTTTGACAACCAGATTATCTGCACCCGCCGTTCGGGAACCCACGAGGAAGTTCCCATACCCTTAATCAACGACAGCCTCACAGTAGTGCCACAAGCACCTGCCGTGGCTAACGACTCCGCAAACAATAACAACAATCAGTGATATGGCACAAGAATTTACAGTAGCAATCGAACTCGGATCATCCAAGATGACCGGTGTCGCAGGAAGAAAGAATCTTGACGGCAGCATTACCATTCTGGCCGTTGTCAAGGAAGATGCCTCGCAGTGCATCCGCAAGGGCATCGTCTACAACATCGACAAGACCGTGCAATGCCTGCAGAACGTCGTCAAGAAGTTGGAAAACGCCCTACAGACGAAGATTACCAAAGTCTACGTCGGCGTAGGGGGACAGAGCATTCGCAGCGTTCGCAATGTCACCATTAAGGACATGGAGACGCCGACTATCGTTACGCAAGACATGATCAACGAGCTGATGGACAGCAACCGCAGCATGTCTTATCCCGAACAGGAAATACTCGACGCCATCACGCAGGAATACAAGGTAGACCAGCAGTTCCAGCTGGACCCCGTGGGCATCGAGTGCAGCCGGCTGGAAGGCAACTTCCTGAACATCCTCTGGCGCAAGGCATTCTACCGCAACCTCAACAAGTGTTTCGCCAATGCCAATCTGCCCATAGCCGAAATGTTCCTGGCCCCGCTGGCCTTGGCCGACAGCGTGCTCACCGAGAGTGAGCGCCGCGCTGGAAGCCTGCTCGTTGACCTCGGAGCCGACACCACGACGGTGTGCGTCTACTACAAGAACATCCTTCGCCATCTGGCCGTCATCCCCCTTGGCTCAAACAACATCACCAAGGACATCTCGTCGCTGCAGATGGAAGACAGCGAGGCTGAAGCCATGAAGCTGAAGTATGGCTCAGCCTTCACCGACAACGCCGACATCGACAACAACCTCCAGCTGGCCATCAACAGCGAGCGAACCGTCGAGAGCCGCAAGTTCATCGACATCGTAGAGGGACGTATGCAGGAGATTATCGAGAACGTATGGTTCCAGGTACCCAACGAGTATGCCGACAAGCTGCTCGGTGGCATCGTGCTCACGGGTGGCGGCTCGAACATGAAGAATATCGAGCGAGCCTTCCGCAACCACACCCGCATGGAGAAAATCCGCATCGCCAAGACCGTCAGCCAGCCGCTCTCAACCAACAACCTGAAAGGCGACATCGCCACGCTGCCCGACGACGGAACGATGAACACCGTCTTGGGTTTGCTGGCCAAGGGCGACTTAAACTGTGCGGGCGAAGAAATCCGCAACGACCTCTTTGCCACCGACGAACAACGTCCGTCGGCAACCGGAGGCAACTTCAATGCCCAGCCCCAGCGCACCGGTGTCGTACAGACCGAGGCCGAGAAGCAGAAGGCTGAGGAGGAAGCCCGCCTGCGCCGCGAGGAAGAGGAAGAGCGTCAGCGCCAGGAGGCTGAGGAGGAAGCCCGACGGCTGGAAGAGGAACGCCGACAGAACGCGCCGGCAAAGAAGTTCATGCGAACCATGAGAAAGTTCTTCGACGCACTGACAGGCGACGAGAACGACGACTAAGCCAATCCATCACCCATCACATGTAACCATAAAACCAGTAACATTATGAACGACTTCAATCCATCAGAAATACTCAACTTCGGTGAACCCGAACAGGAGCAAAGTATCATCAAAGTCATCGGTGTGGGTGGCGGTGGCGGTAATGCCGTCAACCACATGTATCGCGAAGGCATCCACGATGTCACCTTCGTATTGTGCAACACCGACAACCAGGCCCTCAATGCCTCGCCCGTGCCAGTCCATCTGCAGCTCGGCCGCGAAGGCCTCGGTGCCGGAAACAAACCCGAGAAAGCCCGCGCCGCAGCCGAGGAAAGCATGGACGACATCAAGAACATGCTGGCCGATGGCACCCGCATGGCCTTCATCACTGCCGGTATGGGCGGCGGAACAGGAACAGGCGCAGCACCCGTCATCGCACGCGTCTCAAAAGAGATGGGCATCCTCACGGTAGGTATCGTCACCATCCCCTTCCGTTTCGAGGGAGAACGCAAGATTGACCAGGCACTCGACGGCGTAGAAGAGATGTCGAAGCACGTCGATGCCCTGCTCGTCATCAACAACGAACGCCTGCGCGAAATCTATCCCGACTTCTCGCTCCTCGGCGCCTTCAGCAAGGCCGACGACACCCTCAGCGTGGCAGCACGCTCCATAGCCGAGATCATCACCAACCGCGGATTTATGAACCTCGACTTCAACGACGTCAAGACAGTGCTCAAGGACGGCGGCGTAGCCATCATGTCGACGGGCTATGGCGAAGGCGAAGGCCGCGTCAAGGCTGCCATCGAGGACGCACTGAACTCACCGCTGCTCAACGACAACGACATCTTCAACTCCAAGAAGATTCTACTCTCCATCAGCTTCAACAACGGCGGAGGCGACAACTCCGAGCTGATGATGGACGAGATGAACGAAGTACACGACTTCATGTCGAAGTTCTCAACCGACTTCGAAATCAAGTGGGGTATGTGTGTCGATCCCAGCCTCGGCAAGAAAGTCAAGATTACCATCCTCGCCACCGGTTTCGGCATCGAGGACGTGGAGGGCATGAACGCCCACCTGGGCAAGCGCCTGACCGCCGAAGAGGCCGACCGCATCGCCCGCGAAGAGGAGAAGCGCGCCGAGAAACTCAGCCGCCGGGAACACTACTACGGCGACAACGGCAAGACGAGCATGTATAAGCGTCGCCCACACATCTTCCTCTTCCGACCGGAAGACCTCGACAACGAAGACATCATCCTCGCCGTAGAGAACGTTCCGACCTACAAGCGCACCCGTGCCATGCTCGAAGAGATGCGCAACCAGGCCAACGGACAGCCCGTCGAGAAGAAAGAAGAAAGCAGCGAGGAAGCCGCACCCGGCGTCATCTCGTTCGCATAACAACAACAGCCATATCACTTCGGGGGAGCAGGGCCAACGCCTTGCCCCCCATTTTTTATTTTGCACATCCCAACTCCAACCACAAAGCCATACTGCCATCCCTCTCCACCAAACACTCAGCCCATCTATATTTCTTCACACACCTACCGGTCTTTGGTCATGCAGAGACCGCTACTTGGTCATGCAGAGACCAGCCTTTGGTCACGTCAAGACCACTACTTGGTCACAATGAGACCAGCCCTTGGTCACAACGAGACCAGATACGGGGCTGATTTTTGGTCACGACGAGACCAAAAACAAGGCTTGGCTTTGGTCTCAAAAGAATGTCGCTTAAGCCCTTTATACAAAGGCTGTTTCAAAGGTTTGCTCTTTGGCTTTAACTAAATTTAAGAGCCTTGTTTCTCGCAAAAAGAATGTCCAGTTGTATTCCGCCCACTTGCCCATAACTCTGGCTTCGCCCAAGATACTCCCGTTCGGAAATACAAACAGAAAAAACTTCTTTTTTTCTTTTGCATTTCGCTCACTTATTCGTAACTTTGCAAGCAATGAAAGAAAAGAGCCCGCAAAACGTCATCATTGCTGATGCCGACTACATCGACCGCGTAGCGTTCAACCTCATCGTCAACTTCGAGCGGATGATAGGCCGGCCTATACCTCCTGCCGACCTGGCACAGTGGCTGGTCTGCATCGCCCTCGACGGCGGCGTGCGCCCTGCCGAAGGCTCCCCGGCTGGCGGCGGCTCTGAGGCGGCAGAGACTACGCAGGTGGTCCTCGTCCACAACAAGGACACCGAGCGCCTGCAGAACTTCCGCCCTGCCTGTTTCGCAACAGAACTCGACGCGCAGGCGTTTACCGACACGCTCGGCGAATTCATCATCTCCACGCCGGCCGTCGAAGACCTCGTCCACCACGACGACCTCTTCCTCGACATCGTGGGAACGGTCAGCGCCGAGCCTGAAGTGCAGCGCGTCATGGTCATCCCCAACGCCGAGGAGGGCACCCTCTACGACGACCTTCGCGAGACGCTGCGCCACGTCAGCGACGACAAGCGCGTCACCGTCTTCACCATGCAACCCCTCGCCGGCGGCAACTTCCGTCAGGAGCAGCTCGGATACTCCCTCATGGCTGCCCTGGGGATTCGCGGCGACGAGATAAAACCCTGACTCTATGGCACGCATTTTCCGACTCAAAAACAACACATGGGACGACACCGTGGCCGAACGCAAGGACGGCGAGCGGAGCGACCTCGTTGCCGACTTCTGGTATGAAGCAGCAAAAAAGAAGGAACGAAACATCAACCCTATAGAAGAACAAAGAAAAATGAGCAGAGTACTAATGATTGGCGCCGGAGGCGTCGCAACAGTAGCAGCGTTCAAGATTGCACAGAACGCCGACGTATTCAGTGAGTTTATGATTGCCAGTCGCCGCAAGGCCAAATGCGACGCGCTCGTCAAGGCCATTCACGACAAAGGCTACACCATGCCCATCCAGACGGCACAGGTCGACGCCGACGACGTGGAACAGCTCAAGGCGCTCTTCTCTGACTATAAGCCCGAGCTCGTCATCAACCTCGCACTGCCCTATCAGGACCTCACCATCATGGAAGCCTGCCTGGCATGCGGATGCAGCTATCTCGACACGGCCAACTACGAACCCAAGGACGAAGCCCACTTCGAGTACTCCTGGCAGTGGGCCTATCGTGAGCGCTTCCGCGAAGCAGGACTCACCGCCATCCTCGGATGCGGATTCGACCCGGGCGTCACCAGCATCTATACGGCCTACGCCGCCAAGCACCACTTTGACGAGATACACTACCTTGACATCGTAGACTGCAACGCCGGAGACCACCACAAAGCCTTCGCCACCAACTTCAACCCCGAAATCAACATACGCGAAATCACCCAGAAGGGACTCTACTGGGAGAACGGCCAGTGGGTCGAGACCGAACCGCTCGAGATACACAAGGACCTGACCTACCCCAACATCGGCCCGCGCGACAGCTATCTGCTCCACCACGAGGAGATAGAGTCGCTTGTCATCAACTACCCCACCATCAAGCGCGCACGCTTCTGGATGACCTTCGGACAGCAGTATCTCAAGCACCTCGAAGTAATCCAGAACATCGGCATGAGCCGCATCGACGAAATCAGCTACGAGGCACCGCTGGCCGACGGCACCGGAACGGCCCGGGTGAAGATTGTCCCCCTGCAGTTCCTCAAGGCCGTGCTGCCCAACCCGCAGGACCTCGGCTCCAACTACGAGGGAGAAACCTCCATCGGCTGCCGCATCCGCGGCATCAAGGACGGAAAGGAACACACCTACTACGTCTACAACAACTGCCGCCATCAGGATGCCTACAACGAGACTGGCATGCAGGGTGTCTCCTATACCACCGGTGTTCCGGCCATGATAGGAGCCATGATGTTCTGCAAGGGACTGTGGCGCAAGCCTGGCGTATACAACGTCGAAGAGTTCGACCCGGATCCCTTCATGGAGCAGCTCAATAAGCAGGGGCTGCCCTGGCACGAGATATTCGACGGCGACCTCGAACTCTAAACCAGATGGACATCTACCGCATCATCCGACTCTATCAACACGTGAGAAGCCCAAGACTGAAGCTCTTGGGCCTCCTCGTGTTGCACCTCACCCGCCGACGCTACCTCAACCTCGCGTTCGACCCAGCCCTGGGATGCAACCTGCAGTGCCGGATGTGCTACTTCAGCGACCCCGAAAGACGGAAGACCCTGCACGGCACCTTCACCGAAGCCGACCTGCAGGCCATCGCCCGGTCGCTCTTCCATCGCGTACTCCGGCTACAGATAGGCTGCGGAGCCGAGCCAACCATCTTCCGGCAACTGCCCCAACTCATCGCACTGGCCAAGGAGCACGGCATTCCGCACGTCTCGCTCACCACCAACGGACAGCTGCTCACGGCCGACAAACTGCAGATGCTGGCCGACAACGGACTTGACGAAGTCATCCTCTCAACCCACGGACTGACTTCCGCCGTCTACGAAGACCTGATGCAGGGCGCACGCTTCCAACGGTTCCAAAAACTGCTCGCCGACATCCGGCATGTCAAGGACAACGGGCACCCACAGCTGAAGCTGCGCATCAACTACACCATGAATGCCGACAATATTGACGACCTGCAATACTTCCAAGAGGTGTTCGCCCAGACTCGCCCCGACACCATTCAGCTGCGACCCATACAGAACATCGGGAACAGCTCCTACAGCAACTTCTCCACCGAGGCGCTCCTGACCAAGTACGACGAGCGCATCAAGCCCCTCGTCGACCACTGCCGGCAGCAAGGCATCACCTGCCTCTATCCCCAGCGTGAGAACCTGCTGGCCATCGACACCCACGACCAGCCGGCCAGCCACATCAACTCCATCGTGGCCATGCTGCCCTACTTCCAGCTCTCTCCCTTCGAAGGCTGGCGCGAGAAGATTGACCCCTACAACGAGACCTTCGAAGACTATAGCCGGCGCACACACCGCACACGATACATGCTACGCCAACTCTTCTCCTGCAGACCAGCAGCCAACACCGACGACGCCTACCGCGAAGACGTCACCAAAGCACTTAACTACAACGTCAGGTAACCCCCAAAAAGAACACATTGCCTTCGGTAAACAGCGGCCATCAGCCTTTGCTTACCAGTCACGATTGAGTACCCCCCGAGTGGTCTGAAACAATTTTCAAACCCTCCTTCAGCAAAAAAGACTGGATGCCCGTAGAAAAGCAAGGAAGACCTTGCTTGAGGGTGGCTATTATATATAAGGTATCACACGCTGACGAGACGACGCTTCAGGCGAAGAGCTCCTGCACGACGCTGAGTGAGTGTAGCTCGGGAAAGGCCGGCAGGTGGAGCGAATAGTAGACGAGGAGCAACTCGAGTATGCGGTTGCGCTGCTCGCGGGAAAGGCGGAAGAGGTGCATCGTCTCATATCGCATGCGCATCAGCTGACGCAGCTGCATAGCCTCCTCGCCGCGCAGGAAGTCATTGTGCAGCGGCGCAGAAGAGGTAAAGGTGGCGCTGCGCAGGTCAAAAAAGTCGCCCTCATGGTAGTCGTCGAGGTTGGGCGTAAAGCCGATGAACTGGGCCAGTCGCATGATGAAGACGAGATGGAAGTTGGCCGCCGGGCGCGTCGTCATATCGAGCCACTGCATCGAGGCCGCCACATACTGGTAGAGTGCGGCGTTCTGCTGTTCGCCACGGGTAGCATGGAGCAGGAATTCGGACAGAAAGAGCGTGATGGAAAGCTTGTAGGGGTCGAAGGGAATGGAACTGTAGGGCGTGTCGATGCGCACGTCGCGGATGCGCTGCAGCTGAGCCGTGGGCCGCAGGTCGAACTCTATGTCGAGCAGCATCATGGGCTGGTAGAGCTGCTTGCGGTTGCGACCACGGGCAGTCTTAGGCATGTTCACGATGCAACTGATGCGCCCAGCCTGCTCAGTCAGCAGGTCGGCAATAAGCTGTCGCTCGCCATACTTCAGCGTGCGAAGCACAATGCCACGGGTCTTCATCAGCATCTCGGCAAACAGTCTTTACGCCACAAAATTACGAAAAAAGTATGATTTTCAGAAAATTCTTGCCAGAAAATTTGGTGGGAAAAGAAAAAACCGCTACCTTTGCACCCGCTAATTGAAATGGCAGGGTCCCTTCGTCTATCGGTTAGGACGAGAGATTTTCATTCTCTAAAGAGGAGTTCGACTCTCCTAGGGACTACAAAAACGATTAAATCTGTCATCTGCGCAGCGATGCGCTACCCGACGCAAGAAGGGGAAAGGGTGGCAGAGAGTTTTTTTCTAAAGGGGAAACCCCGGCGAAGAAAGCTTGCCCAGGGCAGCACGCCATAGCGCAAGACCCAGAGGCTTTAAGGTAACTCATTCATTAACAATTAAAAAAATTAAAAAAATGGCAAACCACAAATCATCTCTGAAGAGAATTCGTCAGACCAAGACGCGTACGCTGCACAACCGCTACTACGCCAAGACGATGCGCAACGCTGTTCGCAAGCTCCGCGCAATGACCAACAAGGAAGAAGCTGTAGCACTGTATCCCAAGGTGCAGAAGATGCTGGACAAGCTCGCAAAGCGTAACACCATCCACAAGAACAAGGCAGCCAACCTGAAGTCAAGCCTCATGCAGCACATCAACAGCCTCGGATAATAAATCCGGACAAAAGCATAAAAAAGACCGCACACAACAACGTGCGGTCTTTTTTTTGTTGAACTTCATCCTGCCTTTTCTCGCCATCACCAGCCATCCTTGTCCAACCTTTGGCAATCCTTCCGATTTGTCGTTAAAGCAGCCAATAACGTTACTTTCTGTTAATTCTTGCCTGTTTTTGCATATTATTTCGTATCTTTGCATCCCAAATGCGCTAATGTGACTATGAAAAAACTTACAATAATGATTCTTGCTGCACTGCTGAACGTATGTGCAGCCATGGCCGTACCTGCACACAAGGGCACGGCGAAAGTACAGCAACCCGACGGTTCAACCCTCACGCTCCGCCTCATCGGCGACGAATGGCTCCACTTCAACACGACTGCCGACGGCTACTCCATCGTCAAGAACAACGAGGGGTACTATGTCTATGCCCTATTGAACGACGGCCAGCTGCAGCCCACCTCACAGGTGGCCCACGACGAGGCCGACCGCCAGGCCGGAGAGAAGACCTTCCTGGCCAACGTGAAGAAGTATCAGGCCCCCGACATGAAGCCCGCCACTGCCCGCATGAAGCAGCAGCGCGATGCCGACATGGCCAAAGCCCTCGCCGCACGAAAAGCAGGCAGATACAACTATGGAAACTTCCGCGGACTGCTCATCCTCGTTGAATTCAATGACTGCACCTTCTCTCGTGACGACTACCACAACCTCGTTGACAAAATGCTCAACCAGGAGAATTACACCGGCTACACTGACACCAACGGCCGCAAGGTAACCTTCGCAGGCAGTGTGCGCGACTACTTCAGCGACAACTCCGACGGAAAGTTCAAACCCCAGTTCGACGTCTACGGCCCCATCCAGGTGGACTACAGCCAGTTCGACCCCAACGGTACAGACAATGCCTGGGATATTTGCGCTGCTGCCATCGAGGCTGCAGACCCACAAATCGACTACAGCGAATACGACCGCGACAACGACGGAACCGTTGACATGGTATACTTCATCTTCGCCGGCAATGGCGCCAACTATAGCGGCAACGACAGCCGGCTCTACTGGCCCCACCGTTCCGGTTTCTATGGCTACGTGAAGGCCGACGGCGTCAAACTCGGCGACTACGCCAGCTCTGTCGAGCTCTATGGCTACACCGCATACCCCAACTCCATCACCATCGACGGCATCGGCACCATCTGCCATGAGTTCGGACATGTGCTCGGACTGCCCGACTTCTATGACTCTGACTACGCGCAGGGCGGCGGACAGAGCAACGACCCGGGTGCATGGTCAGTCATGGCTGGCGGAAGCTACAACAACAGCGGACGACAACCCATCGGATACTCCATCTTCGAACGCTACATGGTGGGCTTCGCCAACCCTGAAGTCATCAAAGCAGAAGGCAGCTACACGCTGCAGAACGTTCAGACATCGAATTCGGGCTATCGCATCAACTCGGCGGTTAACCATGAATTCTTCATGCTGGAAAACCGACAGAAAGACAACAAGTGGAACGCCTACGCACCCGGAAACGGCATGCTCGTCTTCCGCGTTGACTCCACCAACACCAGCGTCTGGAGCCGTAACAAGGTCAATGCCAACCCAGCCCACAACTACTACGAAATGGTACGCGCAAATGGATGGAAGGGACAGGCAGCCGCTTCCGACCCATTCCCCGGAACAGCCAAGGTCACAGAACTGAACAATGCTACCACCCCCGCAAGCCTGCTGTCGTGGGCCAAGAAAGAAACCAAGTGGGGACTGACAAACATCCGTGAGACCAAAGGCGTCATCACCTTCGACATTGAAGACACCTACGTTCTGAAAGGCATCAGCATCGAAGAACCCGAAGACCTCACCATCGGCGTAGGCACATCCCATCAGCTCAACCTCGTCATCAAGCCCGCCTATCTGAAGCCCGAACTTAGCTGGACTTCAAGCAAACCCGACGTAGCCTCCGTCGACAAGGAAGGACGCATCAACGGATTAAGCGTCGGTACGACCGTGGTCACCGTCAAGACTACCGACGGAAAGTTCTCGTCTTCATGCACCGTTAAGGTAGAAGCCATCCCCACCTACGAAAACATCCGCACATTCCTCCAGCAGGAAGACGGCACAAGCGCACTGCTCAACCTCGAGAACGCCGAAGTGCTCTACGTCAACGGCACGACTGTCTACGTACGCGATGCCTCCGGATCAGCCATCTTCAACAACACCGGGCTGACCGTCAAGCAGAACGACCGACTCAACGGAAAACTCTATCTGGAGATTAGCACCAACAACAAGATGAGAGAATTCAAGCCAGTCAGCGAGAAGACGGACCTGACCGCCATCAGCATCACTGCAGGCGAAGCCGTCGTCCCCCACTTCCTTAAGACAGAACAACTCAGCGAAGACTATTACGCCGACTTTGTCGTGATAGAAGAAGCCCAACTTGTCTCCGGCGGGGGTATCTATGCCGTTGCCGGTGACAAGCGAGTACGCCTCTACAACACCCTAAAACTGAAGAACATCACCGTTCCCAAGCAGCTCGAAGACAAGCGCTTCACCATCACCGCCATCTTCGGAACCAACACCCTCAACGGCCAGACCATCGACGAACTCTACCTGCTGGCATCACCCGAGGAAGACGGCAAATGGGAGCCACCCGTGCCCGAGCCTGATCCCGTGGCCGTAGCCGACATCCAGAAGCTGAAGGAACTGAAAGAGAACACTCTGGCTGAGCTCACGCTCACCAATGCACAGGTGCTGACCAATGACGGCGAAGAAGCTGTCATCAGAGATGCAACAGGAGCCATCACCCTCGCCATCGAAAACATGAACGTCCAAATCAACGACGTCCTCAACGGTACCATCGTCGGAACCTTCAGCAGCGAAGACGGTATGGCATACCTGGAAAGCGTAGAAGGCAAGACAAAGACCGACACCTACACCATCAGTGAAGGAACGGAGGCAGAACCAATCATCGTCACCGTAGCCGACCTGCTGGCACTTGACAACAATGCCAAGCTCTTGGCCTCGCCCCTGACGTCTAACCTCGTCAAAATTGTCGACGCAGCAATGAAAAAAGACCAGATGTTCTTCTTCACAGCTACCGACGCATCAACCACAGGAAATATCTACGTCCTCGCCAATCCTGAAGACTCCGACATCATCATGCCCATGAATACCGAAGGAAAGAAATACGACGTCACCGGCCTCTTTGGCCATCTTTATGACGAAGACGCTTCCATGGACATGCTTGCCATCGTGCTGACGAAGAGCCCTGAAGAGAAAGACGAGACAGGCCTTCTGCTCATCGACCTCGACGCCGCATCCTCTGCGCCCACCTACAACCTCTCCGGCCAGCGCGTCGGCAAGGAATACAAGGGCATTGTCATCCGCTCCGGTCGCAGAGTCATCAACACGAAATAGTCCAACGGCAGACACCCCTGCCTACCCATATCCCTCAGAAAAGCCCTTCCTGAACATCCTGTCAGGAAGGGCTTTTTTGCGTCTCCACATGTAAAAAAAACGGCTGCATGGCAAATCGGCTGCCAATACCAGACAATCGCTGGGTGGGCGCCTACGGATTAAATGAAGCTTACTTAGCAGGAGAACAAAGAAACGAAGCGTGCAAACGTTTGCACCGTCTTTTTCTATGTTCTGGATTTCAAGGAGTTATGTTCATAGGCGTTTTTTCGTAATTTTGTACGTTACATGAAGAAATAATAACAAAAAAACCATTTATACAGATGAAAAAGATCTTATCAATGCTGCTGATGTTCACGGCTGTCGCCACGACGGCCAGTGCACAGGGATGGCCGGGTAACTACGGCGGAGTGATGTTGCAGGGTTTCTATTGGGACTCGTTTGACGACTCCCAGTGGTCGGTGCTGGAACAGAACGCCGACCAGCTGGCCGGTACGTTCGACCTGGTGTGGCTGCCGCAGAGCGGCTATTGCGGAGGGATGTCGATGGGATACGACGATTTCTACTGGTTCAACAACTACAACAGTTCCTTCGGCACGGAGGCCCAGCTGCGCTCACTCATCAAGACGTTTGCCGGCAAGGGCATCAAAACCATTGCCGACGTGGTCATCAACCACCGTAAGAATGTCTCCAACTGGGTGGACTTCCCTAAGGAAACCTATAAGGGTGTGACCTACGAGATGAAGTCGACCGACATCGTTGCCAACGACGACGGCGGCAAGACGAAGACGTGGGCATCGCAGAACGGATATTCGCTCTCGACGAACAACGACTCTGGCGAGGGATGGGACGGCATGCGCGACCTCGACCATCACAGCACCAATGTGCAGACCATCGTGAAGGCCTACCTGGACTTTCTGAAGAACGACCTGGGCTACGCCGGTTTCCGCTATGACATGGTGAAGGGCTATTCGGCCTCGTTTACTGGCATCTATAACGTCTCAGCAGCGCCTGAGTTCTCCGTAGGCGAGTGCTGGGACGGCACCAACACCATCAAGAACTGGATTGAGGGAACGAAGGCCAACGGCGCCATCCAGAGCGCAGCCTTCGACTTCCAGTTCCGCTACACCGTGCGCAATGCGGCCAACAACGGCAACTGGAGCCGTCTGACGGCCCAGAACGACGGCAACTGGCCGCTGGTGAGCAACAACTATGAGGGTGGAGCCTACAGGCGCTACGCCGTGACCTTCATTGAGAACCACGACACGGAGAAGCGTTCCAACTCGCCCCAAGACCCACTGAAGAAGGACACGCTGGCAGCGAACGCCTATCTGCTGGCCATGCCCGGAACGCCCTGCGTCTTCATGACCCACTGGAAAGCCTATCCATCGGAAATCAAGACCATGGTGGCAGCCCGCAAGCAGGCAGGCATACAAAACCAAAGCACCTATGCCGACCTGGGGACTACATCAGCCTATTATGCTGCCGTCGTGAAGAACGGTTCGCAAGAAAAACTGGTGGTGACCGTGGGCAACACGGCTGCAGCCGCCCAAGTGGTGAACAGCAGTGAGTGGGTGCGCGTGCTCGACGGCTACCACTACGCCTACTACTTCCCCGCCTCAATGAACACTGCCTACGTAGACCTGCCCACAGGCACCTACGAAGGAGCCCAGAAGGCTATGCTCTCAGCCGTGACGAAGGCCAATGCCAAGATTATCTATACCACCGACGGCACCGACCCCACTGCCAGCAGCCATAAGGCAGTCAGCGGCACCTTCATCGACATCCCCATCGGCACGACGACACTGAAGGTGGGACTGCTCATCGACGGAGTAGTCAGCGGCATCGTCACCCGTACATATGTGGTCAACCAGAAGGAGAGCGAGAAACCCGTTGTGATTCCCGACTTCTGCCAGGTGAACGACGGTGAGATCTGCGCCTTCTTCGAGGCCCCGGCCACATGGACCAGCGACGTCTACTGCTGGGCATGGACCAGTACGCCTGCCGACAACTTCACCTATGCCAACAAGAAATGGCCCGGCGTGGTCTGCCAGAAACTGGGAACAGCCAGCAGCGGCCGCGACGTGTGGAAATGGACCTGGGACGGCACCAAGCAGAACAACACCACTGCCACCCAGCCCACAGGAATCATCTTCAGTAACAACGGCACACCGCAGACCGACGACTTCGTATTTACCAACGGCGGCTACTACACCCTCGACGGCAAACGCGCCGTCGTGACCGCCATCGATCCACTGCCACAGACCGACACTGCGCCTGCTGCCATCTACGACATGCAGGGACGAAGAGTTGACGCCTCACACAGCATGAAGGGCATCTACATCCAAAACGGCAGGAAAGTAATCTTCTGACAACACACAACAACTATGGCACACGTATGCGAGAACTGTAAGTTCCGGGCTCACTATGACAAGCAGCCCAATTCAGTGTTAGGCCGCTTCTGGCGCTGGCACATCAACTTCTGTCCGGGCTGGAAGTCGTACTTCACCAGCCAGAACGAAGAGAAGAAAGCCGAGCTGAGAGCAAAGTATAACTTCCACAAATACGAATAAACAGAATGAAAAAATTAATCAATACGGCCAAGGCACCATCCGCCATCGGTCCCTACAGCCAAGCCATCCGCGTGGGCGGCCTCATCTACACCTCCGGCCAGCTGCCCATCGACCCGCTGACGGGAGCCTTCCCCGAGGGCGGCATCAAGGCACAGACACGCCAGTCGCTACTCAACGTCAAGGCCATCCTCGAGGAAGCCCATCTGACCATGGACCATATCATCAAGACCACCGTCTTCATGGCCGACATGGGCGACTTTGCCGACATGAACGCCGTCTACGCTGAGTTCTTCTCCGCCCCCTACCCTGCCCGTTCGGCCGTGGCCGTGAAGACATTGCCGAAAGGCGCACTGGTAGAGATAGAGGTTGTCGCCGAGGCGGCCCAATAACGTAGCCTCTATCGACGAAACCTATCGCCGACAAAACCTTGACCCGTCTCACCGGCTATAAGGTCGAAGTGAAGGAACACTGGCGGAGTTGGCGTGAGGTCATAATAGTCTAACTCAGCTATCGGCAGGCAGAAATACTCCAGCTTGTCGTAGCTGGAGTAGAGGCGTGGAAGAACGGGATTGTTGTCGTAAATCCACTGCTTCACGTCGTCCTCCACACTGAAGTTCACCATTCCCGAACAACGCACCGACACATTGTCCGCATACGCAAGAACCTCAACATTGGGATTCTGGCGCAATTCTTTATATACAGCTTTCTCAGCCGACGTAGCGAAGTAGAGCAAATGACCCTCCTGCTTCATCACCTGAAAGATGCGCAACTTAGGAAGATTGCCCTCGCATGTGGCAAGGGCAATCTCTCTGTGGACGTGAAGAAACTGAATTGCTTTCTCTAACATTTCTGTTCTTACCACTTAAGTTCTTCCTGAAGGATAACACCGTCGGTCATGGGGTTGTCGGCATCGGTGAAGACATTGGCTTTATACTGGATGCAGAGCATCGTCAGGTTCTCCTTGCCGGTGTTCTTCAGCGCACGCTTGCCATCAGGTGACACACGGACAATGGTACCCTCGCCGACGGGGAAGATTTCACCATCCACCTGATACTGCCCCTCGCCCTTCAGGATGATATACAGTTCCTCGTGGGTCTTGTGGGTGTGCAGGAAACCACTGTCCTGACCGGGCACCAGCGTCTGAAAACTCAGCTCGCTACCCGTTGCACCGACTGCCTGACCGGCAAACACCTTGCCTTTCAACGTGAAATCGGGACCCATCGGCAACTCATGCTCAATGATTTCGTCCATCTTACCGATGCTCACTGCCTTGTAATTCTTTCCTTCCTTGATAGTTTCAATCTGTTTCATAATTCATAAATTTTAAAATGGTTATTATTCGTTTTCTAGGTGCAAAGGTAGAACATGTTTTCCATTCCTGCAAGAAGGCACTTTTTTGTGGCATAGTTACCAAAAAGTAGGAATTGGGAAGCCATCGGGGCTCAGCAAAAACGACATTAACTAAGATTAACAAAGTATATTGTTGTTACTTGGTAACTAATTGTTACCTTTGTGCAGATAATGGTATTCTCAAACAGAAAAAAAGTCATGGCAGATATCCAGGCAGAGTATTTAGCCTGTCCCATCAGGCAAGTGGTGAGTCGGTTCGGCGACAAGTGGTCGATGGTGGTTCTATTCCTGCTCAACAGGAGCGATACAGGCGTGATGCGGTTCAATGAGATTCGCCGCCTGATGACCGACTGCTCGCAGAAAATGCTGTCACAGACCCTGAAAAACCTCGAACAGAGTCACCTGGTGCATCGCGAAGTATTCCCCGAGGTGCCTCCCCGCGTGGAATATTCACTGACCGAAACCGGCAAGTCGCTCATGCCCGCCCTCCTCGCGCTCATCGAATGGGGCAAGGAACATTTTAATGAAGTCGTCACGGATTAAACCAACGCCATTCATACGTATTACATGTAATATGAGAATTAATTCCGATGATTACTGTCCAGGGAAACGGCCATGTGGCCATGCTTATGTTTGTTGATTTTTGGTGACCTCAGGTGCGGCATGGTCGGGGCGTTTTGTCAAGATTCTTTACCGGAAAATTCTGTCTGGATTTTCGGGTGTTCTAGAAAAATATTTCGACTTCCGGGGCCATTTTTTTGACGCTTCCTAAGGCGAGTCAGAGACTTTTGGTACAAATCGCATGGACTTTTGTACCGATTCGTTGCATGATTTCTTAGAAATCGCATCACGATTTCTTACTTTTCGTCATGACTTTTGTACCAAAAGTCTGCCCGAAAGGCGGTCTTACGCAGTTCGAAAGGTCAGCTCCGTTGGTCGGTTTGTCGGTGGTTATCAAGAACAAAAAGGCTATCTGTTTCACTGTCAACGGGTTGCGCTTGATGGCTCATGGCTGCGTTATTTGCGACCGGGGGAAAAATTTTTCAGAAAGTGGGCCTTCTCAGCGCGGAATCCGGGCACTTTTGTAAATATTATTCAGAAGGCTTCTGGCCCTTGACTTTCCCCTCGGCCGTCGACCTTTGGTTCGGGCCGCTAATAAGCCACTTTGTTTTGGAAATATTGACGAACACGAATGAACACTATGGTAGTCAAAGAAGGTAAAACGTTTATACCGGACACTAATAAATTCCGATGATTAGTTAAAAGATGTTGACTGGCTGCTCACTTCTGATGTGTTTTGCTTTTTAATGCTTACTTTGCGCTCTGACCCATAAAGACAAACAGCATGAACAAGCCACTTAAACCCATTGCCGTCGACCATCAATTGATAGCCGCCTGTGGCCTCTACTGCGGGGCTTGCAGGAAATATCGTAGTGGCAAATGCCCCGGATGCCACCGAAACGGGAAAGCAACATGGTGCAAAATCAGGAAATGCTGTCTGGAGAAGGGCTACCACACCTGTGCGGAATGTGACAAGGATGTGAAAGACTGTCGCATCCACAACAATCTCGTAGGAAAGGTGTTCGCATTTCTTTTCAACAGCGACCGTGCCGCCTGCATCCGCTATATCCGCAGCCAAGGAGAGGAAGCTTTTGCCGAGAAGATGGCATCAGATGAAACCATGACCATCAAGAAGTGACAGATCTACCAAGGGAAATCCTGCCTTCTTGCTGTTCGCCTGTTCTCACTCTCCACGTTCTATCATCTCACAGATTTTGTCCTCTCTGATGACTTTCGGCGAGGCCTTTCCAGCCAAAACCAGCACCCTCTTGCCATTGCGATAGATGTGGAGCTGGCGCGAGCGGACAACGGCCGTCAGTTCCCGGTCATCCTGCAGGGCAACCCAAAGACGATGGTAGGCACCGTCGGCATCGAACAGCTTCCTCTGCAGGTGGGAGCACATATTGGTGGTATCAAGCGCTGTCATACCCCACCTCCCTCTAACTGTTCTTCCAGAAACTCAGCAGCATCAGCCACGCAGTCGGGACACTCGCGAAGGACCACTCGCGTTCCCACTCCCTTCAGGAGCTTGCATTGAGTGGCGCAGTTCCGCTCCTGAAACTTCGCCATCACCTGCCGCATCTGTCGCATCGATTTCACCCGGTCCTTGTTAGCCAGTCCCAGCACTAGGCCGGCCCCGACCAGCGCACCGCAGGTACCCTCCATATTGCCCATGCCACCGCCAAAGGCTCCGGCAATGGACATAGCCTCGTCGGCGCCAATCCCTGCCACGTCGGCATAGGTGTGCAGAATGGCCTGGGCGCAGTTATGACTGTTGAGGCGCTTCTTCTCTGCTGCTATCTGTCTTCTTGTATCCATCATGCTTGCTCTTTCTATAATCATAGTAACCATCAGACGGGCTCGGCCGGAAGGTTTTCAGTGCGGCAACCCGGAAAATCAACTGCAAAAATACTCAGTTTTCAGGAATTATCCTTATCTTTGTAGCTGATTTTAGAATAGTTTATGAATAAGCGTTCATAAGAGAGACACAACATGGGCAACATAAAGATTTTAGGTGGTGCATTTGACACCAAGCTTGAGTTGGAACATGCCAGCGTGGCGGCAGGTTTTCCCTCGCCGGCCGACGACTACAGGCACGACACTCTGGACTTCAACCGCGACTACATCCGCCATCCGGAAGCTACCTTCTATGGCGATGTGGAAGGCGACTCTATGAAGGACGCCTACCTCTTCGACGGCGACAGGGTTATTATCGACCGGGCCATCGAGCCTCATCACGGATCCATTGTCGTTGCATGGTGGGACGGAGGATTCACCATGAAGTTCCTTGACCTGAAACATCGGAAGGACGGATACATAGAACTCCGACCGGCCAACGACAAATATCCCGTACTCAAGGTTGACAACCCCAATGAGTTTGAAGTCTGGGGCGTCGTGGTGCACCAGATAAGAACGTTTGAGAAACTGTAGGAAACGATGTACGGAATAGCCGACATAGACAACTGCTACGTAAGCTGCGAGCGTGTCTTCAGGCCCGACCTGGAGGGCGTTCCATGTGTCGTGCTGAGCAACAACGACGGCTGCGTCGTGGCACGCTCTAACGAGGCTAAGGCAATGGGCATCAAAGACGGGACACCCTTCTTCCAACTCGAACAGCTGTTCCCCGGACAGAAAATCGCCGTCTTCTCTTCCAACTATGAACTCTACGGAGAACTGACTGGGCGCGTCATCAGCATCATCAGACAGGAGACACCGGCTTATTTCCGCTATAGCATCGACGAATGTTTCATGTATCTCGACGGCATAGATCATGACCAACTGCAGACGTGGGGGGAGAACCTGCACAAACGAGTCAGACGAGAAGTGGGATTGCCCATCAGTATTGGACTGGCACCCAACAAGACATTGGCAAAGATTGCATCGAAACTGGCCAAGAAATACAAGGGCTATCACCACTGCTGCATGATTGACAATGACTATAAGCGAGAGAAAGCACTCGAATGGTGCCCCGTAGAAGACGTCTGGGGCATCGGACGACGATATGCCGCCAAGCTGCAGGCACTCGGATGCAAGACGGCACTCGACTTCGCCAGACACCATAAAGACTGGGTAAGAATGATGTTCAACAACATCAACATCGTGCGTACATGGCAGGAACTGAACGGCGAAGATGCTGTGCCGAATGAAGTGCTGGCAAAAAAGAAGACCATCTGCACCAGCCGCTCATTCAACGGAATGGTCAGCGACAAGGAGACACTCCGTACCCACGTAGCCAACTATGCGGCACGATGTGCCGAGAAACTGCGCACGCAGAAGACCGTGGCCAACATCGTGGGGGTATTCATCAACACCAATGCCTTCAGAGAAGACCTCGCACAATACTGGAACTTTCAAGAGACACGCCTGCTCACACCAACCAACTCGACCATATCTATTGTTCAGGCCGCACACGACGTGCTCGACCGAATCTTCATACAAGGCTACCAATACAAAAAGGCGGGAGTCATCGTCATGGGAATCACACCAGACTCGCCCATACAGCAAGACCTCTTCGACATCAATGCCGGACAGATAGAGAAAATGCGCCGACTCGACGAAGTTATCGACCGCATCAACCGCATCAACGGATCAGAAAGCATTGTCATCGGTGCCCAGCAATATACACAAAAAAATGGCAAGGGAAAGGCGGAAGTCTTTGCCAACGCCATCAAGCATGAATTCAAAAGCAAGAAACCAACAACCCGTTGGAGCGACATCATCAAACTGAAATAAAAGAGATTACTTAATCCATGACACTCCCCAAGTTTATCATCACCATGGACGGTGCCTTCCGCCTCGGCATGGTCAACCAACATAAAGACCTCTTGAAGCCCGGCGACCAGTGCATCGGAGGAGGCTATTACTACATCGACTACACCACCAACCGACTCCTCCTTGACAGAGAGTCCTACGACTTCGGCCCGCCCAAGTGGCACCTGCTCGACACGCTAAAAGTCCCCACTGCCTATCGCGGCTTACAGATAGTCTACACCTACGATGACAACTACCACGACGACTTCATCGTCACCGATGAGCTAACCATAGAATACCATGACTGACTTCGACACCATCTGGCACACCCAAGACAACATCCGGACCATTGTCAATGCCGTCTTGGGAGAATGTATCTGGGACCTCAGCTATAACGAGCAACGGATGGCCATAGAACTCGAACTCACGAGGAGCCTGGAAGAGGAAGAGTCCGATGCCCTTCTCAGCCAGTTCCCCCTCCCCGCAGACCTCGATGGCATCGGTGCACAAGGAACAAGGTTCACCTTCCACCTCTGAACACCCCTCCTACAACACTTGCCTCCCCACCATCCCCCCAACACCAGTTCCTCACTTTTAACCCTCAAGGCATGCCAGTACAAAGAAAACCCGCGTAAGCCGTCAGCCTACGCGGGTTTTCTTATTGATTATTATCATTACTTCAATCTTACTTGACCTCCTCGAAAACGACTTTAACTGACTATCAATGCGTTAGCACCGGATGTTGCACACATGTCGCAAAAACGGAAATAACCATTGATAATCAACATGTTACAAAATCACTGCAAAGGTACGGATTTCTCCCCAAACAACCAAAAGAAAACACAGAAAAAATCAAAAAATCTGATGATTTTTCTTGATTCGGATGGGTTGTACATGGAAGAGGTAAGATGTCTATCCCTATAATTACAATGTTCTTATTTTCTCCTGCGCAATCATGATAGCATCGTTGCACAAGTCACGTTCTTGCTCATCCTCAACAGCATCAATGAACTTATCTGCCAGCCATAAGGTAAGCATCTCCTTTTCATCCTGATGCAGATATTCCGCAAGTTTGAGGACCTGTTCACGCTTTGCTCTTCTGTCACCACGCTCAATCTTACTGAACATCGGTGTGTCAATCTCTAAGAATGCTGCCAACTGTCGCTGCAACAATCCTTGTTCTTCTCTAAGTTCTCTAATTCTTTGTCCAAATATCATTTTATTCCTCCTTATTATTTGATAAATCAAAAGACCTTTCAAGTTCTAATTCTGGACGAGTGAGAAGGATAGGCATATCCTTCTTTTCTTCAGCAATCGATTCGC
>CAMHUI010000017.1 GCA_946188345.1 uncultured Prevotellaceae bacterium | reverse complement strand
GCGACGACATCCGCGTCATCCTCATCAAGATCTGCGACCGTCTGCACAACATGCGAACCCTCGACTCGCAACCCGCCAACAAGCAATACAAGATAGCAGGAGAAACTCTCTACATCTATGCCCCACTCGCCAACAGACTCGGACTTAACAAGATAAAAAGCGAACTCGAAAACCTCAGTTTCAAGTTCGAACACCCCGAAGAATACCAGGCCATTACCGACAAGCTCTCCTTCACCAAGCAGGAACGCGACCAGCTCTTCGAGCAGTTCACCCAACCAATTCGCGAGACCCTCGACAAGATGGGGTTCCACTATCAGATTATGGCCCGTGTGAAGACACCCTACTCCATCTGGACCAAGATGCAGAACAAGCACGTCTCCTTCGAGGAGATATACGACATTCTGGCCGTGCGCATCATCTTCACACCGCAAAATCTCGAACAGGAAATCAACGAATGCTTCAACATCTACGTCGCCATCAGCAAGATCTACAAGAGCCATCCCGACCGGATGCGCGAGTGGCTCAACCACCCCAAGGCAAACGGCTACCAAGCCCTCCACGTCACGCTGATGTCGAAGCAAGGCCAGTGGATAGAAGTACAGATACGCTCCGACCGCATGCATGAGATAGCAGAACAAGGCTTCGCAGCCCACTGGCAATACAAAGACCATACGCAGAACGACGAGAGCGAGCTCAACGACTGGCTGAAGACCATCAAGGAAATCCTCGACGACCCGCAGCCAGATGCCATGGACTTCCTCGATGCCATCAAGCTGAACCTCTTTGCCTCCGAGATATTCGTCTTCACCCCCAAGGGAGAAATCAAGACCATGCCCGCAGGCTGCACAGCACTCGACTTTGCCTACTCCATCCATACCTTCCTCGGTTCACATTGCATCGGAGCCAAGGTCAACCATCGGCTCGTGCCCCTCAGCCATAAGCTGCAGAGCGGAGACCAGGTGCAGATACTCACCTCCAAGTCGCAACACGTACAGCCCTCATGGCTCAACTTCGTCTCCACAGCCAAGGCAAAGGCAAAGATACAGGCCATGCTCCGAAAGCAAGACAGGGAAACCCAGCGCCAAGGCGAAGCCCTGCTGCAAGAATGGCTCAGCCAACACGACCTGGAAGTCAACAGCAGCATCCTCGATCGGCTATGCGAGTATCATGAGCTCTCCCGGCAAGACAACCTTCTGCTTGCCATCGGAAACCACACCATCACCCTCTCCGACAAAGACCTCGAGGCCATCCAACACAAGAAAAAGAAAACTACTAACCAAAACAGCTGGCGCCGCTATGTGCCCTTCCTCAAATCCACCGAAGAAGCCCCGGCCGAACAGAAACCCGTCACCGTCGACGCCACACTCAACAAGAAGAAGCCCGTCATCATCTCCGAGCTGACCATCAACCGCTACATCTTCCCCTCCTGCTGCCATCCCATTCCGGGAGACGACGCCCTCGGCTTCATCGACAACCAGCAGCATATAGAAATCCACATGCGGACATGTCCTGTCGCCACCCGACTGAAGACCAGCTTCGGCAACCGCATCCTGGATGCCAAATGGGACATGCACAAGCAGCTCTTCTTCGATGCCACCGTTCAGATACAAGGCATCGACCGCAAAGGAATGATACACGATGTCACCGAAGTCATCACCCAACAGCTCGACATCAACATCCGGCGTGTCACCATCACTGCCGACCAAGGCATCTTCGACGGCACCATAGAACTACGAGTACACGACCGCGACGAAGTGCACGTCATCACCGACAAACTGAAAAAAGTCAACGGCATACAAGACATTCAAATTCTTTAATTCCACTTTCAGAAGTTAAGTGAAGTTTAATACTCAAAGGACATCACTATGCTTAAAAAGACCATTGCCCTTCTGCTCCTTGCCCTTGCTACGACCGTGCAGGCACAGGACGCTCCGCTCTGGCTCCGCCATTGCGCCATTTCCCCCGACGGCCAGACCATCGTTTTTTCCTACCAAGGCGACCTGTTCACCGTTTCATCCAAAGGCGGAGCAGCCCGACAGCTCACCAGCAACGCCGCCTATGACTCCCGCCCGGTGTGGAGTCCAGACGGCCGGACTATAGCTTTTTCGTCGAGCCGCGAGGGAAGCCTCGACATATATATCATTAGCAGGGAAGGCGGAGAGCCAAAACGGCTGACGACAACCAGTGGCAACGAGATACCCCTGACATTTAAGGACGACAACACCGTGCTCTATCAGGCTAACATCATGCCTACGGCACAGTCCATATTCTTCCCCAGCACCCAGTTTCCGCAGGTTTACGAGGTATCAGTCGAAGGCGGCCGGCCAAGACTCTATTCATCCCTGACCATGGAAGGACTCACCTTCAACGCCATGGGCGATGCCCTCTATTTCGACAAGAAAGGCTATGAGGATGAATTCCGCAAGCACCATCAGTCGCCCATTGCCCGTGACATATGGCTTATCCATGATGGCAAGCACTCCAAGCTTACAACCTTTGCCGGCGAAGACCGCAACCCCGTATGGGCTGCCGACGGACAGTCTTTCTACTATCTGAGCGAGCAGGACGGCACGAACAATGTCTACCTCCGCACGCTACAGGGAAACGAGCGACAACTGACGAAGATGAAGCATCATCCCGTGCGCTATCTCACTGCGGCCCACGACGGCACTCTCTGCTTCAGCTACGACGGCGAGCTTTACACCTTGAAGGAAAGTCAGGAACCCCAAAAACTGAATGTCAGCATTATCGCCGACCGGCAAGACCATGACCTCATCCAGCAGGTACGCACCTCGGGAGCCTCTGAGATGGCCGTATCGAAAGACGGCAAGCAAGTAGCCTTCGTGCTTCGTGGCGATGTGTTTGTCACCTCTGTTGAGTATAAGACCACCAAGCAGATTACCGACACCCCCGAGCAGGAACGCTCCGTCAGCTTTGCCCCAGACGGCCGTTCGCTGGCCTATGCCGCTGAGCGCAATGGCCATTGGCAGGTATATCAGACCCGACTGACAAAAGACGAGGAGAAACTGTTCCCCTATGCCACGGAGATGCAGGAGGAACGCTTGACACAGACCGACGTCACCTCCTTCCAACCTCAGTACAGCCCCGATGGCAAACTACTGGCCTTCATCGAAGACCGCGGCACGCTCTGCGTCATGGACTTGAAGTCGAAACAAGTACGCCGCGTGATGGAGAAAGACTTCAACTTCTCCTATAGAGACGGCGATGAGTGGTTTGAGTGGAGCCCCGACTCCAAGTGGCTGCTGACGAGCTATATCGGCCGTGGCGGTTGGAACAACAAGGATGTTGCCGTGGTCAGTGTTGAAGGTGGCGAGATATTCAACCTCACGCAGAGCGGCTACAATGAAGGCTCTGCCCGTTGGGCACTCGGAGGCAAGGCCATGATCTTCAAGAGCGACCGCGCCGGCTATCGCAGCCATGGCAGCTGGGGAGCAGAGAGTGACGTCTACATCATGTTCTTTGACCTCGATGCCTACGACCGCTTCCTGATGAGCAAGGAAGAACGCGCCTTATGGGATGAAGCCCACAAGAAGGCCTCACCCACGGATAACGGAAAAGACAAAGACGACAAGAAAGAGAAGAAAGACGGAAAAGACAAGAAGAAAGAAGCCGCTCAACCTGTTGAGACCTTCTCACTCGCAGAGGCTTTTGCTGATGCCGCCTATCGCAACCGTGTCCTTCGTCTGACAGTCAACTCATCCCATCTAGGCGATGCCATACTCTCGCCTGGAGGCGACACGCTCTATTATCAGTCGGCTTTTGAAGGCGGATTAGACCTGTGGAAGCACGACTTGAAGGAGAAGAAGACGGAGAAGGTGATGAAGGGAGTCAGCGGGCACATGACGGCCGACAAGGACTTCAAGAACCTCTTCCTCTGCTCGGGCGGCAACATCAAGAAGATTGAAATCGGCAAGAACAGCCAGAAGAACATCGAGTTTGAGACCGTCTTCAACTATCGTCCCTACGAAGAGCGCGCCTATATCTTCGACCACATCTGGCAGCAGGTGAAAGACAAATTCTATGTAGAAGACCTCCATGGAGTAGACTGGGAGATGTACCGCGACAGCTACCGCCGCTTCCTACCTTATATTAATAATGAATATGACTTCCGCGAGATGCTGAGCGAGATGCTGGGTGAGCTGAACGGCTCGCATACCGGTGCCCGCTATACTCCTTCCGGACGCGCACTCCCATCGGCTTATCTCGGTCTTTTCTTCGACCATGCCTACGATGGCGACGGTCTGTGCGTGGAAGAAGTCATCAAGCGCGGACCCTTCGATATTAGGAAGACTGGCGTGACGAGCGGCAGCATCATTGAGAAGATTGACGGCACGCCTGTCACCAAGGGTATGGACTATCAGCCGCTGCTCAACGGCAAGGCCGGTAAGCCCGTACGACTCTCCGTCTTTACGCCCAAGGATGGCAAGCGCTTCGATGTCGTCGTCAAGGCCATCTCACTCAGTCAGCAGAACGACCTGCTCTACCATCGTTGGGTCGACCGCAACCGCCAGCTGGTTGATTCGCTATCAAACGGCCGCCTGGCCTATGTGCATGTAAGGAAGATGGACAGCGAAAGCTACCGCACCGTCTATCTCGAACTCCTCAGCGACAAGAACCGCAACCGCGATGCCGTCATCGTCGACGAGCGTCATAACGGCGGAGGATGGCTGCACGATGATCTCTGCACATTGCTTTCCGGAAAGGAATATCAGAAGTTTATTCCCCATGGCAAATACGTGGGCAGTGACCCATATAACAAATGGACCAAGCCCTCATGCGTTCTGATGTGTGAAGACGACTATAGCAACGGCCACGGCTTCCCGTGGGTCTACAAGACCTTGGGTATCGGCAAGCTCATCGGCACGCCCGTCGCCGGCACGATGACCGCCGTATGGTGGGAGACACTCATCAACGGCATGGTATTCGGCATCCCACAGGTGGGCTGTCAGGGCATGGACGGACGTTATGGAGAGAACACCCAACTCGACCCCGACATCGTTGTTTACAACACTCCGGAAGACTTCCTCACCGGCCACGACACCCAGCTCGAGAGAGCCGTGAAGGAAATGATGCCATACTGCAATAGTACGAAATAACAGAAGTAAGGTATAACAAGACAAATAAGCTATGAAAGACATGAAAGCCTTGATGTTGGCTGCGTTGCTATGCTGTGCAGCCTGCTCGCAGAAAGACGAATTCGCCAAGCCCTTCCCCCTGCAACCCGACATGGAGAATGCGTTGGTGACCAAGTGGGTCCAGAAAGAGGTCCTCGACTCGAAACTGATTGAAGACATGGAGGGCAATGGCCAGTGGGAGGTTAAGAAAGGTCCCGTAGACATTTCCTACACCGACGAGCGCTGCAAGGACGGCACCCACTCGCTGCGCTACCACATGTCGATGCTTGACCGCGAGCACATCGAGAAGAACCGTCGCCCCAAGGACACCTACGAAGGCCTGCAGGGCGGCGAGGTGTGCGTGGCATTGACTTTCGACGGCCCGCAGGACTGGTCGCAATATAACCGTCTGTCGCTATGGGTATACATCCATCCGTCGAAGAACCCCAACGTCAACCTGGCTTTCGACCTTGTCGACGCTGTCAATCCCGAGGAGACGCTAACGCCAGGCCGCGAGATGAACGTAGACCTGAAGCAGGGCTCCTGGCAGCAGGTCACTTGGGAGATTGACTACATGAAGCGCGACAGCATCGTGCGCTTCGAGATATGGCAGACGCTTGTTGGCTACGACCGCGAGATGGGCGAGCAATACGTCACGATAGACTTCGACCGTCTGGAGCTCCAGCGCGTCGTACCCGACCACTACTCCGGATGGGCCATGCCCGAGGGGCAGTTTGCCTTCTCGCACATCGGCTACCGCCCTGAGGACCAGAAGACAGCGCTCGTCCGGCCCGCCGGTGAGAGCGAGTTCAGTGTCGTCGACAAGCATGGCAAGACAGTGTTCACCGGCCATCCGCAAACAGTCAGCAACAAAGGCAATACCTTTGCCTCGCTCGACTTCTCGGCCTTAACCCAGCCAGGCACCTATATGCTGCGCTACGGCGAGGCCGAGTCGAAACCCTTCACCATTGGCGAGAACGTGTGGCTGCAGCCGATGTTTGCCGGTCTGAACTTCTATTTCAGCCAGCGCTGCGGCTATGAGGTGGAGGGAATCCACAGCGTATGCCACCAAGACAGCCAGGCCTACTTCGACGACGAAAGGAAACCTGCCAATGGCGGCTGGCACGATGCAGGAGACCTCTCGCAGGGGTTCTGGCGCACCGCCGACGGATGCTACGCGCTGATGAGCTGCCTCGACGTGGTCAGGAAAGACCCCAGCCTTGCGACGCTTGCCAAGCGAATCGACGAAGAGGCGGCATGGGGTGTCAGCTGGTTGCTGAACACACGGTTTAAGGATGGCCGCCATGTCACGTGGATTACGCAGCGCATCTATTCCGACAACGAGACTGGCACCTACGACGATGCCGAGTGTGAGGCCGCGAACGTATCGTGGGAAAACTTCCAGGGCTCGGCCGTCTTCCTGATGGCTGCCGACCGTCTGGCGACGCTTGCCGACAAGAAGGATGAGCTGGTGGCCGCTGCCATCGACAACTGGGAGCAGGCATGCCTGGTGAACGAGTCCCGCAGTGTCATCCCGCTCATTGATGCCGCCTGGGGTGCCATCGCCTCAGCACTGCTTTACGAACGCTTCGGCGAAGCAAAATACATGGAGGCCGCACTGCGCTTCGGGCAGCTCGTGATGGATTGTCAGGAACAGACGTTCCTCGAAGGCATCCCCTACGCCGGCTACTTCTATAGCGACACCAGCCGACAGCATCTGCAGCACTTCCTACACGCCTCCTTCGAAGAGGTGCCCATCCTGGCGCTGCACACCCTCTGCAAAGTATTCCCCGAGGCTGCGGAAAGAAAGAATTGGTTTGATGCCGTGTCCCTCTACAGCAACAGCTTCCTGAAGCCCGGCAGTGCTATCGCCGCACCCTTCGACCTTGTGCCAAACGGCATCTATCGCCGCGCCGACATGAAGCAGAAGGCCAACGAGAGCAAGAACTACGCACTCCTGCAGTATGAGGCCGGCACACAGCTTAACGACAACTATGCCCTGCGAACCTTCCCGGTGTGGAATGACTACAGCTTCCACGGCAGCACCAACTGCCACCTCGCTTCAGCATGGGCACTGGCAGAAGCCTCTACCCTGCTCAACGACAAGGAAGGACTTGACCTCGTGCAGAAACAACTGGAATGGATAGTCGGTCGCAACCCCTTTGGTCAGAGCCTGATGTACGGCGTGGGATATGACTTCCCGACCATGTTTGTTTATTGCACCCATAATGTAGTCGGAGCCATGGCTGTGGGCATCGACAGCTTCCAGAACGACGAGCCATATTGGCACCCGTCGGCTTACGCTACGTTCAAAGAGATCTGGATTGAGCCCGTCAACCGCTTCATGGCCACCATGGCAGCCTATCTGGCCGCCCGACAGGCTGAATAAAGACAGAAATGCTATGAAAAGAAAAGTCCTGACAGAACAATTCTGCCAGGACTTTTCTTTTATCTTGAGTCTGTTTCAGAAAACATGTAGAAGGGCCATTCAGACCATTCCGTCGAGCTGCCGCTTCAGTTCCTGCAGCTCGTCACGCACATTGGTGAGCATGCTCAGCACGTCGGCACTGCGCTCAGCCCCCTGCGGGTTCTTGTCCATCATCTTCCGGGCCGCAGAGAGCTTGAAGCCGCGACGCTTCACAAGGTTATAGATGACAGCCACCTTGTCGATGTCAGCCTGCGTATAGTGGCGCACGTTCTGGGCGTTCACCTTAGGCTTCAGGTGGGGGAACTCCGTCTCCCAGTAGCGCAGCGTACTCTCGTTGATGCCAAACTGCTTGGCCACCTCGCGGATGCTGTAGTACAGCTTCACGTTTTTCTCTGTATTCAATGCCATAAGTACTCTCTTAGGATGTTGGATGATGGGTGAATTCTTTTCCGCTTGCAAATATACAACTTTTTTCTCATTCCCCACACTTTTTTCCTTTTCTTTTTTTTCTATAATTATCCTTTTGAAATCTTTATGCGGTCTTCTGCCGCCACTGACGATGAGATTAGCCACATTTCGTGAAGTAATAAATCATCTTTTACCGAGTAATAGATTATCTTTTACTCAGCAATAAATCATCTATTACTTTGCAATAAACTATCTATTACTTTACAATATACTATCTTTTACTTTACCGTTGGCAGGAAATCTCGTAACGATAGGGGTACTTTTAACTTTTTAACCCTAAACATTCTATGTTTACAACATTATTTAGTACCTTTGCACGCAAAATTCAAAATACAGCAAATTGATATGATGACTGCAAAAGAAATTCGCGAATCTTATAAGAAGTTTTTCGAGTCGAAAGGCCACGTTATCGTTCCCTCGGCTCCGATGGTAATCAAAGACGACCCCACGCTGATGTTCACCAACGCCGGCATGAACCAGTGGAAGGACATCATCCTGGGCACCAAGCAGCCTGAGCCGCGCCGACGTGCCGACTCGCAGAAGTGCCTCCGCGTCAGCGGCAAGCACAACGACCTGGAGGAAGTAGGCCACGACACCTACCACCACACCATGTTCGAGATGCTGGGCAACTGGTCGTTCGGCGACTACTTCAAGGAGGGTGCCATCGACATGGCATGGGAATACCTGGTCGACGTTCTGAAGCTCGACCCCGCCAACCTCTATGTCACCGTCTTCGAAGGCGATGCCTCGGAGAACCTTGAGCGCGACGACGAGGCTGCTGGATTCTGGCTGAAGCACGTGCCTGCCGACCACATCATCAACGGCAACAAGCACGACAACTTCTGGGAGATGGGCGACACGGGACCCTGCGGACCTTGCTCAGAGATTCACCTCGACTCACGTTCCGAGGAAGAGAAACGCCAGAGCGGCATCTCCGGACGCGACCTCGTGAACAAAGACCACCCGCAGGTCATTGAGATTTGGAACATCGTGTTCATGCAGTTCAACCGCAAGGCCGACGGCTCTCTGGAGAAGCTCGCCATGAAGGTCATCGACACCGGCATGGGCTTCGAGCGCCTGGTACGCGCCCTGCAGGGCAAGCAGTCGAACTACGACACCGACGTCTTCCAGCCTATCATCCGCGAGGAAGAGCGGCTGACAGGCAAGCACTACGGTGAACAGGAAGACGTTGACGTGGCCATGCGCGTCTGTGCCGACCACCTGCGTGCCGTGGCCTTCGCCATTGCCGACGGCCAGCTGCCGTCGAACGCCAAGGCCGGCTACGTCATCCGCCGCATCCTGCGCCGTGCCGTGCGCTATGCCTATACGTTCCTCGGACAGAAAGAGGGATTCCTCTTCCGGCTCTTGCCCGTGCTCATCGAGGAGATGGGCGACGCCTTCCCCGAGCTGCCCGCTCAGCGTGAGCTCATAGGCCGCGTGATGAAGGAGGAAGAAGAGTCGTTCCTCCGTACCCTTGACCGCGGCATCAACCTGCTCAACGGAGCCATGGACGAGTTGAAGGCCCACAGACAGACGGTGCTCGACGGCGTCAGCGCCTTCCGCCTGTTCGACACCTATGGCTTCCCCCTCGATCTCACAGAGCTCATCTGCCGCGAAAACGGCTATACCGTAGACGAGAAGCAGTTTGCAGAAGAGATGCAGAAGCAGAAAGACCGCGCCCGCAACGCCGCACAGGTGGAGAACGGCGACTGGATGGAACTGAAGCAGGGAACACAGCAATTCGTCGGCTACGACTATACCGAATACGAGTGCCACATCCTGCGCTACCGCAAGGTTACGCAGAAGAAAGCCTCCTATTATGAGCTTGTGCTCGACTACACGCCTTTCTACGGCGAGATGGGCGGACAGGTAGGCGACCAGGGCGTGCTCGTTTCCGAAAACGAGACCGTAGAGATTATCGACACCAAGCGCGAGAACAACCAGAGCATCCACATCGTGCACGAGCTGCCCAAGCAGCTTGATGCCGACTTCATGGCCTGCGTCGATACTGACAAGCGTGAGGCTTCCGCTGCCAACCACACGGCAACCCACTTGCTGGACTATGCTCTGAAGCAGGTGCTGGGCGACCATGTCGAGCAGAAGGGCTCCTACGTCTCAGCCGACACGTTGCGCTTCGACTTCTCCCACTTCCAGAAAGTGACCGACGAGGAGCTGCGCCAGGTGGAACGTCTCGTCAACGACATGATTCGTCAGGACATCCCCCTCGACGAGCATCGTGACACACCGCTCGAGGAAGCCAAGAAGATGGGTGCCATCGCTCTGTTCGGCGAGAAATACGGCGACACCGTGCGCGTGGTGCGCTTCGGACCCTCATGCGAGTTCTGCGGAGGTATTCACGCCAAGTCTACCGGCCGCATCGGCATGTTCAAGATTGTCTCTGAGAGCAGTGTCGCCGCCGGTATTCGTCGAATCGAGGCCATGACAGGCAAGAACTGTGAAGAAGCCGTCTATGCACTCGAAGACACCATGCGGGCCATCAAGGCACTCTTCAACAACGCCAAAGACCTGAAGGCCGTTCTGGAAAACTACATCAAGGAACACGATGCCATGAAGAAAGACATCGAGCAGTTCCAGGCTCAGGCCGTGGAGCGCATGAAGCAGACCCTCGTCGACCGTGCCGAGATTGTCAATGGTGTGCACGTCGTCAAGGCCGTCTTGCCCATTGAGGCCGGCCAAGCCAAGGACCTCGTCTTCAAGATTCGTGAGGCCCTGCCCGAGCAGCTGCTCTGCGTCGTAGGCTCGACAGCAGGCAACAAGCCCCTGCTCTCTGTCATGCTCTCCGACGACATGGTGAAGGACCACAACCTCAATGCCGGCCAGATGGTGCGCGAGGCAGCCAAACTCATTCAGGGTGGCGGTGGTGGTCAGCCACACTTCGCATCGGCAGGAGGCAAGCTACTCGACGGCATCACAGCAGCTGTCGACAAAGTTGTAGAACTCGCCAACCTGTAAATACTGAAGAAAAAAAACTGAAAGAGGTCATCGGACGTATCCGATGGCCTCTTTTTTTGCCTCATGAATAAGTACGGCCAAAAGAGGTGCTGTGCTCATGCCGACCTACAGAAGAACTGATGGCTGTCCGCAAGGCCATGGATAAAACAAAAACACAAAAAATCAACGATTATTGATTCTTTACTCAATTATTATTCGTAAATTTGCAACTTATAATTAATATGTATATGAAAATAAAAAGATTATTACTTGCTTTTGGGCTTTTCCTTGCAATGCCGGTGATGATGGTTGCCGGTGAAGGCAAAGGATATGTGGAGAACCGTGCACCGCTGGTAGCAAAGACGTATATGCAACTGCCACTGGGCAGCATCCAGGCCGAGGGCTGGATGAAAGAGCAGCTCATGCGGATGCGCAGCGGGCTGACCGGCCACCTCGATGAAGCATATGAACAGGTGTGCGGACCGCGCAACTGCTGGCTCGGTGGCGACGGCGACGCATGGGAGCGTGGACCCTACTGGATTGACGGTCTGCTGCCGCTGGTCTATATCCTCGACGATGATGCCCTGAAGAAGAAGGTGCAGCCATGGATTGAATGGACACTGGCCTCGCAGCAGGATGACGGACAGTTCGGTCCTGTCATCGACCGCAGCTATGAACCTGGGCTGCAACGCGACAACGCACAGGACTGGTGGCCGCGCATGGTGATGCTGAAGATTATGCAGCAGTACTATTCTGCCACGGGCGACGAGCGTGTCATCTCGTTCCTCACACGCTACTTCCGCTACCAGCTGCAGGAGCTTCCCAAGCACGACCTTGGGCACTGGAGCTTCTGGGGACAGCGCCGCGGAGGCGACAACCTGCAAGTGGTCTACTGGCTCTATAACATCACGGGCGACAATGCCCTGCTCGAACTGGCCAGCCTCATCCATAGCCAGACACACGACTGGACCCGCATCTTCACGACGGGCGACGAACTGCATCGCCAGCTCAGCCTGCACTGCGTCAATCTGGGACAGGGATTCAAGGAGTCTGTAGTCTATTGGCAACAGTCTCACGACCCTGAGCACCTCAATGCCCCAAAGCAAGCCATGAAGACGATTCGCAACACTATCGGCCTGCCCACGGGTCTGTGGGGCGGCGATGAATTGCTGCGCTTCGGCGACCCTACCGTAGGTTCCGAGTTCTGCACGGCTACGGAGATGATGTTCTCCTTGGAGTCGATGCTCGAGATAACAGGCGACATCCAATGGGCCGACCATCTGGAGCGCGTGGCCTTCAACGCCCTGCCCACGCAGGCTAACGACGACTTCACGGCCCGTCAGTATTACCAGCAGGTGAACCAAGTGGCTGTCACACAAGCCTGGCGGCAGTTCTCAACGCCGCACGACGACACGGACGTGCTCTTCGGAAAGCTCAACGGCTATCCCTGCTGCACGTGTAACATGCACCAGGGCTGGCCGAAACTCGTGCAGAACCTTTGGTATGCCACAACGGACAAAGGACTGGCAGCACTTGTATATGGACCTTCAAGGGTGACGGCTCAGGTAGCCGACGGTCGCACCGTAACCATCACAGAGGAGACCAGCTATCCGTTTGAGGAAGAAGTCATGTTTACCATCAAGACCTCGGCCAAGCCGTCAAGCAAAAAGGGAAAGAAGGCTGCGCCCGTGAGTTTCCCGCTGCATCTCCGTATACCGGCCTGGTGCTCGAAGGCGGAGATTCTTGTCAACGGGGAAGCCGTTGACCCCATGGCGAAGGCGGGCGAGGTGGTCGTCGTTGAGCGCACATGGAACGATGGCGACGTGGTGACGCTGCGGTTGCCGATGCAGGTTCGCTCGAGCCGTTGGTACGGCGGCGGTGCCTGCCTTGAGCGCGGGCCGCTGCTCTACGCGCTGAAGATGCAGGAAAACTGGACAAAGAAAGTCTTCGACGATAACCACCGACAGTATGGAGACTGGTATTACGAAGTGACAAGCCCGTCGAAGTGGAACTACGGCCTGCGCCACCAGGTGGCCGACCATCCCGAGCAGTTCGTGGAAGTCAAGACGAACACTATGTCGGGCTATCCCTGGAACGTTGACAATGCTCCCGTCAGCCTGCGGGTGAAGGCGTTGCAGATGAAGGACTGGACGCTGGCTCGCTCGTCGTGCGGTCCCATCAGCTATTACACCCAGCAGGGGCACGACTACGAAGATGAAGAAGTGGAAATAGAACTCATCCCCTACGGCTGCACGACGCTCCGCATTGCTGAGTTCCCTGTCAGATAAAGAAACTAACGAAAGAAGACTATGGAATATATGTCACAGGAGGGCTACGACAAGCTCGTGGCCGAACTGCGGGAGTTGGAAAGCGTTGAGCTCCCGAGAGTGAGAGATGCGATTGCCGAGGCCCGCGACAAGGGTGACCTCAGCGAGAACTTTGAATACCACGCCGCCAAGCGCGAGCAGGGCCGGTTGCTCAGCCGCATACGCTTCAAGCAGAAGGTGCTGGCCAATGCTCGGGTGCTCGATATGTCGAGGCTCAAGGGCGACTGTGTGCAACTGCTCAGCCACATCGAGATTACCAATCTGGGCAACGACCGACGGATGACCTACACGATTGTCAACCCCCACGAGGCCGATTTGCATGAGGGTAAGATTTCCATCAAGTCGCCCATCGGCCAGGCGCTGCTGAACAAGAAGGTGGGCGACGTCGTGGAGGTGCGCGTGCCGGCCGGGCTGCTGAAGCTCAGAATTGAGGACGTCCGGCTATAGGCATTTCTGTCGAGAACATGGAAACGGGCTGCACGATTGTTACAGCCCGTTTTCTTGTTTTTCCATGCTTTGGCTGGATAATCACCAAGATGCCTGCGCATGAAATCCATGTTGCCTTCGGAAGATGGCAAAGGTATTATCAACTATTCTTCTTATAGCTCTTCACGGCCCAGAGTGCCATAACCGCCGAGAGTCCAGCCAGTGCCAGAACCTGATGGGCGATGCTCTGCAGGGTGCCTCCTCGCACAAAGACGGTTCGGATGGCGTCAATGAAGTAGTGCATGGGGTTGATATAGGTTGTAGCATACGACCAGCTGGGCATGGAGCGTGTCGGAGTGAACAGTCCGCTGAGCAGCATCAGGCACACTACGAAGAACCACATCACAAAGATGGCCTGCTGCAGGGTGTTGCTGTAGTTGGAGATGACGAGTCCCAGAGAAGAAAAAAAGAGCGCCAGCAGCATTGCCAGCAGATAGACCAGCAGCAGGGAGCCCTGGCAGGTGATGCCATAGACGGCCCAGGCGAGCACCAAGCACACGGTGATGATGAAGAGAGCTATAATCCAGTAAGGAATGAGCTTTGACATAATGAAAGCCCACTTCGATACGGGTGTGACGTTGATTTGCTCAATCGTTCCTGCCTCTTTTTCTCCTACGATGTTCAGCGCCGGGAGGAACCCCGTCATCAGCATCATCACGATGGCGAAGAGGGCCGGTATCATGAAGAGCTTGTAGTCCTGCCGCTGATTATAGAGCAGGCGGGGGCTGACGGCAGCCGGCTGGTGGACGTCGGCCACAATCTGGCTGAGATAGGCAGCTCCGATGCTACCTTTCGTACCGTTGACGGCATTGGCTGCGATAAGCACCTTCCCGCCATCTCCGCCAGATGAGTGCGAAGGCTGGGCCTGACGGGCCCGCACCAGCTCAACAGCCTTACCGTATCGTGGAGGTATCACTACTACAATGTCGGCACGGCTCTTCTCCACCTCTTTCAGGGCAGCCTGATAAGAGGGCTGCTGGCCCTTGAAGATGAAGTAGCGGCTGGCCTCAATGCGGTGGACCAGTTGCTGCGAGCGCGTCGTGCGGTCGTTGTTAACCACGCTGACGCGGATGTTCTTCACCTCCATATTCATCACCCATGGCATGACGCACATAATCATGATGGGAAAGGCGACGATGAGCCTGGGCAGGAACGAGTTGCGGCGAATCTGAAGGAACTCCTTCTGTATGAGATATCGGATAGTCATATATCGTTTTGGGGGGCGTAAAAGGTCATTACTACAAAGGTTACTCCAGGCGGTTCTTGAACTTCTTGAGCGCTACGGCCAACAGCGCCAACGTCATGGCGCTGAGGATGAGCACCTCGCGCAAGACATCGCCTATACCCACGCCCATAATCATCAGTTTGCGCATGGCTTCGATGTAATAGCGTGGCGGCACGATGGCCGAGACCCATTGCAGCACTCGGGGCATCGACTCGATGGGAAACAACATGCCTGAGAGCATCACTATGGGCATGAGCAGTACCATGGCCGAGAGCAACAATGCCACCAGCTGGCTGTCGGCGACACTGGAAATGAGCAGTCCGAGCGACAGGGCCAGCAGGATATAGATGGTGCTCACGGCGACAATCCATACGAGAGAGCCTGCCAGGGGCACGCCGAGCACGTAGCGGGCCATGAGCAGGATGGCAATGAGAATGGTGAAGGCAAGCATCAGATAGGGAACGGCCTTGGCGATGAGCATCATCAGCGGACGAACGGGCGAGACCAGCAACACCTCCATCGTGCCCCGCTCCTTCTCTCTCACGATGCTGACAGACGTCATCATGGCGCAGATGAGCATCAGGAGCATGCCCATGATGGCTGGCACGAAGTTATAGGCCGAGCGCATCTGCGGATTGTAGAGAAGGTGAGTGATGGTGGGAGCCGCCGCCTGAGCGCCGGCAAGGATGCTTGTCGCATATACCGTCCACTGCTGGGCCATGTTGGGGTCGCTGCCGTCAACAAGTAGTTGCCACGTCTCGCCCCGGGGCACCAGTGCCATATCGGCCTTCTGGCTTCTGATAAGTCTTTCGGCCTCGGCCGGCGTGCCGACGGCGGCCGTCAACGTGAAATAGTCGGAGGCAGCAAGGCGGTCGATGGCTTGCTGCGTACGGGGATTCTGCAACGACGTCACCACTACCGTCCGCACATTACGCACATCGGTAGTGATGGCAAAGCCGAAAAGCAACATCAGCACGATGGGCATCCCGAAAAGGATGAGCATCGTGCGGCGGTCGCGCAGGATATGGCGAGCTTCCTTGACCACAAACGACAGGAAGGTGCCTCCCAACCCCTCCCGACGGGAGGGATGACTGGTTGCATGGTTGTCATTATTCTTTTTCATTACGGTGTCCTTTTTTTTGACGCCCCTTCCTTTCGTTGGGGCTTAGGGTCTGGGCGTCAGTCGCCGCGCTTGGCCTGACGGGCCAGATAGGTGAACACATGGTCCATGTCTGGCTGGCCCAACTGCCGCTTGAGTTCGTCGGGCGTGCCGATGGCACTGATCTTTCCGTCAACCATTATCGAGATACGGTCGCAATACTCCGCCTCATCCATATAGTGGGTCGTCACGAAGACGGTGATACCCCTCGCTGCGGCCTGCCTTATCAGCTCCCAGAACTGCCGGCGCGTGGCCGGGTCGACACCGCCGGTTGGCTCGTCGAGAAAGACGATGGCAGGGGCGTGGAAGATAGACACCGAGAAGGCCAGCTTTTGCTTCCACCCCAGAGGCAGGCTCTTCACGAGGTCGTGGGCATGGGCCTCAAAGTCGAGGTCCTTCAGCAGGCGCGTCGTCTTGGCACTAATCTCGGCGGGCGCCATGCCGTAGATACCGGCAAAGAGACGGATGTTCTCGCTGACGGTCAGGTCTTCGTAGAGCGAGAACTTCTGCGACATATAGCCGATGTGCTTCTTGATCTGCTCGTGCTCGGTCCGTATGTCGAAGCCTGCCACGGAACCCGTCCCGCTGGTCGGCTGGTTCAGCCCGGTCAGCATGTGCATGGCCGTAGTCTTTCCGGCACCGTTAGCCCCGAGGAAGCCGAATATCTCTCCGCGCTTCACGCTGAACGAGATGTCGTCGACGGCATGAAACGTCCCGAAAGCCTTCACCAAGTGGGACACCTCAATGGCGGGAGCGTCGGCCCCGCCGGCAGGTGCTCCCACAGCACCAGGCACGCCCTTTCCCTTTCCGGGCGAAGGGTCGTCCCCCTCCATCAGTTGGGACTGCCGTGAACTCCCTGCCGACGGCAAAGGCTCGGGCATGAAGACGTCCTTGAAACGCTCCAAGATGACCTCGGGCGTGTCGATGCCCAGCACCCTCCCCTGATTCAGGAAGGCCACGCGCTCACAGCGGCGCACCTCGTCGAGATAGGGCGTAGAGGCCACGATGGTGATGCCACGCTCCTTCAGCGTCCCCAGCATCTCCCACAGCTCCTTGCGGCTCACGGGGTCCACGCCCGTGGTCGGTTCGTCAAGAAAAAGCACGCTGGGCGAATGAACCAACGCGCACGAGAGAGCCAGCTTCTGCTTCATACCCCCCGAGAGCGCGCCAGCACGGCGGTCGCGGAAACGCTCTATCTGCGAATAGATGGCCTTTATGGAGTCGTAGCCTTCCTCTACGGTCGTGCCAAAGAGGGTGGCAAAGAAGCGCAGGTTCTCCTCCACCGTCAGGTCCTGATAGAGCGAGAACCGGCCGGGCATATAGCCCACCCGCCGACGGATGTCACTCATCTGCCTGACGGTATCGAAGCCGTCGACCGACGCAGTACCCTCGTCGGGCAACAGCAACGTGCAGAGGATGCGAAACAGGGTGGTCTTGCCCGAGCCGTCGGGACCGATAAGGCCGAACACCTCACCCCTGCCCACCTCGAACGACACGTCGTGCAAGGCCTGCAACGACCCGTAGCGCTTGCTGATGTTTCTTACTTCTATTGCGTTCATGCTTCCTTCTCCCATTCACCTCTGCCTAAGGCTCTGCAAACTTCACCTCGCCATACATGCCAATTTTGGCGAAGCCGTCGTTCCTGAAGGCCACCTTCACGGCATATACCAGGTCGGCACGCTCGTCGTCGGTGAGAATTGTCTTCGGCGTAAACTCCGAGCGACTCGATATCCAACTCACCGTACCTTCATATTCCTTCTTCCGGCCGTCGCCATAGTCGGCAAAGACCTTGGCCCGCTGCCCCACCCTGACCGTCTGCAGCTGAGCAGAGGTGAGGTAGGCGCGGATGAACATCCCGTTGGTGTCGGCCACCTTGAAGAGCGGCTGGCCCGTGGCCACAAACTCGCCCCGCTCGACATATTTCTCCACGACCGAGCCACTGACAGGTACCACGACATGGCACCTGCGCAGCTGGTCGCAGAGCTGGCTCACCTGAACGTCGGCAGCTTCCATCTGCGAGTTCAGCGTCGACAGCTGCGTATGGAGGGCCGACAGCTGGGCATCGAGTTGCCTCTGCAGCACCAGCACCTGCGAGGCTGCATCGTCGAGCATCTTGGTCGGCGCAGCCCCGTCGGCCACCAGCTCCCGGCAGCGCTGTTCCTCCTGCCGCGCCTTCGAGAGCTGTTGGCGCGTCGCGGCAACCTGCTTCTCCATGTCAGGTTTCTGACTCCGATAGACCGCCTTCGTGGCGCCAGCCTGCTGAATCCTCAGCCACAGCTGCGTGGTGTCTATCAAAGCCACCTCCTGACCACAGACCACCTCCTGACCCTCATCCACGCCGAACGCCAACAGCGTGCCGCTCTGCTCCGCCGAGACAATGGTCTCCGTAGCCTCAAAGGTCCCCGTGGCGTCATAGTCTTTCGCCCTGCTGCCACAGGCAACAAGAAGCAATGAAAGAATAAAAAAATGAAAGAATGAATAAATAAAAGAACTCTTAAGCTTCATAGACTTTATACTTTATAATACTTTAAACTTTTCACTTTATCCCCTTACTCCCCCACCGTATATTTGCGGTTATAGATTTCCTTGAGCATCTCCATCTCGTGCATCGACTGCTGCACACGGGCATTGTTCTCTGCATTGATTTCCCTGACAAGGTCGTTGACATCAATAATGCCGTGAGCAAGCTTCGACTCGGCTGCCTTTCTCACATCGCTGCGCAGGGCGACAATCTCCTCATCGTCGGCCATCAGCTTGCGATAGCGCTCCACGTTCTCATCTTGCTGAAGCTGTTCGAGCTTGTTTTCGAAAAGGAATGTCTCCCGCTGCACGTTGAGCAATGAGCGCTGCATGGCGAGAGCAGCCTTGTCGTTCTTCCTGGTGTAGAGCGCCCCGATGTTCCACGAGAGCCTTGCCCCGACGATGCCGTTCAACGACCATTGGCGGTGCATCATGTCTTCAAACATGTTGAGCCCCGGATAACCATAGAATCCCTGCGCAAAGACTCCCACCTTGGGCATGAGGGCTGCGTCGAGGGCTTTCTCCCGGGCATCGGCCAACCGCAACCGTGCATCGAGGGCTCTCAGCTCCGGCCTACCGACGGCCGAAGGCTGCACCCCAGCAGGCAGCGCAGGCTTCACGGGGGCAGCCACTTCCATTCCAGAGAACACCGACAGCATCCTGCCCATGGTCTGGCGCTGCGACTGAAGGGCAGTCATCTGCTGCACCACATTCAGCCGCTCGGCCTTCACGGCCTTATAATCGCTCTCAGCAGCAGTGCCGTTCTTCACCATCGAGGCCAGCTTCCGCTCGTTGGCCTCCAGCACCTGCTGCAGGCTGCGGTTGCCAGCCATCTGCTCGTCGAGCAGCAACAGGCCGAAGTATAATTCGTTCACGCGCTTGCGTACCTTATATATATCTACCTCCGTCTGGGCCGACTCCACGTCACCCTGCCGGCGGGCAACCTCTTTCTGACTGCTGATGGCCCCGCCGTCGTAGAGCGTCTGGCTGATGTCGATGCCCAGCCTGTACTGGTCCTTCTTCAGACCCTCCATATTGATGCCCATTTGCCGATACATGGCCTGCATCTCCTCGGGAAAGGCCGTCACGTCGCTCTGCAGCGTAGCCTGAGCCGTGGCAGCAATCTGCGGCAGCCAGCCACGCCCGATGTTCCGGGCGGTCAAGTCGGTGGTGCGGCCTATCAGGTCATACTGCCTGATGAGCGGATAGTTGCGCATGGCAGCCTCCTGACATTCTTCCAGCGTCTGAGCCCGAAGACCCAGCAAGACTGATACCAAGAATAACAAACTGAATAGTCTTCTCATTATTATTGCGGTGTTTAGATTGTATTTTGTCCTGTTTTTCCCGCCAAGGCAAAGCGCGAATAAGTTTGACTCTGCTCAACTGGCTTTAAGAAAACATTCTGGGTGCAAAGGTAATGAGTTTCAAGTATAGGCACATTATCTTTTTTAAGGAAATAATGTCCTTTTTGTACGATTTTGACTTTTTAGACACAAAAAAAACTGCGTTTTTTTGTATCTTTGCACCGTCAATCATGGAAATGCGATGAAAGAACTGACCCCATTCAACCTGAAACAACTGAGTGAGTTGCTGCAAGGCGAAACCGACCGGAAGCTTCTCGACAGCTACATCTCCCAGAACCTCATCGTGGCACGCAACCCGCCCGTTGCCCGGCTGCTGTCGAAGCTCTCCGACGACACGTATGTGCTGCCCGAAATGCGCGTGATGGTGCTCAAGAAAGGGTTTGCCCAGCCCATGGTCAACCTGATGGAACGCCGTTTCGAAGCCGGGCAGGTCATCTTCCTGAGCCACAACAGCATCGTGCGCATGGGACGCTATTCCGACGAGATTGAGGGTTTCGGCCTCTCGCTCACCGACGAGCTCGTCAGCCTGGCCTTCCCCACGGCCGTTCCCAACATGCTCGACGGCCACGTGCGCGACTTCAACCTATCGCTCCCCGGGGAAGAGATTGCACTTCTGGAGGACATCCACTCATTATTATATAGCGTCATGCAGCGCGAAGGCCACAGTTCAAACGTTGTCCTCCAACTCGCTGCCACTTTCCTCTGGCAGGTGAACCACTATTACAGCCTTCACGAGAACGATCACCGCAATGGGCTATCGCGAGAGCAGCGACTCTTTGCCGACTTCGTGCAGCTGGTCAGCCAGTATGCCGCCCAGCATCACACCATCGACTTCTATGCCCAGCGGCTCTTCCTCTCACCGCGCTACATGAGCACCCTCGTCAAGCAGGTCAGCGGCAAGGCTGCCAAGCAATGGATTGACGATGCCATCGCGACACGCATCAAGGTGGAACTGCGCCACTCCGACAAGAGCATCTCGCAGATAGCCTACGAGATGAACTTCCCCAATCCATCCTTCTTCTGTAAATACTTCCGGCGCATCACCGGACTGACGCCCATGCAGTTCAGGGGAGAAAAGAAGAACAGCGGTATGTAAAGCCACCAGAATGACAGTTGCTGCCGATTAGAATCATCACAGTCAAAAAAAGAATAATTCCCAAAAGGTGCCCCCACGAAAAAATGGGTCTCCATTAAAGAGCACATAAAAAGGCAACAGCTGGGAGTGGTATTATATACAAGGCTTCCGAAAGATTCTTTGTGACCAACTTTTTGAAAAAACTGGTCTCGTCGTGACCAAAAACATGCCCCATATCTGGTCTCGTCGTGACCAAGGGCTGGTCTCATTGTGACCAAAGGCTGGTCTCCATGTGACCAAAGGCTGGTCTCTGTGTGACCAAAGGTTGGTCCTTGTGCGAAAGGCCGGCAGGCCCAAGATGGAAGCAGGCGTCCGGGCTGCATAAAAGACCCATGCTGTTGCGATTACTCAATTGACGGTCAGGCATTCCTTGTTGCCGACATAGAAAAATGTAACACGATTGTAACAATTTTAGGCCCCGACATCGGAAAAGGATGTGTAACTTTGCAGTGTACAAGGAGGCTCTTCCTTTTTTTTGATTAATCAATGACAAATATGGACAACGAGTACTTGATTTTCGGCATGCGGCTGTTGGGTTCGCTTGCGCTTCTGATGTTTGGTATGAAGCTGATGAGCGAAACGCTTCAGAAGATGGCAGGCCCGCAACTGCGTCACGTGCTTGGACGTATGACGACCAACCGGTTCACCGGCATGCTTACAGGCGTCGGCGTGACGGCAGCCGTTCAGTCGTCGACAGCCACCACGGTGATGACGGTCTCCTTCGTGTCGGCAGGGCTGCTCACGCTGGCGCAGGCCATCTCCATCATCATGGGTGCCAACATCGGCACCACGCTGACGGCTTGGATTATCTGGGCGGGGTCGACGTTCAACATCACCGACTACGTGTGGCCGGCGTTCCTCGTGGCCTTCATCCTGATATATAGGCAGCGATGGAAGAACGTGGGCGACTTTCTCTTCGGTCTGAGCTTCCTGCTGCTTGGACTCGGCACGCTCCGACAGACTGGGGCCGACATGCACCTGGACCAAAACGAGGCGGTTGTGAGCTTCTTTGCCAGCTTCGACCCGGAGAGCTTCCGCACCACCCTGCTCTTCCTGCTCATCGGCGGTGTGCTGACCATGTGCGTGCAGTCGTCGGCTGCCGTCATGGCCATCACCATGCTGCTCTGCTCGAGCGGGGCACTGCCCATCTATCAAGGCATCGCACTGGTGATGGGCGAGAACATCGGCACCACCGTCACCTCGAATATCGTGGCTTACTCGGCTGGTACGCAGGCCAGACGGGCGGCCTTCGCACACATGTTCTTCAACCTCTTCGGAGTGTGCTGGATTCTGCTCATCTTCCGGCCCTTCGTCAACATGGTGTGCTGGCTGGCCGGCGACAACCTCTCGATGGTGCTCGCCACCTTCCACACCTGCTTCAACGTCATCAACACGAGCATCCTCATCTGGTTCATCCCGCAGATAGAGCGCCTGGTCTGCCGCGTCATCAAGTCGAACCCGCAGACGGCCGACGACGGCGAGGAGCCCACCCGACTGCGCTACATCAACGGCGGACTGATGGAGACACCTGAGATATCGCTGCTGCAGGCCCAGAAGGAGATCGGCCTCTTCGGACAGCGCACGCAGCGCATGTTCGGCATGGTCAGGGAGCTGTTGCACATGAAACCGGGAGAAGAGTTTGTGAAGCTATTCTCACGCATCGAGAAGTACGAGGGCATCTGCGACAGCATGGAATACGAAATCGGCATCTATCTCGAGCAAGTCAGCGACGCTCATCTCTCCGACGAGTCGAAGTCGAAGATACGCCGCATGCTGCGCGAAATCAGCGAACTGGAGAGTATCGGCGATGCCTGCTACAACATGGCACGTACCCTGAACCGCAAGCAGGAAGGCCTTGAGGACTTCACGGCAGCACAATACGAGCATCTTGAACAGCTCATGCAACTGTGCGACGACAGCCTGACGCAGATGAACACCACCATGAGCGGCCCACGCGAGGAGTATAGCCTCAACCGCACTCAGGACATCGAGCTCGCCATCAACTCGCTGAGGGCTGAGCTGAAGAGCCGCAACCTGGACGACGTCAATGCCCACCAGTATAGCTACACCATCGGCACCACCTACACCGACCTGCTCAACGAGTGCGAGAAGTTGGGCGACTACGTGGTCAACGTCGTGGAAGCCCGACTGGGATAGAGGCCCATCCAAGTCGCGTCTTTTTCAACGTTTTCTATTACAATGCGGTTACAATCAACGGTTGTAACCGCATTGTAATTTATTTTGCTTGGTACGAATGACTTATCGGCGTACCTTTGCAAAAAAAAGAACAGCCATGGAACAGACCCCCGACTATTTAATGATTGCCTTACGACTGCTTGGCGCGCTGGGACTACTCATCTACGGCATGCGCATGATGAGCGAAGCCCTGCAGAAGATGGCAGGCCCGCAGCTGCGCCACATTCTCGGACGCATGACGACGAACCGCCTGACCGGCATGCTCACAGGAACACTCGTAACATGTGCAGTACAGTCGTCGTCGGCCACAACGGTAATGACCGTCTCCTTCGTGTCGGCCGGACTGCTCACACTGGCGCAGGCCATCTCCATCATCATGGGTGCCAACATCGGCACCACACTGACGGCATGGATTATGTCGCTCGGCTACAGCGTCGACCTAACCAACGTGGTCTACCCGGCTTTTCTGGTAGGAATGATACTCATCTATAAGCACCGGCACCGTTTTGTAGGCGACTTTCTCTTTGGCATTGCCTTCATGTTTCTCTCGCTCGTCATGCTGAGCACAACCGGCAAGGAGATGGACCTTGAGCACAACGAAACGGTGGTAGCTTTCTTCTCGTCGTTCGACACAGGCAGCTACTGGACCATCCTTGCATTCCTTGGCATCGGAACCGTCATCACATGCATCGTGCAGTCGTCGGCAGCCGTCATGGCCATCACCATACTACTCTGCTCAACAGGCGTGCTGCCCATCTATCTGGGCATCGCACTCGTCATGGGCGAGAACATCGGCACCACGGCAACAGCCAACCTGGCCGCACTGGGGGCTAACACGCAGGCACGGAGAGCTGCCTTAGCGCATTTGGTGTTCAATGTGATAGGAGTCATATGGGTGCTCTGCGTCTTCTACCCATTTGTCAACATGGTATGCCGCATCGTTGGCTATGAGCCCACAATGGCCGGACAGACGTCCAGACTGCCGGTAGTGCTGGCCATGTTCCACACCTGCTTCAACATCATCAACACCGGCATCCTCATCTGGTTCATCCCGCAGATAGAACAACTGGTCTGCCAGCTAATGCCCGAGAAACCCGAGCCTGAGATGGAAGAATTCCGGCTGCAATACATTCAGGCTAACCTGATGCAAACACCAGAGATATCAGTCATGCAGGCTCAGAAAGAGACCATTCAGTTCGGCCTGCGCCTTGAAAGGATGTTCGACATGGTCAGGCAGCTACTCGACGAACACAACTCAAAAGCCACGGAAGGACTCTACAAGCAGATTGAACATCAAGAGACACTCACCGACCGCACAGAATTTGAGATTGCTGCGTTTCTGGAAAAGGTAAGCAACAACCACCTCTCTGACGAGACGAAGCTGAAAGTGAGACTGATGATGCGACTCGTAGGCGAAATGGAGAGCATCGGCGACGCCTGCTACAACATGGCACGCATACTGAACCGTAGGCAGACATTGAGCAGAGACTTTTCGCAAAACCAGTACTCGCAGCTTCACAAGATGACAGAGCTCACTGCAGCATCAATCCGACAGATGAACAACGTTGTAGGCGGGCGAAAAGACAACTGCAACGGCGAAGAGACATTCAGCATTGAGAAACAAATCAACGAAATGCGCAACCGGCTGAAAGAAGAGAACATCCTCGAGGCCGACAAGCGAACGTTCGACTATGCAGTAGGAACCATGTTCGTAGACTTCATCAACGAGTGTGAGAAGCTGGGCGACTACGTGGTCAACGTAGTGGAGGCCAGACTGGGATAAAAAAAGGATGTATTTTATTTTGTTCTCCCCTCTTTTTTTCGTATTTTTGCAGAGGAAAACAATCTCCACGGAAAGCAATGAAAACCAAAGTAATGATTGTCGACGATGAGCACGACCTGTGCGACATCCTCAGCTTCAACCTCAAGGCCGCCGGCTATGAACCAATAGTGGCCTGCTCGGCCGAGGAGGCCTTGCAGCAACCGATGGAAGGCGTAGGCCTGCTGCTGCTCGACGTGATGATGCCAGGCATGACGGGCTTCGAGCTGGCCAGACAGCTGAAGGCCAACCCACTGACAGCGGCCATCCCCATCATCTTCCTCACGGCGAAAGACACCGAGGCCGACACACTGGAAGGCTTCTCCCTGGGCGCCGACGACTATGTGGCCAAGCCCTTCTCCGTGCGCGAGGTGCTGGCACGCGTCAAGGCCGTGCTCAGCAGAAGCCATGCCATCAAGCAGGAAACAGTCATCAGCTGTGACGGACTCTGCCTGCATCCGGACAAGAAGACCGTGAGCATCGACGGAAAGGATGTGTCCTTTACGAAGACCGAGTTCGAACTGCTGCGCCTATTGATGGAGAACCGAGGCCACGTGCTCAGCCGACAACAACTGCTGGACAGCGTGTGGCCCAGCGACGTCATCGTGACCGGCCGCACCGTAGACGTGAACATCGCACGCATCAGAAAGAAAATAGGAATCTACGCCGCACGTCTCATCGCACGACAGGGATACGGCTATTACTTCGAATAAACGCACATGAAAAGAAATAAACTCAGCGAAGGCCGAAAGATGTTCCTCACAGTCATGGCCGTCTTCATCGTCTACTCGGCCATCTTCATCACCTTCGAAGACTACGACCGCCAGAGCATCAACCCACTGGACTCGCCACTCGACTGGCACCTGCTGTGGCTCTCGCTGGCCGTTACCATAGGACTGGGCCTGCTGCTACACCGCTACGCCCGCCAGATGGACAAGCGCATCAGCCGCGAACAAGCGGAGAAACAGAACGCCACCCGACGAGAGATGACACAGAACATCGCCCACGAACTGAAGACTCCCGTAGCCTCGATACTCGGATTTACAGAGACGCTGCTCGACAACCCCGAACTCGACGAAGCCACACAACGACAGTTCATCGAGCGAAGCCACACACAGGCACAACGACTTACCGCACTCCTGCAGGACATCTCCATCCTGAACCGTATGGACTATGCCACCGACGTGCTCGACATCAGACCCGTAGACCTCAGCCAACTCGTCAGAGACATCGCCAACGAAACCGCCATCGCCGTGCAGAAAAGAAAAATGACCCTGCAGAACCTCCTGCCCGAAGGCATCACCATCGAGGGCAACACATCGCTGCTCTACAGTATCTTCCGCAACCTCATCGACAATGCCGTGAACTATGCCGGCGAAGGCGCAGCCATCAGGATGGAGGCACGCGACATGGGCGACCACTGGCTCTTCACCTTCGCCGACAACGGCGTAGGAGTACCCACGGAACATCTCGAGCGACTTTTCGAGCGCTTCTACAGACTGGACAAAGGGCGAAGCCGAACCATGGGAGGAACAGGACTGGGACTGGCCATCGTGAAAAACGCCATACAGATGCACGGAGGATACGTCTCTGCATTCAACCAACTGCACGGGGGACTCTGCCTGCACTTCACCCTGCAGAAGGTTTTTCCCAAGAAATAAAAAAGCCTTAACAGAATTCTCATTGCCTTAACCGCTGGTTTCCCCTTTTCTCATTTCTCATCTCTCATTCCTCATTTTTTCCCCCCAAGGTTTGCGTATATCAAAAAAAAGGCGTACTTTTGCGCAGTTAATGCGCCGGACAATCCAACCATCGGCACCCCAACAGCCAACTCTAATGACAATGACCAAGAAAACTCTCCTGACGCTCGCAGCGCTGATCATCGCCACCCTCGCCACAGCCGCCAACAAAAAAGGCGGAACAGGCGGACAGAATATCGTACACGGCATCTGCTACCAACTGGCAGCAAAGAAACAAATAGCCATCGTGACCCGACACCCGCAGGGATATCAGGGCGACATCACCATCCCCGAGAAAATAACCGTGGACAGCGTGACCTACTACGTAGAAGCCATCGCCTCGAATGCCTTCCAGGACTGCTCGGCCATGACAGCCGTCAGCCTGCCCAAGTCCATCGCCCGCATCGGCGCAGGAGCCTTCAGCGGATGCTCAAGCCTGAAAAGCATCAGCCTGCCCAGAGCGGTCAACGAACTGCCGGCCGGACTCTTCGAAAACTGCTCAAGCCTGAAGGACATTGAACTGCCACGTACCATTACCAGAATATCGTCGGGCGTGTTCAAAGGATGCAAGTCGCTCGAGACCATAACCCTGCCACCAAGCCTGACATCGCTGCCATCGAACACCTTTGCCGAGTGCTCGAACCTCCGCGAAATAAACCTCCCGGCAGGACTGACCTCGATAGGGAACAACGTCTTCATGAACTGCACATCGCTCGAAACCCTCCATCTACCAACAGGCATCAAGTCGGCAGGGGAACATGTGTTCTCAGGATGTTCCAGCATGACAGCCATCCAGATACCCAACAGCATGAGCCGCATACCACCTTACTTCCTCGAAAACTGCTCGAGCCTCACCAGCATCCAGATACCCAACTCGGTGAACACCATCCGGCACGACGCCTTCAACGGCTGCGTGAGCCTCGACTCCATCTATCTGCCCAACTCCATCAGGGAACTGGAGGCATCATGCTTTGCTAACTGCTCGAACCTCAGACGCGTCAACATACCCAACGGCCTGCAGGGACTCCCCAACGCCATGTTCCGCAACTGCTCAAACCTTGAATCCATCGAACTGCCCAACGCCCTCCGAGGCATCGGCACTCACACCTTCGACGGATGCACCAACCTGAAACGCATCACGTTGCCCAGCGGCATGAGAAGAATAGGAGCAGCAGCCTTCGAAAGGTGCAGCAGCCTCATGGAAGTATTCGTCCTGGGAGCATCACCAGCAAAAATCAGCAGCTCGTCGTTCGCAAAAAACATCTACAAGGAAGGGACCCTATTCGTGAAACACGGAACCGTCACCAACTATCAGCTGGACAAAAACTGGAACAAGTTCCTCGACATGATAGAAGTCAACGACCTCGGCCAAATCATCATGGGAGAGTAACCAGTGAAGTGAGACTTCCCTCGCTGGTCAGTTCTTTAAACTTTTCGGCACTGACCAGTCGGCCGCGAAGGCTGCGCACACGGGGGAAATCCCGAAAGAAAACGTTCGTCGTATGGTACCAGCCATACGACTTTATTTCGCTTAGGCTACGCAGACGCCTGTCCAAGTCCTTTGCATATCGAGAGTTGACAATCGTCACCATGTGGCGTCCGTCATGAGTCACCAAAGCAAGCATAAGCCTCATAGCCTCTTGGGAAACATGGGGAGCTGCCGGAAGCTCTCTGGAAGCAGGCTCACGGGGTTGGAGCTTACCTCCTGTTACCCTAATTTCCCACCCGTACTTACGGTTCAGGTTGTCCATCATGCCGCGGAAGATGACCCCGTGAGAAGATGTATCCTTCAGTCGGGTATAAGCAATGCTGAAGTGAATCATCTCATGCAGCAACGTATTCTGATAGTCGCGCTCAGTCTGAGTATAGTAGGTAGAGAGACGAATCGTAAAGTCATACAGCTCCGTACGCAACAAACGGCGCCGGCGCTTACAAGAAAAGGACCCCAGCCGCGTACGGGCCTTTGACAACGACAGACGAGGCTCAGGAAGCCCACCGCCAAAATAGTCGTGGTTGAACTTCTCAAACTGCTCGCGCATCCATCCCTGGGTCAACTGAAAAGTGTCCATATTCTATATAAATAATGAGATAGGCCTTCAAGCGCTCACCTGCGAAGGACAGGCGCCTATTGTTCCTGTTCCTTCGGCCAGTTAACAAGGAAGAGCTTGTCGGTGGCTCGCGTAAAGGCGGTATAGAGCCAGTGGATATACTCCTCGGTAAGCATCTCATCGGTCATATAGCCCTGATCTATATAGACATGGGCCCACTGACCGCCTTGGGCCTTGTGGCAGGTCACGGCATAGGCAAACTTCACCTGCAGGGCACTGTAATACTTATCTTCCTTGAGCTTCTTCTGCCGCTCGCGCTTCTGCGGAATGTCGGCATAATCTTCCATTACCTTATTATATAGCTGCTCCTGCTGCTCGTGGGTCAGCGCAGGAGCTTCCGTGGTGAGCGTGTCGAGCAGGGCCAGCGTCTGCAACTCATAGTTGTCGAAGTCGGGAAACTGAACCTGCAACTCGGCAAAGCGGAAGCCATGCATCTCATGCATACTCCTTACACGCTGCACCACACACCGGTCGCCGTTGGCAATGAAGGAGGGAGCATCTTGGGATTGGGAGGGCGGACTCTTATAGTTGTTCTTCACCACCATCAGCCGGTCGCCCGTGCAGAGTTCCTCCTCACGCCAAAGCACCTGATTGCGGATGCCCTGATTGTAGATATTGGCCCGCTTGTTGCTTCGGGTCACAACGATAGTCTCATCCTCACCCACCTCACTATAACTTGACGTGAGTTGCTCTATCAGTTCTTCGCCGGACACCCTCACGATATCGGCAAAGCCTTTGAGGCGGATACGGGGAAGGAGCTGTTTCCCGCTTCTGAATCGCGATTCTTCATCTCTCAACAGCGTCGCATTCCAGAGTATTCCACTCTCCTCAGCCTGGCGGAGCACCTCCGTGAGGTCACTCTGAAAGACCTGGAGTCCATAGCCCTTCATGAAGTCTGCCGCCAAGGCCGGCGACTCCACCTCACCCACCGGCGGCAGCTGGGCCTGGTCGCCAATGAGCAGCAGTCGGCAGTTACGACCTTGGAAGATATACTGCACCAAGTCGTCTAACAACCGGCCCGAGCCGAAAATGCTACCAGCCGAATCGTTGGCAATCATCGACGATTCGTCGACAAGAAACAAGGTGTCGGTATATTTGTTGAAGTCAAGTCCGAAGGAGCCTCCCTCAGCATCCATCTGCTGCTGCCGATAGATAACGCTGTGGATGGTAAATGCCGGCTGACCGCTGTTTCGGGAGAAAACCTTTGCAGCCCTGCCCGTCGGCGCCAACAGAATGACCTTCTGCTCCAGACTTACCAAGGCCCTGACGAAAGCCGACGCCAGCGTCGTCTTTCCTGTTCCGGCCGAGCCACGGAGAATCATCACCGCATCACTCCTGCACGCCAAAAAGCGGGCAAACGTCATCATCGCAGCCGACTGCTCATCCGTAGGGGCAAAACCCAACTGACTTGTAATGCGATAGACAAATTCGTCGACAAGCATTATTCTTCTTATTGTTATTTTATTTCTTCTTTTTGTATCTTTGACTGCGTCGAAGGTACTTCCGCCTGCTAAAACGTAAAAAAAACATAAACAAGTTTCTGTTTTCTTTGTTTTGCGCCCGCTTATTCGTATCTTTGCAGCAGCAAAGCCACCTGCAAAGGTAGCAAAAAGTAAAAAGCTATAAAAACAAAAAAGCAAAAAAAGTTATGATTGGAGCTATTATTATGGGTATTCTGGCAGGATTTATCGCCAGCAAGCTCACAAGCGGCACAGGCAAAGGCCTTCTCGTTGATCTCTTCCTCGGCCTTCTCGGCGGTATCGTCGGCGGTTGGCTCTTCGGCCTTCTGGGCATCCAGACCACAGGCGGCGTCATCGGCGAGCTCATTTGCGCCGTTGTTGGTGCCACTGTCGTACTTTGGATCTATTCCAAACTGAAATGAGTATTCCCCGCACCACGTTGCGCATTGGCAACGACTCGTTGTCCTTTGCCGTAGCCACACCATCACAGCAGCCAAACATCCAGTTCGATGCCTACCCCTTGAGGGCAGGCATCTCAATGGCTGCAAACCTGCGCGAAGCCTTTGCCTCCCACTCCTTGATTAGCGATGAAGGCGGACAAGCTCAGGTATTGATTGACTCGCCCATCATGCTCGCCCCCATCGAAGAGGCCGATACCGACATCGAGACGCTCTTCCACCACACCTTCACTGGCTTTGAAGGCTGTCTGGTGCTGCAGAGCATCCTGCCTGACCTCAATACGATAGCAGTCTTTGCCATCAACAAAGACGTGAAGATGGTCATCAGCAACCACTTTGACGATGTGCGCTACATGCCGGCCATACAACCCGTGCTCAGCTATCTCCATCGGCGCAGCGGATCACTGTCTACTGCTTCAAGAGGACTCTCCACAACAGCTCAGCTCTACGCCTACAACCACGGCAACCGACTCCACGTGTTCAGCTATCAGCGCAACAGGTTGCGTTTCTACAACAGTTTCGACAACGCCCACACCTCAGATGCTGCCTACTACATTCTGTACATCTGGAAGCAGCTCGCCTTCAACCCTCTCACCGACGAGCTGTACCTCTGCGGCGACATAGAAGACAAACTCACTGAGACCCTTCGCCAATACCTTCAGAACGCCCACGTTATCACCCCGGCAGCAGAGTTCAACCGAGCCCCCATCACACAGATAGCCGGCATGCCCTTCGACCTGATGACGCTTTTCGTCAAGGGAAGATAACAAAAAAAAGAATACCTTTGAGAATCATCACAGGAAAATACAAGGGTCGTCATTTTGACATACCCCGCACTTTCAAGGCGCGGCCGACGACCGATTTTGCCAAGGAAAACATCTTCAATGTGCTCAACGGCTACGTAGACTTTGAGGAATCACGTGCCCTCGACCTCTTCGCCGGCACAGGCAGCATATCCCTTGAGCTCCTCTCAAGAGGATGTCCGCAGGTTGTCAGCGTAGAACTTGACCGCGACCATGCCCGATTCATCCAGCAATGTATTCAAAAGATTGGCGGGCTGGAGCAGGCACACAGCCTCATCCGTGGCGACGTTTTCCGTTATATCAAATCTTTCAAGCCCGTCGCCCAACCGATGCCTCCTGCCTTGGAAGGCACTGGAGGCGGTTCGCGTTTCGACCTTATCTTCGCCGACCCGCCTTACCAATTGCCCGAACTGGCAACCATCCCCGACCTCATCTTCGAGCACGGACTCTTGGCTCCCGATGGTCTATTGGTCTTCGAGCACGGCGCCAAGAACGACTTTTCCGACCATCCACACTTTCTGGAACACCGAGCCTACGGCAGCGTCAACTTCTCCTTGTTCCGATAAGGAATGAAGAAGTTAATAACCATATCAGGCCTCGAAATGCCGATTGGCACGTCGAGGCCTGATATGGTTATGGTAAGAACTATCTCTACATTACACACAGGTGTAACCGCCATCAACGGGCAGTGCCACGCCAGTAACATAGCGCGACTCTTCTGCAGCAAGGAACACCACGGAGGAGTCTAATTCTCCCTCCTCACCATATCGCTCCAAGGGGATGACGGTCTTGGCATAATTGATGAAATACTCTGATGTGAGGGTCTCTTTGGTGAGTGGTGTCATGAAATAGCCCGGACAGATTGTATTGACCGTGATACCATGCTGTCCCCACTCGGCAGCCAACGCTCTTGTCAAATTCACTACGCCACCTTTGGCAGCATGATAGGGCGAGGCTGGGGCAATCTTGTTTCCAACCAGTCCATACATCGAGGCGATGTTGATGACACGGCCATAGCCGTTGGGAATCATCGACTTCTTGGCGACAGCTCTTGCCACGCGGAAGGTTCCGAAGAGGTCTATCTGCACTTCGTTCATAAACTGCTCGTCGGTGATGTCTTCAGCCGGTGTCACGGCTCCCGTGCCGGCATTGTTGACGACGATATCGATTTTACCGAACCGTCCTAAAGCCTCATCAACCATCTTCTCGACGGCGGCCGTATCAGTGATGTCGCATTGTATCGGCATCACCTGCACGCCATAAGCGGCTTCAATTTCTTTCTGTACTTCAAGGAGTTTCTCATACCTACGGGCAATGATGACGAGGTCGGCACCCTGCCTGGCTAACGCCTTGGCCATCTGAACGCCTAATCCTCCGGAACAACCTGTGACCAATGCCACGCGGTTGCCTAAATCGAACATTTTCTTCATTTTTTTGTTTTGTGATTATATTATAATAGTATTTTTTTCTATTGAGGCAAAGGTAGTTTCTTATTGATGTTACAAGAGTGGCGAGAGCAATCGGATGAGCGACTCCCAGAGTCGGCGCACGAAGTGCCATCGATGGCGTGGGTGCTGCTCGTTGGCCAGGGTGCAGTGCTGCATGTCTTCGAGGAAGACGTGCTTCATGCGCTGGGCCATAATCCGGTCGTAGAAGAAGAGGTTGGCTTCGAAGTTGTTTTCGAAGGAGCGGAAGTCGATGTTTGTAGAGCCGCAGGTGCATAGCGCGTCGTCGCTGACGAGGAGCTTGCTGTGATTGAATCCTTTCTGATACAGATATACTCTCACGCCGGCCTCGATGGCCTGCTTGACATAGGATATGCTTGCCCACTCTACGAGCAGGGCATCGCTGTGGCGGGGCACCATCAGCCTCACATCGACTCCGGCCAACGCTGCGGTGCGCATGGCAAAGAGGATGGGTTCTGTAGGCATGAAGTAGGGTGTCTCCATATAGACATACTGCTTGGCTTCGAGTAGTATGCGCACATAGCCCTGCATGATATCAGGCCATAGGGATATGGGGCTGCTGGTGACGAGTTGTGCCAGAAGGGGCGACTCTGCCGTCTGAGGTGTCCGTAGCTCTGGCATCGGGGGATAGTATTCAGAGCTGTCGATGAGTGTTCCGCTGACGAAGTGCCAGTCGACAAGGAATTCTCTCTGGAGGGCATACACAATGGGTCCCCTCACCCTCAGATGGGTATCGCGCCATGGTTTCACATAGCGCAGGGCGATGTTCATGCCGCCAATAAAGGCTGTCTTGCCGTCAACGACGCAGAGCTTGCGGTGGTTGCGGTAGTTGATTTTCCCCGTTAGTGCAGGGAAATGCACGGGCATGAAAGCTCTGGCATCTATGCCGGCCTTTCGCATACGGCGGAAGAACTTGTTGGGCACGCGCCAGCATCCCACGTCGTCGTAGATGAGGCGAACCACGACGCCTTCTCTTGCCTTGTCGATGAGGGCATCGGCAATGAGCCGGCCGAGCGGGTCGTCTTCGATGATATAGGTTGACAGATGGATGTGATGGCGCGCCGTGGCGATGGCCTGCAGCAAGGCGGGGAAGAGCTCATAGCCGCTGGTATAGATGTCGGCCTGGTTGTTCTGGAACGGCAGGGCCATGTTCTGGTTGGCGAAGAGCTGAATGAGTGGGCGCTGTGCCTCGGGCAGTTGCAGGTCGCGCTGTTCGACGAAGGCAAGCATCTGCCGCTCGGTCAGCTGGTCCAGGCTACGCTGGTTGATGAGTTTCTCCTTGCGGTTGTTCTGCCCGAAGAAGATATAAAGGAAGATGCCGACGACGGGCAGGAAGGTGAGCACGAGGAGCCACGCAAGGGTTTTGGCGGGCTGACGGTTGTCCATCAGCACGGTGACCATGGTGCTCACGATGAGCAATCCATAGAGTGACATCCATATCCAGTGGGCGTAGTCCAAGTTGACTGGTTCTTATTAACAGGTTAGCGTAAGCCGAGTATCTTGTGAGTTTGCAGTGAGAGTTGCCATTGCGGATGGCTCATGATATAGTCCACGCAGGCCTGGGCTATGCGGCGGTTCTGGCCGGCATTTCCCGTGTCGCAGGGCTGCAGGTAGTAGTAGTCGGCTGCGATGCCGAAGTCTGAGGGTTGGAAGGTTTCCGACTCGAAGACTACTTTCACTTCGTCGGCCTTGCTGACTGCCAACGTGCCTTTGCCTTTTGGCGAGATGGTGAGCCAGTCGATGCCTTCCGGCGGCCGATGGGTTCCGTTTGACTCCATGGCGATGGTCTTGCCTGCTTCATGCAGGGCTGCCACGAGGGCTTCGTCGGCCTGAAGGGTTGGCTCGCCTCCGGTGAGGACTACCAGCGGGGCTTTGCCCAACTGGCTGACAATCTCGGCTGCCGTCATCTCGGTGAAGGCGGTGAAGTCGGTGTCGCAGAAGGCACAGCGCAGATTGCATCCGGCCAGACGCACGAAGGTGGCGGCCCGGCCGGTGTTTCTTCCTTCCCCCTGCAGCGAGTAGAAGATTTCGTTAACCCTATAGGTCGTCTGCTTCATAGGCTGCCATGTTGCCTTGGCTCTCGACTACTTCCGTGCGATAGCACTGGGGTATCTGGTTGGTAATCCATCGGGCGATGTTCTCGGCCGTGGGGTTGAAGGGCAGCACCTCATTGAGGTTCTGATGGTCGAGACGGTCCTTGATGAGTCGCTTGAGTTGTGTGAAGTCCACGACCATGCCTTCAGCGTTCAGCTCGCGGGCGCGGCAGTAGACGGTGATAATCCAGTTGTGCCCGTGCAGCTGGGTGCACTTGCTCTCATAGGGGAGCGTGAGGCTGTGGCTGGCTGATATTTCTATGGTTTTCTTGATATAGTACATGCGTTGTTGGTGGGTTTAGACGACGATGTTGCTTCCGAGTTCCTTTGCCAGGGTGTTGCGGATGAGCTGCATGTCTTTGTATTCTTCCATGAGTTTCATCATTTTTCCGGCATCGCCTGCTGAGGCTTTGATGTCGGCCATAAGCTGGCGGAGCTTGTTGTCGACGTACTCCAGGCGGAAGTCCATGACGAGGTGTCGTGTCTGGTTGCGCAGCTGCTCTTCGGCCGTTTCCTCCTGCAGCCGGCGCTCGTTGTCGTTCTTGGGTGCTGCCTTGGGTGGAAGGATGAGCTGATAGCGGTCGATGCTCATCTGTGCGGCAAGCTGGCTGATTTCCAAGTCGGGATGGTTGATGAAGTAGGCCTCACACTGGAATCCTTCTTCTCCGCTGTGGTCGTTGGCCTCGGCCAGGATCTGGTTGTAGAGTGGGTTGTGGAAGAGCAGCTCGTCTGACGCGAGGTCGTAGCTGACGTATTGAGCCACGGTGACGGTGGTGCGACCTCCCTGACCGTCGTCCATGTCGTGGAAGATGACTTGTTCTCCCTTCCGGATGATGAGTTGTATGAGCAGCCACTCTACGCGCGATGTGTTGTCGGTGGGCCTTGCCACGACCTGGGGCGCCACCTTTGGTGCCTGCGACACCGGCTGCTGAACGGTTTCGCCCTGTGCGGCAGTGCCTTGTCCCTGTCCGCGGCGGTCGCGGATGAAGCGGTTCATCTGATTGATGAGCGTGGCCTCGTTGATGCCCATACGGGTGGAGCAGTCGTGAAGGTAGGTGTCGCGGAGTATCTGGTTCTGCACCATCGAGATGCTCTCGACAATGCTGTTGATGGCCTCTGAGCGTTTCAGCGGGTCGCGCTCGTCTTTCAGCAGCAGGTCGGTCTTGAACTGTATGAAGTCGGTCTGATGGTCTTCTATATACTTCCGGAAGTCGGCTGCGGTATGCTTGCGTGCAAAGGAGTCGGGGTCGTCACCGTCGGGCAGGAGCAGCACTTTCAGGTTCATGCCCTCCTGCAGCAGCATGTCGGTACCTCTGAGGGCTGCGTGTATGCCGGCTGCATCGCCGTCGTAGAGCAGCGTGATATTCGATGTGAAACGGTGGAGGATGTGTATCTGATGCACCGAGAGGGCTGTGCCTGAGTTGGCCACCACGTTCTCGATACCGCATTGGTGCATGGAGATGACATCGGTGTAGCCTTCCACCATGTAGACGCGGTCTTCCTTGGCAATGGCCTTCTTGGCCTGATAGATGCCGTAGAGTTCATGGTCTTTGTGGTAGATGTCGCTGTCGGGCGAGTTGACGTATTTCTGCTGCACGCCTTTGGTGGCTGCGTCGAGCTTTCTCCCGCCGAAGCCGACGACCTTTCCCGAGACGCCTATCCACGGGAAGATGACGCGGCCGGCATAGCGGTCGATGAGCTGGCTGCGGTCGTTCTTGTAACAGATGCCGGTCTTCAGCAGGAAGTCCTCCTGATAGCCTTTCTGTCGGGCGGTCTGCCCGAGGGCGAGGCGGTCGTTGAGGTCGAAGCCGAGACGGAACTTGCGGATGATGTCGTCGCGGAAGCCGCGGCCACGGAAGTACTGCAGTCCAACGGCCTGTCCGTCGGGATGGTTGTGGAGCAGGTCCTCGAAGTAGTCGGCCGCCCACTCGTTGACGATAAACATCGACTCTCGTTCCGACTGCTCGCGGCGTTCCTCGTCGGTGAGCTCCTTCTCCTGGATTTCGATGTGGTATTTGTTGGCGAGCCATCTGAGCGCTTCGGGATAGGTCATCTGCTCGTGTTCCATGATGAAGGAGATGGGCGTGCCGCCCTTGCCGCAGCCGAAGCAGTGGCAGGTGCCGCGCGACGGCGAGACGTAGAACGACGGGGTCTTCTCGTTGTGGAAGGGGCAGAGGCCTTTATAGTTGGCTCCGCTCTTCCGCAGCGTAACAAATTCGGACACCACCTCGACGATGTTGGCAGCGTCCTTGATGCGTTCTACGGTCTGGCGATCTATCATATTTCCAAGGCAGGATGACTCCTGCAACTTGCAAAGGTACGAATAAGTGAGGACAAAACAAAAGAAAAGACGAAGTTTTTTAGTTTTGTTTGGTCGAACGGGAGTACCTTCGGCGAAGCCAGAGGTACGAATAACGCCAATAACAGTATTGCCACCTGCTTAATCCTTGGCCTACAACACCCGCTCCCTAACTATTAATTTGTAAAGATCTTTGACTGAAAAATCTTGTCATGAAAATGCCTCGTTCTAGGAAAAAAAAGGACCTTTTCGGCCAACTTCCCAAGGGATGCTTGCCACCTTTTCAGACTTTTGGTACAAATCATCAAGACTTTTGTACCAATTCGCCCGATGATTTCTTAGAAATCGCATCACGATTTCTTACTTTTCGTCATGACTTTTGTACCAAAAGTCTGCCCGAAAGGTAGCCTTACGCTGTCCGAAAAGTCGGATTCGTTGGTCGGTTTGTCGGTGGTTATCAAGGACGAAAATGCTATCTGTCTCACTGTCAGCAGGTTGCGTGTGATGACTCATGGCTGCGTTATTTGCGACCGAGGGAAAAAATTTTTCAAAAGATGGCCTTCTCAGGGCCGCAAAACAGGAATTTTGTCAATTATTTTCAAAGAGTCGACCAACATGGAGAGGAAACGGATGCCATTAGCTGACAGCCGTAATAAAGCCTAAACAAGTTTCTGTTTTCTTTGTTTTGCGCTCACTTATTCGTACCTTTTTGATAAAGTACTCCCGTTGACTACGTCGACCTCTTTCACGACTCGGCCATATAAACAAGTTTATGGCTCTCGCAGCTCAATCGGTTCGGCAAAACGTAAAAAAAACATAAACAAGTTTCTGTTTTCTTTGTTTTGCGCTCACTTATTCGTACCTTTGTATCGTGAAAGGATAAACGACAGATAATGGATACAAACAAGACACCGCAACAGGACGACCGCCGCTGGCTGCTGGCCAACGAAATCGTCAGCACCCAACAGGAACGAGGAGCCATGCTCTCCGCCGAGGAAATTGTCGCCATAGCCGATCGGCTCGGCTTCGACAGCAATGCCGGACAACAGGGACAGGTAACTGAAGTAAGGCCGAAGTCACTCGAATGTGACGTCGTGCGTTTCCAAAACAATAAAGAAAAATGGGTCGCTTTCGTAGGACTCCTCGACGGCTATCCCTACGAAATCTTCACCGGACTGCAAGACGACGAAGAGGGCATCGTGCTACCCAAGACCGTCACCAAGGGTAAGATTATCAAGAGTATGAACGACGACGGCACACGCCGATACGACTTCCAGTTTGAAAACCGACGCGGATACAAGACCACCGTCGAAGGACTCTCTGAGAAGTTCAACCCCGAGTGCTGGAACTACGCCAAGCTCATCTCCGGCGTGCTGCGCTATCGCATGCCCATCGACAACGTCATCAAGCTCGTGGCATCGCTCGACCTGCAGGACGACAACATCAACACCTGGAAGATAGGTGTGGAGCGAGCCCTGAAGAAATATACCGGAGCAGCCGACAACACCGAAGCTGAAGCCACCGCCGATGAAGCTGAACAATAGCTACATCCTACTCAACAACCTGCACTACCGCGCCCGACACGGCGTGATGCCGCAGGAACACGTCACAGGCAACGACTACACCGTTAGCCTGCGGCTGGGCGTCGACGTCAGCCAAGCCGCCGCGACCGACCGCATCGAGGACACCGTCAGCTACGCCGACGTCTACCAACTCGTCAGCGAAGAGATGGCCCAAGAGAGCCAGCTCATCGAGCACGTAGCCCACCGCATCGCACAGCGCATCAGCAAACGCTACCCCAACGTCAGCACCATCGACATCACCCTCACCAAGCACAACCCACCCATCGCCGGAGCCGACTGCGAGGGAGTAGCCGTCGAAATGCACTACAACAGATAACTCATGAAAAGAATCCTCACCATCATAGCGCTGCTCTGCTGCATCGCCACCGTCACCATCGCCGCCGACAAGAAGTTCACCCTCGTCATCGATGCCGGACACGGAGGCAAAGACCCCGGAACCAGAGGAAAGCAGGCACGCGAAAAAGACATCGCACTGAAGACCGCACTCGCCTTCGGAAAATACGTCGAGCAGAACTGCCCCGACGTCAAAGTCATCTACACCCGCAAGACCGACGTCTTCATAGAACTCAAAGAGCGCGCAGCCATTGCCAACCGAAACCATGCCGACCTCTTCGTCTCCATCCACGTCAACTCCGTAGAGAGCCGCAGGCCCGTCACCGGCATCGAAGTCTATTCGCAAGGCATGCGACGAAGCGACGAGAAACTCAGTGCCGCACAGCGCGAGAACTCCGTCATACTCCTCGAGAAAGACTACAAGCAGCACTACAAAGGCTACGACCCCAACTCACCCGAGAGCGACATACTCTTCGACATGATGTTCGACAAATACATGGAGAACAGCGTCGAAATCAGCTCGTTCATCCAGAAGCGCCTGCAGGCCGCCGGACGGCCTGGACGCGTCAAGCAAGACAACTTCGCCGTGCTCCGCCTGACAGCCCTGCCGGCCTGCCTCGTCGAACTCGGCTATATCACCACCCCCTCAGAAGAACAATACATGTGCAACAACGCCAACCTCGACAAGATGGCCCTCGCCATCTTCCAAGGCTTCCAGGACTACCGCAAGAAGTTCTCCGGCGTCGAACCCGTTGCCATACTTCCCCCAGCACTGCCCGAGCCCGCCCCGGCACCCTACCAGCCAGCCATGAATCCGGCAAAACCCAAAGAAGAACCCGCCCCGCCAGCAGCAGAACCCACGCCGGAACCCGTAGCAGAAGAAGCACCGGCAGAGCCATCACAGCAGGCAGCAACCCCGACACAGCCCACGACACCCGACACGGAAACAACCCAACAGGCAGCAGCCACGGCACAGCAGTCACCCACCCTACTCTTCAAAGTACAGCTCTTCATCAGCCGAAAGCAGCTCAAAGCCGGCGACCCACTGCTGAAAGGCATCACCGACTTCGAATACTACGAGGAAGGAGGCTACAAGAAATACACCACCGGCTCATCGCCCGACTACAACGCCATCGCACAGCTGCGCCGACAGATAGCCGACCGCTTCCCGGAAGCCTTCATCATCGCCTTCCGCGACGGACAGAAGACCAACGTGCAGCAAGCCATACAGGAATTCAAACGAAACAAAAAATAGTCAACCCGTCATGAAGATATCAAAAGAAATAAAAATCGCCCTCACGGCCGTCCTCGCCATCATCATCCTCTTCTTCGGAATGAACTTCCTGAAGGGACTCACCATGTTCTCGGGCAACAACATCTACTACGTAGCCTTCGACGACATCAGCGGACTCACCACCTCCAGCCCCATCTACGCCAACGGCTATCAAGTGGGCGTCGTCACAAACATCAAGTACGACTACACCCATCAGCAACCCACCATCGCCCTCATCGACGTCGACCGCAACATGCAGATACCCCGCGACTCCTATGCCGAAATAGAAAGCGACATGCTGGGCAACCTCAAGCTCAACCTGAAACTCGGACCCAATCCGACCGACATCCTCGCCACAGGCGACACCATCGTCGGACAAGTCAGCAGCGGAACACTCGCCAAGCTGTCAGCCATGGTGCCCACCATCGAGAACATCCTGCCCAAACTCGACAGCATCATGACCAGCATCAACACCATCATGGCCGACCCCGTCATCGTGGCCACACTCCACAACGCCGAGAAAATATCTACCGACCTCACCACCACCACACGACAGCTGAACACCCTCATGGCCGACCTCAACCGGCAGCTGCCAGGCATAATGCAGAAAGCCGACAAAGTGCTCGACAACACCGACGGCCTCACCCAGCACCTCGCATCACTCGACCTCGCCGCCACAAAGGCACAGGTAGACCAGACACTCGGCAACCTGCAGACCCTCACAGACAGACTCAACAACGGACAAGGCACAGCAGGGCTCCTGCTCAACGACCCACAGCTCTATCAAAACCTCACCAAGACCATGAGCGAGGCACAGCAACTGCTCAACGACCTGAAAGAGCATCCAAGCCGATATGTCAACATCTCAGTCTTCGGGAAAAAAAATAAAGCTGAAAAATAAAACCAAAATCCTTTGGTCAATCTGAAAAAACTCATTAACTTTGCAACCGCTTACCCCATAAGCCGACTTACAAATACAAGAACGCCCCCAAGTAAAAACAACGTGAGTTCCGAAAGGAACACACTGTAAGTTAATAACTTAAGAAAGCATGACAGCAAATCCCGATACGCGTTGGGAGAATGCACTTGCGCTCATCCGCGAAAACGTATCTGCCGAAGCGTATAACACATGGTTCAGTCCATTAGTCTTCGAGGCCTTCGACGAGGCCTCCAAGACGCTGTTCCTGCAGGTACCCAGCACCTATGTCTACGAGTACCTCGAGGGAAACTATGTCGATTTGCTCACCAAAGTGCTCCACCGAACCTTCTGCCGAGGCATCACCCTGCGCTATCGCATGGTCCAGAAAGACGCCAAACCCGCCGAAGAACCCGACCGGAACTTTGATACACAGCTCAACCCCAAGCAGACCTTCCGCACCTTCATCGAAGGCAGCAGCAACAAACTCGCACGGTCCATCGGACTCAATGTGGCTGAACATCCCAACACAACCAAGTTCAACCCCATGTTCATCTTCGGACCCTCAGGATGCGGAAAAACCCACCTCGTCAACGCCATCGGCAACCGAACCCACGAACTCTATCCCAAGAAGCGAGTGCTATACATCAGTGCACGCCTCTTCCAACTGCAATACACCAACGCAAAACTGCAGAACAAACCCAACGACTTCATCAGCTTCTACCAGACCGTAGACATGCTCATCGTCGACGATGTGCAAGATTGGCTCACTGCCCCAGGAACGCAGGACACCTTCTTCCACATCTTCAACCACCTCTTCCGCAATGGCAAGCGCATCATCCTCGTCAGCGACCGCCCGCCTGTAGAGCTCAAAGGCATCAACGACCGCCTACTCACCCGCTTCGCATGTGGACTCATTGCCGAACTCGAACAGCCCAACCAGCAGCTCTGCATCGACATCCTCAACAGCATCTGCCAGCGCGAAGGCATCGATATCGAGCCCGAAGTCGTCACCTTCATTGCCCAACACACCAACAGCAGCGTACGCGACCTGCAAGGCGTCATGGCATCGCTCCAGAGCTACAGCATCGTCTACAACTGCAACATCGACCTCACCCTGGCACGACGCGTGCTCGGAAGAACCGTCAAAATCGACAACCGCCCACTAACCATCGACGACATCCTCGACAGCGTATGCCGCCACTTCAACGTCACCACAGGCGACGTCAACAGCCGCAGCCGCAAACGCGAATTCGTCACGGCACGACAAGTCGCCATGTATCTTGCCCAGAAACACACCAAGATGCCCGCAAGCCGCATCGGAAAACTCATCGGCAATCGCGACCACAGCACCGTCATCCACAGCTGTGAACAGGTGGAAAACCACATCAAGACTGACAAAAACTTCGCCGACGAGATTGCCTCGATTGAGCGCAGTTTCAAACTGAAGAAATCATAATCATGCAGACAGACAAGTGTCCGCAAACAAAAAAGGGTGTTCAAAAACGGACACCCCTTTTTATAGCCCCATAATGATAATCAACAAGTTACGTTTTTGGCACAGTATTCGCTGTAAGAAAAGAAACAGCGAACACTATGGACAGAGAACTCACCCGGAAAGAAAAACGCCTGATTAAGACTCGGCAGATTATCAAGCCCGCAGCCCTCGCCTGCGGCATCGTTGCCGTGGCCTTTATCGTCATCAGCCTCTCCACCCACAGCATAAGCCGCAGTGACATCCGCATCGCTGCCGTCGAGCGTGGTAGCATAGACATCGGACTCAACACCAGCGGCATCGTCAACCCCGAGTATCAGGAGCAGATTCTGTCACCCATCTCGTCGCGCATCCTCGAAGTCTATGCCCGCATGGGCGACACTGTCGAGGTCGGCACGTCACTGTTGCGGCTGAACCTTGAGAACGCCCAGGCCGACTATCAGCGCGGACTCGACGACCTTCAGCTGAAGGAACAACGGCTCAAGCAGTTGCGCATCAATCAGGACACGCGCCTCACCGACATGCAGATGCGGCTGCGCGTGGCCCGCATGTCGCTCGATCAGAAGCAGTCGCAGCTCGACGGCGAACGCTATCTCGACTCCATCGGCTCGGGCACGAAGGAGCGTGTGCGACAGGCTGAGCTGACCTATAACACCGCCTCGCTCGAGGTAGAGCAGCTGCAAAAGCAACTCGACAACGAGCGGCGCGTCTGCCAGGCCGAACTCGACATGCAGCGCATCGAGATTGACATGCAGCGTAAGAGCCTCGAAGCGACACGGCAGACCCTCACCGACGCACGCATCTGTTCGCCGCGCCGTGCCGTGCTGACATTCATCAAGAACGACATCGGGGCTTCCGTTTCCCAGGGCGAACAGATTGCCATCATCTCCGACCTCAGCTCCTACAAAGTGGAAGGCGAACTCAGCGACGGCTACAGCGACCGTATTCAGGTTGGCGCGCAGGTGACGATACGTTCTGGGCAGACACGTCTCAGCGGCACCGTCAGCCATCTGAACCCACTCACCAAGGGCGGCTCCATCGGCTTCACCATCCACCTCGACAATCCCTCTCACCCCATTCTGCGTCCCGGCCTGCGCACCGAGGTCTTCGTCCTTGCCCGATCACACGAGAACTCCTTGCGCTTGCCCATGGGTACATACTATAAAAATGGTAAGGGCAGCTACAAACTCTTCGTCGTCGAGGGCGACCGCCTTGTGGCTCGTGAAGTTGAACTGGGTGAGGCCAACTACGACTGGGTGGAAGTCATCCGTGGTCTCGACGAAGGCGAACAGGTCGTCATCAGCGATATGGAGAAATACAAAGGCCGCACCAGCATCCGATTAAAATAGGGGCCATCGGAGGTTATTCCTCATCGGATTATTCGGATTAAACGGATTATCTTTGTAACTGGGGAAATCCGAGAAATCCGGTCAATCCGATGATAAAGAATAAAATAGAATATTATTCGATGAATGAAATAAGATATAAACAATAATAATATGTAAGCTATGAATGTTATTGAGTTAAACAAGGTTGGCAAGATCTTCCGCACGGATGAAGTGGAAACCCTTGCCTTGGAGAATGTCAACATGAGTGTAGAAGAAGGCGAGTTCCTGGCCGTCATGGGTCCTTCGGGCTGTGGCAAGTCCACGCTGCTCAACATCATGGGTATGCTCGACCGTCCCACCAGCGGCACCGTCACCGTCTGCGGCGTGAAGGCCGGCGAGCTGAGCGACGCCCGCATGGCGGAGTTCCGCAACAAGACCATCGGCTTTGTCTTCCAGAGTTTTCACCTCATCCAGTCGCTCAATGTCATCGAGAATGTCGAGATGCCCTTGCTCTATGCCGGCCTGTCGGCAAAGGAACGTCGCGAACGGGCCTATCAGGTGCTGGAGCAGGTCGGGATGACCCATCGTATGCGCCACCTGCCGTCGCAGCTCTCCGGCGGTCAGTGTCAGCGTGTGGCCATAGCCCGAGCCATCGCCTGCAATCCGAAAATCATCCTTGCCGACGAGCCTACGGGCAACCTGAACTCCGAGATGGCAGCCGACGTGATGAACATCCTGATGCGTCTGAACAGTGAGGAGCGGCGCACCATCGTCATGGTCACTCACAACGAGCAACAGGCTGCACTGGCCCACCGCACCGCCCGGTTCTTCGACGGTCACCAGGTGGGGTAACACCTCCAAAAAACTTCAAAAACGGTCGAAAATAAGACAAAAATAAAGAGATAAGTACGATTTTGATTTGATTTTTGACGATTTATGGAGGCTATGAAACTGATTATAGGAAAGCAAAAGATTTTAAGAATATGAAAGAGATTTGGAAACAAACTTGGCGGGACATCCGCCGACAGCCGTTGCTCTCGGTGCTCACCATTGTGGGAACGGCGGTGAGCATCGCCCTCATCATGATCATGGTGATGAGCCTTGAGGCACTGACTGCCGACTACGGCAACGAACCCAACCGCTCGCGGTCGCTCTATATAGGTGGCATCACTGACAACGACGACCCCTACAACATGGGTTACTGGGGTCTGGGGCCCACCTCCATTGAGGCCATCTGCAGCCAACCGTCGGACCTCATCGAGCATGTTGCCATCACCCCCACATTCTACAACGGCAACGTGAATATCATCGTCGGCACCAAGTCGCCCGTCAAAGCCAAGGGCAAGGCAGTCGGCGACGGCTACTTCAACGTCTACCGTTTCAACTTTCTGGCCGGCCGGCCCTTTACCCACGAAGAGCACGTCGGCTGCCAGTCGCTCGCCATCATCAGCGAAAGCCTGGCACGAAAGCTCTTCGGCTCAGTGGAAGAGGCAATGGGAAAGGAGATGAACCTCTATAAGAGTCCGTTCCGCGTGACAGGTGTCGTCAGCGATGTGTCGCCCCTGATGTCCTACGCCTATGGGGAAGTCTGGCTGCCTGCCAACTACAGCCACGAGGGCGACGTCAACAACCCCCATCTGCGGGGTGTCGGCGTTGGCGGTTTTTCTGACGGCATACAAGGTGGCGGCTGCCTGACGCTGGTCGCCCCGCACAAGAGCGACCTGCCGAAGCTGAAGGAGGAAGTACGTCGACGCATCCGTGTCATGGCTGACATGCTGAAGCAAGACTCTGTCTGGCTGTCAGAAGAACACCGTTGGACTCCTGACTTCGACAAGCTGCAGTTGGTTGACGTAAAAACGCAGGAAGAACTGAGTAGTATGGGCGAGCTTCTAGTTCGTACCATCTATGGCGTCATCTTTGCCGTCCTGCTCGTCGTCCCCGCCATCAACCTGGCCAGCATGACCCAGAGCCGTATGCGTCAGCGCAGGGCTGAAATCAGCATCCGACGTGCCTTCGGTGCCAAGCGCCGCGACATCCTCGCACAGGTGTTCACGGAGTCGCTCTTCGTCACCCTGTTGGGCGGCATCCTCGGTCTCCTTGTCGCCATCCTTCTCATTGCCCTGAACGGCACAGGCGCCATGATAGCCTTTGACCAGGCTGTGATTGACGAAAGCAACACGATGGTCGACATGAGCCTGCTGCTCGACCCCTGGGTCTACCTCTGGACACTCATCTTCTGCTTCGTGCTCAACCTCCTCAGCAGCCTGTTGCCGGCATGGAGGGCCAGTAGAACCGATATCGTGAAATCACTCAAATAGACAAGTCACTATGAAAAAGATAATCAGTTACATTCCTCATCAGATCTGGAACGAGCGGGGCAGCAACATCGCGCTGTTCATCGAAATATTTCTCGTCAGCATCATCGTGTGGTACCTCGTCGATGTCACTGCCAACATCTTGTTGGTCTACTACGAGCCCACCAACTATTCTACGGACCGCTGCTACCGTGTGAGCTATGAGGAACTGCCCGAGTCGTCGCCCTTCTGGACCAAGGAGGGGCAGGACATACCGGTTTCCGACATGCGTCAGCACTTCATCGACGAGCTGAGCAATCTGCCCGAGGTGGAGGAAGTCGCCGTCAGCGACCTGCTTCACGAAGGAGTCTTTCATAATACCATTATCTTAAAAGCTTCCGGCGACAGCGTCAAGGAAACGCCAATCTTTGTCGCAAGCTGCTCTGTCAACACGCCACGCTTCTTCCAGTACCAGAGTGTAGACGGCAAGACGACCGAAGAGCTGATGGCCGTGCTTGAGCGGGGTGAGGCGATTGTCACCGAGCGAGTGGCCGAACTGCTTGGACGTGACCGGGTGATGGGACCCCACCGGCTGGCAGCCCCTTTTGAGAAAGACATCGACAGCGTAGACATCGTGATAGGTGCCGTCATCAAGACACCAAAGGACGACCGATGGAGCGACCATGATCTTGCCCGAAAGCCTGCCCGGATGTGGACCCACACACCGGTCCACGATGCACAGCATCTTATCAACAGTCGTTCTTTCCACTGTGACTTCGCCGTCAAGGCAAAGCCCGGACAAGAGCAGGCATTGGAAGAGACCTTGCGCAAGCGCATGGAAGACTGCGGCATGAACTATGCCAACAACTATTTGGACAACCTGCGGTCGTATGAGTCCATCGAACACGAGCAGTCCAGAACCCAGCGCAACTTCCTGCGCTACATCACTCTGGGGCTGCTGTTCCTGCTGACAAATGTCTTCCTCGGACTCCTCGGTGCCTTCTGGCTGCGCACGCAGCAACGGCAGGCTGAGATAGGCCTGCAGAAAGCCATCGGTGCCAAGAGCAGCACCGTGGTGTGGCGGCTCATTGCCGAAGCCATGCTCATCATGACGGCTGCCTTCCTGCTGGCAGTACCCGTGGCCTATGCCATTATGACCAACGAACTGACGATGACCTATCATGGCGAGTACTTCACCCTGTCGCGCCTGCTGCGAGGGGAAGTCCTGTCCTACCTGCTCATGACCGCCATCATCATGCTCGGCATTGCCTTCCCGGCATGGCGCGCCGCCAAGACCAACCCCACCGACGTGCTGCACGACGAGTAGGCATCGGAGGGTAATTCGTCGTCGGATTATGCGGATTATCTTTGACATGGGAAGATGCGATAAATCCGAGGAAAGAAAATAAACTCATCGGATTAAACGGATTAAACGGATTCTTCGCAGAGAAGTAAAAATCCGAGAAATCCGCTCAATCCGATGAAAAAAATAGACATTCGTCGTCGGATTATGCGGATTATCTTTGACATGGGAAGATGCGATAAATCCG
>CAMHUI010000016.1 GCA_946188345.1 uncultured Prevotellaceae bacterium | reverse complement strand
CTGAGGAAGGCAGCGCCGACGACTCGCGCAAGGCCAAGGGCGTCAACTACGACGAGGAAGACGACCTGTCAGACAATCCGAAACTGTTTCAAGGTTCCAGCCTTTGGGATTGATTGCTTCTGAAAAAATCCAGGAGGGGCAGGTGGCCGTCATCTGCCCCTCCTTTTCATCCGATGTCCGAAAACGTTTGCGTGTATTTTTCCCAATGGGAATAGTACCTGTTTCAAGAAATTAGTGTATCTTTGCATCGGGTTACACCCTCATTACCCCCAGAAACCTTAAACCTCTCCAAATCTCAATAAACCAATTATTTCAAATGAAAAGACTCTACCGCTTCCTGCTCCTTATCGTCGCGCTGAGCGCTGCCACGGTAACCATCCACGCACAAGACTATGCAGCCTTTCGTGAAGGCCTCATCAACAACATCCGCCCACAAGGGTGGCTGCTGGAGTTCCTGCAACGGCAGGCAACGGGTCTGACGGGTCATCCCGAGGCCATGGCCTACCCCTATAACACCTGCCTCTGGGCGGGAGAGATAGAGCGCCAGAACGAGAACCCCGACGCCAAGGACTGGTGGCGCTACGAACAGACCGCCTACTATACCGACGGTCTGCTGCGACTGGGCTATCTGCTCGAAAACGAAGAACTCATCAGCAAGGGCGAAAGCGGCATCACCTACACCATTGAACACGCCCAGGCCAACGGACGACTGGGCAATGCGAAGATAGAGTCGCTGTGGCCCATGGCGGTATTCTTCCGCGCCATGCAGGCCGACTACTGGGTGCACCACGACAACACCATCATCGAGGCACTGGAGCGCAACTACCTGAGCCTCAACACCTCGCTGCTGACCAACGGCCGGCGACATATCATTAACATTGAGGGCATGCTCTTTGTCTACGGCATCACGAAGAACGAGCGACTGCTCGAGATGGCCGAGGAGGCTTATAACCAGGGAGGCTTCGAGCTGGACGCCTCCGTGGCAGCCTCGCAGGGCAGCATCCTGCTCCACGGCGTAACCTATGCAGAAATGCTGAAGATACCTCTTTTATTATACGCGTACACAGGTAAGCAGCAATACCTCGACCTGGCTATGAACGCTGAGCGGAAGCTGGAACGCGACCACCTGCTGCCCGACGGACTCTATACGAGTGCGGAGTCGACGATGGGCCGCGACATAGACTATGCCCACGAGACCTGCGACATCACCGACTACACCTGGTCGCTGGGCTACTTCCTCGAGGTGACGGGGGAGGCCGAATGGGCCGACCGGCTGGAACGTGCCATCTTCAACGCCGGGCTCGGAGCCATCACGAAAGACTTCAAGGCCCTGCAGTACTTCTCGTCGGTAAACCAGCTCATCTGCACTGGCACCTCAGACAACAATGCCTTCAAGCGCGGCAAGACATGGATGGCCTACCGACCCATCCACGAGACTGAATGTTGCGTGGGCAATGTCAACCGCTTCATGCCGAACTTTGCCTCTCGGCTGTGGATGCGTGGCGCAAGCCTCACGTCAGCCTCCATCATTGCCACCCTCTATGCTCCCAACGAAACGACATTCGACGTCGACGGCACACCCGTCACCATTACAGAAGACACCAGATATCCCTTCGACGGCACCATCACGTTCCACTTCACCATGGCCGCCGACAAGGCCATCCCATTCATGTTCCGTGTGCCAGGCTGGGCCACAGAGGCCACCGTCACTGTCAACGGTCAGGATGCCGGCCTCACGCTGGAGCCGCAGACCTTTGCCATCCTGCAACGCACGTTCAGCGATGGAGACGTCGTCACGCTGACCTTCGGCATGGAGACGCGCATTGCCGAGGCAGAAGGCCAAGGCCGATACGTGGAACGCGGACCGCTGCTCTTCACCTATGCCCTGCCGCAGAAGAAGACGGAAGACAACACCGTCTATTCCAACATGAACGGAAAGAAGTCGGAGAACCCCGACTTCAAGTCATGGAGCATCACCCCCGACGGACCATTCAACTACGGCCTCGACGAGGCCACTACCGACGGCTCGACCCTCGTCACGGAAGTCTATCAGGAAAGACTCAACCACGGCTATCCCTTCGACCTTGACAACGCACCCATCAAAATCAGCCTGCCCGTGAGGGAGATTGTATGGGGTCTCGACGGCGGCACACGCAATCCCAACCTGCCGCTCTCCGACGTGCTCATCGCCAAAGACCAGACCGCCACCATCGACCTTGTGCCCTATGGCTGCACGGAGTTGCGCCTGACGGTATTTCCCGTCGTACCTGCCGAGAAGAAAGAAGACCTGACCTCACAGCTGCTGGTGAATCCCAGCTTCGAGATGCTTGACGCAGAGACCTATAACGCCGGCGGTGTGGAACGCAAGACACAGGTGCCCTACGGATGGAAGACATCAGGAAAGATAAACGGCGTCTCCTATGGCATCAACAACGATGCCACGACAAAGTTCGGCGACAACGTATGCTGGTTCCGGCTCCTGCCCTTCTCCAAGGGTTTCGAACTCTATCAGACCATCGACAAGAGTCTGCTGGAACCTGGCATCTACCGCGTTTCATGCTGGCTCTGGAACCAATACAACCAGAAGGGTAACTGCCGACTGTTTGCCAACCAGAACGTGCAGTACTACGGCAGCCGCGATGAATACGACAAGAACATCGTTGAGGGCGAGGAAGCCACCTTTGCCGGCTATGGCGGCGGCGACTCTGGAATGGCACCGAAGTTCGTGATGAACGAGATGGTAGTCTATGTCACCGTAGGTCAGGGCGAGAGCCTGCGCCTCGGCATCCGTTCCGACGGCATGAAGAAAGACGGCTCGCAGGCCTCGGGCGATGATGCCACTGGATGGTTCAAGGTCGATAACTTCCGTATTGAACGCGTCGAGGCCATCCCCATGGACAACGGCGATGAAGACCTTTCGCTGACCAACGAGAAGCTCGTCAACCCCGACTTCGAACTCAACGTCAACGGTCAGCCCAACACCAGCGGGACAACCTCACGCGGCGTGCCCTACGGATGGCAAATCAACTGCCAGTTTCCCGGCAACTCCTACGGCGTCAACAGCGACGGACTGAACAAACACGGGCAGAACGTCTGCTGGTTCAACCAACAGGGCGGTCCGATGCCCGACGACTTCGAACTCTCCCAAACGGTGAAGAGCCTTGACGGCGGTCGCTATCAGGTGCGCTGCCGGCTGTGGGTGCAGAGTGGGCAGTTGGGCCGGTGCAGGCTGTTTGCACAGGCCTGCCCCACGCAGGGAGGGAAGACCGTCGTTCAGTACTTCGGCAGGCCGGAAGATTATCTGCTCAACCGCACCGAAGGCGAAGAGGATACCTTTGCCGGCTATCCGGGAGGCAACACAAACCAGTTCATCATGCAGGAGATGACGGTCTATATCGACGTGGAAGACGGCGAGGATCTGCGCCTTGGCATCCGCTCGGGCAACATGGAAGGCAACGGCGAAACCACTACAGGCTTCGACGCCTCGGGATGGTTCAAGGTCGACCACTTCCGACTGAAGAAAGTCAGCGACAAGACCACAGACATGATAAGTAAAATGTCAATAGTGAACAATGAAAAACCAGCCCCGACGTACGACCTGCAGGGCCGGCGGGTTCATTCAACCCTCAACTCTCAATCGTCAACATTGAATAAAGGTATCTACATCCAGAACGGAAGGAAAATCATCTTATAAGTATTATCACACATGAAAAGAATCATTTCTCTTGTTCTCACGGCTTTCGGATTGGTCTTTTCAGCTCATTCCGCCCCGGCGCCTCTGCTTTCGGAAAACCACGGAGATGGCCCCATCCCAGTTATTGTGGTCTGCGGACAATCGAACAGCGACGGACGTGTACCCCGCTTCGACTATCCTGCCTTCATGCAGACCGACCTCTGCATGTATAGCTACGACGACGGAGCCCACTTCCAGGAAGGGCTGTTCAAACCCTATACCCCCTACACTTGGGTGTCGGGCGACAGCGAGCGCTTCGGCTATGATGCCTTTGTATACCACTATATGCAGAAAGCCCTCCAGCAGCCGTTCTATGTCGTCAAGCTCACCCTTGGCGGCACAGCCATCGACCCCTCCTGCACCAACAGCAACGGAGGTAAATTCTGGTCGTGCAATCCCGACTGGTATGAACAGCAGACGGCAACCTCGCTCGGAGGCAAGTCGCTGATGAAAGCCTTTGAACGAGCCTTTGAAGCCTGTCGAACAGAGACGCTCGATAAGCTCGAGCAGGGATATGAAGTCAAGGCCATCCTATGGCATCAGGGCGAGAGCGACCACTCAGCCCAGGGACCTGCTAACTACTACCAGAACCTGACCACACTCATTGCCCACATGCGTCTGTTTCTCACCAACCAGACAGGACAGGAGGCATGCCTGACGCTACCCTTCATCCTCGGCACCGTCTCACACCTCAGCCTACAATATAACTCCGACGTTGAGCTGGCTCAGCTGCGCATTGCCGGCGAAGACCCCTACGTCTTTGCCATTGACATGAGCAAGGCCCCGCTGCTTGGCGACGACCTTCACTTCAACGTAGAGAGTGCCCATCAGCTCGGCCGCAGTGTCTTCGAACAACTCGTTGCGCTGGGTATCTGCCCCGAAACGGAAGAAGAGATTGCAGAAGGCGACATCACTGAAGATGTACTCGTCAATGCAGACTTTGAACTGGCCACCGACGGCCTGCCGAATCCTCGCGGAAACGTCAGCCGGGGAGCACCCTACGGATGGACCCTCACCCCCCTGCCGACAGGCAACTCGTTCGGTATCAACAAGGATGCCGTCAACTTCAGCGGCAACAACGTCTGCTGGGTCAACGCCACTCCCCTACCCGACGACATAGAGCTCTCACAAACCATACCTGCCGAAAAGCTCGGAGCAGGACACTATGTCATCACCTGCAAGCTGTGGGTGGAGGTGAACAAGAAAGACAACTGCCGCCTCTTTGCACAGACCAGCTCCACGCAGGGAGGGGAGAGGAAAGCCGTCGTCCAATACTATGGATATGAGAGCGACTATACCAAACTGCTCTCTCCCGAGGAAGAGGCTTCCTACGCCGGCTTTGCCGGGGGTAGCTCAGGTAACTTCATCCTGCACCCCTTGCAGGTGGAGATAGACCTGGCCGACGGTGAAGACCTGCGCCTCGGCATACGGTCTGGCAACCGGCGCAACAACGGAACCCACTCCACCGACAACAGCGGATGGTTCAAAGTCGACAACTTCCGCATCTACAAGGCCAAGACCACAGGCCTGGTAAGTGAAAAGATACAAGTAAAGAGTGAAAAGAACTCCACCGTTTACGACCTGCAGGGCCGGGGCTACGCACAGGGAAAGGTTTATATACGGAATGGGAAAAAATTTATTAAAGACAATCATAGGCTATGAAAAAGATTTTCATGTTTTTAGCAGCCCTGTTGCTGTCGGCGACGGTTTGGGCGCAGACAGGGTTCACCGTCAGTGAGTCGCCCTCGGACGGTAGTTTCAAACTGGTAGGCGACGACCTTCATGCGACATTCCTCATCGACAGCGAGGATGCCGAGGTTGTGATGACGGCTGCCGAGTGCGTGGCCGAGGACTTCCGGGCTGTCACTGGCACGGCCTTAGGCATAGAAACCACGGATGAGACTGAGATTTTTTACGACCCACTCATCTATGTGGGAACGATGGGGACTCCGCTCATCAACGGGCTGGCCGAAGGCGGCGACATTGATTTGAGCGAAGTAACTGGCCGCTGGGAGGTTTACAGCATCCAGCGCCTCAGCGACGGCAAGCTCGCCGTCATCGGCTCTACGCCACGAGGCACGGCCTACGGACTCTTCGAGCTGTCGCGGCTCATCGGCGTGACGCCCTGGATCTGGTGGGCCGACGTAGCACCGGAACACCACGCCACGCTCTATCTCTCGGGCGACAGAATGGTGTCGAAGGAGCCTTCGGTGAAGTATCGAGGCATCTTCATCAACGACGAAGACTGGGGTCTGCAGCCCTGGGCCGCCAAGGGCCTCGACAAGCAGTATAACAACATTGGTCCCGGAGCCTATGCCAAGGTGATGGAGTTGCTGCTGCGCCTGCGGGCCAATACGCTGTGGCCGGCCATGCACCTCTGCTCGGAGGCCTTCTGGGCTAACAAGGACAACCTGCCAGTGGCCAAGAAGTATGACATCATGTTGGGCTCGAGCCACTGCGAACAGATGTTGCGCGACAACGAGTGGGAGTGGCGCCATGCCCCGTGGAACGGCAACAACGACGACTGGAACTATGTGACCAACAAGACTAAAATTCAACAATACTGGGAGGAGCGCGTCAAGGAGAGTGTGGGCTACGATGCCATGTATACGCTCGGCATGCGCGGTGTCCACGACTGGGGCATCTCGGGCTATCCCTCGACGCAGGACAAGGTGAACGGTCTGACCGAGATTATCGGCTTCCAGCGCTCGCTCATCGAGAAGTATTTCGGCGACCCCACGGCCGTGCCGCAGCTCTTCATCCCCTATAAGGAGGTGCTCGATGCCTACAACGCCGGACTGAAGGTGCCCGATGATGTCACCATCTGCTGGGTGGACGACAACCACGGCTACATACGCCAGATGCCGCGTGCCTCCGAACAGGCCCGCAGCGGCGGCAACGGCATCTACTACCACTTGAGCTATCTCGGTACGCCCGTCAGCTATCTCTGGCTCAGCACCATCTCGCCTTCCCTCATCAGCTTCGAGCTCTCGAAAGCCTACAACCAAGGCATTCAGACACTCTGGGTCATCAACGTGGGCGACATCAAGCCGGCCGAGATGGAGTTGGAGTTCTGCATGGATCTGGCATGGGATGTCGACCAATGGGCTCCCGAAAAGGCTCATGAATATACACGCTACTGGATGGAGAAGACCTTTGGTGCCGACGTGGCCGACGAGCTGACAGCCATCAAGCGCGAATACTACCGGCTGGGCGCTGCCGGCAAGCCCGAACATGTGCATGCCGTCAGCTATACCCGTGAGGAACAGAACCAGCGCATCGCCGACTACAAGGCCATCGCCGACCGGGTGGAAGCCCTGAAAGCAGCCATCCCCACAGAACGGCAGGATGCCTTCTTCGAACTCATCGAATACCCCGTGAGGTGCGCCTACGAGATGAACGTCAAGACCTTCCGCGCTGCGCAGAGCATGGAGCTGGCCCGCGTCGGACAGCGCGACCTGGCGCTTGAGTATGCAGCAGAGGCCCGTCAGGCCTACCGCATCATCCGCGACCTCACCAATCAATATAACACTGGCATCGGCGGCGGCAAGTGGAACGGCATCATGAGCATGAAGCCTCACGGCGACAGCCAGTTCGACATGCCCGCCACGGCATCGCTGACATCTGTCAACAACATCACGACGGAACTCGGCAACACCGTCAACGTGGTCATCCCCGCGGCTGACTTCACTACGTCGAGCGGCAACCTCACCACTATCGAGGGCCTCGGCATCTCTGACAAGGCACTGACCGTATGGCCTCTCGACATGACGGCCTATACCACCGCCCGCATCGCACAGGCCCCCTGGGCCGAATACGACGTGCCCGTGAAGGCTGGCAAGAACAGCATCCAGGTGCGATGCCTCTGCACCTTCCCCCTGAACAGCACCTACGACCTGCGCGTCGGTGTCAGCGTGGACGGAGCACGCGCTAAAGCCATCTCGCTCAAGACCGTGGCCATGGAAGGCAAATGGAATACCACCGTGCCACAGGGCTTCAACGATGCCACCGTGGAGTATACGAGCGATGCCGACAAGACCATCAAGGTGCGCGTCTCGCTGATGGACCCTGGCGTGGTGCTCAGCGAAATCTATAACGTCGTGCCCAACGAAGAAGACCTCGCACTGACCGAACAGCTCATCGAGAACTACGACTTCGAATACAACCACGACGGCCAGCTGAACGCCGCAGGCAACATCGGCCGAGGCATCCCTGCCGGATGGCTCTCGAAGGGAGAACTGAAGAAGGGCGCCAACGGCCTCGACTCCTATGGTGTCAACCAGGACGCGCTCAACTACCACGGCAACAACGTCTGCTGGATGAACAGCGTGCCCATGCCCGATGACTTCTGGCTCTACCAGACCATCCCTGCCGCCAAGCTGGAACCAGGCGTCTACAAGATTTCCTGCATGCTATGGGTGGAGAATTCGAAGAAGACCAACTGTCGCCTCTTTGCCAACCAGAACGTGCAGTACTACGGCTACGAGAGCGACTACACCCACCTGCTCACCGAAGGCGAAATCAACACCTATGCTGGCTATGCAGGCGGTGATGCCGGAGCCATCACCCTGCGCGACATGGAGGTCTATGTCGTCGTTGACGAGGGCGAAGACCTCACCTTCGGCATCAAGAGCTCAAATAGGAAGAACGACGGCTCGAAGGCAACCGACAACAGCGGATGGTTCAAGGTAGACTACTTCCGCATCAACCGCGTCAGCGAAGTGCCTGAGCAGACCGGCGAAGACCTTGCGCTGACAGAGCGCGTGCTGAAGAACTACGACTTCGAACTCTATGAGTCGGGCGGCAACGCCGTCGAGAATACCGACGGCACCACACGCCGCTATACACCCTACGGATGGAACATCACAGGAACCTTTCCCGGGCAGTCATACGGCATCAACAACGACGCCTCAAATCCCCACAAAACCAACGTGTGCTGGTTTCTGCCGCAAGGCGGCTACTTCCCCGACGACTTCCAGCTCTACCAGACCATCCCCGCCAGCGAGCTGGAGCCCGGACGATACCTCGTGCAATGCAAGCTGTGGGTAGAAGAAAACTATCTGGCCACAACGCGACTCTTTGCCAACAAGAACGTGCAGTATTTCGGTATGGACCTCGACTATGAGAACAACCTCACCGAGGGCGAGGTGAACACCTTCGCCGGATACATCGGCACAGCTTCGGGCAACTACATCCTGCAGGACATGTATGTATACGTCGACCTTGCCGAAGGCGAAGACCTCACTCTCGGCATCCGCACCGACCCACGCAGGAGCGACGGCACACGCCACCCAGACTACAAGAACGGATGGTTCAAGGTAGACTACTTCCGCATCAACAAGGTCAGCGAGACAGGCCTTTTAAGTGAAAAGCTAAAAGTGAACAGTGAAAAACAGGCTCATGTCTACGACCTTCAGGGCCGCCGCATCAACTCGGCAGATAAGAAGGGTATCTATATCCAGAACGGCAAGAAAATCGTGCTGTAAACTTGACGTGGCTTAGTATTATTTAACGTAATAAAAACCTATAGTTCGCTGATTTTTAACTAATTTTGCTGCGATTTTCATAGACGTGTGCAGATAATATCCCTGCACACGCCTATGAACAAACAATAAAAACCATAAGACTAACTAATAACGATTATATCATTCAACAACCAACTCTATGAACAGAAAGCAATATGCCTCTCCAAGCATTAACCTTGTGACGCTGCACATCAGGAATGGACTGATGGAAGGATCTATGCAGCTTAATCTTAAATCCGTCGATGACACCGTCAGCAACGACGATGGAAGCACCCAATATGGCAAGGAATCAACCCCTTGGGGTGAAGGCGACAACGACGAAGACCTCTGGTAATAACAACGCAAATCAATATACTATGATGAAAAGATACTACAAAACAATGATTGCCCTGCTGTTCATGCTCACTGGCATGCAGACGGCATGGGCCGACGGAAGAAACTGGATGGCATCGCTGCCAGACAATGTCTATATCACACAACTCTCCATCCCTGGAGCCCACGATGCAGCAACGAAGGAATGTAGCGGTGTCTCCAAGACTCAGACCTATTCTATCTCCGATCAGTGGGAACGTGGTGTCAGAGTCTTCGACCTGCGACCCACCGATGAAAATGAAAACGGCCCCATCTACCATGGTTCTGGATTTTTACGATCTTCAGCAAAAACAACTCTTCGGGCCGAACTTGGCAATCTGAAGACAAAACTTACTGCCAATCCCACAGAGTTCGCCATCGTCATCATACGCAACGAAAACAATACAGGACAAGATGATGGCAAATGGAAAACCGTCATCAAACCCATCCTGGATTCTTACAACGACGTGCTGACAGAATGGAACCGCGATCTGACGCTCGGCGACGTGCGAGGCAAGATACTTGTCTTTGCCCGCGACGAAGTGGCTGAGACCAAGGCTGCAAAAGTTGGCGGATGGCCCGATAACACCCAGTATAGTGGCGGCATCCTGCTCAACGGCGACGGAGCCTACCATATCGTCCTGCAAGACTACTATGACAATGTCAGCCTTAACTTAACGAAGAAGAAAAACGCCATCGGTGCCATGCTCGACGAGTCGATGACCATCCACTGCCCCAACCGCCTGTATATCAACCATGCATCGGGCACTACACCAGCCACCGTGGCCAAAACAACCAACAAATACATCTGCGACTATCTCGATGCCCACCCCAACGTCGGTCCCACGGGCATCATCATGATGGACTATGCCGGCGACGACGGCAGCAGCTACTATGGTGCATCGCTCGTGAACAAGATTATCGCCAACAACAACAGTAATACGCTACTGCCTATCTTCAGCGGTCCCGAGGGAGAATACTTCCTGCAGAACGTGGAGACGGGACTGTGGATACAAGGCTATCAGGCCATTGCCGGTGCCGACAGAAACCGTTGGAACACAGCAGCCAACGTAGGCTCATACGGACGACCCTTCCTCCTTCAGAACCCCGCTAACGACGGCTGGACTCTGAACACACTGGCAGGAGAAGAAAAACTGGGCTGCGAATATGGCGGCGGCGACATGCTTTACCTCAACCATCCCAACAGTTCGTTCACCCACTGGAAGATGACGGGCAGCAAAGACAACGCCTACTTCACCATCAACCACGACCGCTGGCTGAGTGTAGACGACAGCAGTCCCCGCCTGCTCAGGAAAGACGGCTCGACGCGCAACGCATGGAAGCTATGGACACGCGCCGAACGGTTGGAAGCCCTCAGCGAGGCCACCGAAGCAAACCCCATCAACGTCAGTTGGCTGATGGTCAACCCCGAGCTGATGAACGACGACCGTATCACGCCACAATGGACGGAAGACCGGACGGGGGGCAACCAGGGATGGCAAGAAGACTTCCACCCCAACCGCATCTATGAAGCATGGAGCTTCAGCAGCATCGACTTCCATCAGACCATCAGTGTGCCCAACGGTGTCTACGAGGTGCAGGCCTATGCCATGTATAGCCCCACGGGAATCGGCAACACCAACATCAACGACTACAACAACTACATGAGCAACGGCCAGTCGACCGTGAAGGCTGCTCTCTATGCCAACAATGAGCAGGTACTCCTGCCGAGTATCTATTCTTACAGTTCTCCCACGTCGGTAACCGATTATGCCACCCGCGACCTGGGCGGTGTATTCATCATCAACGGATGGAAGGATGCCGCACGCGCCATGGGCGAAGACCACCAGTTCCATACCGAGCCGCTGCGCGTCATCGTGACCGACGGCATCCTACGCCTGGGCATCAAGAACACCAGCGGGAACCCGTCAAGCAACTGGGTCATCATCGGCAGCTTCTCGCTGAAGTATCTCGGTAAGCCCGCAACACTGCCCGTCACCGTGACCAGCAAGGGCATGGCCACATTCAGCTGCCCCTATGCCCTTGACTTCTCAGGGACCACCGACATCAAGGCCTACCGGGCTGAGAGGGCCCAGACAGGCACCGTGACCTTCCAGCCCGTCACGTCAGCACCGGCCAACACCGGCCTGCTGCTCGTCAAGGAAGGAGGAGCTACGGAAGATATTCCCGTCATCGACGATGCACCCTCTGTCGGCGACAACCTGATTATTGGCACTGTCGTCAACACCACCCTGCCCACGGAAACAGGCTTCGTGAACTATGTGCTGGCCGAGAAAGCCGGCGAGTTCGGTTTCTTTAAGGCCGCCAACGGTTACAAGAGCCAAGCCGGTAAGGCCTACCTGCGCATCAACGAAAACGACGTGCCTGCTTCAGGAGCAAAGGGACTCACGCTCAGCTTCGGCGACGAAACGGGCGTGTTAAGTGAAAAGATAAAAGTGAACAGTGAAAAACCCGCCCCCATGTACGACCTTCAGGGCCGCCGGGTCAACTCCGTTGTGAAGAAGGGTGTCTATATCCAAAACGGCAAGAAAGTAGTTTTCTAAAGTATAAGATTTAGGGTTTAAGGTTTAATGTGGAAATGAAGAGCCCTCATGCTTGAGGTCTGTCACTACGCATTAAACTTTAAACCCTAAATTTTAAGATAAGAATTCTTTTGTATAATCAGAACAGCTGCGGTTCCATGATGTTTCCGCTGTAGGGGTTTCGGCCGAGGTGGTCGTAGGCAAGCTTGGTGGCCATTCGACCGCGTGGCGTGCGCTTGATGAATCCTTCCATGATGAGGAAGGGCTCGTAGACCTCTTCCACCGTCCCCGTGTCTTCGCCGATGGCTGTGGCGATGGTGCTCACGCCGACGGGTCCGCCGCGGAACTTGTCGATGATGGTCAGCAGAATCTTGTTGTCAATCTCGTCGAGTCCGAACTCATCGATGTTCAGCGCCTGCAGTGCCATCACGGCGATGCCCTTGGTGATGCGTCCGTTGCCTTTCACCTGTGCAAAGTCGCGTACTCGGCGCAGCAGTCCGTTGGCGATACGTGGTGTTCCGCGCGAGCGCCGTGAGATTTCGTAGGCGGCATCGTCGTCGATGGGCACGTTGAGGATGCCGGCCGAGCGGCGGATGATGCTCAGCAGCGTCTGAGCGTCGTAGTATTCCAGATGCAGGTTGATGCCGAATCGTGCCCGCAGCGGTGCCGTGAGCAGTCCGCTGCGCGTCGTGGCGCCAATCATCGTGAACGGGTTCAGGTCAATCTGTATCGACCGGGCCGAAGGACCCTTGTCTATCATGATGTCGATGCGATAGTCCTCCATGGCCGAGTAGAGATACTCCTCGACGATGGGCGACAGGCGGTGGATTTCGTCGATGAAGAGCACGTCGTTGGGCTCGAGCGAGGTGAGCAGTCCGGCCAGGTCGCCAGGCTTGTCGAGCACGGGGCCGGAGGTAATCTTGAACCCCACGCCCAGCTCGTTGGCGATGATGTTCGAGAGCGTCGTCTTTCCCAGTCCTGGAGGTCCGTGCAGCAGCGTATGGTCGAGCGGTTCGCCACGGTATTTCGCTGCTTCAACGAACACCTCGAGGTTTTCGACGACCTTCTTCTGTCCGGCAAAATCGGCAAAGCGCAACGGGCGCAGCGCCTTGTCGTAGTCTGCGTCAGTCTTGTTGTAGCTCTCTTGCCGGATGTCAAAATCTGTATTCATTGTCTGCCTTTTCTTGATTTCCTTTGCAAAGTTATGGATTTTATTTCATTCTGACAAGTTTTGCCCATGGATTTTAAATATGACCAGCCCTTGGTCACAATGAGACCAGCCTTTGGTCACAATGAGACCAGCCTTTGGTCACAACGAGACCAGCCTTTGGTCTTCAAGACTTCCGCCCCTTTATTTAGACTACTGCCCTGAAATACTCCTTCCTGGCAAAACCAACAAAAGTAAAAATATGTTTTCTTTTCTTGTTTTTGTCCTCGCTTATTGGATAAAAATCTCACGCTCGGAAAAATAAATGTATTTATTCTTCCTCACTTAATCGATTTTTTCGTAACTTTGCGACAAAAACAGAACGGATATGGCAAAACACCCTCTTTGGTCTGACGAGTATTGGCTGCTGTTGATTCAGTTGTATCTTCGCAAGCCCGTCGGCGTGAAGCCGCTCTATTCGAAGGGTTTGACAGACCTCGCCCTTGAGCTGCACATCCCGCCGCAGTTTCTCTACCAACAGTTGTTCCGTCTGCGCCAGCTCGACGAGCCGCGGTTGGAACGGCTCTGGCAGAAATACAGCAAGAACCCGCGCCGACTGAAACAGGGCGTGGAGCGGCTACGCCAGATGAAGGGATTCGGACTGGGCGACAGCTTCTACGACGGCGTGGAGCTGCAGGAGTCGTTTGAGCGCGACTTCCGGCCCATTGACGCCCAACACTCCAGCCTGATGCCGCTGCACCTCATCCTGATACTCGACCTCTACTTCCGACTGACGCCGTCGACAATGGTAGTGGAAACACCGGAAATACAGGAGCTGGCCAAGCTGATGAAGCTGCAGCCGAAAGAGGTGGTCGACGTGATGGATGTCTTCCAGTTCTGCGACCCCATCCTGCGGCGCGACGAGTTCACGGTGCATCCGCTGCTTGACAGCTGTCAGGAGATATGGGACCGATACGGCAACGGCAATCCTGAGAAACTCGCTGCTGAAGCCGCACAGATGAAAGAGTTTTTTAAGTGAACATCCTAAAGATTTTAGTATGAAAAAGGGGTTGAGTCAGGTTGAAGTGCAACAACAGCAACAGCAGCAGCAACAGCGGCTGTCGGCTCAGCACATGCTGCTTGTCAAACTGCTTGAGATGCCATTGGCTGAGCTCGAGGAGAATACGCAGGCTGAGCTCGACGACAACCCTGCCTTGGAGACTTTTGCTGCCGACGATGCCCTGAACGACGACCACAGCGCCACCCTTGAAACTCCTGACGACAGCTTCGACAGCGTGCAGGAGCGCGAAGAGCGGGCCGACGCCCTCGACATGGCACTCGAGAACATCGGGCGCGACGACGAGATGCCGACGACCTACACTCCCGACAGCTACGGACAGGCAGACTATGAGGAAATGGTCTATGGCGACACAACCTCGTTCTACGACAAGATAAACGAGCAGATTGGCGAGCTGGAACTCACCCCACGCGAACACGACATCATGGAATATCTCGTGGGCTCGCTCGACGACGACGGCCTGCTGCGCAAACCGATCGACGACATCGTGGACGAGCTGCAGATACGCTACTATATCGAGTCCAGCGAGCAGGAGGTGGAACGCCTGCTGCTCATGCTGCAGACTTTCGACCCTGCCGGCATCGGGGCTCGCTCGCTGCAGGAGTGCCTGCTCATACAGCTCAGGCGGAGGGAAGACTCCTCCGTCGTGAGGCTCACCGAGAAGGTCATCGAACACCACTTCGACGACTTCACCCACAACCGTTGGCAGCGCATCAGCCAGGCCATGCACCTCGACGACGACGATGTAAGCCTGATACGCCAGGAGGTTCACCGCCTGAACCCCAAGCCAGGCGCCTCGCTGGGTGAGACACAAGGCCGCAGCACGGCACAGATAACACCCGACTTCATCGTCGACACCAGCGACGACGGCACCGTCAACTTCAGCCTCAACCGCGGACAGATACCCGAGCTGAAGGTGTCGCCCTCGTTCACCGAGATGGTGGAGGCCTTTCAGCAAAACCCCAAGGGCATGAGCCGACAAGAGAAAGAGGCGCTGCTTTATGCCAAGGAGAAGGTGGACAAGGCCCAGAGCTACATCAATGCCATCCGCCAACGGCAACACACGCTCACCGTCACTATGAAGGCCATCATCGACTGGCAGCGACGCTTCTTCCTGGAAGGCGACGAGGCCGACCTGCGACCGATGAAGCTGAAGGACATCGCACAGAAGACTGGTCTCGACATCTCAACCATCTCACGCGTCAGCAACGTGAAATACGCTCAGACCAAATGGGGCACGTTCCCCCTGCGCTTCTTCTTCACGTCGGGCAACACCGGCGAAGACGGCGAGGAGACGTCGGTGAGAAAGGTGAAGCTGGCACTGAAGGACATCGTCGACAGCGAGGACAAGCGCTCACCCTGGAACGACGAGGAACTGGTTGAACAGATGAAGAAAGCCGGTCTGACCGTGGCCCGGCGCACCATATCGAAATACCGCCAGCAGATGGGTATACCCGTTGCAAGGCTGAGAAAGAAGTGAGAAGCCAAGAGATGGAAACGGAAGTCATCAACGCACAGGAAGTTGCCGTGGCAGAAGAAAGCAACGGCAGAGGGGTTCGGCTGATGCTGTATGTGGCACGGGCCGTGAGCCTGGTGTTCACGCCGTTCTACCTGCCCCTCGTAGGACTGGCAGCGCTGTTTCTCTTCAGCTACATCCGCTACTTCATGCGCTGGCAGTATATACTGCTCGTCTTCTTCATCGTGTGGCTCTTCACCGTAGTACTTCCACTGCTCACCATCCGCTACTACAGGAAATTCCTGGGCTGGACACGGGCCGAGATAGGACGGAAGGAACGCCGCATGGTGCCCTACATCATCTCCATCGTCAGCTACTTCATGTGCTATCACCTGATGAACATGCTCGGCCTTCCACACTTCCTGAGCAGCATCATCCTGGCCTCACTCGCCATACAAGTGCTCTTCGCCATCGTGAACATCTGGTGGAAAATCTCCACCCACTCTGGCGCCATCGGCGGAGTGGCTGGAGCACTGACAGCCTTCTCCTTCCTTTTCCACTTCAACCCCGTATGGTGGCTCTGCCTCATCATCCTCTTGGCAGGCATCGTCGGCACAAGCCGTATGATACTACGCCAGCACACCCTCTCGCAGGTGGTCTGCGGATTTCTCCTCGGATTCTTCTGCACCTTCTTCGTCATCATCTTTATTTAAATTCCCCATAAATCATGACTCCACAATCCTCCAATCCTCAGACACCCCTGGTCAGTGTCATCATGGGTTCAACCAGCGACCTGCCCGTCATGGAGAGAGCCCTTCAGTGGCTCAACGACCATCAGATTCTCTTCGAAGTCAATGCCCTCTCAGCCCACCGCACACCTGCTGCCGTTGAGCAGTTTGCCCGTACGGCCCAGGAGCGCGGCATCAAGGTCATCATCGCCGCCGCAGGCATGTCGGCAGCACTGCCGGGTGTCATCGCCGCACAGACCACGCTGCCCGTCATCGGCGTGCCTATCAAAGGGATGCTCGACGGCCTCGATGCCCTGCTGAGCATCGTGCAGATGCCTCCAGGCATCCCTGTGGCTACCGTCGGCGTGAATGCAGCCCAGAACGCAGCCATCCTTGCCGCACAGATCATCGCCCTGAGCAACCCCGACATAGCTCAGGCCATAGCCTCCCATAAGGCTACCCTCGGCAGCAAGATAGAGAAAGCCAACAAGGATTTAGCCGACGTCAACTATGAATACAAAACCAATTAAACGGCGACAGTCGTCGGTCGCCCGCGTGGGACATATTGCCATTGGCGGCGACAACCCCATACGCGTGCAGTCCATGACGACCACCAACACCAACGATACCGACGGCTGCATCGAGCAGGCCATCCGCATCATTGAGGCCGGTGGCGAACTCGTCAGACTCACCACCCAGGGACAACGCGAAGCCGAGAACATGGAGAACATCCGTCAGGGTCTCCGCCAGCGGGGCTATCAGACGCCTCTTGTGGCCGACGTCCACTTCAACGCCAACGTAGCCGACGTTGCCGCCTGCCATTGCGAGAAGGTACGCATCAACCCTGGCAACTACGTCGACCCGGCTCGCACCTTCAAACATCTTGACTATACCGACGAAGAATACCAGCAGGAACTGCAAAAGATTGAAGACCGCCTGGTGCCTTTCATACATATCTGTAAGCAACACCATTGCGCCGTGCGCATCGGTGTGAACCATGGCTCGCTCTCCGACCGCATCCGCAGTCGATTCGGCGAGACCCCAGAAGGCATCGTCGAGAGCTGCATGGAGTTCCTCCGCATCTTCCGCAAGTACGACTTCCGCGATGTCGTCATCTCCATCAAGTCGAGCAACACCGTTGTCATGGTGCAGTCTGTCCGTCTGTTGGTGAAGACGATGGACCGTGAAGACATGCACTATCCCCTGCACCTCGGCGTCACCGAGGCCGGCGAAGGCGAAGACGGTCGCATCAAGAGCGCCCTCGGCATCGGGGCTCTGCTGACGGAAGGCATCGGCGACACCATCCGCGTGTCGCTCAGCGAAGCTCCCGAGTGCGAGATTCCCGTTGCCCGCCGGCTCGTCAGCCTCATCGATGAATGTGCCGAACTGCGCAGCCATGCCGTCATCAAGGACAAGACGCTCTACCTTGACCTTCAGGCTGCCGACATGGAGGAACTCCAACTCAAGGCCGCCATGACGGCCGGCGCCCTGCTCATCGACCGACAGGCCACCGACATCATCATCCACTCGCCCCTCCTCAACGAAGAACAGTCACAGACTCTTGCCGATGCCCTCCTGCAGGCTGCCCGCATCAAGTTCACAAAGACGGAATATATCTCCTGCCCCGGCTGCGGCAGAACGCTCTACGACCTGCAGTCGACCATTGCCCGCATCAAGACAGCCACCAGCCACCTCGTGGGACTGAAGATAGGCATCATGGGCTGTATCGTCAACGGTCCGGGCGAGATGGCCGATGCCGACTATGGCTACGTAGGGGCCGGACCGGGACGCGTATCACTCTACCGCAAACAGGAGTGTATCGAGAAAAACATCCCTGAAGCCGAGGCTGTAGACAGGCTGCTGCAATTCATCGAACAAGACAGAAAATAAACTATGGAACTTAAAGGAACTTACATGGCCGATGCCCATCGGTATGACCGGAGCGACGAGATGTTTGTGCGCTGCGGACACTCCGGCGTCCAACTGCCCAAGGTCAGCCTGGGCTTCTGGCATAACTTCGGGGGCGTTGACCCCTACGAGCGGTCGAGAGCCATCACCCACTATGCCTTCGACCACGGCATCACACACTTCGACCTGGCCAACAACTACGGCCCTCCCTACGGCTCTGCAGAGGAGACCTTCGGCCGGCTGATGGACGATGACTTCCGCCCCTACCGCGACGAACTCTTCATCTCGTCGAAGGCGGGCTACGACATGTGGCCCGGACCTTATGGCAACTGGGGCTCGCGGAAGTACCTGATGGCATCGCTCGACCAGTCGCTGAAGCGCATGCACCTCGACTATGTCGACCTCTTCTACAGCCATCGCTACGACCCGCTGACTCCCTTGGAAGAGACGCTGCAGGCACTGGTAGACATCGTCCGGGCAGGAAAGGCGCTCTATGTGGGCATCTCCCGCTGGCCGCTGAAGGCCTTGAAGGTGGCCGACGAATACCTGAAGGCTCGCGACGTGCCGCTGCTCATCTTCCAAGACCGCCTCAACATGCTCGACCGGCAGCCACAGGAGAGTGGCGTGCTGGACTATTGCGCTGACCATGGCATCGGCTTCATCTCGTTCTCACCGCTGGCACAGGGCATCCTTACCGACCGTTATCTGCACGGCATCCCTGATGACTCGCGCATGGCCCGCAACTTCAACTTGAAGAAAGACGTGCTCACGCCTGAACTCCAGCAGCAGCTCCAGACTTGGAACGCAGAGGCTGATGCAGAAGGGCGCACGCTGGCCGAACATGCCCTGCGATGGGTTCTCGGGCAGCGAGGCGTAACGAGCGTCCTCATCGGTGCCAGCAGCGTCAGACAGCTGGAACAGAACCTGAAGGCTGTTTAGAAGAGGCGCTATACTAACAACCACCAATTCCACTCATCCTACGAAGGCGGCAAGGCTTCTTCCGCAGTCCTTTGATTCGTAGGATGAGTGGAATTGGTTTTCTATTATCTATATGTATATGGAAGGTCTGGAATGAAGGTGCCGATGACTTCACTCCTTTTGACTGGTCATCTTGACGATGATGGTTGTCTTGGTTTGTGTGAGCCCCGGATGGCTGCCGTATTCGAGCATATAGATGCGCACGGCTTGCGGTGTCTCAACGGTGAGCAACAGCGTGGTCTGGCCGTCTTCCTTCTTCTCGCGGAAGGTGCCTGTCGACGACTCCTCCATAAAGGCTTCGCGCAACTCCTTCACCTTTCCTTGGTTTATCTTGAGCACTTTCACGACCTTCTCCACTTGCCGGGTCTGGGGATTGCGCTTCACGACACTGGTGAACTGCGAGGAGCCTACGGTGGAGTATTTCTCCACAAGGCGGTCTATCCGGTTCTGTGCAGCAGCCGGGATGGCGGCCAGCAGACAGACTATGAGTGTCAAAATGGTCTTCTTCATATACTTGTTCCTTTCCTTGTGTTTATTGTAAGAGTTCGCGCATCCGCTGTCGTTCCTGCGGGTCGTCGATGTTGCTGAGCACGTTGTCGGTAGCCTCATCCATCAGCATGGTCTCGCTGGCAGCCTGTTCGATGGTGGTGGCCTGGGCAAGGGTCTGCTCTATCTGCGAACGTATCTGCCGCAGGTTGTCGATGCGTTGGCCGTTGACGACAATATAGCTGCCTCCATACTCCTGACGGAGCAGATAGCTGTTATAGAGCCGGAGGGTGATGGTAAAGCCTATCAGCAGGATGACGGCAGCTGCGAAGGTGCGGTATTGTCGCCGGATGAAGCGGTAGGTGCGGCTGACGGTCTGTCTCACGGCCGAGGGTTTCGTTCCTGTGCGCCGGGCAATGGCGTTGTAGTCCATTCCTTCGGTCAGGCGCAGCTCGAGCAGCTGTCGCTGGTGTTCGGGCAACTGGCCGATGATGGTATATACGCGCTCCAAGCGCTCTTCGTCGATGGAGGCTTCTGGGGTGTCGCTGTAAAGGATGTCGGCTTCGGCGAGGGATTCCTGTGGCCGAAGCCGACGGAGATTATTTAGAGAGAGATTTCTGACGGTTACGACAGCCAGCGCCTCGAAGTCGTCGTCGAGACGGTCGTGCATGAGCCATAGCTTCAGCATCGCGTCTTGCACGATGTCTTCGGCATCGCCTGCTCCCGTGATGCGGGTGGCAATGGCCAGAAGCCTGGGGCGTATGCCGAGGACTTCTTCCTCGAATTGCTGGCGGGTCATGGAAGTGGAAAACAGAAAGTGAGAGTGAAAAGCTTAGAACTTGTTCAGGTTGCTGACGTCGACGCGCGACACTCCGCTGCCGTCAATCTTCGTATCGTCGGCCGTACCGCTGATGATGAGCTTTGCCACGCCGTTGTTGACAGCCCGCAAGCGGTCGCAGTCTACGTTGATATTGAGATTCGAGGTGCCGGAGTTGTGGATATCGACGCTGTTGCCACGGAACTGCACGTTTAACTTCGATGCCCCACTGCTTTCCACGGATAGCTCGCCGGCACGAATCTCAAGTTCGTTTTTCGCAACGCCTGAGCAGTTCAGTTCCACCTCCTTGGCCTTGATGAGGCCTTTCACCTTCGACACTCCCGACTCGTTGCTCGCGTAGCGGTTGCAGTAGATGACATCGAAGTTGACCTTGCACACGCCAGAGAGGTTGAGCTTGATGTCGCCCGTGTTCAGGGAGTCCGTCGTGAAGGTGCTGACACCCGAGATATTGAGTTCTCTGAGGCTTGGTGCGGATAGAAAGAGCTGCGGCCGGCGCACATTGCCTTTCTTGTTCTTGGTCTGGATGATGAGCTGGTAGCTGCTTACGTAGCAACTCTTCAGCACATCGTCGGGGTCGTCGACAGAGGCCGCATAGTCGGCAGCCTGGGTGAAGTGGATGTCTACCACACCGCCGCACTTGATGGCGTTGAAGTCTTTCACGTTGAGCGGCTTCCGCTGAGAAGCATCCGTGCTCTCGTAGAGATGGACATTGGTGGTTTCGTCGTCGCTGACGGCTGATTGGCTGTTGCAGGCTACGGCGGTCAGGACTGCCAGCAGGCTGACGCCAATGGTGAGGAGTTCTTTTTTCATAGGGCTATAAATGGGTTTAAAATTGTTGGACTTCTATCTATAGTACACTGAAAAGACGTTTTTGTGACAGAAAAAGTTGAATTATTTATAAAAAAAAGATTCCGCGTACTGCTGTCATGCCATTTCCTTGGTCAAAAATCCTCTTCACCAATGACTCATTTTGTCAAGATTTTTGCCCGAAAAATCCTGTCATGGAAAATCCTCGTTCCAGCAAAAATTCCGGACCTTTCCGGCTAACCTTCCAAGGAGTTTTTGCCATTCCCAAAGACTTTTGGTACAAATCGTGAGGACTTTTGTACCGATTCGCCCGATGATTTCTTAGAAATCGCATCACGATTTCTTACTTATCGTCATGACTTTTGTACCTAAAGTCTGAACGAAAGCTTGCTTTTCGCTGTCCGAAAGGTCGGCTGTGTTGGTCGGTTTGTCGGTGGTTATCAAGGCCGAAAACGCTATCTGTCTCACTTTCAACGGGTTGCGTCTGATGGCTCATGGCTGCGTTATTTGCGACCGAGGGAAAAAATTTTTCAAAAGATGGCATTCTTTGGGGCATAAAACGGGATTTTTGTCAATTATTTTCAAAGCTTCCCCACCATGAAGTGACTAACTTATACTCTTTTGGCAGACGGCTATTTCGGCAGTGTGACGGTGACCTTGGCAGGGAAGATATAGCTGAGGTCATTCCGCTCGCTGAGACTTTGCTGCATGTTCTCCCGGGTACGCTGCAGCTTGCCCGAGAAGAGTGTCCGGCCCTGATAGCTGATGGTGACCTTGCGGTCGAGGTCTGCAAGCTCGTCGTTAAGCCAGATTGTGAGCGAGGTGTAGGTGCACTCGCTGATGTCGATAGCATTGTCTTGGCACGTGAGTCTCACTCGCTGTCCGCGCTTCAGTTGGTCTTTCGGCGCCGAGAGCCAGTAGAAGTGTGGGCGCAGGACTTCCTCCTGCTGCCATACGATGGTGCGTGGATAGGGGTTGCGCCGATATTGCGCCATCCAGGGAAGGGCCAGCGTGTCGGCACGGAGCATCCAGTGTCCCATGCCCTGCATGATGTGGGTTTCGTGGATGTAGCCATCCGGGTCGGCTTGTCGGAGCGAGTCCATCTGTACGCCGCGCTCGGCATCGAGGCGGTTGCGGTCGTAGGCAGCATCGGCGGCGCCGCACCAGATCATGAAGGGTGTGTTGCGCAGGTTCAGCAGGCTGACATCGCCCGGGTGGCCTGCCATCATCGAGGCTGCGGCCCACACATCGGCCATGCGGGGTGCCATGCGCCAGACACCGTCGCCACCGGCAGAATAACCCATCAGGTAGACCTTGTCGGGGTTCACGTTGAGGAAGGCCACACTCATCTCGATGAGCTGCGCATAGAGCCCGTCGAGACCGGCCTTGCACCACATGTTCCAGTCGTTATAGGGAGCCCGCGGCGCTACATACACACCCTCGGCCGGCCGATAAAGGTGCTTCTGGTTCTGCCACTGCTGGTCGTTCACCTTGGGATGAGTAGCCCCACCGCCGTGAAGGGATATCCACAGGCTGCGCCCATCGGCAGGCGCATCGCCGTAGACGGCCTTCCAGATGGGCATCTGAAGACCGCGCACTTCTGTAAGGTTGTCCTGCCAGAGCGACTGGTATTCAACCCGCTTGCCGGCCTTCCATTCGGCTTGCAACTGAAGGCGGAAGGCCTCGGCGTCGGCTTTTGAGAGTCCCTGCGCAACCGCCGGCAGGGCGGTAAGCAGCCACAACAGCGATAGAATGATATGCCTTTTCATGCTTCTTTTTGAGTGATGCTTCTTTCTTGTTTCTTATACTTGGATGATGCAAAGGTATTAAAAAAACATCCAAACTGCTATTTTCATTCCTTCTTTTTTTACTTTTTCACTTTTAATTCCTACCTTTGTCCCCATGAAACAGACAAGACCTTGGCTTTTATCGGCTCTGCTATGCCTGACCCTGACGGCCGGAGCGCAGTCGTCTTTCGAAGAAATCAGAGGTTTAGAAGATTTTCAATAATACTTATTCGACATTTTTTAATACAATCTTTTTTAACTTATAATTATCTATTTTTATGAAAAGATTTCTTATCGGCTTTGCATTGTGCTTTATACCATCCATGATGTTTGCACAAAAAGAAGTAACTATTAAAGGAGGAACACCTGTACCATTGCGAATTGTAACACCAACAAAAGCAGCAGAAGTTGAAAAAGGACAAAAAGTTGTTTTTCGAGTTTCTCGCGACATTAATGTAGAGGGTGAAACCGCTATCCCTTATGGCACTTTGGTAAATGGTATAGTATACGAAGCAAAAAAGTCTTCTTGGTGGGGAACAAAGGGACGTTTAGGTATTAATATTTCTGAAATCATTGGCCCTAATGGAGAAATTATTCCACTGACAAATGGCGACATTTATATTACAGGAAAGAACCGCACAGCCTTATCCGTAGTGCTTTGTGCTTTGGTCGTTTGGCCTGCTTGCTTTATCTGTGGATCTAAGGCAGAAATTCCGAATGGCTATGAAATTATGGCTAATGTCGCATGGGATGTTCCTGTAACTATATATTAAATGCGAACTGCGGTTTCCCCCCTTAAACCACGTTTTTAATAGATGAAAAAGAAATTTTTATTGCTGCTGTTGGTTGCGAGCCTTCATGCCTGGGCGCAGTCGCCTTTCGAAGAAATCAGGAACAACGTGACCCTCTCGGCCAATAACTATCTGGCCTACCCCGGCCCCACCCAACAGCGGCTGACGCCAGCTCCTGCGGGTTATAAGCCCGTCTATATCAGCCACTACGGCCGCCACGGGTCGCGCTATCTTATCGATCCGAAAGACTATCAGTACCCCATCGACGTCCTTTCAGCAGCCGAGCGATACGGCGTGCTCACCGACCTCGGCCGCACCACATTGGCGAACATCCGCAAGATGCAGCGTGAGGCCGACGGGCGTCTGGGCGAGCTGACACCGCTCGGCGCACAGCAGCACCGACAGATAGCCCGACGCATGTATGAGCGCTTCCCCGAGGTGTTCAGCGACACAGCCCATGTCGATGCCCGCTCTACCGTCGTCATCCGTTGCATCCTCTCCATGGAAAACGCCCTGCAGGAACTCATCCGGCAGAACCCCCGGCTGCGCATCAGCCACGATGCCAGCCAACACGACATGTACTACATGAACCAGCAGGACTCTGCCCTCTTCGCCCAGAAGATGAACCCACTCACGAAACTCGTCTACGAGCGCTGGGAGGATGAGCATGTGCGGCCCCAACGACTCATGTCGGCCCTCTTCTCATCGGAGGATTATATCAAAGAGCATGTCAACGCGCGCGATCTATATTATAAACTATACCACCTGGCGGGCATCGTGCAGAACTCTGAGATACGCCATGAGCTCTCGCTCTATCCCCTCTTCACCACCGACGAACTCTGCCAGCTGTGGGAACAGGAGAACATCTGGTGGTATCTTGCCTACGGCCCTAACCCCCGCAATGGCGGCCAACAGCCGTTCACACAGCGCAACCTCCTGCGAAACATCATCCACGAGGCCGACTCCTGCCTCGCCCTCCAGCGGCCCTGCGCCACCCTGCGCTACGGCCACGAGACGATGGTGATGCCACTGGCCAGCCTGCTCGGACTCAACGGACTTGACAAGGGCATCACCAACCTCGCCAAAGTGGCCGACCAATGGGTTGACTATCGCATCTTCCCCATGGCAGCCAACATCCAGCTGGTGTTCTATACTAAACGGTCTAAACTTTCTAATCCTTCCCAAGCTCCTATCCTTGTCAAAGTCCTCCTCAACGAGAACGAGGCCACCCTGCCGCTGACACCCGCCGAAGGCCCCTACTACCGCTGGGACGACGTGCGCCAGTACTACCTGAATAAGCTGGAAGAATGGCAGCAGCGGAAACCGATTTCAACTTGGGAAAGAGAAGCGCCGCAGTCGGAAGAACAGCCCTTGCTGGTGACAGGCTCTGAGAAAGGGGACAAAATTTATGATGTCGTGACTGAGATGCCGTCCTTCCCTGGCGGCAACGGGGCGCTGATGAATTTCATCAACGAGAACCTGCAATATCCCTCAAACACAGAAGAAGCCGTGGAGGGCCGCGTCATCGTCTCGTTCATCGTCGAACCCGACGGCAGCCTCAGCGATGTCAGCGTTAAACATTCCCTTCATCCGCTCCTCGACAAGGAAGCCCTCCGCCTCGTTAAGATGATGCCCAAGTGGAAACCCGGCCGACAAGAAGGAAAAACCATCCGCTGCCGATACAACATCCCCATACTATTCCGCCAGTAATAGTTAAAATCTTATAATTATTCAATGAAAAAATTGCACAAAAGCACTGTGAATGTGCAAGAAAAGTGCTTTTTTAGTCCAAATATTTGCATAATTGAAAGAAAATTCGTTCCTTTGCACCCGACTTTGGAACAAAATCACTTTTTGAGCTCATTTTCCTTAGGGAATTTGTGGCTTAAGTGTGAGTGCGCTATATTAATAATTAACATTTATATTAAACATTTAAAAACAAAGTATTATGTCAGAAATTGAAAGTAAAGTTGTAGCACTTATCGTAGACAAACTTGGTGTTGAAGAATCAGAAGTGAAGCGTGAAGCCAATTTCACCAACGACCTCGGTGCAGACTCTCTTGACACAGTAGAGCTCATCATGAACTTCGAGAACGAATTCAATATCGAAATTCCCGACAGCGATGCTGAGACGATTGCAACCGTCGGTGATGCTATTGACTACATTGAAGCACACGTAAAATAATGAGAACGTCAGGTGTTGGAACTCCCAACACCTGACATTCACTTTTCTAAAAAGTCATCAAATAACATAATGGAATTAAAGAGAGTTGTAGTTACAGGACTCGGTGCCGTGACACCATTGGGAAACAACCCTGAAGAAACTTGGAAGGCCCTGATAGAAGGAAAAAGCGGAGCAGCCCCCATCACTCATTTCGACACTACTAACTTTAAGACACAATTCGCTTGCGAGGTAAAAGATCTCGATGTGAATGCCTACATCGACCGCAAAGAAGCGCGGAAGATTGACAGATACACCCAGCTGGCCATGATCAGCGCCATGCAGGGCGTGCAGGATGCAGGCATTGACCTGGAGAAAGTAGACAAAAACCGCATCGGAGTAGTCTTTGGAGTGGGTATCGGAGGCATCAAGACCTTCGAGGAAGAAGTGATGAACTATGGAGTGAACCACGAAAAGGGACCTAAGTTCTCGCCATTCTTTATTCCCAAGATGATTGCCGACATTGCCAGCGGACACATCTCTATCCACTTCGGCTTCCACGGCCCCAACTATACGACGACCAGCGCCTGCGCCTCGTCGAGCAACGCCGTGGCCGACGCGTTCAACCTGATTCGCCTGGGTAAGGCCAACATCATGGTCACCGGAGGTGCCGAGGCCGCCGTCACAGAGTGTGGCGTAGGCGGATTCAACGCCATGCACGCCCTCTCGACCCGCAACGACGACCCCGAGCATGCCAGCCGCCCCTTTAGCGCCTCGCGCGACGGATTCATCATGGCAGAAGGTGCCGGATGCCTGATTCTTGAAGAGCTGGAGCACGCCAAAGCTCGCGGAGCAAAAATCTATGCAGAGATGGTGGGCGAAGGCATGAGCGCCGACGCCTATCACATCACAGCAAGCCATCCAGAAGGACTTGGAGCCAAGCTCGTCATGCAAAACGCACTCGACGACGCCAACCTCAAGCCAGAGGATGTAGACTATATCAACGTTCATGGCACGTCGACACACGTCGGCGACATCTCAGAGGCCAAAGCCATCAAGGAAGTCTTCGGCGATGCTGCCTACAAACTCAACATCTCGTCGACGAAATCAATGACGGGCCACATGCTGGGTGCTGCCGGTGCCGTGGAGGCCATGGTCGCAGTACTCTCTGTGAAGAACGACATCGTGCCGCCTACCATCAATCATGAAGAGGGCGACGACGACCCGGAAATAGACTACAAACTCAACTTCACATTCAACAAGGCACAGAAGCGCACCGTCAGGGCTGCCATCAGCAACACCTTCGGCTTCGGCGGCCACAATGCTTGTGTAGTATTCAAGAAGTATGCAGAGTAATATCATTGATAGACTGAAGCTCCCGTTCCGAAAGGAAAAGGAGCTTCTTTTGTCATTATATAAGATACTTGGGTTCTATCCTCACGAGTTGTCTTATTACAAGCAGGCATTGATGCACAAGAGCGTCATGCACCGCAACAAGAAAGGAAAGCCCATCAACAACGAGCGGCTGGAGTTCTTAGGCGATGCCATCCTCGATGCCATCGTGGGCGACATCGTCTACCAACACTTCCCCGGGAAGAAGGAAGGATTCCTGACCAACACCCGCAGCAAGCTTGTCCAGCGTGAAACACTCGGTAAGCTGGCCAACGAGATGGGACTGACCAACCTCGTCATCTCTAACAGCCGCGGCATGGCCCATAACAGCTACATGGGCGGAAACGCATTCGAGGCACTCGTCGGAGCCATCTATCTCGACAGAGGATACGATGCATGCATGCGCTTCATGAACAAGCGCATCCTGGCACAGATGATCAACATCGACAAGGTGGCCTATAAGGAAGTCAACTTCAAGTCGAAACTCATCGAATGGGCTCAGAAGAACCGCGTGAAGCTGGACTTCAAAATGGAAGAGCAGAACATGGAAGAAGGCAGCAGCCCCGTGTTTGTCTTTGCCGTGATACTCGAAGGCGTAAAAGGCTGCTCGGGAAAAGGCTATTCCAAGAAGGAGAGCCAGCAGATGGCCTCGAAACTCACTCTGGAAAAGCTGAAGAAAGACGTGACCTTCCTCGACAGCGTCTTTGCTGCCAAGACCGACCGCACGAAGATGGAGGAAGAACCCGTAGAGACAGTCCCCGATACAGAGGAAAAAGACGACTTCATCATCTCCCACGAAGAGGAAGACCAGCTGCCCGGTGAGACGACGGCGGAAGAGACGACAGAGGATGCCGATGAAGATGAATTCGACCTCAGCGAGATATCTCATGCCCCGCAGTCACGCGAAGAAATCATCGCAGCCGCAGAGGCTGCTGCCTTCGCAGAAGAGCAGTAGGCCAACCAACAAACCTCTTTCAGTGCTTGGACAAGGAAAAAGATAAGGCTGCGTCCAGACTACTTTTTAAGCATAGCAAACTGACACATATTACTTACATAAAAAACGGAATGTCTATGAAAAAGTATCTATCAACAAAGCATACCATGTCCCTCCGCCATGGCTGGGGACTCTTGCTCATGTTCCTGATGCTTGCCCCTGTGAGTAGTAAGAGCGCAACAGGCTTGGAAGGCCTGTTGAAGGAAACCTATGAAGGCAAGGCCGACACCGTGACCTATTGTCTTATCAACCAGTTCATGAACGTCTCGAAGGGTACCTTCTGGGCTGTTCCCCGCACACAGAGCGACCGCACCCAGGCCAGCACATATATCTACTGGCAGCAGGCCCATGCCATGGACGTGGTCATCTACTCCTACCAGCGCATCAAGGACTCCAACCCCACGCTGGCCAATACCTATAAGAAATACATGGAGAACTGGTATAAAAACCATGCTAACAACTGGTATAACGACCCCAACGACAAGATGGGATTCCACAACGAATATACCGACGACATGTGCTGGATCTGCCTGACGCTGATTCACATGACTGAGGCCTTGGGTGAGAACAAATACATCGACATGGCCAAGACCATCTTCGACCAGTATATCGAACCCCGCGGATGGACTGACGATGACGGCTATTGGGGTCTGCCATGGAAGCTGAACGACAACGGACGCAACGCCTGCACCAATGCGCCTGGCTGTCTTGTTGCCGCCAAACTCTACCAGTATACCCAAGAGCAGCACTATCTCGATGTAGCCATCAAGATTTATAACTTCTGGGCCTCTGAAATGCAGAAAAACTTCAAGTCCGACGGAAGAGTAGAAGAACCTCCCCTCACCTATACGCAGGGAACCTTCGGAGAAGCCTGCCGCGTGTTGTTCAACATCACCAACAACATGACCTACATGACCATGGCTCAGAAGGTCATCTGGTATGCCTGCTCCAGCGGGCGGTGCGTCGACAACGGCATCCTGAGACATGAAGGAACATCCATGGACCAAAGCATCTTCAAGGCAGTGCTGATACCTTATGCCGTGAACCTTGTCCTTGACGACGGTTGCCGGCTGACATATAAGAAGAACATCGCCAAGTTCCTGGCTGCCAATGCCGACATGTTGTGGGACAATCTGCTGCTGGAGGAATATCCGAAGACTTACTGCAACTACTACTGGGCCCAGCCGATTGACACCTCCGAGGTGCCTTCCATGGGTGCCATGGTCAGCGGTGCCTCGCTCATGGAGAACGTCTCACGTCTGGCAATAGCAGTTCTGGGATCCTCTACCGGAATCAGTACGGCGCAGAGCCATAATCGTCAGGCTAAGAATGTATATGATATGAATGGCCGTTTAGTCATGTCGGACACAGACAGCACATCCCTGCTCCGGCCCGGCACCTATATCGTCAACGGCCGCAAAGTAGTCATTCAATGAGTATAACGCGTTTAGCAAATATTATTTTCAGCGGTCGACAGAAGCAGTACGACCGTTTCCTAACCGACGCCGTAGCGCTGCAACATGAGCGCATGCAGCATCTCATCCGACGTGCTGCCGAAACGGAGTATGGCAGGAACCATCAGTTCTCTTCCATTCGCCGCTATGAAGACTTTGCACGACAGGTGCCGGTCAATACCTATGAAGAACTGAAAGGCGACATCGACCGGATGCGCCATGGCGAGCCAAACATCCTGTGGCCGGGCTACATCAGGTGGTATGCCAAGTCGTCGGGGACAACCAACGACAAATCAAAGTTCATTCCGGTGAGCAAGGAAGGCCTCGACCACATTCATTATGCCGGAGGAACAGACACCGTCGTCACCTATCTTCGCAACAATCCCAAGAGCCGCATGCTCGACGGCAAGGGACTCGTCCTTGGCGGCAGCCATGCACCCAACTACAACGTAGCCAACAGCCTGGTGGGCGACCTGAGTGCCATCCTGATTGAGAATATGAATCCACTGGTGAACTTCGTGCGGGCTCCGAAGAAAGAGATTGCTCTGTTGAGCGACTTCGAGGAGAAGCGCGAGCGTATAGCTCAGGCAACGCTCCACCGCAACATCACCAACCTCTCTGGCGTACCCTCGTGGATGCTTTCTGTGCTGATCAGGGTGTTGGAACTGTCAGGCAAGGAGTCACTCGACGAAGTGTGGCCCAACCTTGAGGTATTCTTCCATGGCGGCATTGCCTTCGGACCCTACCGCAACCAATACGAGCAGCTCATCAGAAAGCCTGAGATGCAATACATGGAGACATACAATGCCTCGGAAGGATTCTTCGGCATACAGGACGACCCCAACGACCATTCGCTGCTCTTGTTGATAGACTACGACGTCTTCTATGAGTTTATCCCCATGGAGGAGTTCGACGAGCTTCATCCTAATGTGGTTCCCCTGGAGGGAGTTGAGATAGGAAAGAACTATGCCATGCTCATCTCTACCTCATGCGGCTTGTGGCGTTACATGATTGGCGACACGGTGAAGTTCACTTCCAAGGATCCTTATAAGTTTGTCATCACCGGTCGCACGAAATACTTCATCAATGCCTTTGGCGAGGAGCTCATCATGGACAATGCCGAGCGCGGACTGGCCTATGCATGTGAGCAGACAGGTGCCGAGGTGCTGGAATACACCGCCGCACCGGTCTATATGGACGAGCATGCCAAATGTCGCCATCAGTGGCTGATAGAATTCAGCAAGAACCCTGTGAGCATTGAGGAGTTCGCCCTTATTCTTGACAAGAAACTTCAGGAACTCAACAGCGACTACGAGGCCAAGCGCTATCATAACGTCACACTACAGCACCTCGAGGTGGTTCCTGCCCGTCAAGGATTGTTCAACGACTGGCTCAAGTCTAAGGGCAAGCTGGGAGGCCAGCATAAGATTCCCCGCCTGTCAAACAGCAGGAAGAATATCGAGGAGATGCTGTCGTTGAACAAGAAATAAGGAAAGAGCAAATGAGGAATAAGGCTCAAACAGAAAAGCATACAGCTCCCCGCTATCGGGAGCGGCATGGAGAGAGGCTGTTGTGGTCTCTGTTGTTTCTCCTTTTCCTTATTTCCTCCTGTGCCCGCATGGGTCAGCCCGACGGCGGCTGGTACGACGAGACTCCGCCGCGGGTCATAGGCTGTACGCCGGAAGACAAAGCCACTGGCGTCGCCGCAAGGAAAGTCTACATCAACTTCAACGAGTATATCAAGATAGACAATCCCAGCGAGAACGTCATCATCTCGCCGCCCCAGATTGAGCAGCCCGAAATCAAGACCCAGGGTAAGCGCATCGTCGTTGAGCTGAAGGACTCCCTAAAGGAGAATACCACCTATACCATCGACTTCAGCGATGCCATCACCGACAACAACGAGAACAACCCGCTCGGAAACTATACATACACCTTCTCTACAGGCTCTGTCATCGACACCCTCGAAGTCTCCGGCTACGTGGTCGATGCCGCCAACCTCGAACCCGTCAAGGGCATCCAGGTAGGCCTCTACGAAAAGCCTGCCGACGATGCTGATACCCTCTTTACCACCACTCCCATGCTTCGCGTCTCGCGCACCGACGGCCGCGGACACTTCGTCATCCGGGGCATCGCGCCGGGCGACTACCGCATCTATGCCTTGCAAGACATAGACGGCAACTACATCAAAAACCAGAAGAGTGAGACCCTGGCTTTCACCGACGACATCATCTCCCCCACCTTCAAACCCGACATCCGTCAGGACACCATCTGGCGAGACTCCCTGCACATCGAGAACATCGAGCGCGTGGGCTATACCCATTTCCTTCCCGATGATATTGTGCTGCGAGCTTTCACCGAACAGCTCACCGACCGCTTCCATATCAAGACCGACCGCACAGAGGCCAACCACTTCACCATCTTCTTCACCTACGGCAACGACGAGATGCCAACCCTGCGCGGTCTCGACTTCGACGACACAGATGCCTTCATCATCCGCAGCTCAGCCCACTGCGACACCATTCAGTACTGGCTGCGCGACACCATGCTCGTCAACCGCGACACCCTCACCGTCGAGATGACCTACCATCGCACCGATACCCTCGGTCAGCTGCAGCTACAGACCGACACTCTCAACATCTTCTCCAAGGTCACCTACGAGAAGCGGCAGAAGGAAAAGCAGAAGCAGTACGACGAGTGGCGCAAGAACAACGAGCGCAGGAAGAAGCGCGGCCAGCCCTACGACAGCATACCACCCACCACACATCTCGAGATGAAGGTCCAGGCCATGTCAACCATCGCCCCCGACCAGAACATCCACATCACCTTCCCCACACCCCTGGCCAAGGTCGACACCGCCGCCATCCACCTCTATGCCAAGCACGACACCCTTTGGTATGAGGCACCCTTCCGCATCGAGACCGACACCACCGACCTACAACCCGTCACCATCATCCGGGGCGAGTGGAGGCCAACCATCGAATACAGCCTTGAGATAGACTCCCTCGCCTTTACCGACATCTACGGACTCTCCACCGACAAGCGCAAGCAGGGATTCAAGGTCAAAGGCGACGACGACTTCGCCACCATACTTATCAACATCACCGGTATGCAGCAACAGCCGCTCATCGTCCAGCTGCTCGACAACACCGACAAACCCGTCAAACAGACCTTCACCACCACCGGACGCGCAGAGTTCTTCTACGTAGAGCCTAAGAAATACTACCTCCGAGCCTTTATCGATGACAACGGAAACGGCCGCTGGGACACCGGCGACTACGACCAGCGCCAGCAGGCAGAAGCCGTCTACTACTATCCCGAAGCCCTCGAGTGTAAGGCCAAGTGGGACTATACCGAGACCTGGAACCCCCTTCAGCTGCCCGCCAACGAGCAGAAACCCTCAGCCCTCATCAAGCAGAAAGAACAGAAGCGACGCACCGTCAAGAGCCGCAACCTGCAGAGAGCCCAGCAGAAAGGCATACCACGCACTCAGATACCCGATTACCAGTAGCGGAGTTGACAAAAGAGAATCACTATGAAGAAGCACTGCCTATCTATCGTCCTTTTCCTCCTCCTCAATCTGCCATTGCAGGCACAACAGTCGCTGCCCTTCCAGGCAGGCGAGTTCCTGTCATACAACCTCTATTACAACTGGCAGTTCGTCTGGATCAAGGCCGGCTCCGCCTCGATGTATACCGTCAAGACCATGTACGAAGGCCAGACAGCCTATCGCACCTCGCTCATCACGCGCGGCAGCACCAAGGCCGACCAGTACTTCGTCATGCGCGACACCCTGCTCAGCTATCTCACGCCCGCTCTCACCCCCCTCTATTATCGCAAAGGAGCCCGCGAGGGAAAACGATACTATGTCGACGAAGTCTTCTACACCTATCCCTCGCCAGGTAGGAGCCACGTGCGCCAGCATCAGCTCACCAGCAAAGGCCTCCACGAATGGCGCGAGAAGGCGCCCGTCAAACCCGTCTACGACATGCTCAGCATGTTTCAGCGCGCCCGAGGCTTCAACCCTTCTGGCTGGCAGCCAGGCCACACCATCGACTTCCCCATGGTCGACGGACATAAGATAGAGACGGCACGGCTGAAATATCGCGGAAAGACAACCATCAAGGCCGACGACGGCCAGCGCTACGACTGCCTGAAGATTTCCTACCTTGAGTTTGAAGACAATAAATGGAAGGAAATCGTTACATTCTTCGTCACCGACGATGCCCATCATGTTCCCGTTCAGCTCGACATGAACCTCCGCGTCGGCACCGCCAAGGCCATCCTGCAAAACGCCAAAGGCGTGCAGCTGAAATCCCAGCACCAATAACAGAAAGAACGAAAAAACAAGATACTGCCCCATGACTGGTCTTGTTATGACCAAGGGCTGGTCTCGTTATGACCAAAGGCTGGTCTCGTTATGACCAAAGGCTGGTCGCTGTGTGATGCGCTCAGAAAACAACAGAATAAAACATCCGCTTTTCCTTTATTTTTCGCTCGCTTAATCGTCTTTGGCTGTGCCGAAGGTACTCTCGCTCGGAAAAACAACTGAAAAAACTTCGTCTTTTCCTTTGTTTTTCGCTCGCTTAATCGTACCTTTGCATTTGATGAACTATCGTGAACTATGGCAGGTTTTGGTGCCTCGGTACGGCGAGCGTGAGGCTCAGGCCGTGGTGAGGTTGCTGCTCGACCATGTCTTCGGACTGTCGCTGGCCGATGTGTTGGCAGGCGGCTTAGACAGCCTTCCTGTCCCTTCGGCAACCCACCTGCAGGCCATGATGCAACGGCTGATGGCTGGCGAGCCCGTGCAGTATGTCATGGGCGAAGCCGAGTTCTGCGGCCGTTGGCTGAAGGTGTCGCCGGCTGTCCTCATCCCCCGTCCTGAGACCGAGGAGCTCTGCCAGTGGGTTCTGTCGGCTGAACTGCCTGCTAAGCCCCGCATCCTCGACATCGGCACCGGCTCGGGATGTATTGCCTGCACGCTGGCAGCAGAGCTGCCCGATGCCCGTGTGGAGGGCTGGGACATTTCAGAGGAAGCCCTGCTGGTGGCCCGAGAAAACGCCGGCCGCATCGGTGTACATGCAGTTTTCTCGCGTCACGACATCCTTGCTACCGCCGATATTCTTCAGGGAAGTCAGCAGAAGTGGGATGTCATCGTCTCCAATCCACCTTACATCTGCCAGAAGGAACGCGCCACGATGGCTCCCCACGTGCTGCAGCATGAGCCAGCCACGGCACTCTTTGTACCCGACGACGATGCCCTGTGTTTCTATCGTGCCATCGCCACCTATGCCCTCGCGGCACTTGACCGGGGCGGACGCCTCTTCTTTGAAATCAATCCACTCTACGCTGAAGAGCTCCAGGCGATGCTCCTTGAACTGGCCTTTTGCGATGTCAGCATCCGCATCGACGCCTTCGGCAGACAACGATTCATCAGCGCCATACGACCATGAACGAGATAACCGAACAGGAGGCCTATTCGCGCCTCACAAGCCTCTGCGCACGGGCCGAGCACTGTGAGCAGGAGATGACCGAGAAGATGCGTCGCTGGGGTCTCAGCGACGAGGCGCAGGCCAGTGTCATGGCGCGCCTGACAGCAGGACGCTTCGTCGACAACCGACGCTATGCCGAGGCCTTCGTGCGCGACAAGGTGAGATATAGCAAGTGGGGACCCCGCAAAATACAGCAGGCACTCTGGCAGAAGCACATCCCCGACGACATCATCGGCGAAGCCCTCCAGGCGATAGACTTCTCAGAATACGTCAGCATCCTGCGACCCCTCCTACAGCAGAAGCGTCGCACCACCACGGCCAAAAGCCCCTACGAGTTGCAGCAGAAGCTCCTGCGCTTTGCCATAGGAAGGGGGTTTACCTTCGACCACGTCAGGCAGTGTCTCGACATCAGCGACAACGAAGAATAGCCCCCATCTCATGACACCTCTTACCGATTTCTTCACACTCCTCAGTCCATGCCTTTGTCAAAACTGCGGCCGGCGGCTGACAGAAGCCGAGCAGACCTTCTGCTCCATCTGCAACGGCAACCTGCCGCGTACCACCCTATACCTCTCGCCTGAGGACAACGACCTGACCAACCTCTTTGCCCGGCGGCTGCCCGTAGCCAAAGCCACAGCCTTCATCTATTATCAACCTGCAGCCGACAGTTGCCACTTCGTCTATCAGATGAAATACTACAAGCAGTCGCAGGTTGCCACGGAGATGGGACGGATGATGGGCCACGAGTTGGCGGACAAAGGATTCTTCAACGACATCGATGCGCTGGTACCCGTTCCGTTGGCACCCGTCAGAGAGCACCAGCGAGGCTACAACCAAAGTCTGCTGCTGGCAGAAGGAGTGTCGGAGATAACTGGGATTCCTGTATACGACGACATCGTCAGGCGCACCCATTTCCTCGGCAGCCAGACACAGCTCAACCACATCGAGCGAGAAGAAAACGTAGCCGACGCCTTCCTGCTGAACCCCGACAGTCCACACATCCGCCAGGGTAAAGTGGCCGGACGCCACCTGCTGCTCATCGACGACATCGTCACAACGGGAGCCACACTCATTGCCTGCGGACAAGAGATTCTTAAATCCGCACCCGCTGCCATCAGCATCCTCGCATTGGGCTTCACCAAAGGATAGCTGGGAATCTTTCCGTGAGCATTTAATCGCCTTTGGTTGCGCCGAAGATACTATCGCTCGGAAAAACATCTTTAAAAAACTTTGTTTTTTCTTGCTTTTATCCTCGCTTAATCGTACCCTTAGATAAGATACTCTCGCTCGACAGAATCTGAAAAAATGAAAATAAATTTTCTTTTTTCTTGCTTTTGTCCTCGCTTTTTCGTACCTTTGCACCCGTAAAGAAAAAAAGGAAATCAACTATGGCATTAAAATGTGGTATTGTAGGACTGCCCAACGTCGGCAAGTCGACCCTGTTCAACTGTCTGTCGAGTGCCAAGGCGCAGGCAGCCAACTTCCCCTTCTGTACGATAGAACCTAACGTGGGTGTCATCACCGTTCCCGACGAGCGTCTGACGCGTCTGGCCGAGCTGGTGCATCCGGGACGCATCGTGCCGGCAACATGCGAGATTGTCGACATCGCCGGACTCGTGAAGGGTGCTTCAAAGGGAGAAGGACTGGGAAACAAATTCCTCGGAAACATCCGCGAGACGGATGCCATCATCCACGTGCTGCGCTGCTTCGAAGACGATAACATCACCCATGTAGACGGTTCGATAGACCCCATCCGCGACAAGGAGATTATCGACACCGAACTGCAGCTGAAGGACCTCGAGACCATCGAAGGCCGCTTGGCCAAGACCGAGAAGGCTGCCGCTGCCGGCAACAAGGATGCCAAGACTGAGGCCACTGTGCTGCGGGCTTATAAGGAGGCGCTGGATCAGGGCAAGAACGCCCGCGTCGTGAGTTTCGAGACAAAGGACGAGCAGGACGCCGCCCGCAACCTGTTCTTGCTCACAGCCAAACCCGTACTCTATGTCTGCAACGTCGGCGAGGCTGATGCCAAGGACGGCAACGACTTCACGCGCCGCATCGAGGTGCTGGCCCGGGAAGAAGGAGCCGAGATGATGGTCATCGCTGCCAAGACAGAAGAAGACATCGCCGAACTCGACTCCTACGAGGACAAGCAGATGTTCCTTGAGGAGCTGGGTCTGGAGGAGAGTGGCGTCAACCGACTCATCAAGAAGGCCTATGCCCTGCTGAACCTCGAGACCTTCATCACCGCCGGTGAGATGGAAGTGAAGGCCTGGACCTACAAGAAGGGATGGAAGGCTCCGCAATGTGCCGGCGTCATCCATACCGACTTCGAGAAAGGATTCATCCGTGCCGAAGTCATCAAGTACGACGACTATATCCAGTATGGCTCCGAGGCTGCCGTGCGCGAGGCAGGAAAAATGGCCGTAGAAGGCAAGGACTATATCGTTCAGGACGGCGACATCATGCACTTCCGCTTTAACGTGTAAACTATAAACTATGAACTACGAACTCTTAACTTATATTGTTTGGAATCCGCAGGAGACTTTCAGTTTCGGCATCGTCCATCTGCGTTGGTACTCGATGTGCTGGCTCGTCGGACTCGTCGCGGCCTACTTCATGGTGCGCTGGCTCTATAAGGATCAGAAGGTGAAGGACGAACTCTTCGACCCCCTCTTCATCTATTGCTTCGTCGGCATCCTTGTCGGAGCACGCCTCGGCCACTGCCTGTTCTATGAGCCGGGATACTACCTGTCAAGCTTCCAGCACTTCATCGAGATGCTCATCCCCATGAAGAAGATGGCCGACGGTTGGCACTATACAGGTTATGCCGGACTGGCTTCGCATGGCGGTACGCTCGGACTGATGATAGCCCTCTGGCTCTATTGCCGCAAGACGAAGATGAACCTCTGGCACGTGCTCGATAACATCGCCATCGCTACCGGCATCACGGCTTGCTTCATCCGACTCGGCAACCTCATGAACTCCGAGATTATCGGCAAGCCCACCGATATGCCCTGGGCCTTCATCTTCGAGCAGGTAGACATGCAGCCGCGCCATCCGGGGCAGCTCTACGAGGCCATCGCCTATGCCCTGCTGTTTGTCATCATGGTCGTCATGTATAACCATTTCAAGCAACAGCCCACGACGAATACCGCCCGCCGCAGGCCGCAGGTAGGCTCAGGATTCTACTTCGGCTTCTGCCTGTTCTACATCTTTACCTTCCGCTTCTTCATCGAATACACCAAGGCCGACCAGGTAGACTTCGAGAGCGGCATGCTGTTCAATATGGGCCAGTTGCTCTCTGTTCCCTTCGTCATCCTCGGCATTGCCTGCATGTGCGGTGGCAGGTGGATGCAGCGAATGGCCGACTACATCAAGTAATCATACAAATTGATAATAAAGACAGACCCTGTTGACAGTAATGTCGGCAGGGTCTGTTGCCATTGTGTTCGATGCTTGATATCTGCTGTGTCATGGCCGTAAGGCTCATTAGCAGTCAGAGTAGAGGCGAAAGAAGTTTTTTATTCTTTTTTTTATGACGCCTTATTTTCCTTTGACGATTTTCTTGATGTCGTTGAGTTTATTGAGTGCTTCGACGGGTGTGAGGTTATTGATGTCGAGTTCGAGTATTTCGTCACGTATCTGGCAGAGCACGGGGTCGTCGAGTTGGAAGAACGAGAGCTGCATGCCTTCGCGTGAGGCGTCGATAGCCTGAGCGTTGGGTTTTCCTACGGTGCCCACCTCGTTGCTTTCGCTCTCGAGTTGCTTCAGTACGGTGTTGGCTCGTTTGACGATGCTCTTTGGCATACCGGCAATCTCTGCCACGTGAATACCGAAGGAGTGTTCCGAGCCACCGCGTTCGAGCTTGCGCAGGAAGATGACGCGGCCGTCTTTCTCGCGTACGGAAACGTTGTAGTTCTTGATGCGCGAGAAGTTCTTCTCCATCTCGTTCAGTTCGTGGTAGTGGGTGGCGAAGAGTGTGCGAGCCTGTGCTCGTGGCTGTTCGTGCAGGTATTCCACGATAGCCCATGCGATGGAGATGCCGTCGTAGGTGGAGGTGCCTCGTCCGAGTTCGTCGAAGAGTACGAGCGAGCGTGGCGAGACGTTGTTCAAAATGTTGGCGGCCTCAGTCATCTCGACCATGAAGGTAGACTCGCCGAGCGAGATGTTATCGGAGGCACCGACACGAGTGAAGATTTTGTCCACCAATCCGATGCGTGCGCTCTCTGCGGGTACGAAGCAGCCTATCTGCGCCATGAGCGTGATGAGGGCGGTCTGACGAAGCAGGGCCGACTTACCTGCCATGTTCGGACCGGTGATGATGATGATTTGTTGCTTCTCGGTGTCCAGATAAACGTCGTTAGGTATGTATCGTTCTCCCAGTGGCAGCTGTGTCTCGATGACGGGGTGTCTGCCCTGATGGATGTCGAGCACGGTGGTCTCGTCAACGACGGGCCTGACGTAGCGGTTCTCTTCTGCGGCCTTGGCAAAGGAGAGCAGGCAGTCGATGTGGGCTATGATGTTGGCATCAGCCTGCACGGGTGTGATGTACTGCTGGGCGAAGGCGATGAGTTCGCTGAAGAGGCGCTCTTCCAGCGACTGTATCTTTTCTTCAGCACCGAGAATCTTCTCTTCGTATTCCTTTAGTTCCTGGGTGATATATCGCTCGGCCTGTGCCAGCGTCTGCTTGCGAATCCAGTCTTGCGGCACGAGGTCTTTATAGGTATTGCGCACCTCAAGATAATAGCCGAAGACGTTGTTATAGCCAACCTTCAGCGACTGTATGCCCGTCTGTTCTATCTCTCGCTGCTGGATATGCATGAGGTATTCCTTGCCGTGTCGCGAGATGCTGCGCAGTTCGTCGAGTTCTTCAGAATAGCCGTCGGCGATGAAGTCTCCCTTACTGATGACGGCTGGCGGATCGTGGTCTATCTCTCGTTCGATGCGGTCGCGCAGCTCTTCACAGATGTTCAGTTGCTCGCCCAGCCGTTGCAGGCTCTCGTTGTCGGCAGTCTGGCAGGCGGCTTTGACGGGCTGCAGGGCTGTCAGGGCCACCTTCAGCTGCAGCATCTCGCGAGGTGAGACGCGTCCAACGGCCACCTTCGAGATGATGCGCTCCAAGTCGCCGATACGATGCAGCTGCTCGTCGATGGTCTGGCGGAACATAGGTTCTCGGAAGAAGTACTCCACGACGTCGAGGCGCTGGTCGATGGGCTTGACGTCTTTCAGCGGGAAGACAATCCATCGTCGCAGCATGCGGCCGCCCATGGGTGTTGTCGTGCGGTCGATGACGCTGAGCAGCGACTCACCGCCTTCGTTCATCGGGGCCACCAGTTCAAGCGAGCGGATGGTGAACTTGTCAAGTCTGACGTAGCGTTCCTCTTCGATGCGACGCAACTGGGTTATATGACCTATCTGGGCATGCTGCGTCAGTTCGAGATACTGCATGATGGCGCCCGAAGCGATGATGCCGTTCTTCAGGTGCTCCACGCCAAAGCCCTTCAGCGACTTTGTACCGAAGTGCTTCAACAGTTTCTGCCGGGCCGTCTGGTCGGTGAACACCCAGTCGTCGAGTTCGAACACGCAGTAACGCGTACCGAAGAACTGTTCGAACTCGCGCTTGGCAGCCCGGTCGTAGAGCACCTCCTTGGGTTGAAAGTTGCCGAGCAGCTTTTCCACGTAGTCGAAGGTGCCTTCTCCAGTGAGGAACTCGCCCGTTGAGATGTCAAGGAAGGCCACACCGCAGGCACCTTTTCCGAAGTGTACGGCGGCCAGAAAGTTATTTTCTTTATAGGAGAGCACGTTGTCGCTCATGGCCACGCCAGGCGTGACGAGTTCTGTGATGCCGCGCTTGACGAGTGTCTTCGTCAGCTTCGGATCCTCCAACTGGTCGCAGATGGCGACGCGCCGGCCGGCGCGGATAAGTTTTGGCAGATAGGTGTCGAGGGCATGATAGGGAAAGCCGGCCATCTCCGTTGATGCCGTAGAGCCGCCGTTGTTGCGGCGAGTGAGCGTGATGCCAAGAATCTTAGCGGCATCAACAGCATCGTCGCAGTAGGTCTCATAGAAGTCGCCGCAACGAAACAGCAGCAGCGCATCAGGATGCTTCTCCTTCAGCGAGAAAAACTGTTTCATCATCGGGGTGAGTCCTTTATCCTTTACGGCCATATCGTTGTCTCCTATTATTAAATCATTATCAATCCTTCCTGTTCCATTCCAACCATTCCGAAGGAGTTGAAGGAGCCCCTATCCCAACTTTCCCCTCGGAGAAAGAGTAATTACTTCCTTACTTATGAGAGATTGGGAGGTAGAACAGAGGAAGACAAAGGTAAGAATTTTATTTCTTTTGGCAAAAAATAAAATCACATTTTTTGCCGTATCATACCTTTTTGCTCCCAAAGCCTCGGCACGGAAGCCACCTCTGCCTGCGGGACAATTCACGTCTTGCGATGCCAAAGGCAAGCTTTCGCAACCACTTTCTTAGGCTTTCGTAAAATGATTTGTACCAAAAGTCAAAGTAAAATCGGCGGTTTTACCGACCAAAATCGGCGATTTTGCTAAATAAAATCGGCGATTTTACTCTGACATTTCTAAGTTTTTGTTTTTCAAAATGGTAAAAAAGTCCATCATTTGTATGACTATCTGTAAATTCTGAGTCAATGACCCCGTTCGCCATTGACAGCAATTCTTTTCACTCCATAAAAAATTCCCTTTTTTCTTTGGTGGTTCGTTTTTTTTGCCTTATCTTTGCCAATGATAATCAAAATCTACTGAAAAATTAACCATAACGATATAAACTAAAAAAATATTAAGATAATGACAGAGCAGACTTTTACAGCCATGGCCAATGAAATTTTCCGTAAGGCCATCGACGACTACCACGTGAAGGACAATGTAGACACTCCCATTGTCAACCCTTATGCGCACGACACTATTGAGAACCGTCTCTATCTGAAGTGCTGGATTGACACGGTGCAGTGGCACTACGAAGACATCATCCGCGATCCTCACATCGACCCCGTGGAGGCTCTGCTGCTGAAGCGCCGTATCGACCACTCCAACCAAGACCGCACAGACCTGGTGGAGCAGATAGACTCTTACTTCCGCCAGAAATATAGCGACGTTCAGGTACTGCCCGGCGCCACCATCAATACCGAGAGCCCTGCCTGGGCCGTTGACCGACTCTCCATCCTCGCCCTGAAAATCTACCACATGCGCGAACAGGTAGAGCGCAAGGATGCCGCACCAGAGCATATTGAAAAATGCCAGATGAAACTCAACGTACTGCTCGAACAGCAGGTAGACCTCTCGACAGCCATCGATCAGCTGCTCGACGACATTCAGGCAGGACGTAAGTTCATGAAGGTATACCGGCAGATGAAGATGTATAACGACCCGTCGACTAATCCGATACTCTACAAGAAGAGTTAGTAGTTTAGAACAGTGAAAACCGAACATATTCTGATTATCCGCTTCTCGGCTATGGGCGACGTTGCCATGCTCGTGCCTGTGGTCTGTTCGCTGGCCAAGCAGTACCCACATGTACGTATCACCGTACTGAGCCGGCCTTTTGCCCACTGCTTCTTCGAAAACCTTGCACCAAATGTCCACTTTATGGCTGCCGACCTCAAGAAGGAATATAAGGGTGTAAAAGGTCTCAACACACTCTATCGGCGACTCATTGCCAAGAAGTTTACCGCTATTGCCGACTGCCACGACGTACTGCGCACGAAATATCTGCGCATGCGCTATAACCTGAGTCACTACAAGGTGGCACATATCAACAAACACCGCACCGAGAAACATAGGCTCACACGCACCAATAATAAGCAACTAAAACCCCTGCAGTCGGCTTTTCTCAACTATGCCGACGTATTCAAGAAATTGGGCTATCCGATAGAACTGAACTTCGATGGTCTGATTGACAGGCAGCATGTCAACCTTGACAACTTGCTTTCAACACTGCAAATCAGCCAGAAACAAGAGCCCTGGATAGGTATAGCTCCCTTTGCCGCCCACACAGGGAAAATCTATCCCATTGAACGAATGAAACAGGTTATCAGAATTCTCACAGAAAAACATCCTGATATCAAAGTATTTCTCTTTGGCGGCGGTGCGAAAGAGATGGCAGTGCTCAAAGAGTGGGAGCAGAGATACAGACAGTGCTGCTGCGCCTCTGAACGGCTGGATGGGCTTCAGAATGAGTTGCTTCTGATGAGTCAGCTCAACGTGATGGTATCGATGGACAGCGCCAACATGCATCTGGCTTCGCTCGTTGCCACACCCGTTGTCAGCGTATGGGGTGCCACCCACCCCTTTGCAGGATTTCTTGGTTGGAACCAGAGAATGGAAGACGCCGTGCAGACCGACCTCGACTGCAGGCCATGCAGTATCTATGGCAGCAAGAAATGCCAGCGTGGCGACTATGCCTGCATGAACAACATCATGCCGGAAACCATTGTGGAAAAAGTAGAAGCTTATCTCTGAAGCTCACTCACTAATCACTATCTTCATTTCAAGGTTTTTTAAAAAATACCAACCCACTGACCCTACCATTCTTAGTGGAGTCAGGAGAGATTATGCCTTTACGCGTGTACGTATATATATATAATTAGGTATAGATTGTGGATAAACCTGTGGAAAACTGAGCGGATAAGTGTGTGGAAAAAACTGTGGAAAAAAAAAGCCCTACCATGGTTGTGGATAAAAGTAGAGTTAGCATGCTCTTTTCATAGACATATCCACCTTTTTAAGAAAATTATTTTTATCCACAAAGACAGGTAATTGTTATTTTCAATGCAATTGTGGAAAACTGCGTAAGTAATTGAAAATAATAAATTAAGTTTCCACCCTACTGTGGATAATCCAAATACCACAAACTAATAACTTCTCATACAAGTTTTCAATGAAAAACTTATCAACATATCCACAACTTATTATTCTTCTTATACTTTTTAAAAATTTAAAAAAGAAAGAATAAAATAATAAGAGTATCGCAAGCGACACTCTTATTTTTAGCTTTTATAGAGAAAAGGGAAACTTTATCTGACGATAGCTATCTTACAGACAACACCTTTCGATCCTTCTTCCGTAGCTACCTGTACCATGTAGACGCCTGAGGCTACCGGACGATTGTTTTGGTCTCGGCCATACCAGGTATAGCTGCCGCCATTGCTGCGGCCTTCGTTGACCAGTGTTCCGTTGGAAGTGGTAATCTTGATCCATGAGTTATAAGCCAGACCAGTGATGGTAATGGGACCGTTGTAGCCTGGCTGAACAGGGTTAGGATAGGCCCAGACTTCATCTTTCTGCATCTCTTCAACAGGTGTTGTAGCATCACTAACGTAGGAACAGAGCCCTTTATTCGTACCGATGAATACCTCACCCGTTTCATCGTTGATAGTAATCGATTCGATGTTGTTAGAAAGCAGGTTGCTGTTGTTGGTAGTAAAATGTTTCAGCTGCTGGATGTTGTCGCTGCTGATGAGATATACTCCGTTGTCGCTCGTGCCGAACCATTTACGGTTGCCGCCGTCGATGGCGATACACTGAATGTCGACATTCGACAACAGATAGTCAGCCAGATTGGTGCCATCGTTGCGTGGAACCTTTACCTGTTGGAAGCGTACTGTCGAAGGATCTTCATCAACATCTTCCCGGCTCAGATAGACAGGGCCGATGCTTGTACCAAGCCAGAGGTTGCCTTCCTTGTCTTCAGTGATACAGCGCAGGTAGTAGAATTCCAGCTTGGTCTCGTCTTGATTGATGAACTTCGTATAGACGGTCAGGTCGTCGGTCTTAGTGTCATACTTACAGAAAGCCGGCTGAATCCAATAATTATTGACAAACCACATATTGCCTTTCTGGTCGAAGATTGGGCGTTCCATGGAGCCGAAACTGCGGTTTTTACCTTGTTCGATGGCCATGAGTTCCGTGTGGTGGAACGACTTCCATTCGCCGTCCTTGGTGTAACAGAGGATTGACTGGCTGGGTGCAAGGCTGTTCAGACACCAGAAGTTGCCTTCGTTGTCGAAGCGGGCACCAAGCGTTTCCACATAGGCTTTATATAGATTTTCATGATTACTGACAGCAATCGCATATTGAAGTGGCGAATTGTCATAGCTCCAATGTTTTTGGAAGATGCCGTCATAGAACTCATAGACGCCCGTACGGCCATAGGCTATCGTGTGGCGGTTGTCCAATGGGTCGATATCAATGCCGTTCAAGTTCACATAGACGGTTCCTGTCTTCGTCTGCAAGTCGTCTTCGAAGATAGTCCACTCCTCATTCTGGTCGAGCACTTGTATGCATCCTGGACGTCCTGCATTGAGTCCTCCGCTGGTATAGCCGCCGGTTGTATATAGTTTACCATTATGGATTTTAAGCGAGTGGAAGTAGTTGTATTTCGGTCCGCCAGGGTTCAGCTTACTGACCAGCTGCTGAAGTTCCTGATCTGTCTTCTTGTCTTGTTTTTTATAACTGCCCGTCCGAGTCCAGTTGCTTTTGTCCAGAAGATTGTCCGAAAGTTTTCCTTCGTAGATGCCGTTGGTGCTTGAAGCAGCAAAGATAGAGCCGTTTTCGATGTAAGAATAATCAATATTGAAGCCGAGGTTATAGGTATCGCTAATTTCAGCATCTTTTACATTAACCTTTACAATACCGAATGCGGTATTGAGATAGGCATAGATACCGTCGATAGTGATGCTGTTGACGGTTTTGTCAATGGTCATCGACTTGAAATAATAGTCGGGCAGGTTGGTAACGTTGTTGTTACGGTCTATCAGGTCTATGTTGTTGTTTTGATAGACAATGATGAGATGTTCAGCCTGCTGGCTCCAGGCTATATGACTGATTTCGCAATCGTTGAGAAAGTTCATCTTGTCGTAGGTCTGTATACTTTCGTCGTTTGTGTTGTAGGCATACAGATTGTTTGAGGCAAGCACAAAGATGATATTGCCGGCTTGTTCTATTTCCGTCACGTCATGATAAGCCATGTAGGCTTTCCATGTACCTACCTGAGCATTTACCACCATGGTAAACATGGAAACAATTCCAACCAACAACCACTTCCTCATCATCATATATCTTATTGTTTAATGTCTTTCAGATGTTCCACTAATTTTTGTGTAGCCCGTGCACGGTGGGATATTTTATTCTTAATGTCCAATCCCAGTTCTGCAAAGCTTTGGTCGTAGCCTTCAGGAACAAAGATGGGATCGTAGCCAAAGCCCTCTGTTCCATGTTTCTCGTAAGCAATACGGCCGTTGACGATACCTTCGAAAAGCGTGATGCTTTCTTTGGGACTGTCTTTCAATACTAACGCAATAACAGTGCGGAATCTTGCCTGACGATTGTTATTGTTTCCTAATTTCTCCAATAATTTCTTCATGTTAGCCTCTGAGTCATGCCCTTCTCCTGCATAGCGGGCACTGTAGACTCCTGGTTCTCCGTTCAGGGCTTCTACTTCAAGGCCGGTATCGTCGGCAAAGCAGTTCAGACTGTAATTGTCGAACACGTAGCGTGCTTTCATCAAGGCATTTTCTTCGAGGGTTGAGCCTGTCTCAGGTATGTCTACATCGCAGCCGATGTCTTTCAGGGAAACTATTTCAAACTCATGTCCGAGAATATCACGGATTTCATCAAGCTTATGCTTGTTATTGGTTGCAAAGACTATCTTCATTCTTCTTCGTTCACTCTTCTTATTGTATTGTTTTTCTTCGGCACTCTTGCCTTGATGGGGTCGAAACCTTCGCCGAATACGCCGATGACGCTGCCAACGGAAACAAAGGCGTTGGGGTCGATTGACTTGATGATACGGAACATCTGAGGACTCTCTCTCTTGCGGGCCAGGATGCAAAGCACTTTCATTTCTTGTCCTGTATACCAGCCATGGCCGTCGAGAATGGTCACGCCATGGTCCATCTCTGTTCCGATGGCATAGGCTATCTCTTCATGTTTCTTAGAGAAAATCATAAACTGGACCGACTGTCTCATGGAGTTGTTCACATAGTCCAGCACGAAATTCTCTACGACCATCGTACATAAACCGAAGGCTACTTTATGTATACGGTCGATGCCATCGCCAAATTGTGGAATGAAGAAGCAGGAGCCGATGATTATCAAATCGACCATAATCAGTACCTGGCCCAGCGAGAAATTGTAGTATTTGTTGACAGAGGCGGCAATGATATCTGTTCCTCCTGTCGAGCCGTTGTTATAGAAGACGATGGCTAACGAGCTGCCTGTAAAGGTACAACCTATAAGCAGTGACATGAAGGCTTGACCTTCGCCTAATATCTTCACCACGCTGCCGTCGGGGTTTCTGATAATAATCTGAAATAGCCACAGTAGGAATGAAATCATAAAGATGGCATAGATGGTTTTCATCAGGAATCGCCAACCAAGTATTTTCAGTCCTATGATGAGCAACAGCGCATTGATGACGAAGTAGCTTATTTCTATCTCTATACCAGAGGCATAGTAGATGATGGCAGCCACACCCGTCACGCCACCAGTCACAATCTCATAAGGCAGCAGAAACACCGTCCAGCCAAAAGCAAATAGTATGAGGCCAAGGGTTATAAAGAAATAATCCTTCACCTCACGCTCTATCGTTTTGTTCTTGAAGAGAGTCATACAGATTTTCTTTTTTTATAGTAACTATAGTGAATATAGTATCTATAGATTATTTGCAAACAACGTTTACAATCTTCTTAGGCACGATGATGACCTTTATGACCTGTTTTCCGTCGAGATACTTCAGTGTCTTTTCATCTGCCAGGACAGCAGTCTGAATGGCATCATTGTCGGCATCGGCCGGGAATTGCATCTGGAAGCGGGCCTTACCATTGAAGGAGATGGTCAGCTGTATTTCGTTCTCTACGAGATAAGCCTCGTTCCATGTCGGCCACTCACTGTCGCAGACGCTGCCGTCGCCACCCAGCATCTCCCAGAGTTCTTCTGCAATATGAGGAGCAAAGGGAGCTATCAGGCGGACAAGAGCCTTGCCTACTTCCTTATTCTGACACTTCAGCTGCGAGAGTTCGTTCACGCAGATCATGAAGGCGGCAATAGAAGTATTATAGGAGAAGGCTTCGATGTCCTGCGATACCTTCTTGATGAGTTTATGCAGACTCTTCAGTTCTTCCTTGTTGGGTTCATTGCTTTCAGTGGCATTGCTGACCAGGTTCCAGAACTTCTTCAGGAAGCGGTGGCAGCCGTCAATGCCGTTGGTGTCCCAAGGCTTGCTCTGCTCCACCGGACCGAGGAACATCTCATACAGTCGGAGTGTGTCGGCGCCATATCGCTCGACAATCATGTCGGGATTGACAACGTTGAACATCGACTTCGACATTTTTTCGATGGCCCAGCCGCAGAGATATTTACCGTCTTCAAGAATAAATTCTGCGTCGTTATATTCCGGTCTCCAGTTTTTGAAGGCATTAATATCAAGAATATCGTTCTGCACGATGTTCACGTCAACGTGGATAGGAGTCACGTCGTCATAGTTATCTTTCAGTCCGCAGGAAACAAAGACGGGGTGTCCGTCTTTTGAAGCTTTGTTGTCGCGATAGACGAAGTTCGAGCGACCCTGAATCATTCCTTGGTTGACGAGTTTCTGGAAGGGTTCTTCCTTACACGATACGCCGAGGTCGAAGAGGAACTTGTTCCAGAAGCGGGAGTAGATTAAGTGTCCTGTGGCATGTTCTGTTCCACCCACATAGAGGTCTACCTGCTGCCAGTATTCGTCAGCTTTCTTCGATACGAGGGCCTCGGTGTTGTGTGGGTCCATATATCTGAGGTAGTAGGCTGATGATCCGGCAAATCCTGGCATGGTGTTGAGTTCCAAGGGGAAGATGGTTTTATTGTCGACTGTGGTACGGTCGACCACTGAACGTTTCACGGTGTCCCAGGCCCACATCTTTGCGCGGCCGAGGGGTGGTTCGCCTGTCTCAGTGGGTTCATACTTATCGATTTCAGGCAGCTGCAAGGGCAGACATTCCTCGGGAATCATCTGCGGCATGCCGTCCTTGTAGTAGACAGGGAATGGTTCGCCCCAGTAGCGCTGACGCGAGAAGATGGCATCACGCAGACGGAAGTTCACCTTTACTCGGCCTAAGCCTTTCTTAGTGACATATTCCTTGGTTTTCTGAATGGCTTCCTTTACGGTCAGTCCGTTCAGCGAGAACTCGCCGTTGGAAGAATTCATCACGATACCTTCCTTGGCATCGAAGCTCTCTTCCGACACGTCGGCACCCTCAATCAGCGGTATGATGGGCAGGTTGAAGTGTTTGGCAAAGGCATAGTCGCGCGAGTCGTGGGCAGGAACAGCCATGATGGCTCCTGTGCCGTAGCCGGCCAAGACGTATTCCGAGATCCAGACGGGAATCTCTTTACCTGTCAAGGGATTGACGGCGTAGGAACCGGAGAAGACACCTGTCACCTTTCGGTCGCTGATACGGTCACGCTCGGTGCGCTTCTTCACGTAGGCCAGGTATTCTTCTACGGCAGCTTTCTGCTCGGCGGTTGTGAGCTGCTGAACGAGTTCGCTCTCGGGAGCAAGCACCATGAATGTCACACCGAAGATGGTATCGGCGCGGGTTGTGAAGATGGTAAACTCCAGGTCGCTGTTGGCCACCTTGAACTGCATCTCCGTACCTTCCGAACGGCCAATCCAGTTCTTCTGCGTCTCTTTCAGCGACTCAGTCCAGTCGATGTTGTCCAGTCCGTCGAGCAGTCGCTGTGCATAGGCAGAGACTCTGAGGCACCACTGGCGCATCTTCTTCTGAACAACGGGATAGCCGCCACGCACGGAGACTCCGTCAACCACTTCGTCGTTGGCCAGCACGGTGCCCAGCTCGGCACACCAGTTGACCATGGTCTCACCCAGATAGGCAATGCGGTAGTTCATCAGAGTCTGCTGCTTCTCCACATCGCTCATCTGCTTCCACTCGTCGGCTGTGAACTGAAGTTCTTCGCTCTGGGCTACATCCAGTCCTTCGGTGCCTTGCTTTTCAAAGTGTTCGATGAGCTTGGTGATGGGCTGAGCCTTCTGGCAGGTGTTGCAATAGAACGAGTTGAACATCTTCTGGAAGGCCCACTGTGTCCAGTGATAGTAGCCGGGCTCACACGTTCTGACCTCGCGGCTCCAGTCGAAAGAGAAGCCGATATGGTCCAATTGCTCGCGATAGCGGTTGATGTTTACTTCGGTAGTCTTGGCGGGATGTTGTCCGGTCTGTATAGCATATTGCTCAGCCGGCAGTCCGTAGGCGTCATAACCCATGGGGTTGAGCACGTTGAAGCCCTGCTGACGCTTGTAGCGGGCATAGATATCGCTGGCGATATAGCCGAGCGGATGGCCCACATGCAGTCCTGCTCCGCTGGGGTAAGGGAACATGTTGAGCACATAGAATTTCTTCTTACCTTCTTCTTCGGTCACTTGATAGGTTTTCTGTTCCACCCATCTCTGTTGCCATTTCTTCTCAATCTCTCTGAAATTGTAGTCCATATTTTGTATGATTTTATATATTTTGTTACATGCCAAATGTGCGCACACGTATGTGTATGCGCCATATAATAATGTGCAAAGTTACGAAAAAATCGATTAAGTGAGGAAGAATAAATACATTTATTTTTCCGAGCGTTAGATTTTTATCCAATAAGCGAGCAAAAAAAACAAGAAAAGGAAAAAATATTTTTATTATTATTGTTTTGCCGAGCGGGATTAACTTCAGCGCAGCCAAAGTGTTCTAATCATTAGTTTACTGTGTAGTGAAGCACTACGCAGATGGTGTAGAGCCTGACGTAGTCGGCAGAGAGATACACGAATCCGCCGTATGGATTGTCTGTTCCCCAAGAGTTTTTGGCCAGGTAGTATCTTCGTCCCTGTTGGTCTTCAGCGATGCCGACGAGGCATAGGCAGTGGTCGTCGGTGACGCTGAGCCGCTCGAAGGCTTGTTGCCGGAGCTGCTGCATGTTGCCTGAGGGAAGGAAGAGGTCTGCTCTGCCATGCTGGAAGGAGAAGTATTTGTTGCTGATGTCGCCCTCCCAACACACGGGATGGCCTTGCAGAAGGGCATCGTCGACGGCTTTCATAAGCGTGTCGATGGGCAGGTTCAGGAAGGCTGAGTGGTCAGTGTTGTCGGGTGTCTCCAGTTCAAACGTCTCGAAGAACGGGTGGTGGGTGTAGCTGGTCAGTGCCTGATATTCATTTTTTCTACACACGCTGTGGGCAAACTCCAGCGGCGTATATTCGGCACTGGCCATATAGACGTACTTCGGCAGGAAACCCACTTCGGCATCCATGAGTGCGTTGAATCGGTCGTCGAGTTGTCTGAACGACTGGCATGTGCGGGCCATCTGCTCGGCTTTTCGGCAGAGGGCGTTGTAGCTGACCTTGCTGGTGGCTCCGTAGGTGTTGAAGGGTTCGGCGCCGTATTGCTGGATGAGTCTGACGAGTGTGGGTGCCATCGTCCTGAGCGACAGCCGCCTTTTTCCGCCAGCGAGATAGTAGTAAGTGAGTCGTTCGCGCATCAGCATGCGGCTGACGTAGTGGGCCGAGAGGTTTACGGAGTCGCCCTGCATAAGGTGTTCGGTCTCTATCGTGGCAAGCATGGCATAGGCCCAGCACGTCTCACTCCTACCCTGTTCTTTGACGGGAGTGGTCTTCAGTCGGACAATGTCTGTGAACGTTTCCTCACGAAACTTACCCCCCTCAGTTTTTTGGCATCCAATCAATAGGATGATGCCCCAGCAAAGCAGTATATTTCTGAGTTTCATCATAGGCTTGATAAGAGGATATCCCACACGGCCACGATGTGGCAGATGGAGCCTGCCAGCACGAAGAAGTGGAACACGGTGTGCATGAAGCGTTGTTTGTTGAGACTATAGAAGACGGCTCCTGTCAGGTAGCATATACCCTCGGCTACAATCCAGTTGACGGCCAGGAAGCTGATGTTGTCAATAAGCGGTTTGAATGCCACGAGCACACTCAGTCCCATCAGGCAGAAACAGATGGTTTCCAAGTGGCTGTGGTCTTCGAGTTTTCTGAAGCTTGTTATGGTTCCAGCCAGTGCGGCTGCCCAGATGAAGATGAAAAGTGCCCACCCCCAGTAGCCCTCTTGTCTGAGTGCGACGAGCGTGATGGGTGAGTAGGAACCGGCGATGTGCCAGTAGATGGCGGCATGGTCCCACTTTCTGAGTCGCTGTTTCCAGGGACTTTCGGCCGGTATGGCGTGGTAGACGGTCGAGGCCAGATACGACATCAGCATGCCGAAGAGGTAGAGGATGACGCCTGCCGTAGCCCATCCGTTGTGGGCGTGGGCGCACCAGACGAGCAGCGCAATGCCCACACCCACGCCCAGTGCAATGCCGGCAGCGTGAGACCAAGAGTTCCAAAGCTCTTCTGTGCGGGTGAAAAAACGCTTCTTGTCCATGGGGCTGTCTCTATTTTGAAAAGAACTTTCTGACTGCAAATTTACAAAACATTTTCTGAAAAGTCAGGAAAAACGCCAAGAAAAACCTTCTTTTTCCGGTTTAGCCTAAAGATTTCAATCACAGAGTGGTAGCTTCCAAACATTCTGTTTACCCGTCGCTCATCATTCTTTTTGTCAAGATTTTTAACCGAAAAATCTTGTCATGTAAAAACCTCGTTCCAGCAAAAATTCCGGACCTTTCCGGCCAACCTTCCAAGGATTTTTTGCCATCCTCAAAGACTTTTGGTACAAATCATCATGACTTTTGTACCGATTCGCCCGATGATATCTTAGAAATCGCATCACGATTTCTTACTTTTCGTCATGACTTTTGTACCAAAAGTCTACACGAAAGCTTACCTTTCGCTGTCCGAAAGGTCGGCTCTGTTGGTCGGTTTGTCGGTGGTTATCAAGGACGAAAACGCTATCTGTCTCACAGTCAACGGGTTACATATGATAGCTCATGGCTGCGTTATTTGCGACCGAGGGAAAAAAATTTTCAAAAGATGGCATTCTCAGGGCCTTAAAACGGGATTTTTGTCAATTATTTTCATAATGTCTGCCACGAAAACAATGAAATCATCCAGCGGCCTGCTTAATGAACGACGAACAGACTTTCTTCTTCTTTTTTGAAAGATGTAGATAAAGGTGAGATGGATTTTACCAGCAGATTGCTGAGTTTATCGAAGGTGACTTTGCAGCGTAAAAAACACTAATTGCAAACAAAAGAGAACTTTTTTTCTTGTGTATTTGGCGGATTATCTGTAATTTTGCAGCGTTGTTTTCTAAAAATAGATGGCCGTTAACCCGGAATAGCGGTTTTTTATCCGGCCCGGAATGGAGATTGATCATACTTAACTTATCATTATAAATAAAAGAAAACTATGAAACTGAGAAATTTCTTTGTGTTGGCTCTTCTGGCCGTGGTCTCGATGGCTCAGGCCCAGGAGATGCAGATGCCGCCTGTGCCTGTCGACCCTGACGTGCGCATCGGCAAACTGGAGAACGGATTGACCTACTACATCCGTCACAACGAATGGCCCGAACATCGTGCCAACTTCTACATCGCCCAGAAGGTGGGCTCCATCCAGGAAGAGGAGAGTCAGCGCGGACTGGCCCACTTCCTCGAGCACATGGCCTTCAACGGCTCTGACAACTTCAAGGGTAACAACCTTATCGAGTACCTGCGCTCGATAGGCGTGGAGTTTGGTCGCGACCTGAACGCCTACACCTCTATCGACCAGACGGTGTACAACATTGACAATGTGCCGACTACGAACCAGGCTTCGCTCGACTCCTGCCTGCTCATCCTGCGCGACTGGTCGACGGGTCTGACCCTCGACCCCGAGGAGATTGACAAGGAGCGTGGTGTCATCCATGAGGAGTGGCGTCTGCGCACC
>CAMHUI010000015.1 GCA_946188345.1 uncultured Prevotellaceae bacterium | reverse complement strand
CCTGTAGCTAGCGTTCATCCTGAGCCAGGATCAAACTCTCCATTGTATAAATAATATTATCTCTATGTATCCACCAACGGAAAAACCGGAAAGGAGGAACGAGAGAATTGTCTGTCTCAGTACGCATCCGAAAATCAAGTTTATATACTTCCTGGAAAAGTCACTCATTTCTATCTCGCGATTTCTTTTAAAGATACTCGCGTAGACGAAGGGTTAACTTCTACCCGAAAACCATTATTATGGTTCTCGCTTCTTGTACTACTTGTTTGTTTTATGTAATCGTCTCAAAGAACTCTTTCTTTTTTGCCTGCACCCCATTTTCGGGGCGAAAGCGGATGCAAAGGTAAGGACTTTTTTGAAATGTCGCAAATATTTTTGTGATTATTTTTCAAAAAGAATGAAATTTTTCTTGATTCTTGACAAATATCAAGGCCAAAAGGACAAGAATTGGGAATTTGGGAGGGTGTTCTGTTTGTTTATTCTGCTACTCTATGGTGGCCACGATGTATTCCGAACGAGTCCCTATGCGGAACTTTCCTCCCCATATTCCGATGCCGCTTGACACATAATAGCGCGTATTGCCTCGCTGATGGTTGCCAAAGGCACATTCGTAGATCAGGTCTTCTATCCACGAGATGGGCCATACTTGCCCATAGTGGGTATGTCCGCTAAACTGGAAGTCAATGCCGGCCTGCTCTGCCTCTTCAAGATTATAAGGCTGGTGGTCGAGCAGGACGGTAAAGCCTTGTGGTTTGTCCATCATGGATGCGGCTTTGACCAGCTGTGCTACTGTTGCCCGGTGGATATTTGTGCGATCGTCGCGACCAATCACGAGCAGTTCGCCATTGATGACGACCGACGTGTCGCGCAGCAGTTGTATGCCGCTTTCCCGATAAAACTGCTCCGAGCGAGGTTCGCCGGCCAGATAGTCATGGTTTCCGAGACAGGCATAGACAGGTGCGTTCAGCCGCCGGAACTCTTGAGCCATATTCTCCTCTAAGAGCGGCCGTACGCTGATGTCAACGATGTCGCCGGCGACGAGGATGGCATCCGGGTGCTCCTGATTGAGCATATCGACCCATTTCGACAAGTCATTGCGGGTAATGTGGTAGCCCAGATGGATGTCGCTAATCATCACAAGGCGCATAGGACGCGAGAGCTTACCTGTATGTATATTAATAGGTACACGTACTTTATTGTTATAATGCAGTTTGCCATAGATGAAGACTGCCATCATGATGCCCAGCACGGTGAGCGTACCAGGCAGGCTGTTGTGCATGAACGCCGACGGTATCAGGCGGCAGAGCCTTCCGAGGTCCATCACGACGAAGAGCATGAAGAGGTAGAGCAGTACGATGAGCGAGGATGTTCCGATGGCGTAGAAGATTCGAGCCAGTGTCATCGGCATGCGGTCGAGTCCGTACCAGAAGCTCAGGAAGAGTGATGCCACGCAGAGCGTCATCAGCGTGACAATCAGCGCCTTCAGCCATGCAGACAGGAGTAAGATACGCCACACATGCCAGCCTACGAACACGCAGCCGGTGAGCGGTATGAGCAATAACAAAAGAAAGAATCCTAGACGCATTGTTGTCCTACTTATAAAATTATTCCATCACGGTTGCACGTACGATTCTCACGTCCTCCTTGGGTCGGGCGTTTTCATCTGTCGGCACCCAGTCGATTTCCTTCACCACGTCCAGTCCTTCCAGGACCTCGCCGAAGACGGTATACTGCCCGTCGAGATGGGGTGTGCCCCCTACCCTCTTATACACCTCGCGGACCTCTGGCGTGAGTTTCACCTGTCCGTTGGTCTGGTTGTCGAGCCGGTTCTGCTGCTCGTCGAGCATTTCGTCGTTGAACCTTCGGCCGTAGACTATATAGAACTGGCTTGCCGACGAAGCATGTTCCGGGTTTACATCGTCAGGCTCTCGTGCTGCTGCCAACGAACCACGCTTGTGGAAGATGGCGGGATAGCGAATCTCGGCTGGAATAGTATAGTCGGGTGAATAGAGTCCGAGCATCTGTTCGGGCTGGGCATGACGGGAGGTGGAGTCGCCGCTCTGAATCATGAAGTTATAGATGACCCGGTGGAAGAGGTTTCCGTCGTAATACCCTTCCCTGACCAGTTTCAGGAAGTTGTCGCGATGCATCGGTGTCTCGTTGTAGAGGGCAACGCGGATGTTCCCCATCGTGGTTTCGATGAGCACTTCCTGCCGTTTCTCGTCTTCTTGGGCGGCAAGAGTCAAGGCCGACAATCCGGCCAGCAACAACAGCGATAATCTTTTCATAGGGGCAATTATTGATGTAAGGGATTGATAATCAATAGACCCGTTCACCAAAGATTCGGGTTCCCACTCTGACGAGTGTAGATTGATGCCGCACGGCAATGGGGAAGTCGTGGCTCATACCCCAGCTGCGCTCGCAGAAGGCAGCATCATCGGGAAAGAACCCTGCTTTCACCTCATTGAAGAATTGTGCAGCGATGTCGAATTCACGGGCAATCTGAGTTTCATCATCTACATTCGATGCCATCATCATCAATCCCACGATCTGCACATGCTCCAGCTGCCGCCATTCGCCTTCTGCAAGCATCTGCCGGCACTCGTCCAGCGAGAATCCGTACTTAGTTTCCTCGGTGGCGATATGCAGCTCCAGCAGGATCTTGATGCAGCGCTGGCAGCGTTCGGCATGCTTATTGATTTCGCGCATCAGGCGGATGCTGTCTACGGCTTCGATGGTATCGATGAAGGGTGCGATGTATTTCACCTTGTTTGTCTGCAGATGGCCGATGAAATGCCACTGGATATCCTTCGGCAGGGCCTCCTGCTTGCGCATGAGTTCCTGCACATGACTCTCCCCGAAGATGCGCTGGCCTGCCTCATAGGCCTCTTGCAGCGCTTCCTCGGGATGATATTTACTGACGGCAACGAGCCTGACGCCCTCGGGCAGGAGGCTGCGCACATCTGACAGATTTTTGGTGATGATGCCCATCGCGAAATGCTTATTCCTCGTATTCTGGTTTGTCGTCAACTTCTTCCTTTTTGCCTGTGCCGGCATGATGTTCAAAGACATCCATTATCTGTGTCTCGGCAACGCTGACAATGACGTAGTCGTTCATGGTTGTCCCCATGACCTCGTCGATGTGCTTGACAGCCATGGGCAACGTTCCGGCCTGCACCAGATAGTTGACCGTGGCGCGTTTCTCCTTCTCCGTCTTCTCGTCGATGGTGATGAACTGCAGCTTGGCCTTATACCAGCGGTCGTCAGCCGGAGCCTCGCTGAAGAATATCTCGCTGTAGGCGGCAGGCTTGATGTCGGTAATCTTGAATTCGCCGCTGATATAGGAACTCATCTCCTCAAGGATGCTCGCTTCGGCTTCAGTAAAGCTCAGGGCATCAACAACATACTGTTCGGTAACTTTCTTCTCAAGACCATCTTCCATGGTCTTCTCATAGCGGATTTTGGTTTCAAACCAATTGGCTGTTCTGCTTCTCATTTTCTTTATTGTTTTTGGATTTGTGGCACAAAATTACAAAGAAATTCCGATTATGCGAAGAAAAAGGAGAATTATTTTGCGATTGCTTTGGGGGTACAAGAAAAAAGTCATATCTTTGCACAGGAACCTTTATTTATATGCACTTCATTATGAAAGCGAGAATCCTGTTTACCATCCTGCTGGCCTCATCGGCGCTGCTGACCGAGGCTCAGGACCTGTCCTACTACAAGAAGTTAGTGAAGACGCTGTGCTCGTCCAAGTATCAGGGTCGCGGCTATGCCCTCGGCGGAGCCAACAAGGCCGGCTGTTTTCTGGAAAAGGAATACGAGAAGGCAGGCGTTAACGAAGTCATCCGCCAACCCTTCCGTCTCGACATCAACACCTTCCCCAAGCGCATGAAGATGAGCGCCGACGGCCGGCGACTGGTGGCCGGAAAGGATTTTACCGTGCGCGAGTTTACTCCGGCTGTCCATGGCGAGTTCCCGCTCTACCATGTCGACACGCTGAACTACGACTCCGACAAGCTCTTCAGCGACCTGGCAAGGCCCGAGTATCAAGGGGCCCTCGTGGTGTGCGACTTCTGGTTCACCTACAAGCACCGTCAGGACTTCTCCCGGCTGCAGAACGATGCCGGCTGCCCTAATGCCGGTCTCATCCTGACCTGGGACACGCCGCTGAAGTTCTACAAGGCCTACGGCGAGCGTGTGGCCGAGAAGCCCGTCATCTGGACGATGGCCGAAGCCGTCAGGGGTGCACACCATGCCAAGATAGACATCGACAACCACTTCTACGAGGGCTATGAGTGCTTCAACGTCATTGCGAAGGTCGAGGGCGAGCGCCACGACAGCTGCTACGTCTTTACCGCCCACTACGACCACATCGGCAATCTGGGCAGCAAGGTATTCTACGGCGGAGCCAACGACAATGCCTCGGGTACGGCCATGCTCGTCACCCTGGCCCGCCACTATGCCGTCCACAAGCCCCAGTACGACGTCTACTTCGTGGCCTTCTCGGGCGAAGACGCCAACCTCAGGGGCTCCAACTGGTTTATCGACCATCCCACGCTGCCGCTCAGCCGTATCAAGTATCTGATGAACATCGACATGATTGGCGACAACAACCCCGTGCTCTACTGCGAGACCAGCGACACCGGCGAACAGAAGTTCCCGCTGTTCGAGGACATCGTCAGAGAGAAACAATACTTCACCGCGCTGAACCACGGCAAACTGGCGGCCAACAGCGACCACTACCCCTTTGCAGTGCGCCACGTCCCATGCATCTTCCTCGAGAATGAAGAAGGCGACGCCTTCCCCTTCTACCACACGCCGCAGGATGACTGGCAGCATGCCGTATTCGACAGCTACGAGCCAGTATTCAAGCTCGTCACCGACTTCATCGAAAGGGACAATTGACACTGAGGCCTCTTATTTCCTTCAATCATTTTGTCAAGATTTTTGCCTGAAAAATCCTGTCATGAAAAACCACCGTTCTAGAAAAAAAACGGGACCTTTCCGGCAGATTTTTCAAGGGGTGTCTGCCATCTTTACAGACTTTTGGTACAAATCGTCAGGACTTTTGTACCGATTCGTTGCATGATATCTTAGAAATCGTGGTGCGATTTCTAAGATATCGTCAGGACTTTTGTACCAAAAGTCTGAACGAAAGCATACCTTTCGCTGTCCGAAAGGTCGGATTCGTTGGTCGGTTTGTCGGTGGTTATCAAGGCCAAAAACGCTATCTTTCTCACTGTCAACAGGTTGCGCTCAACGACTCATGGCTGCGTTATTTGCGACCATCGGAAAAAATTTTTCAAACGAATGGATTCTTTGGGCCGTAAAAAAGGATTTTTGTCATTTTTTTTCAAAGCCCCACCGCCTCAAAAAAAAATAAAAAAGGAACTTTCAACTGGCAGCAATCGCAGGCTGTCTGACCATGGAGTGGGCAAAGGTTGGGCATTTCCTGCATAACCGCTAACAGCAAAAAGAGAATCCATAAAAGAGCATAAGAATCAAAGGATTCCGATTAGCTGACGGAGTCCGTCCTATTCTACAGAAGATGGGGAAGGGAAAAGTGTGATATGGATTATCGGCTGCCTTACCGCACGGTGATATGGAAACAGGGCTGTTTGCGCTCGTACTTGATGAGACATCTTCCTTGGTTGCGCATATCGTTGAGCACCTCGCTGAGCACCCATTTCAGCGAGTCGTTTCTCACCTGCCTGCGTGCCGGGCCATCGGGAGCCTCGACGGTCTTATAGCGCACGTAGCTGATATCGAAGGTTGTGCCAAACCGATGGCAGCTGTTCTCCGTGGCATTGGGGTTTCGCCGGCGCAGACGAGCCACGTCGGCATCGCTGCGGAGCACGCTCGATACGACAATCTGGTGCAAGGGAATACCTTTAATCTGCAGGCTGTCGTAGAAGGCATGGCCGATGTCCTGCAGGAGCATGGCAGCCCGTGGCACGAGATAGGGAATGCTCTGCCCCAGAGGTGCAACATGATAGTAGGGATTGCTTCCGATATATACCAGGTCGGCCTTGCGCACTTCCGCCTCCGCACGGTCGGCCACCGGCGTGGTGCCATAGCGCCGGGCGTAGATGAGTTGCAGGGCATTGGTGTCGGGGAAAGCCGTGGCATAGCTGGCGACACTGTAGATTCGGTGACGTGCCAGGGTGCCGTCGGCATTAAAGAAGCGCGACGAGCCTACTTCTGCGGGGGGCGTATCCTCGACGGCGGGGGGTGTGTCTTTCTCCACTTCCCCTACCTCGGCGACAACAGCTTCCGGCTCCTCTCCCACCTCTTCCGGCACAGGGGCAACCACTTCTGCCAACTCTGTCACAGGCTCTGCCTCCGCCTCTTCTGAAGCAGCTGGCTCGCGAGGGGAGTCGACAAAGGCCAAACGAACGACGGCCAGGAAGATGACCAACAGGGAGAAACCTTGCAGATATCTGGTTTTATATAATTCTTTCATGAACTTCGATATGCCTTATCGGGCACAAAGTTACAAAGAAAATACGAAAGAAGGAAGATGAAAGAAGAAAAAAGCATAGGAAGAATAAAGATTTATTTGGATGTTTCATGAAAAATATGTAATTTTGCATGCAAAATATGATTGACAAGACCATCATACTGGAAGACATCGACCCCGTAACATTCTACGGCGTCGGAAACAGTCATCTGCAGATGCTCAAGTCGCTCTTTCCGAAGCTTCGCATTACGGCGCGCGACAACGTCATCAAGCTTCTCGGTGACGACGAGCAGCGCGACAAAGCTGCAGCTGACATCGAGCGCATGCGCCAACATCTCATCAAGTATAACACCATCTCACTGGAAGACATCCTCGACATCGTCAACGGTCAACAGACCAAAGCCGATGCCGTGAAGGGTGTGCTCGTCTACAGCATGTCGGGCCGCCCCATCAAGAGCCGTTCCGAAAACCAGCAGCGGCTCATCGATGCCTTTGAAGAAAACGACATGGTGTTTGCCGTAGGTCCAGCCGGAACGGGAAAGACCTATCTCTCGATAGCCCTGGCCGTGAAGGCCCTGAAGGAGAAGACCGCCAAGAAAATCATTCTCTCGCGCCCTGCCGTGGAAGCCGGCGAGAAGCTCGGATTCCTGCCCGGCGACATGAAGGACAAGATTGACCCCTATCTGCAGCCCCTCTACGATGCCCTGGAAGACATGCTTCCGCAGGCCAAGCTGCAGGACATGATGGAGAAGCACGTCATACAGATTGCCCCGCTGGCGTTCATGCGAGGCCGCACACTGAGCGACGCCGTCGTCATCCTGGACGAGGCACAGAACACCACCCCGGCACAGCTGCGGATGTTCCTCACCAGAATGGGATGGAACACGAAGATGATCATCACCGGCGACATGACCCAGATAGACCTGCCCAAGACGCAGAAGAGCGGACTCGTGGAGGCACTGCACATCCTCGATGGCGTCGAAGGAATCGGCGTCGTGGAACTGACGAAGAAAGACATCGTGAGGCACAAACTCGTCACACGCATCGTCCACGCATACGAAACATTTGACAAACATAATAACAATGAAAGCATTAACAAAGACTGACTTCAACTTCGAAGGACAGAAAAGCGTGTACCACGGAAAGGTGCGCGATGTGTATAACATCAACGACGACCTGATGGTGATGGTCGCCACCGACCGCATCTCGGCCTTCGACGTGGTGCTGCCCAAAGGCATCCCCTTCAAGGGACAGGTGCTCAACCAGATAGCAGCCCAGTTCCTCGACCTCACGGCCGACATCTGCCCCAACTGGAAACTCGCCACCCCCGACCCCATGGTCACCGTAGGACTGAAATGTGAGGGTTTCCGCGTAGAGATGATCATCCGCAGCATCCTCACCGGCTCAGCCTGGCGCGAATATAAGAAAGGAGTCCGCGAACTCTGCGGCGTCCGCCTGCCCGACGGCATGCGCGAGAACGAACGCTTCCCAGAGCCCATCATCACCCCGACAACCAAGGCCGACGAGGGACATGACATGAACATCTCGAAAGAAGAAATCATCGCCCAAGGCATCGTCTCAAAGGAAGACTACGAAGTGATGGAAGACTATACACGCCGCATCTTTGCACGCGGACAAGAGGTAGCCGCCAAGCACGGACTCATCCTCGTCGACACGAAATACGAGTTCGGCAAGCGCGACGGAAAAGTCTACCTCATCGACGAGATACACACGCCAGACTCCAGCCGCTACTTCTATGCCGACGGCTACGAGGAAAAGCTGGCCAAGGGCGAGCCTCAGCGACAGCTCTCGAAGGAGTTTGTGCGCCAGTGGCTCATCGAACACAACTTCATGAACGAGCCCGGACAGGTGATGCCCGAGATCACCGACGAATACGCCGAGAGCGTCAGCGAACGATATATCGAACTCTACGAGCACATCACCGGACAGAAGTTCGTGCCCGCAGCCGACAACGACGACATCGCCGCCCGCATCGAGCGCAACGTCAAGCAGTGGCTCGCCAAATAAACAGGGACAGACAGACCAGATAATCTGGAAAGACTAAAATGTATAAGCAGGAAGCCATCAAACCCTACGACGCCAGGCAGGAGAAAGGCCAGCAGGTGGAACAGATGTTCAACCAGATAGCGCCTGCCTACGACAAGCTGAACCACCGACTGTCGTGGAACATCGACCGCGGTTGGCGGCGCAAGGCCATCAGGCAACTGCTGCCATACAAGCCCCATGCCATCCTCGACGTTGCCACGGGAACAGGCGACTTCGCCATCCTCGCTGCACGGATGTTGCAGCCGCAGCAACTCGTGGGAGCCGACATATCAGAAGGGATGATGGACATCGGAAGACAAAAAGTGAAGGCAGAAGGACTCGACGACATCATCAACTTCAGGAAGGAAGACTGCATGAGCCTCAGCTTCGACAGCGAGACCTTCGACGCCGTGACGGCGGCATTCGGCATCAGGAACTTCCCCAGCCTCGACAAAGGCCTGGCCGAGATGAGTCGCGTGCTGAAGAAAGGCGGACACCTCAGCATCGTTGAGCTGACCACTCCCCGGCACTTCCCCATGCGACAGCTCTTCTGGCTCTATTCGCACACCTTCCTGCCCCTCTACGGCAAACTCATATCGAAGGACAAGCAGGCTTACAGCTATCTGACAAAGACCATCGAAGCATTCCCTCAGGGAGAAGAGATGATGGACATCCTGCAGAAAGCCGGATTCAGAGAGACAGCCTTCAGAAGACTTACCTTCGGCATCTGCACCATGTACTTCGCCACCAAGTAGCATCGACGTTAAACAGATATATTGTCAAATTGCAAAATATGGATAAATACGGACTCATAGGCTATCCGCTCGGACACTCGTTCTCCATCAGCTACTTCAACGAGAAGTTCGAGAACGAAGGCATCAACGCCCGCTATATCAACTTCGAGATTCCCACCATCGAAAACCTCAAGGAGGTGTTGGCGACCAACCTGGAACTGAAAGGGCTGAACGTCACCCGCCCCTACAAGGAGCAGGTCATCAAATACCTTGACGCCATCTCGCCCGAAGCCAAAGCCATCGGAGCCGTCAACGTCATCCAGGTACGGCACAAAGGCAAAAAAGTATGGCTGAAAGGCTTCAACAGCGACGTCATCGGCTTCCGCGAGAGCATTGAGCCCCTGCTTGAAAGCCACCACAAGAAGGCCCTCATCCTCGGAACAGGCGGAGCCTCGAAAGCCGTCAACTACGTGCTGAACTCACTGGGGCTACAGACACTCTTCGTCAGCCGGACCAAGAAGACACAGAGCATTACCTATCAGGAAGTATCTCCTGAAGTCATCAAGGCCTACAACGTCATCGTGAACTGCACGCCCTTAGGCATGTATCCCCACGTCAACGAGTGTCCTCCCCTGCCCTACGAGGCAATGGACAGCCACACCTTGCTCTACGACCTCATCTACAACCCCGACGAGACCCTCTTCATGCATAAAGGAAAGGAACATAGTGCAACGGTCAAGAACGGCCTTGAAATGCTGCTCTTGCAGGCCTTTGCCTCATGGGACTACTGGCACGAAGGACTATAACAACCACCCCTCTTAACATGGCAGCCGACTACATACAAAAAGACAAAAAGACTTCACAGGCAACCCGGATGTTCATTTGGGCCGTTGTCATCATCGGCCTTGTGACAGGACTCACTGTGTTCGGCAGTAGCCAGGAAGAAGGCACCTATATCGACGCCTTCACTCCGCTGGCCATTCTCCTGGGCATCCTCGCCGCAGGAGGACTGGCAACCATCCTCTACCAAAACAAGGGCGAACAAGATGAAGTGCTGGCAAGGCGCCAGTATCTCAACCAGATGGTAGGCAACTACAACCAGCGCATTAAAGGCCTGCAACAAGAATACAAATCCCAACGCAAGCAGGCTGCCACCTTCTTCGGCAGAAGCACAAGCAGTCTCAGACAGCACTTCTCACAGAGATACGACCAACTCAAGCATCAATACGATCAGGAACGCAACGGCTATCTGTCGGCCTGGTATCAGCAACACCAGCGATTCTCCAAGATCAGAAAGCTATGGGGCTGGATTATCGTATTGGGCCTGTGCGCCTCGGTCTTCAGCTGTTCGTATTCCCTCTCCTCCTATCTGGCCACGCAGGAAAAGCCCAAACAGACAGCTTGGAACGCTGACAACATCCCCATTCCGCACCTGACTGACGGACTGCGATATGTGTCTAACCCCGACAGCGTCCTTTCCGACAACAGCGTCAACATCATCGACCGACAGATGCGACTGCTTGACACGGAGTTAGGCATTGAGTCGACCATCATCATTGTCAACCACATCCAAAACGACGACCCGTTCCGGATGGCGCAAGATGTAGGCAACAAATACGGAGTTGGCCGCAACGACCGCGGACTGATGATTGTCGTGGGCTATGAAGACCACTCCGTCAATATCTCGCCAGGCAAATCGCTCGAGGCTGACCTCACCGATGCGGAGTGCTATCAGCTGGAACAGCTGTATGTGGTCCCAGCCATGAAAGTCCATCAGCCAGATAGCGCCATGATCTATCTTGCCGAGGGTATCTATGCCTTCATGCAAAACAAGGAGATGCCTGATATGCCAGAGCAATATGAGCCCAAATCAGACGACTCAGAGGAAGAAGGCATCTTCGGCAGGTATCTCACCCTTATCGGTCTATGGCTCTTCTTTGCCATCTTCATGGAAAGCCGCTTCGAATGGTTAGGACTCTATGGCACGATGGCCTTGATGAGCAACCCCTTCGTCGAGACTCCCGTCTATATCAGTAGCGGTGGCAGCGGACGAGGATTCGGAGGTGGCGGCTTCGGAGGAGGTGGCATTAGCGGAGGCTTCGGAGGAGGAAGCTTCGGAGGAGGAGGCGCCACAGCAAGATGGTAAAGCGTGGGGCGAGCACTATGTATTTAGTAAACAGTGTGAAAGTTTAATATAAAAATAATAAGGATATGAAAAATTTAAAAGGTATCATCGTCATTATTGCAGTCGTCGTTGTCCTCGGACTTTGGGCTGCCAGTGCTTACAACTCAATGGTCGGCGTTCAAGAGAAAGCCACGACTGAGCTGGCTAATGTGCAGTCGGCCTACCAGCGTCGTGCCGACCTCATCCCCAACCTCGTAGAAACTGTCAAAGGCTATGCCGCCCATGAGAAGGAGACCTTGGAAGGTGTGGTGGAAGCCCGTTCTAAGGCTACCGGCATCAACCTCGACGCAGAGAACATCCAGGAGTTCCAAGCTGCCCAAGGTGAGCTCTCAAGCGCTCTCGGCCGCCTCATCGCCATTGGCGAGGCCTATCCCGACCTGAAGGCCAATGAAAACTTCCAGCAACTGCAGATTCAACTCGAAGGAACAGAGAACCGCATCAACGAGGCTCGCAACAAATACAACACTGCCGTGCAGAACTACAACCTCGTCATCCGTTCGTTCCCAAAGAACATCGTAGCAAGCCTCTTCAATTTCGATAAGATGACCAAGTTCGAGGCTGCCCAAGGCGCAGAAAAAGCTCCCGAAGTGAAGTTCTAACAACATTATTAACCATAGTGCCTATAAATAGTATAGTTACTATAGCCACTATCTCTGTAAGCAATGAACAACAACCGCTATATGATGCGCGGCGTGTCGGCTGCCAAGGAAGACGTCCACGCCGCCATCAAAAACATTGACAAAGGCCTCTACCCTCAGGCTTTCTGCAAGATTATTCCCGACGTGCTCGGTGGTGACCCCGACTATTGCAACATTATGCATGCCGACGGAGCAGGAACCAAGTCGGCACTGGCATATATGTACTGGAAAGAGACGGGTGACCTCTCCGTATGGAAAGGCATTGCCCAAGATGCCATTGTCATGAACACAGACGACCTGCTCTGCGTAGGCGCAACAGACAACATCCTTGTATCCTCCACCATCGGACGCAACAAGATGCTCATCCCTTCGGAAGTCATCTCAGCCATCATCAACGGTACCGACGAGTTGCTGGCCCAACTGCGCGACATGGGTATCGGCATCTGGCCCACAGGAGGTGAGACGGCCGACGTGGGCGATCTGGTTAGAACCATCATCGTAGACTCTACCGTCACCTGCCGCATGCGGCGAAGCGATGTCATCGACAATGCCAACATACGTCCGGGTGACGTCATCGTAGGTCTCTCCTCCACTGGGCAGGCCACCTATGAGAAGCGTTACAATGGCGGCATGGGTAGTAATGGGCTAACCTCTGCACGCCACGATGTGTTCGCCAAGTATCTGGCTGAGACATACCCGGAGAGTTACGACCATTCGGTACCAGAAGAGTTGGTTTATAGCGGTAAATACAGACTGACTGATGCTGTAGCCGGTTCCCCCGTTAACGCAGGCCAACTGGTCCTCTCCCCCACCCGCACCTATGCTCCTGTCATCAAGCGCATCCTTGACGAACTGCGTCCGGAGATACACGGCATGGTGCACTGCACGGGCGGAGCACAGACCAAGGTGCTGCACTTTGTCGGCGAGAACTGCCGCGTCGTAAAAGACAACATGTTCCCTGTTCCGCCGCTCTTCTGCGCCATCCACGAGTGCTCTGACACTGACTGGCGCGAGATGTATCAGGTGTTCAACATGGGTCACCGCATGGAAATCTATGTCCGACCGGAAGTAGCCGAACAGATTATTGCCATCTCGAAATCTTTCAACATTGATGCCCAAGTCATCGGCCACATCGAAGAGGGTACGCGCTCACTCACCATCAAGTCTGAATTTGGAGAATTTAATTACTAAATATGATAGAAAACAACAGCATACTGCAGAAGCTTGACGGGCTTGAAGCCCGCTTCGAGGAAATCTCGACCCTCATCACCGACCCTGCTGTCATCGCTGACCAACAGCGATTTGTGCGACTGACCAAGGAATACAAAGACCTCTCCGACATCATGGACGTCCGCAAGCGATACATCGCCTGTCTCAACTCCATCATTGAGGCGAAGGACATACTTGCCAACGAGAGCGACCCCGAGATGCGCGAGATGGCCCGCGATGAGCTTTCTGCCAACGAAGCCTTGCAGCCCAAGCTTGAAGAGGAAATAAAGATAGCCCTTGTGCCGAAAGATCCGGAAGATGCCAAGAACGTGCAGATGGAGATTCGTGCCGGAACTGGCGGCGACGAAGCATGTCTCTTTGCCGGCGACCTCTTCAAAATGTATAAGAACTACTGCGAGTCGAAAGGCTGGCAGCTGTCGGTTACCGACTTCAACGAGGGCGCTGTCGGAGGATATAAGGAGATTGACTTTGCTGTCTCTGGAGTGGATGTCTATGGAACCCTGAAATACGAGTCTGGTGTCCACCGTGTGCAGCGTGTTCCAGTCACCGAGTCGAACGGTCGCATGCAGACCTCTGCTGCCACCGTCGCCGTGCTGCCCGAGGCCGATAAGTTCGAGGTGCATATCAACGAAGGCGAAATCAAGTGGGACACCTTCCGTTCGTCAGGCGCCGGCGGACAGAACGTCAACAAGGTTGAGTCTGGCGTGCGTCTGCGCTATATGTGGAAGAACCCCAACACGGGCGAGACCGAGGAAATCCTCATTGAGTGTACCGAGACTCGCGACCAGCCGAAGAACAAAGAGCGCGCCCTCTCACGCCTCTATACCTTCATCTACGACCGCGAGCACCAGAAGTACGTCGATGACATTGCCTCACGCCGCAAGAGCCTTGTCTCCACAGGCGACCGCTCTGCAAAGATCCGGACCTATAACTTCCCCCAAGGCCGCGTCACCGACCACCGCATCGGCTACACCACACATGACTTGCAGGGATTCCTCGGCGGAAATATACAAGATATGATTGACGCCCTCACCGTGGCCGAGAATGCAGAACGCATGAAGGAGACGGAACTTTGAATACTAAGTAGTTGAAAAATGAAGTAGTTGAAAATGGCAATCCCCTGCAACATCGTCGAAACCCTGTCGAGCGCTCCGCACAAGTGCGCCAAGCGATTCCCTGCACCGTTGGGTTTCGCCACGGCTCTGGCACTCTTCCTGACATTCATCACCATCGTAGAACCATCCAATGACCGTCTGACCAGTGCTGTTGGATATTTTCTGTCCGTAGGACTTGTACTTTCGCTCACACTCGCCCTATGGAGTGAAGAAGTGAAAGCAGGAAAGAAGACCTACGCCATACAGATTGGAGCCTACGCCCTTCTGCTTGCCGACACCATCTATCTCTATGCCATCCGTTTCGGTGAAGACCAACAGACTGAGACGTTTCTGATGCATGCATCCATTCTGCTAACCCTGATTCTTACCGTCTTTTTGCTTTCCTTCCGCAGGGAACAGGACGACATTGCCTCATGGAACTTTGCCCTACGCCTCCTTTTGAACTTTGTCTTGTGCGGGCTCATTGGGTTAGTTCTATGGGGAGGACTCAGCCTATTGCTGACCTCCCTTAACTGGCTTTTCTCCGTAAGTCTCAGTTGGAAATGGTATGTGACAACAGGCGTACTTTTTGCGCTGTATCTGCCCACCCTCCTTTTCTTAGGACGCATACCCGATGGAGAGGCCAAGCATGACAGGACGCCCTTGCGTTCCACATTCCATGGCAACGTCATGCGATACATCTTCGTTCCCCTTGAAGGACTCTATGTGCTGGTACTATTCGCATACGCCATCCGAATTCTAGTGCAATGGGAATTACCCAACGGCTATGTTTCCTGGCTTGTCATCGCATCCATGGCTGGATGCATCGCCATCGAGATTGGCCTTTATCCCATCCGCAAGTCTCAAGGGCGTCCCTCTGATGAGAAGATAGCACGTCTGTTGCCGCTCATACTCATGCCGCTGCTCCTGCTTATGACCATTGGCATCATCCGACGTCTCAACGATTACGGCATCACCATCCCGCGTCTCTATCTCATCACACTCAATCTTTGGTTCTATGCTGTATGCCTGGGACTTTATCTCACTCGTGCCCGACGCATCCACTGGCTGAGCATCTCCTTTGCCGCGCTGTTCCTGCTCACATCCGCATTGCCCATTAATTTCTCAAGTTTCACCCGTTGGCAGTTGCTTCGTGAGGTTAGGCACATGATCAGTTCTTCAGGCGCAGCAATGCCGCTCAATGCCAATGCTTATGAGGCGCTTATGAGCAGGCTCCCACAAAAGCAGGCCTCGGCAATCAGTTCAAAGCTCCAGTACGTTGAGTCTATTTTCAACAGCGAGAGCATCGAATCTGTCGTCAATCAGAACGAAGGGGGCATCCTGTTTGGACAATACACTAAAAAGGAAGACACAGCCGAAGACGACGCAAAGTCCACGACCATCTATAACCATGCAGATGAGATTGTCCTGGACATTCCCCAAGGGTTTAAACAATTGGAGGAATATCATCTCAATATAGATATTGACAAAAACCAGAAACAAGTTGAATTGCCAGTAACAAAGGATGGAGAGGACATCGACACTCTTCTTGTCGACATCAACGAACTGAAGTCCTACAGCAAGAAAATGAGTCGCCCCGTACTTCTTCGGACGAAGCAGGAAAAGTGTGTCTTTGCCATGACCTATTTCTCCGGTTCTCTTCCTGGTTCTTTATACATCAATGGCTATCTTTTCACAAAATAAAACGAATTATGACAAGAAAAGAACTCATCCAACAGATTTTCGCGAAGAAGTCCTTCCTTTGCGTAGGCCTCGACACCGATGCCAAGAAGATTCCTCTTCACCTGCTCGACATGCACGACCCGCTGTTCGAGTTCAACCGCCAGATTATCGATGCCACCGCTCCCTACTGCGTGGCCTTTAAGCCAAATCTTGCTTTCTATGAAGCCCACGGCATCCACGGCATGACAGCTTTCAAGAAGACCGTGCAGTATATCAAGGAAAATCATCCCCACCATCTCATCATCGCCGATGCCAAGCGCGGCGATATCGGCAATACTGCCGAGATGTATGCCCGCACCTTCTTCCAGGAGTACGACGTCGATGCCCTCACCGTGGCTCCCTACATGGGCGAAGACTCTGTGAAGCCCTTCCTGCAGTACGACGGCAAGTGGGCTATTGTGCTGGCCCTCACCAGCAACCCTGGCAGTCACGATTTCCAGCTCATCGAGGACAAGTTCGGCTACCGCCTTTTCGAAACCGTGCTGAACAAAGCCCAGCAGTGGGGAACTATCGACAACCTCATGTTCGTCGTCGGAGCCACGCAGGGCAAGCAGTTTGAAGACATCCGACGCTATGCCCCCGACCACTTCCTGCTGGTTCCTGGTGTCGGTGCCCAGGGCGGTTCGCTTGAGGAGGTGTGCCGCTACGGCATGACGAAAGACTGTGGCCTGCTGGTCAACTCCTCACGCGGCATCATCTATGCCGGCAACGACGAGACCTTTGCCGAACGCGCTGCCAACAAAGCCCGCGAGCTGCAGCAGCAGATGGCTGAAGAACTCAAGAAGATTCTCTAACCCTATTCAGAGAAATCGTCTTTAGGACATTTCAAGATGACAAAAAGCGGTCAGCGATGGAATTCCATTGCTGACCGCTTTTGATTTTACTTGGTGTGGCTTCGACCTGGTATTATTCGATGATGCCGGCTTCCTGCCACTGCCGGATGAGAGTGTTGGCATCGCGAAGAGCTCTCTCCTCGTCTACCTCATACTCTTCTACCAGCAGGCCTGCCAGGGTTTCTGCCGTGAAGTCGGGCTGCTGCTCGATGCTCTGCCAGAGATAGGCAGCACTGTCGTTCATGCTGATGATGTTGCTGAAGTCGATATTCTCCATGCCTTCAGCCACCATGATATTCTCTCCGCACACCTTGCGAAGATGGAATCCTTTCTTTACTTTCATATTGTTTGTTTATTTGAGTTCTGTTGTGAAGAAGTTAACAATCTGGCGCATCAGGTGCATCCTTGTGTTTCCTCCGTAGATGCTATGGTTGCGGTTGGTATAGATGAGCTCGCGGAAGTCTTTGTCGGCCTGGACGAGAGCTTCAGAGTATTCGAAGGTGTTCTGGGGATGGACGTTGTCGTCGGCGAGTCCGTGGCAGATGAGTAGTGCTCCATGCAGTTTCGGTGCCCGCTCGATGGGGTTCACGGCATAGCCCTCAGGGTTCTCCTTCGGTGTGCGCATGAAGCGCTCGGTGTAGACGGAGTCGTAGAACTTCCAGTTGGTTGGCGGAGCCACAGCCACTCCTGCCCTGAAGACTTCCCTGCCTTCGCTCATGCTCATCAGCGTGTTGAATCCTCCGTAGCTCCACCCCCAGATGCCGATGCGGTTCTTGTCGACGTAGGGCTGCTGTCCGAGCCAGAGGGCTGCCTCGACCTGGTCTTTCGACTCATAGTCGCCCAGCCTCAGGTAGGTGCACTTCTCAAATTCCGAGCCTCTTGCTCCAGTGCCGCGGCCGTCGACGGTGACGACGATGAAGCCCAGCTGGGCCAGATAGTAGTCGAAGACGGCTCCCGAGCCCATAGAGCCTGCGCTCCATGAGTCGACGACCTGCTGGCTGCCGGGGCCGCTATACTGGTGCATGATGACGGGGTACTTCACCGACGGCGAGAAGTTGGCGGGCTTCACCATCCATCCGTCCAGCTGGACACCTTCAGAGGTAGTAAACGAGAACATCTCTTTCGGCGCCACGCCATAGGCGGCGACGCGCTGGCGCAGGGCCTGATTGTCCTCAAGGGTGGAGAGCTGTCGGCCGTGATTGTCGCAGACGGTGATGACGGGTGGCGTATTCAGGTTGCTCCAGGTGTTGACGAAGTAGCGGTAGTCGCCCGAGAAGACGGCTCCGTTCCAACCCTCCTGCGAGGTCAGCCGGTCGGTCTTGCCGTTCTTGTGGCTGACGAACACCTGCCGGTCGTGGGCGTTCAGGGCTGCTGCCTGATAGTAGACATCGCCCGTAGCCTCGTCGTAGCCATAGACAGCCGTCACGTCGAAGTTGCTGTTGGTGACCGTGCGCATCAGTTGGCCGTTCAGGTTATAGACGTAGAGGTTCATAAATCCCGAGCGGTCGCTGGGCACGAGGATGCTCTGCTGCCCCACCATGATGTCGGTGACCTCGGCTTCCCTGACATAGGGCTTTACCTTGTCCTCTATGAGCAGCTGGGCCACGGTCGAGCGTGGATTGACTCCGTAGAGTCGCAGCTCGTCCTGGTGGCGGTTCAGGGTGTAGACGATGACTTTCTCGGCATCCGTCGTAGCCTTCAGTCTCGGAATATAGCCTTCGTCGGGCACGGGCACCTGCAGCTGCAGCGCCTTGTGCGACTGGATGTCGTAGCTCCAAACGCTGACCTTCGAGTTCTCCTGGCCGGCTTTCGGGTATTTATAGGCATACATGCCGGGGTAGTCGTCGTTCTGCATGAGCATGGGCTTCATGCCGCGGAACATCTGCAGGCCATAGGTGCGCACGTTGCGCTCGTCCCACTTCACCCAACAGAGCATCCGGCCGTCGGCCGTGAACGTCAGGGCGCGGTCGAAGCTGAACTCTTCCTCATAGACCCAGTCGGGGATACCGTTGATTATCTCGTTGAACTTTCCGTCCTTCGTCACCTGACTCTCGGCATTGTCGTAGAGCAGCTTCACGAGGAAGATGTTGTTGTCTCTCACGAAGGCTATCTGCCTGCCGTCGGGACTCCACACGGGCACCTGCTGCTTGCCGCCGTCGGAGAGTCGGCTGAGGTGTGTCGACTGGATGGTATAGATATAATAGTCGGCACGCAGGGAGCGCCGGTATATGCGTTCGCTGTTGGTGCGGATGAGCATATGGGTGCCGTCGGGCGAGAGTTCAAAGCCGTCGAAGCCATCAATCTTCTCGCCGATGGTCTTGTCCATGTCAAAGACTACGGCTACGGGCTTTCCTGTACGGAAGGAGTAGCGGATGACCTGGCGGCCGTTGTCGCTGAGTTGCAGATACTCGTCAGTGCCGCTGACGGGTGTCATGCCGACAGGCCCGCGGGCGGAGAAAGCACCTTGTGCCACATCCTGCAGGGTGAGCTGCCGCTGGGCACTGGATGTCGTCAGCACCAGGGCCGACAACATTAGTAGTAGAATTCTTTTCATTGTAGTTTACATTTTGCTCTTTTCACCGCAAAGTTACAAATAAGCGGGCACAAAAACAAATAAAGGAAAAATTTTTTTGCTTTTTTGTATTGCAGAGCGAACTTAGCCAACCAAAAGTCAGAGGTTTAGCAGAAGAATGTCCGTCCAAGAAACGTTACTTCCCCATGATTGGCAAGCGTTCTGAAAGAGATAGGCAGGCTTTCGCAATGAGCTTTCTTACCTATCAGAAAACGACAGGTAAGCTTTCATTGAGACTTTTGTACCAAATCTCTGACTAAAATAGGCTATTTTGCTGAGTAAAATAGGCTATTTTACTGACCAAAATAGGCTATTTTACTTTGCGATTTATTAGGAATTGATATACAATTACTTAGAGAAGCAGGAGAAAGGGGGTACGAAAGTAGCTATGAAGGGCTACTCTGCGGTAAGGAGTTGGATGGGGTTGAGGCGATGCTTGGCGGCATATTCCTCGGCGGCTTCCACGTGGGGTGTGTGGAAGAAGGGCTTGTCGAGTAGCTGGTTGGCGGCGTACATGATTCGGCCCATGTGGCTTTCACGGTCGGCTTGGCTGCGGTTCTCGAAGTCGGCCAGCGGATAGTGGCTCAGAAGGTAGAACACCATGCAGTCGGGCACGATGTATTCCCGCGTGAGGGTCTGTCGCTGATGTTCGGTATAGAAGTGCTGATAGGCGGGATAGTCGGCGCCGAGATATTTGTCGAGCGAGATGCCCAGTATTCCTTCTCCCACGATGATGCTCTGATTGAGGGCTCCTATCTGCGTGTAGAGCAGAGGCGGACTGAAGGCCACGCTGTCGGGCAAGAGCTTGGCAAGGCGGGCAAAGGCACGCTGAAGATGGGCCTCGACGTCGTCGGTGGAGGTGTAGATGTGCTCGACGTCGCTGACGATGGTCTGCAGCAAGGAGTCCTGGAAGAAGGCCAGCAGACGGCTGTTGGTCTCGGCATCGTCGACGGTTCCGAGCTGCAGGACATCTTCAATGAGCACGCGGGTGGGCATGGCATAGCGGGTGTTCATCTGCTGCAGGGCGGAGAAATCACCGGTAGTGAGGTAGCGGCTCTCGACCACGTCATAGCGGTGGAGGGTATAGCCTTCGGCCGTACCATCCTCTTCGAAGGGCTTCAGATGCCACTCGCAGGAGGCGAGGAGCAGCGAGGCCACAATCAACCAGATGTAGTGAGTCGCTTTCAAAATTAAAATTTCTTAATGATTTCGACCGCAAAATTACTAAAAAACATTTTGAAATGCAAAGAAAATGACAAAAAAGTTTAAAATAAGGGTAAAAAACCTCATTTTAAGTTTAAATTATTGAAAAAAAGCTGAATATTTTTTTTCACTTTTCCATGTCGCTGAAGGTCCGTTGGCGCTTGGCATAGTAGCGCCAGAGGATGACATAGGGTTTCAGCGGAGCGGAAGCAGTGCCTTGCGGTGCCGTCTGGCGGAAATCCTTTCTCCAACGGCGGAAGGCCAGCCGGGCCTGGAAGATGGCTCGGAAGTCCTGCCACTTGCCATGAAGCAGGAGCGTTTCGAAGGCTGCCAGCCAGTCGAGCCAGAAACGCACTCGGAGGACGTGGCGCAACTCGTCCTCGGGCAGGTTCTTGTAGAGCATTGTGAGATTGTTGCGGAAGTTGAGGAAGGTCTTCCTCGGGTTGCCCTTCGGCAGGGTTCCGCCTCCCACGTGATAAACGATGCTGTCGGGTATGCAGAACAGCCTGCGTCCCTGTCGGCGCAGCCGCCAGCAGAAGTCGATTTCCTCCTGATGGGCGAAGAAGCGGCCGTCAAGACCTCCCACGAGCCAGTAGTCGGCGGAGCGCACCACCATGCAGGCCCCGGTGGTCCAGTGCACTTCCGTGGGATAGTCGTACTGCCCGTTATCGTCTTCCACCGTCTCAAGCACGCGTCCCCTACAGAAGGGGTAGCCATAGCGGTCAAGGTATCCGCCAGCAGCGCCTGCATATTCGAAGGCTTCGCGACGGGCCACGGCACGCAGCTTGGGCTGAACGGCGGCACAGTCGGGATGAGCGTCCATGAATTCGACAAGGGGGGTGAGCCAGTGGTGGGTCACGAGGACATCGCTGTTGAGCAAGACGTAGTAGTCGGCCTCGACCTCATGCAGAGCCTTGTTATAGCCCTCTGCAAAGCCGTAGTTACGGTCGAGACGGATGATGCGCACGTGAGGATAGTGTTCGTGCAGCCATGCCAGCGAGCCGTCGGTAGAGGCGTTGTCGGCAACGATGACTTCGGCATCGTCCTGCGAATAGGACAACACCGTAGGCAGATATTCGGCCAGCATGGCCTGCCCGTTCCAGTTCAGTATGACAATGGCTGTTTTCATAATTCACTCAACACTAAATTCGATGCAATCAACTCTCAACATTTAACACATGGTGCCCATCTTTAAACAATCTCCCCCTTCAGCGCGGACCCGTCGTGGTTGAAGCCTGTCAGTCTGACGGTGAGCAGCTGGTTGTCGTAATCCTCGCGGGCATCCCTTGGCGACAGCTCCACGCGTATGTAGTTCCGGGTAAAGCCGTGCATGGCCCTTCCCCGTGTGGCTTTCTCGAAGAGCACCTCAGCCTGCTGACCGATATGGCGTTCATAGAAGTCGTGCGTCTTCACGTCGGAGAGGTCGAGGAGACGCTTGGAGCGCAGCTTCTTGTCCTGCTCGCTGACGATATAGGGGATGTTCAGGGCAGCCGTTCCGGGGCGCTCGCTATAGGGGAAGACGTGCAGCTGGGTGACATCAAGACTGTGCAGGAAGTCATAGCACTCTTCAAAATATTCAGGGGTTTCGCCGCGCGTTCCCACCATCACGTCGACACCGATGAAGGCATCGGGCATGCGACGCTTGATGAGTTCTATCTTGTGGGCAAAGAGGGCCTTGTCATAGCGGCGATGCATGAGCTTGAGTACTGCATCGGAGCCGCTCTGCAGGGGAATATGGAAGTGCGGCATGAAGGCACGACTATGGGCACAATACTCAATGAGGTCGTCCGTCAGGAGGTTGGGCTCCAGGCTGCTGATGCGGTAACGCTTCACACCCTCTACCCCATCAAGCGCTTTCACCAGGTCGAGGAAAGCCTCGCCGGTGGTCTGGCCAAAGTCGCCGATGTTGACACCCGTCAACACAATCTCCTTGCCACCCTCGGCCACGGCCTGCTCGGCCTGACTGACAAGGGAAGCTATCGAAGGGTTGCGGGAAAAGCCTCTGGCAAAGGGAATGGTGCAGTAAGTACAGAAATAGTTGCAACCGTCTTGCACCTTCAGGAAGTAACGTGTGCGGTTGCCTCGCGAGCACGACGGGGCAAAAGTGGTGATGTCGCGCGTCGTGGCTACGGCATGATGCTCGTGCAGGCTGTCCCCGTCGGTGCCCCTGCGCGACCAGGCGTCAGAGAGATATTGCACAAGGTCAGCCTTCTCGTTGCTGCCCAACACGAGATCGACTCCTTCAATCTTGCTCACCTTCTCGCTCTCCAGCTGGGCATAGCAGCCCGTCACGACGACGAAGGCGCCCGGATGTTCGCGCACCATGCGGTGGATAATCTGTCGGCACTTGTGGTCGGCCACCTCGGTAACGGAACAGGTGTTGACAAGGCAGATGTCGGCCTGCTCACCCTTAGCGGCAGTTCGCACGCCAAGCTCCGACAACATCCGGCCAAAAGTGGATGTCTCAGAGAAGTTCAGCTTGCAGCCCAGCGTGTAGTAAGCCGCAGTCTTATCTTGGAAAACACTTGAGTCAATCATCTTAGCAGTAGCTCACCAGTCAGTGTCGCCTATATACCTTATTATATATAAAGAGCGCGCACGCTCATCATAACGATTGCAAAATTAAAAAGAAAAATCGAGACCTACAAGAAACCTGCTCTTAAATCGTCAAAAAAGAGCTAAAAAATCGGGTTGTTTGGGCACACAGAAAACTTTAACCTTTGTTAGCACTTTGCAAATGCTTATATTTCAATTACTTACAAAAAAGTTACAAAAACACCGAAAAAAAGTTGAAAAAAAATAATCGTCGTATCAAAAAAATCCTTACCTTTGCAGCGTTTTAATTAACAAATGATTGTTTTACAGATTTAAAAAAGTAAAGAAAATGAAGAAATTAGTATTTGCATTTGCTGCTCTGGTAGCCGTTTCTTTCGCTTCTTGCGGAAACAAGGCTGAGGCTCCTGTTGCTGAAGAGCCCGCAGAAATCGTTCTGACCGCTGAGGATAGCGCTGCTATCATCGCTGCTGTTGACACCATGACCGCTGAGGCTCTCGGTGTTGTTGCTGAGGATGGTCAGGAAGTAACTGAGGAAGCTATTGCTGCCGCTAAGGAAGCAAAGGTTGCTGAGATGCTCGCTGCTAAGCTCGATGAGCTGAAGGCTGCTGCCGCTGAGGCTGTTGAAGGCGCTACTGAAGAAGTCGCTGAAGCTGCTGAAGGCGCTGTAGAGGAAACCGCTGAGGCTGTTGAGAATGCTGTTGAGGAAGCTACAAAATAAGTAACTCCCCACTGCTACGAGACTCAAGCTCTCGAACAAGCAAAACAAGACAACCGCTTAGCCATCGACTAAGCGGTTGTTCTTTTGTACCCTGCCACTCCGAAGGCCAGGAAGAAGGCAAGAGGTTTTTTCGACAGACAGACAAAATAAATAGCTGCAAAAATTGGTATTAAGTGAAAAAATAGGTAACTTTGCAGAAATTAAACACATAGACATCATGAACAAGAAAGCGCTTCTCATTGGCCTTCTGGCTGCTTGGGTGACCTGCTCCCCTTCCCTGGCACAGAAATCCCATCTGACCCGATACGTAAACCCCTTCCTCGGCACCGCCACGCTGTGGGAGGAAGAAGACCTGCACTATGTGCTGAACCGCAAGACGCGCACCTGGGGCGGCGAGACCTATCCCGGCGCAGCGCTGCCCAATGGTATGGTGCAATGCTCACCGGTGACGATGTGGCGTTCGGGAGCCGGCTATCAGTATGAGGACGGTACCATCCTCGGCTTTGCCCACACCAACAAAGGCCATTGGAACCTGCTGCACGTGCCCGTGATGCCCGTCAGCGGACGCGGCTTCAGCCCTGACGACTTCTCGTCGCCGTTCTCCCACGACACCGAGGAGGCCCATCCCGGCTACTACCGCGTGCACCTCGACCGCTACGACATCGACGTGGAGGTGACGACGACGCTGCGCTGCGCCATTCATCGCTACACCTTCCACCAGCGCGGTCCAAAGCGTCTGGTGCTCGACCTCGGTCATGCCAACAACCAGGTGCACGACTGGGACGCGCGTCAGACGGGCATCTGCGAGTTCGCCGGCCATCAGAACGCTGAGGGTAACATGCACTTTTATGCGACGAGCAACGCGGGAATTCTCGATGTGAAGATGGTTCCCGGCCGCCGCAACACCGTGGCCGTCGTGGAACTTGAAGGCACAGAGCCGGCGACAGTGGAGGTGGCTTTCGGTTTCTCCTTTGTCAACGGAGAGAATGCCATGGGGAATTACCATGAGGAGTTATATTTCAGACAGGACCATCTCCATCAAGGCCGAAAGACGTTCGACGGCGTCCGTGCCGAGGCCGACCATGTCTGGGAGGAACTGCTGTCGAAGATCCAGGTGGAAGGAGGTTCGGAACGCGAGAAGAGCCTGTTCTATACCTGCCTCTACCGGTCGATGCTCTGGCCTGTGCTGCGCAGCGACTGCAACGGCGACTACGTCGATGCCCGCGGCGTGATTGTCCATCAGACAGGCGGTGCCGAGGCCGACTCCACACGCATGTGTATGGAGGGCATGGACTGGCTCTATGCCTATCACCACCGCCACACGTGGAAGACGGGCGGCATCCACCACTACTACACCGACCCGTCGTTCTGGGACGACCACCGCAACAAGCTGCCGCTGATGGAACTGCTCAGGCCCGACGTGACGCGCGACGTCATCTACTCCTGCATCGACCGCGGTGAGAAGCGCGGCGGCTATATGCCCACCTTCTTCCACGGCGACCATGCCTCGACATTCGTTTCGGGTGCCTGGCTGCGAGGCATCCGCGACTTCCCGCTCGACAGGGCCTACCGGCTGCTGCTGAAGAACGCCACCGTACCCGGGCGAGGCGGCCGTCCCTATCTCGACGAATACCTGCGGCAAGGATGGATTGCCGAGAAGGACACCACCAACGTACCTTATTATAATGAGTACAAGGCAGCGGTCACCAAGACCCTGGAATATGCCTACGACGACTACGCCACGGCACTCATCGCCCGCGAGATGGGCGACAAGGCCAACGAGCAGATGCTCATGAAGCGCGCGAAGAACTATCGCCACGTCTTCGACCCCTCGACCGGTTTCTTCCGCGGACGCATCGCCGACGGGTCGTTCATCCGCCAGTTCGACCCCTACTACCCCTACTTCGCCTATATGTATCGAGAGTCTAACGCCTGGAACAATCTGTTCTATGCCCCCCACGACCCGCAAGGCATCCTCGCCCTCTATCCCTCCAAGCGAGCTGTGGAACGCAAGCTCGACTCGCTGTTTACCGAGCCCTGGCACGGGTATGAGGTGGAGAACCTCACTGGCTTCATCGGCAACTACTGTCACGGCAACCAGCCTGGCCACTCCATCCCCTACATGTATTACTTCGTCGACCGGCAGGAGAAGGCACAGGCTGTGCTCGACAGCATCATGGGCCACTACTATGACATGGGGCGCGGCCACTTGGCACTGGCCGGAATGGACGACGCAGGAGAGATGTCGGCATGGTATGTCTTCAATGCTATCGGACTATACACCTACTCGCCTGCCGACGCTGAATACATCGTCACGGTGCCACTCTTCAACCGAATACGCTTCCAGCCAGCCCTCGGGAAGGCCTTTACCATCCGACGCACAGGAGATGGGCGGAAGATTCGCAGCATCACCATCGGCGGACAACGGCTGAAGGGATGGTTCGTGAAGGATGCCCTCCTGCGACAGGGCAAGGAACTTGTTATCAGCAACTGAGCATCTACTACCTCGAGCACGAGGCTAATGCCGGCTTTTGAAACCCAGCCCCGCAGCTGGCCCCGCAGCGGCCAAAGCCTGGCCATTGTTTTAACAAGGGCTGGAATCCATGTCACCAAGGGCCGGTTGCTTCGTGAATAAGAATGAGAGTGAAAAAAATCAGGCTGTAACCCTCGCTGGGTTTCAGCCTGATTATATTTATGCCATAGGGCTTTATCGGACAGAAGTGTCAGGCAAGAAACGCTATAAAAGAGTCACGCTTTTACTTGGTTTCCTCCTTCACCACATCATCCTGTGGTGCCTCGCCCATCTGGTCGTACCCGCTGCCATCAAAGCAATGGGTGCAGATGCGACATTTGGGCAGCCCGATGGACTTGACAAGTGCCTCGAGCTTGGCAAATTTCAGACTCGTGATGCCGAGTCGGCGGGCTATCTCGCTGACCATCCGCTCGTATTCCGGCGTTCCGTAGGTCATGTAGCGGTCGAGATTCTTATGGTCGTCACCCTCAATGTCGCGGATGACACGACGGGTGATAAGCTCCAGGTCGTTCTTCGAATTGGTGAATCCGATGAATGGACATCCATATACTAGCGGCGGGCATGAGATGCGGGCATGCACCTCTCGGGCGCCATAGTCGAAGAAAGTCTTGATGTTGTCGCGCAACTGGGTTCCCCGCACAATGCTGTCGTCGCAGATGACGATGCGCTGGTCTTTCAGTATGGCCCGGTTGGGAATGAGCTTCATCTTGGCTACGAGGTCGCGGCGCACCTGCGAGCCGGGGGTAAAGGAGCGCGGCCATGTGGGGGTATACTTCAGTACTCCGCGCTTATAGGGTATCTGATGACCTTCGGCATATCCCAAAGCCATACCGACACCGGAGTCTGGGATGCCACAGACAAGGTCAGCCTCGACATCGTCTTCCTCGCCCATCATTCGACCATTCTTCTCACGCACGTCTTCCGTATTGATGCCCTCATAGTCGCTGGTGGGGAATCCGTAGTAGACCCACAGGAAGGCACAGGTCTGCTGACAGCGGAAGGGTTCTTGCAACACCTCCATGCCGTCGGCTCTGAGTCGCACAATCTCACCTGGACCGACATCGCGAACAATCTCATAATCGAGGTTGGGAAAGGCCGTAGTCTCGCTCGACGCAGCATATCCGTCTTCTTTCTTTCCGATAACGATGGGGGTTCGTCCATAGCGGTCGCGGGCACAGATGATGCCGTCCTCGGTCAGCACAAGCAAGGAGCAGGAACCCTTAATCTTCTGATATACCAGGTTGATGCCCTCAACGAAGGTGTTGCCCATGTTGATGAGCAGCGAGACCAGTTCTGTAGGGTTGATGTTATTGGCCGACTGCTCGCTGAAGTGCATGCGAGCCGCCAGCAGTTCATCGGCAATTTCTCTGAGGTTGTTGATTTTCGCCACAGTGACGACGGCATAGCGGCCGAGGTGCGAGTTGACGATGATGGGCTGTGGATCAGTGTCGCTGATGACTCCGAGCCCCTGGCATCCATGAAATTTGATGAGCTCGTCTTCGAAGCGCGAACGGAAATAGTTTCGCTCCAGCGAGTGGATGGAGCGGTTGAAGCCTGCCTCTGGGTCGAACGTGACAAGACCCGCGCGGCGAGTGCCGAGATGTGAATTGTAGTCGGTTCCGTAGAAAAGGTCTTCTACGCAATCTTTCGTCTTGATTGTGCCAAAAAAGCCACCCATTGATGTTAGTTAATGATTATTGAATGAAACGATATCGGTCATTGTCTTGGAAAAACAAAAAGGACGGAAACGCAGTTCCGCCCAGTCGTAATCCTTCATTTCTTAAAGTAGTAGAGGAAGGTCGCATATCCGTCGAGTGCTGGTTTGCGCTCTCCCTCAATCTCGATGACGAAGTGTATCTCCGTCTTGCAGATGCCGCGCAGGTTCTGGATGCTGTTCAGGATGGCCTTGGTGCAGATGCGGCTTCCCGTAATGACAGGCAAGCCGAAGCGCATGTCGTTCATTCCATAATTGACGAGCATCGAGATGTTGCGCACGTCGATAATCTGATTCCACATGAACGGCAGCAACGACAGCGTCAGATAGCCGTGCGCAATGGTACTCTTGTAGGGGCTTTCCTGCTGGGCCCGCTCGGTGTCCACATGAATCCATTGGTGGTCGTTTGTGGCATCGGCAAAGAGGTTAATGCGCTCCTGGGTGACTTCGAGCCACTCGCTGGTACCGAGTTCCTGACCCAGATGCGACTCGAACTCCTCATAGGAATTGATTATTAACTTTTCCATTATCCTTTTACAATTTCGATGCAAAGTTACGTTTTTTTTCCCAAACGGCCATTGTTTGCGAACACATATTTTCAATAATAATCGTTAAAAAAAACGTTTAAGTGAATGAAGGAGCCCGTCTTTTTACTAATTTTGCATTTAAATAAAGAACGTACGCGTATGAACCCACAGATAGATTCCCTCGAACAACAACGACAAAACCCTTTCTTCCTCACCTGGGAGACTCCTCATGCCACGGTGCCGTTCGACCAGATCAGGACGGAAGACTATGAGGAGGCATTCCTCGAAGGCATCCGCCGCGACAATGAGGAGATAGAGAAAATCATCAACAACCCAGAAGAACCGACTTTCGACAATACCCTCATCTTCCATGATGCCACAAAAGGCGAGCACTATTACGACCTGCTCGACAGGGTGTCGAACGTCTTTTCCTGCATGATGAGCGCAGAGACCAACGACGACCTGGAAGCCTTGGCACAGAAGATGTCGCCCATTCTCACCCAGCATGCCAACGACGTAAGCCTGAACCCGAAGCTCTTCGAGAGAATCAAACACGTCTACGAACACCATCGCGAACTGACGGCTGAAGAGCAGATGCTGCTTCAGAACAGCTACGACGGCTTCGTGAGAAGCGGTGCCCTGCTCGACGATGCCGGCAAAGAGAAGCTCCGCCAGCTGACCGAGGAAGCGGGATTACTCACCCTTCAATTCTCTCAGAACCTGCTGAAGGAGATGAAAGCCTTCACCCTGCACATCACCGACGAGCAAGACCTCGACGGCCTGCCTCAGACAGCTGTCGATGCTGCAGCCATGGCAGCAAAGGAGGCTGAGAAAGAGGGCTGGCTCTTCACGCTCGACGCACCCAGTTATACTCCGTTCATGACCTACAGCACCCGTCGCGACCTGCGCCGGCAGCTCTACATGGCTCGCAACACCGTCTGCACCCACGACAACACAGAGAACAATCTGCAGCTTTGCCAACGGCTCATCAACCTGCGCCGGGAGGTGGCCCAGCTGCTGGGATTCGAGACCTATGCCGACTACGTGCTCGTGCATCGCATGGCCTCAACAACGCAGAATGTATACAAACTTCTCGACGACCTCATCGAGGCCTACAAGCCGACGGCACAGGAAGAACTGAAAGAACTGAAGACCATCGCAAGGAAAGACCTTGGCGATGAGAAGATGATGCCTTGGGACTCGGCCTTCTACTCCCACAAACTGAAGATGGAGAAATACAATCTGGATGCCGAGATGCTCCGCCCCTACTTCCAGTTAGACAAGGTCATCAGCGGTGTCTTCGGACTGGCCACCAAACTCTATGGCATCACATTTAAGGAGAACCCAGACATCCCCGTCTATCACCCCGACGTGAAGGCCTACGAGGTGTTCGACCGCGATGGTTCTTATCTGGCTGTCTTCTACGCCGACTTCCATCCCCGTAAAGGTAAGCAGGGAGGAGCCTGGATGACGGAGTTCCAAGGCCAATGGATTGACCGAAAGGGCAACAATGTGCGTCCGCACGTCAGCGTCGTGATGAACTTCACGAAGCCAACAGATGAGAAGCCTGCCCTGCTCACGCTGGGAGAAGTCGAGACATTCCTCCACGAGTTCGGCCATTCGCTCCACGGCATGTTTGCCAACACTCGCTTCGAGAGCCTTTCGGGCACGAACGTCTGGTGGGACTTCGTAGAACTGCCGTCGCAGTTCATGGAGAACTTCGCCATCGAGCGCGACTTCCTCCGCACCTTTGCCTTCCACTATGAGACAGGCGAACCGCTGCCTGACGAGCTGATCGACCGCATCGTCAAGAGCCGCAACTTCATGGTTGCCATGGCATGCCTGCGACAAGTGTCATTCGGCTTACTCGACATGGCTTACTATACCAAGCACGAGCCCTTCGCCGAGGATGTGAAGACATTCGAAAAAGAGGCCTGGAAACGGGCTATCATCGGCGAACAGCTCACCGACACCTGCATGACGGTGCAGTTCTCCCACATTATGGCTGGAGGCTATGCTGCCGGCTACTACAGCTACAAATGGGCCGAGGTGCTCGATGCCGATGCCTTTGCTGTGTTCAAGCGGGAAGGCATCTTCAACCCTGCCACGGCACAGCGCTTCCGCGACTGCATTCTCTCACGCGGCGGCACGGAGCACCCCATGACGCTCTACAAGAGGTTCAAAGGTGCCGAGCCCACCATCGATGCACTGCTGGAAAGAAACGGTATAACAAGACACTCATAAGACACACCACCATGAGCGACAAACAACAAAAACTCGACGAGCGCTATCTGCGCATGGCTCGCATCTGGGCCGAGAACTCCTATTGCCAACGCCGGCAGGTAGGAGCCCTCGTAGTGAAAGACAAGATGATTATCAGCGATGGCTACAACGGCACGCCGAGCGGTTTCGAAAACGTCTGCGAAGACGAGAACAACGTCACGAAGCCTTACGTGCTCCATGCCGAGGCCAATGCCATCACCAAGCTGGCCCGCTCGTCGAACAACAGCGACGGTTCGACGCTCTACGTGACGGCCTCCCCTTGCATCGAGTGTTCAAAGCTCATCATCCAGAGCGGTATACGACGAGTGGTATATGGAGAGAAATACCGGCTGACCGATGGCATCGAACTGCTCCGGCGGGCAGGCATTGAAGTAGTATACCTCGAACTATAATCCCTATAGGAACTATTAATACTATAGTCACTATTGCTACTATCAAAAAAAAAGAGACTATGAACAGCAAAAACCAATATACTCCGCTATTAATGGCCGTCTGTGTTGTCGTCGGCATTGTCGTGGGCACTTTCTACGCCAACCACTTCTCGGGCCGACGGCTTAACATCATCAACTCCGGCAGCAACCGCCTGACTAACCTGCTACATATCATCGACGACCAATACGTCGACCAGGTTGACATCGACTCCCTCGTCGAGGAGGCTATCCCGCAGATTCTCTCCGAGCTCGACCCCCATTCCGTCTATATCAGCGCTGCCGACGTGGCCATGGCCAACGACGATCTGAAGGGTTCTTTCTCGGGCATCGGCATCGAGTTCACCCTGCGCAACGACACCATCCACGTTCAGAATGTCATCAGCGGCGGACCAGCCGAGCATGCCGGACTGCTGGCTGGCGACAAGATAGTAACCGTTGACCACAAGCCATTCACCGGCGACAGCATCGACAACGCCATGGCCATGCGCCATCTGAAAGGTCCGGAGGGAACCAAGGTCACCGTTGGCGTGACGCGCTTCGGACAGAAGGAACCGCTCGAATACACCATCACCCGAGGAGAGATTCCCCTGAAGAGTATCGCCTCGGCCTATATGTATAACGACAATACAGGCTATATCCGCATCAAGAACTTCGGCGAGACAACCTATCCCGAGATGCTCAACGCCTTGGTGGGACTCTCGCTGCAAGGCATGGAGAGTCTCATCATCGACCTGCGTGGCAATACCGGCGGACTGCTGACCACAGCCGTACAGATAGTCAACGAATTCCTTCCCCGCAACCAGCTCATCGTCTACACCGAGGGCCGCAAGTCGCCCCGGCAGGAATACACCAGCAACGGCCACGGCAACTATGACACCCTGCCGCTCGTAGTCCTCATCGACGAGCAGTCGGCATCGGCTGCCGAAATCTTTGCCGGAGCCATTCAGGACAACGACCGTGGAATGATAGTCGGCCGGCGCTCCTTCGGAAAAGGCCTTGTGCAGCAACAGCTCGAGTTCTCCGACCACAGCCTCATCCGGCTCACCATTGCCCGCTACTATACCCCGTCAGGGCGATGCATCCAGAAGCCCTACACGGCAGGTGTCAGCAGCGACTACGAGCTCGACCTCATGAACCGCTACGAGCACGGGGAGTTCTTCTCGCAGGACAGCATCAAGCACGAGGGACCTGAGTATCACACCCGCATCGGACGAACCGTATACGGCGGCGGTGGCATCACGCCCGACATCTTCGTGCCCGAGGACACCACTGGCATCACCAACTACTACCGGCAGGCGGCCATGAGCGGCCTCATCCTGCAGTTTGCCTACAACTACACCGACGACAACCGCCAGACGCTGGCTCCGTTTACCGACTGGCACGAGCTCGATACCTATCTCCAGCGCCAGAACATCGTCGACCGCTTTGCAACCTATGCCGACCAGCACGGCCTGAAGCGCCGCAACATCATGATTCAGCAGTCTCACAAGCTCCTCAGCCGCTATCTCATCAGCCGCATCGTCTATAATATGCTCAACGAAGACGCCTGGACACAATATATCAACACCGACGACCCCGTCATCCTGCAGTCTATTGAGCTGATTGACAAGGGCGAGGCTTTCCCAAAGAACGACGAGGAGGCTGACGAGATAGTCGCCTTGAACAGAGTCGCAAGCGGCTATCCGTCGATGAAGTCGCCCGTTGCGCTCGTTGCACGGGCATAAGAATAAAAAGGAAGAAGGAACATAGAAGGATGGATATGGAGAAGGCTTCCCTCAGGCAGGAAATACGTCGGCGCAAGCAGGCCTACACGCCTGGGCAGCTGCAGCTGCTGTCGAAGCCTATCATTGAGAGGCTCCTCGCCCACCCTGCCGTCAAAAAGGCCAATGGCATCTGCCTCTACCACTCCCTGCCCGACGAAGTCTTCACTCATGAAGCCATCGAGCAGCTCAGAACGGCCGGCAAACAGGTCTACCTGCCCAAGGTGACGGGAGACGGCGAAATGACCTTCCTGCCATACGAGGGAGGATTGGAAAAGGGAGCGTTCGGCATCATGGAAGGCACTGGTGGAAACGCTTCCGACACTGCCTGGCAACAAGCCGACATTGTCGTCGTTCCCGGCATCGCCTTCGATGCCCAAGGGCACCGGCTGGGTCGCGGACGAGGCTACTACGACCGCCTGCTGGCTGCAACACATCCCCTGCCCTACCTCATCGGCCTCTGCTTCCCCTTTCAACTGGTAGAGCACGTGCCAACCGACCTTCATGACATCGCCATGAACGAGGTCATCAGCTAAGACAGCGTATCTGACGCATGCTCAGGCCAGTGCCCGCTTGCATTGCAGCACGGCCAGCAGGAACCATACGCAGAAGGCCAGGCGCAACAGCAGCGCACCGCCGCAGGCAAAGGCTGCGAAGAGGAAAGCCACCTGGGCATGAACGAGCAGCCACGTCTGCCGCCTGTTGAGCTCACGCTCAAGCACATGACTGTAATAGCGGCGCAATGCCTCGAAAGGCATGCTGAAAACAGACCGAAGACCTGCCACAAAGTTAACGACGGTGTTCACTAAGCCTGCTGCAAAGAGGCTGTTGGCTGATAAAGTGATGTTCTTCTCCATAATCTTAAATCTTTAAATTTGTTTTCTGCTGCAAAAGTAATGCTATCCGTGGAAGCAACACTTCACAAATAAAAATTCTTAGTTAATTAATGTTAGAAATTAACATCCGTTCACATAACATGCTCAAAAATCACTACTATGAGGGCCTCATCGAGGCTGGTTGCGACGAGGCCGGTCGTGGCTGTCTGGCTGGAAGTGTCTATGCGGCAGCCGTCATTCTGCCGGAAGACTATGAGAACGAACTGCTGAACGACTCGAAGCAACTCACGGAGCGTCGCCGCTATGCCTTGCGCGAGATTATCCAGCGCGACGCCCTGAGCTGGGCCGTAGGCATCGTCACGCCCGAAGAGATTGACCGCATCAACATCCTCAACGCCTCCATCCTGGCCATGCACCGCGCCCTGGACCAGCTGACGCTCAGACCTCAGGCCGTCATCGTCGACGGTAACAAGTTCAAACCATACCGCCAGCTGCCCCACACCTGCATCGTCAAGGGCGACGCAAAATTCATGGCCATTGCGGCGGCATCCATCCTGGCCAAGACCTATCGCGACGACTACATGAACCGGCTGGCCGGGGAATACCCGCAATACGACTGGCTCTCCAACAAGGGCTATCCCACGAAGAAACACCGCGACGCCATACGAGAATACGGCCCTTCGCCCTATCACCGGATGAGCTACAACCTGCTGGGCGACCCGCAGGAACTGTCGCTGGACTTTTAACCCGGCCGCCAAGCCACACACACGCATCAAAGAATAAGCCTATGAAAATGAACAAATACGGTCGGGAGCTCGACCTCCTCCTGCTGCTCACCGACAATTCCAACCACACGATTCAAGACATGGCCGACCAGTTGGGGGTCACCCGCCGAACCCTCTACTACTATATGGATTACTTCCGGCGGAGCAACTTCAAGCTCATCCAGAACGGCAACTACTATCAGCTCGACCGGACATCGCCCTTCTTCAAGCGCCTGCACGAAAACATCTCGCTCACGCCCGAGGAAGCCCTCTACCTGCGGCGACTGATAGGAAATGAAGATAACAACGACTCCACGGCTCGTTCGGCAAGAATCAAGCTCGACAGGTTTTTCCATCTTGAAGAGCTCGTCAGCCCCGAGCGGCAGCAGCTGATTGACCGCAACATCCAGACGCTGAAGGCCGCCATGGCCGAAAAGAAGATGGTGGTGCTGAGAAACTACTCGTCGCCCCACAGCCAAACCGTGGCCGACCGATACGTGGAGCCCTTCATGCTGATGAACAGGGGACTGGACGTCAGATGCCACGAAATCAAGACCCACACCAACAAAACCTACCGCCTGGCACGCATGGAGAGCGTAGAAATACTCGACATCGAGTGGATAAGCGAGGCGCTGCACAAGGAAGCCTACACCGACCTCTTCATGTTCAGCGGAGAAGAGCGCCATCCCGTCAGCCTGCGCATGGGGCTGCTTGCCCACAACCTTATGCTCGAGGAGTGCCCCGACTCCTACGATTGTTTCACCCAGGAAGACGACACCCACTGGCTGTTCCAGACCGACTTCGTCAGCTTCCTCGGCATCGGGCGCTTCGTTCTCGGACTCTATGAAGACATTGATGTGCTGGGCAACGACGAGTTTAAAGCCTACATCGAAGCGAAGAGAAGCATCAAAAAGAATGGAGTCTAAGGGGGACGGCAACAGGTCATTAAGTATATCACCAGATTCTATTGCTGCCGGCAGAAAATTTCGACTGTCACTTTTTCTGAAAGCTCGAGGCTTTGAAAAAAAATGACAAAATATCCTTTTTACGGCCCTGAGAATCGCCTTTTTCTGAAATTATTTTTCCCCGGTCGCAAATAACGCAGCCATGAGCCATTAAACACAACCTACTGACAGTGAGACAGATAGCGTTTTCTTATTTATCAACAGGTAAGAAACCGAACAACCTACCCGAATTTTTGAACAGCGACTAAAGTCCCTTCACCCAGACTTTTGGTACAAAAGTCATGACGATTCGTAAGAAATCGTGGTGCGATTTCTAAGAAATCATCGGGCGAATCGGTACAAAAGTCCTGATGATTTGTACCAAAAGTCTTTGAAGATGGCAAAAAACTCTTGGAAGGTTGGCCGGAAAAGTCCCGTTTTTTTCTAGAACGATGATTTTCCACGACAGTATTTTTCAGGAAAAAATCTTGACAAGATGAATCACGTTGCGATGCTTCCGGCTGACATTATTTCCCCTGACGGGAATAACCATCCACAAGAGATTCCGGGAATATCAAAAGAGGAAACATAGTATACCATCTGGAAGTGGAAGGTCTCGGGATCGTAGTAGCGGTGACCCGCTCCGCCCTCTACTCCGTCTCCGTCGTCATAGCTCTGGTAGGCGTCGCCTTCCATCACGTAGACTTCGCCATAGGACGTGTAGGTGTAGCCGGTGAACTGCTCGGGGACGGTAACCTCGTTGGTGGACTCATTCCAGTTGCAACAACAAGTAAACCTCAATACCATAGCCCAGGCTATGGACCACGCGCACACGCGTACCACATTTATATATAAAGAATAGCGACGAAACAGCTATGGCCGAAGCTAACAGAAAAGTCATCGATTCACTGGAAGGCATGCTTTAACAGTTGTAAACAGAAACATCTCTATAGAGTTGTTTGCGCAAACAATTTCAGTTTTATACAAAAAAGACTGCAAAAATGTCGATTTGAAACATCTGAAAGGTTCAAAAATCTTGAGTTGTAACAATTATTTTGCGTATTTTAGTTAATAAATGTTTAAAAACGGGGCTTTTTAATAAAATTATTTGCAGGAGAGGATGAAATGGCGTACTTTTGCAAGCAATTCGGGATAGCACAACAACCCATGATACAATTTGCGGCCATTGAAAATGGTTGAATGTTGCTCCTCCCGCCGCGGAGGTAAGCAGTTTGTTGTTTGAAAATGGTGTTATTTATGTAATGTGAGACCCGATGAACCAGATTTCACCCACAAAGTTAAACAAAATAAATAGAGAGAGCATTCTTTTAGGCATATTTAGAAAATATAATAATTCATTTTAGTTATTAATTTTAGAGAGAGTTTTATGAAAAAAAGACTAACATTGTTTCTTGCTGGTCTCCTGCTGAGCGCAGGAGCAGCAATGGCACAGGTGAAAGTGAGTGGTACGGTTGTTGAATCGGCCACAGGTGATCCCGTGCCTGGTGCCAAGGTTCAGGTTGTCGGTACGAGTACCGCTGCAGTGACCGACCTTGACGGCCAGTTTGCAGTAAGCGTTCCCAACAACGACAGCTTCATTGAAGTGTCTTATCTGGGTATGATGACTCGCAAGGTTAAGGTTACCCCCCCCACTATGACGATTGCTCTTGAGCTTGACGCTCAGATTGTCAGCGAAGTGGTGGTGACCGGTTATGGCGTTCAGCGCCGTGCTTCGTTCACGGGTGCTGCTGCCGTAGTCGACAAGGACGCTATCGAGAAGAAGAGTGATGCTAACTTCGTGAAGGCCCTGGAAGGTGCCGTCTCGGGTGTGCAGATGAACAACTCTACCAGCATGCCTGGTTCATGGGGTTCCATCTACGTGCGCGGTCGCGGTTCGCTGAACTCGGGTACGCAGCCTCTGTATGTCATCGACGGTGTTCCCGTGAACTCTGACTATGACTCTATGAGTTCTACGACAAACAACTACACTGACCCTATGGCTTCTATCAACCCGAACGACATTGAGTCGGTTACGGTGCTGAAGGATGCTGCCGCTACAGCCATCTATGGTTCGCGTGCAGGTAACGGTGTGATTGTCGTCACCACAAAGAAGGGTGCTCAGGGCAAGGCTAACGTGAACTTCGAGAGCAAGTTCGGTGTTACCACGATGGCCAACAACAACATGAAGTTTGCCAATGCCGAGCAGTTCCTGCGCTTGCTGGCCGACGGTTATTCAAACCGCTATCAGGATGCCACTTCTGCTGAATACTACGACTATCTTGTTGATGCCTACGAATGGGACGGCAAGACCAGCACCGACTGGATGGACCTTGTCACCCGCAACGGTATGTATCAGGACTACAACGTGAACGTGAACGGCCAGACCGGCAACACGAACTACTACATCAGCGCCGGTTACATGGACACCGAGGGTATCGTCATCGGTTCCGACTTCAAGCGCTACACGGGCCGTGCCAACCTGAACACCAAGTTCAATGTCTTCACTGCCGGTGCCAATGTTTCTTATGCCTACGCTGTGAAGAATGCCTTCTCTCAGTCTACCAGCGGTTCAATGTCTAACGCCACGGTAGCTGCCATCTCTTCGATGAACCCCATCGACAAGCCTTACAACGAAGACGGCACTTATGCCAATGTGGACTACTACAACCCGCTGGCTGTCTACGACGAGAAGGTTGGTGACATCAACGAGGACAAGAGTACCACGCTGACCATGAGCCCCTACCTGCAGGTAGACTTCGGCAAGGGTATCTATGCCAAGACCACGCTGGGTGTGAACCTCTACAACCTGCGTCAGTATCAGTACTGGAGCGCTATCACCAATCCTCAGGGTATGGACTATCCCGGACTGGGACAGCAGTACAACTCTCAGACGAGCACGCTGACCTGGACCAACGTCCTGGGTTGGAACTACAACTTCGCCGGCAAGCACGACATCAGCGTCATGCTGGGTCAGGAGTCGCAGCGCAAGGACTACTGGTATGAATACTATTGCGGTGACAACTTCCCGTTTGCCAATGCCGGCATGCGCGACATGAGCACCGTCGGCCACTGGAACGACTCTGAATACTACAAGTCGCAGGCTCGCCTGGCTTCTTACTTCGGTGATGTCCACTACTCTTACGACGACAAGTACTATCTCTCCGCTTCAGCCCGTCGCGACGGCAGCTCCGTCTTCGGTGCCGACAAGCGCTGGGGTACCTTCTGGTCGGTAGGTGGCAAGTGGCGTTTCACCAACGAGACCTTCTTCCCGAAGAACAAGGTGCTCACCAACGGCACGCTGCGCGCTTCCTATGGTACTGTCGGTAACCAGGATATCGGTTGGTATTCTGCCCGCGGTTTCTATGAGTCTGGATACAACTATCACGGCACTGCCGGCATGGTTCCCACGACCATCAGCAACCCGAACCTGACCTGGGAGGTTTCCAAGAAGCTCGACGTGGGTGTTGACCTGCTGTTCTTCGACCGCATCAACCTCTCACTCGACTACTACAACGAAAAGACTTCCGATGCTCTGTTCGAGGTTCCTCTGTCACTGACCACCGGTATGTCTTCCACCTATCGTAACATCGGTGAAATCAGCAACAAGGGTATCGAAGCTGCCCTGAACGCTGTCGTCATCCGCAACAAGGCTATCGACTGGACTGTATATGCCAACTTCACCTACAACAAGAACGAGGTTGTCAAGCTGTCTACCGATCTGCCTATCGAGGGAACCTACTACATCATCGAGCCGGGTCATCCCTACAACCAGTTCTATCTGCGCGAGTATGCCGGTGTGAATCCTGAGAACGGTAAGCCCATGTGGTATAAGAACGCCGAGGGCGACGAGACCACAGAGAACTACAACGAGGCCGAGAAGCGCTACGTTGGCCAGGCCAACCCGAAGTTCTTCGGCGGTTTCGGAACATCGTTCAAGTACAATGGTCTTGATGCCAGCCTCTCGTTCAACTATCGCCTTGGCGGTAAGGTCTACGACAGTGGTGCCCGCTTCACCGGTTGGGGCATGTCGGGCCGCACTCCGCTGGAGGTAGTTGCCGAAGACTCCTGGACTCCCGAGAACAAGGATGCCAAGTATCCTCAGTATATCTATGGCGACCCCTACTATGGCACACAGGCTTCGAGCCGCTTCATCATGAGTGGCAACTTCCTGCGCCTGAGCAACGTCACCATCGGTTACACCCTGCCGCAGACGCTGACGAAGAAGGCTTTCATCGAGAAGGCTCGCGTCTACTTCTCAGCCGACAACCTCTACACCTGGACAGCCAGCGACTTCATTGGCTACAATCCTGAGACCTACGCCAGTGGTGTCATCGCTTGGCAGTATCCTGCTGTAACGACGCTCGTCGGTGGTATTCAAATCACGTTCTAAACTCAGAAAGAAAGGAAACAAGCATATGAAGAAATTAGTTTTTAGTGCCGTAGCAGCACTGACGCTGTCCATGGGCTTCGTAAGCTGTGGTAACGACTTCCTCGAGACCGACTACTTCAAGGGTGTCGATGCAGAAGGAGCCGTCAACAACGCCGACCTGGTGACAACAGCGCTTACCGGTGTTTACAACCGCCTGTACGACTATAGATTTGCCGGCAACTATGCCGTCTCTATCGGTGACATCCCCACCGACCTCACTTACTGGAACACGAAGACCGGCCACTGGGACGGCATCTATCAGTATTCCTTCCAGACCACTGACATCTATTTGAGCTACATCTGGGAGTATGGCTACAAGATTGTCGATAACTCAGCCCGCATCATCGAAGCAGCCGAGGCTCTCTATGCTGACGCCACCGACGACGACAAGGCCATCCTCGACGTCGACCTGGCCGAGGCTCACGCACTGCGTGCCTATGCCAACCTCATCATGGTCAATGTCTTCGGACATCAGGTGAAGGTCAACGGCACCGACTTCTCGTCGCAGCCCGGTATCGTCCTGAGCGACGGTCCCATCCCTGCCTTCGAGAACGTGACCCGTGCTTCCGTAGGCGATGCTTACGTATCCATCAATAAAGATCTGAACAAAGCCGTCGAGCACTTCACTGCTGCCGGTGGCGACCGCGGCGACAAGTGCGTCTTCACACTGGCTGCCGTCAAGGGTCTGCAGGCCCGCGTAGCCCTCTATGAAGAGAAGTGGGGCGATGCTGCTACCAAGGCTCAGGAAGCTATCGACGAAGCTGGTGCCGCTGTCAGCGCCTACACCGAGGATGCCTATGCCGGACTCTATGCCGGAGGCGCCTCCAACACCGAAAGCCTGTTCTACCTCGACATCAATGCCAGCCAGAACTGGAGTGCAAACTCCTGCGGCACACTGTGGACTACCTACAGCTTCAGCCCCAGCCCCAAGCTCCAGGCTCTCTATGCTGACACCGACGTTCGTAAGGCCATCATGGACTTCGACGGAACCACAACTCCTACCGTTCCCGTCTATGCAGCCGGTAAGTTCGCCCATGCTTCTGGCAATCCTGCCTGCGCCACCAACTACCTCATCAACGCTTCCGAGATGTTCCTCATCATCGCCGAGGCTAAGCTGAAGGGCAATGACGCAGCCGGTGCCCGCACCGCCCTGCTCAACGTGGCCAAGCGCAACACCGCCATCGCATCTGTCGACGACCTGCCTCAGAACGACGCCGAACTCTATGCCTTCATCAAGGACGAGCGCGCACGCGAGCTCTTCCAGGAAGGCCTGCGCCTCTGGGACCTCCGTCGCTGGGGTGACCCCGCACAGGTGGTGGCTTACAACGCTCCTACCGTCACCTTCCGTTCCAACAACTACGACATCTCGAAGCTCGTCTATCCCATCCCCGAGGATGAGATCAACGCAGGCTTCGGCGTGACGCAGACCGACGGATGGCAGTCGAACCTGCCCAAGTAAGACAAAAACAGTTCGTAAGAACTTCATCAGTCTTGACATATCAAAAGAGTCTGGTGCCTTGCGGCATCAGACTCTTTCTTTTATTATTCACACAACGACCAGGCCTTGGTCGCGACGTGACCAGACGTGTGTCTGTTAGTTTGCCACGACGAAACCAATCTATTTTAGTATTGCCGCCCAAAGGGAAAAACTATAATCATTATCATCCCAGACAACAGCCGTTTCTATTATTGTTCTGCTCTCTTATTTGTAACTATGGCTACGCCGAAGTTAGTTCGCCCAGGAAATAAAAAGAAAAATGCGTTTTTCTTTTGTATTTCACCCGACTTTTTGTAACTTTGCGACAAAAGAACAAAACGAACAAAATAAAACCATAAACGACTATGAACGACAAAGCAATCATGAACCGCGTGGCCGATAATATCCGCATCCTGGCCGCGTCGATGGTAGAGAAAGCCAAGTCTGGCCACCCGGGCGGAGCCATGGGCGGAGCCGACTTCATCAACGTACTCTTCTCTGAATTCCTCGTCTACGACCCCGACGATGCCTCATGGGCCGGTCGCGACCGTTTCTTCCTCGACCCCGGCCACATGTCGCCGATGCTCTACTCCGCCCTTGCCCTGCAGGGACGCTTCACCATCGACGAACTGAAGGAGTTCCGCCAGTGGGGCTCCCCCACCCCGGGACATCCCGAACGCGATGTGGAACGCGGCATCGAGAACACCAGCGGACCGCTCGGACAGGGACACACGTTTGCCGTTGGCGCCGCCATCGCTGAGAAGTTCCTGACTGCCCGCCTCTCGACGCCCGAGGCTCCACACCCCTCCCCATACAAGATCTATGCCTACATCAGCGACGGTGGCGTACAAGAGGAGATATCACAGGGTGCCGGGCGACTGGCCGGCGTGCTGGGGCTCGACAACCTCATCATGTTCTATGACTCCAACGACGTGCAGCTCTCCACCCTCTGCGACGAGGTGATGGCTGAGGACACCGCCAAGAAATACCAGGCCTGGGGCTGGAATGTGATGACCATCAACGGCAACGATGCCGACGCCATCCGCGAAGCATTGCTGAAAGCCCAGAAACCCAACGGCCACCCGACGCTCATCATCGGCAAGACTACCATGGCCAAGGGCGCCCTTCAGGCCGACGGCTCTACCTACGAGGGCAACATCAAGACCCATGGTGCCCCGCTCGGCGGCGATGCCTATACCAACACGCTGAAGAACCTCGGAGCCGACCCCTCCGACCCGTTTGCCGTCTTCCCAGAGACCAAGGCCCTGTATACCGCCCGCCGCGAGGAACTGAAGAAGATTGTGGCCGAGCGCCGGGCCGAGGAAGAGGCCTGGGCAAAGGCTAATCCCGAGAAGGCAGCCCGGAAGGCTGAATGGTTCTCGGGTAAGGCTCCCAAGATTGACTGGAGCACCTTTGCGCAGAAGCCTGGCCAGGCCACGCGTGCCGCCTCGGCTGCCTGTCTGAGCGTGCTGGCCGAACAGGTGGACAACATGGTTGTCTCTTCCGCCGACCTGAGCAATTCCGACAAGACCGACGGCTTCCTGAAGAAGACCCACGCCCTGCAAAAGGACGACTTCACGGGCGCCTTCCTGCAGGCCGGTGTGAGCGAGCTGACCATGGCCTGCGTCTGCATTGGCATGTATCTGCACGGCGGCGTCATACCGGCCTGCGGTACGTTCTTCGTCTTCTCCGACTATATGAAGCCTGCCGTGCGCATGGCCGCCCTCATGCGCGTACCTATCAAGTTTATATGGACCCACGATGCCTTCCGCGTAGGCGAGGACGGTCCTACCCACGAGCCTGTTGAACAGGAAGCTCAGATACGACTGATGGAGAAGCTGAAGAACCATGCCGGCGAGGACTCCGTGCGCGTTTTCCGTCCGGCCGATGCCGACGAGACTACCGTCTGCTGGCAGATGGCGATGGAGAACATGCAGACGCCTACGGCCCTCATCCTGTCGCGACAGAACATCGACAGTCTGCCCGCAGGCAACGACTACAGCCAGGCTCGCCGCGGTGCCTACATTGTCGCCGGCAGCGATGCCGACTACGATGTCATCCTGCTGGCATCCGGCTCGGAGGTCTCTACCCTTGCCGCCGGAGCAGAACTGCTCAGGAAGGACGGCGTGAAGGTGCGCATCGTCAGCGTCCCGTCGGAAGGCCTCTTCCGTCGCCAGCCGAAGGACTATCAGGAGAGTGTCCTCCCGGCAACTGCCAAGAAGTTCGGTCTGACGGCAGGTCTGCCCGTCAACCTTGAAGGACTCGTGGGCACGGGCGGCTGCGTCTTCGGCCTCGAGAGCTTCGGATTCTCGGCTCCCTACAAGGTGCTAGACGAAAAGCTCGGATTCACTGCTGAAAATGTCTATCAACAAGTAAAAAAGATGCTGTCATGAATAAGAAAGTAGGACTGGCCAGCGACCATGCTGGCTTCGAACTGAAGCAATACGTCAAGAAATACCTCGAAGAGCGGGGTATTCCCTACAACGACTACGGTACCTATTCGGAGGAGTCGTGCGACTATCCGGACTTTGCCCATGCGCTGGCACGGGGCATCGAAGAGGGTGAGGTATTCCCCGGCATAGCCATCTGCGGCTCGGGTGAAGGAATCGCCATGACACTCAACAAGCACCAGCAGATACGGGCCGGACTGGCTTGGATTCCAGAGATAGCCCATCTCATCCGCCAGCACAACGACGCTAACGTGCTTGTGATGCCGGGCCGCTTCATCGACCACGACACTGCCCGGGAAATCATGGACGAATTCTTTGCCACGCCCTTCGAAGGCGGCCGCCATCAGAAACGTGTTGAGAAGATTCCCGTACATGAGTAGAGAGAAGTTCCGCTTCGAAATCTGCGCCAACGGTGTGGAGAGCTGTCTGGTAGCCCAAGCCGGCGGGGCCGACCGTGTGGAGCTCTGTGCAGGCATACCGGAAGGAGGAACCACGCCCTCATACGGAGAAATCAAGCAGGCACGCCAACTTCTCACGGCCGGCTCTACCCACCTCCATGTCATCATCCGCCCCAGAGGCGGCGACTTTGTATATTCATCTCTGGAAGCAGAGCGGATGATGACTGATATTGAGGTGGCACGAGACTTGGGAGCCGACGGCGTGGTGTTCGGCTGTCTGACACCGGATGGCGATGTCGACATACCGCTCTGCAGCCGACTGATGAAGGCTTCTGAAGGCCTGTCGGTGACGTTTCATCGTGCCTTCGACCGCTGCCGACAACCAAAGAAAGCACTGGAGGACATCATATCTCTGGGATGCCACCGCATCCTCACCTCTGGGCAGGCTCCCACGGCCGAGCAAGGCATCGCCCTGCTCCGCCAGCTTCAAGAACAAGCCCAAGGCCGCATCATCCTCCTGGCGGGCTGCGGAGTGAATGAAAAGAACATCGCCCGCATCCATCAGGAGACAGGAATCAGGGAGTTCCATTTCTCAGCCCGCGAACCCTTCTCTGCAGGCTTCGGCACCATCGAAGTCAGCGACGATGAGTTCGGACGGCGGCTGGTAACGACCGAACGACGCGTCAAAGACACCATAAACGCATTACTAAACTCAATCAGCTAAGAAATGAAGAAAGCAGCAACACTTCTTCTTATTTGTTTCACCTGTCAATGGGCTTTCTCACAGGACTGGCCTCACTTTATTACCGACAACACCTATCGCACCAAAGTCTTCGGCGCTTTCGAAGATAAAAAGCAACTCGTAGGAGCACAATACGTCAACAGCATCGACCTGTTGTCCAACTCCTACGAGGTGGAAGCCTTGCGCTTTCTCTATGCGTATATGCCCATAGCCGACATCACCGACTATCCCTTTGACTTCCACCTCCGGAATGTCCGCATGAGCTTCCAGGCGCAAAGAGAGATGGCATGGGGCAAGGACGTGCCTGAGCTGCTCTTCCGCCACTTCGTACTGCCCGTTCGTGTCAACAACGAGGCGCTTGACAACTCCCGCGAAGTGTTCTATGGCGAACTGAAGGAACGTGTCAAGGGGCTCTCCATGAAGGAAGCCATCCTCGAAGTGAATCACTGGTGCCACGAGCGAGTGACCTATGCTCCCTCGGACGGTCGCACCCTTTCGCCGCTGGCCTGCATCAAGAATGCCCTTGGCCGCTGCGGAGAGGAATCGACGTTTACCGTTGCCGCCCTGCGCTCAGTAGGCATCCCGGCACGACAGGTCTATACTCCTCGATGGGCCCACACCGATGACAACCATGCTTGGGTGGAAGCCTGGGCCGACGGCGAGTGGTTCTTCCTCGGAGCCTGCGAGCCTGAGGCCGTGCTGAACCTCGGATGGTTCAACGCACCGGCATCACGGGCCATGCTGATGCACACCAGGGCCTTCGGTGACTACAACGGACCGGAGGAGGTGATGCTGCGCACATCCAACTTCACGGAGATTAACCTCATCGACAACTACGGTTCATCGGCCCGCATTGACTTCCGTATCGTAGACAACAAAGGCAAGGCCGTCAACGATGCACGCGTGGACTTCAAAATCTACAACTATGCCGAGTTCTGCACCGTTGCCACCAAATATACGGATCAGAAAGGCAGCACCTTCCTCTCGGCAGGAAAAGGCGACATGCTGGTATGGGCATCGAAAGACGGGCACTACGGCTACACCAAGGCATCGTTCGGCAAGGACAAGTCAGTCACTATCCGCTTGACAATGAAAAACCTGCAAGGCTGTGATGCCGGACAGGAAGAACGACTGGACATCGTTCCACCACCCGAACGGGTTCTGATACCAGACGTCCCAGCTGAGCTTCGCAAGGAGAACCTGCGCCGGCTGGCATACGAAGACTCCCTGCGCCATGAATATGAGGCCACCTTTATGCCCGAAAACATGGCCAGACAGTATGCCCCCCGCTTTGCCAGCTTCCTCACCAAGAGCCGCGGCAACTGGCCTGTCATCCTCACCTTCATCGAAAGCCACAAGAATCAGGCTGACCGCGTATACCGACTGCTGTCGTCACTCTCTGACAAAGACTTACGCGACATGCCGATGAACATTCTTGAAGACAACCTGACGGCCGAAAGTGACCAACTCTGCCCACGAGTGGAAAATGAGATGATTATCTTGCCCTTCAAACATCTCCTTCAAGATTCTTTCGACACCGATACCAAGACAAAGATGCGGAACAATCCATCGCTGCTGGTGGACTGGGTCAGGCAGAACATCCGCATCAACCCCGACACCCGAGCCCTGCGAATAGCACAGACGCCTGCCGGTGTATGGCAGTCGCGTATCACCGACAGCCGGTCGCGCGACATCTTCTTCGTTGACCTGGCCAGAAGCCTCGGCATCGAAGCCCGCAAGGATGTCGTAACAGGCAAGGTGCAATACAGAAAAAGCCAGCCGCAAGCCACCAACTCGTGGATAGACGTTGACTTTGAAAACCAGAAAGACTCCGGGCTTTCCTCAGAGGGGAAATCGGGGGTGGGCACCATTGTCCTCACCTTCGAGCCGGACAAATATCTTAACGACCCGAAATACTACAGCCACTTCACCATCACTCGCATTGAAGACGACGGTTCAACAAGCCTTCTCAACTTCGAGGAAGGTCAGGTTGACATGGGCGGCGGCACATCGTGGAGCAACACCTTCCGCGACGGCACAAGCCTTGATGCCGGCACCTATCTGCTCACCACAGGCACCCGTATGGCCAACGGAAGTGTGCTGGCTACCAACCGGCGTTTCTGTATCGAAGAAGGCAAGACCACTACCCTGCCTCTCACAATGCGACAGAGCACGACCGAGGTCAGCGTCATCGGTTCCTTCGACTCTGAATCGAGATACACAGCCTTGACTAAGGAGGCCCTGTCTGCTGAGGAAGGACAGGGAGAGCATCCTGTATCCATTCTTTCGCAGACTGGCCGGGGATATTTCGTCGTCGGACTCATTGGCATGGGTCAGGAACCTACCAACCACGCCCTGAGAGACATCTGCAAGGTGAGGAGCACCTTCGACGAATGGAAACGGCCGCTGCTACTCTTGTTTGAGAGTAAGGAGGAGGCCAGGAAGTTCCATGCCGAAGACTACGGGCAACTGCCAGCAAATACCATCTTCGGCATCGACACCGACGGCAGCATCCGCCGACAGATTGCGGCACAGATGAAGCTGCAAAACCCCAGCCAGCTACCCATCTTCATCATCAGCGACACCTTCAACCGCGTAGTCTTCTCGCAGCAAGGCTATACCATCGGTCTCGGCGAGCAGATGGAGAAAGTTATTAAGAAGTTATAAAAGGATTGCTGAATAATCAAAAAAAGAAGGCTGCACAGGGATTGTCCTGCTGCAGCCTTCCTTTTTACTTGGTTTCGATTTCCTCTTTCATGTCGATGAACTGTCTCTTGCTGTCATAGAATTCGTACTGCAGGAAACCCAACTTCTGAGAGGGAACGACATGCACGCCCATTCCGAACTTAAGTTGCCACCGGCGCTTCAATGAAATGAAGCCCTGATTGATGTAAGCGGCAACATAAGGGTGTACGTGCAATGTAAATCTCTTGATGCCAATCTTGTTGACGAGGCGGTCAATTTTTCTTTCCAGTTGGTCGGTGAAGAGAATGCTCGACTTGATTTTTCCGCTGCCAAAGCAGGTTGGACATTCTTCTTCCACCTTGACATCCATGGCCGGCCGGACGCGCTGTCTGGTGATTTGCATAAGACCGAACTTCGAAAGCGGCAGGATGTTGTGCCTTGCGCGGTCTTGCTTCATGTTTTCGCACATTCTCTCGTAGAGCAGCTGTCGGTCTTCGGCGAGGTTCATGTCGATGAAGTCTACGACGATGATTCCTCCCATGTCTCGCAGTCTGAGTTGTCTGGCGAGCTCGTCGGCAGCTCCGAGGTTTACTTCGAGTGCGTTGGCTTCTTGTCCGTTGTTGTTGCGGGTGCGGTTACCGCTGTTTACATCCACGACGTGCAGTGCTTCGGTATGTTCGATGATGAGATAGGCGCCGTGCTTATAGTTGACGATGCGTCCGAAGCCTGACTTAATCTGTTTGGTGACGTCGAAGTTGTCGAAGATGGGCAGTTTGCCTGTGTAGAGTTTTACGATGCCTGCCTTTTCAGGGGCTATGAGGCTGACATAGTTCTTTACTTCGTTGTATGCTTCTTCGTCGTTGATGTGTATATTCTCGAAGCTGGGATTGAAGATATCGCGAATGAGTGCGATGGCTCTTCCTGTCTCCTCGAATATAAGTTGCGGGCGTTGCTGCGTCTTCTGTACCTTTGTTATAGCGTCCTCCCAGCGCTTGTTGAGGACTTTGAGCTCTGCATCGAGCTCAGCAACGCGTTTTCCTTCTGCTACGGTTCTTACGATGACACCGCAGTTCTTTGGCTTGATGCTGTGGATGAGTTGTTTGAGTCTGGCCCGCTCTTCCCCGCTTTTGATTTTGGATGAAACTGATACTTTGTCGCCGAAGGGAACGAGGACGAGGTAACGTCCTGCGAAGGAGATTTCTCCTGTGAGTCGTGGGCCCTTGGTTGAGATTGGTTCTTTAACTATCTGCACCATGACTTCCTGTCCGACGGTGAGTGCGGTCTGCACGCTTCCGTCTTTGGGTAGTTCGGGCTGTCGGGTTGCCTTGGCGAAGGGGTAGAGTTTCTTCCGGTCGCTCTGCACCTGCTTGAGGTACTTTGCGTAGGAGTTGAATTGTCCGCCTAAGTCAAGATAGTGTAGAAAGGCATCGCGCTCATAACCGACATCTACGAAGCAGGCATTGAGGCCTGGCATGAGTTTTTTTACTTTTGCAATGTAGATGTTTCCGACGGCGAAGGAGGCCTCACGGGGCTCTTTTTGGTATTCGACAAGTTTTTTGTCTTCAAGCAGTGCTATGGCGACCTCTTTCTCTTGTACGTCAATTACTACTTCGCTGTTCATGTCTTTACACTTCTTGTTTTAGGAACAGCATAAGAGCAAGGGTTACTTGCTCTTATGACGGTTCTTTCTCAGTCTCTTCTTACGCTTGTGCGTAGCCATCTTGTGGCCCTTTTTCTTTTTACCGTTTGGCATAGCTGTGTTAATTAATTGGGTGATTACTATATTTTATTACCTTTATTATTTCTTTTTTTTACTAGGCCTTCATCTGCTCGAGGAAGCTTTTTGAGGGCTTGAAGCTGGGGATGTCGTGGGCTTCGATCTGTATGGTTGTATTGGCCTTGATGTTGCGGCCGGTCTTTGCTTTGCGGTGTTTGATATTGAAGCTTCCGAAGCCGCGCAGATAAACGCTTTCCTTGTTCTTAAGAAGGCTGTTCTTGACGGAAGTCATGAAGCTTTCTACGACGACTGCTACTTCTTTCTTGTCAAGGCCTGTTGCCTCGGCAATCTCATTAATAATTTGTGCTTTGGTCATTGCTATTTGTTATATTTTAGATGTTAAAGTTACCTGCAATCTTTAAATGGTCTGCAAATTTACGGGTTTTTTATGGGATAAGCAAATTTTTTTAGCTTTTTTGCAGAAAAAAGTAGTGTTTAGGCCACATTTAAGGGGCAGAAGGAGACTTTTTGCCTTCTTCTACCCCTGCTAATTTGGGAATTTGCGTTCCTACGTTGCCGCCGCTGTCTTTACAGGAAAGGTATGTTCTCGCGGACGTAATCCTCGACTTTTTCTTCCATCTGTTCGTGGCCGACGGTGAATACGTGTCCGAGCACTCCGACGGAAACGGGGTAACGCTGTTCTTTCCACTCGACATAGCCTACGGAGAGGATGCCGTAGTTGCCTACACTGAAGTGGCTGTCGATGGCGAGTTTGGAAGCGATGTTGGTGGCGAGGGAGGCATAGAACGCGATGCTCTTGCCTAACAGTTTTTCCACTTCGTCCGTAACAGCTGTCTTTACTTCCTTGTTGACGGCTGTCAGATGGGCTTCACGCTGGGGACAGGTAACGGCCATTGCGACGAGCAGGACTGCTATCGCAATGACCAAAATGAATTTCTTCATATGCCGTGGATTAGTATTCCATGACTGCAGGCAGCTCGTTAGCCTGGGCAATCATCTTCTCTACTTCCACGAGGGCGGGAACGCGGCCTACGAGGTGCTTCTCGGCATTGATCTCCTCGAGTTTCGGCTGCAGGTTCTCGGCCTTGCGGTGCTTGAGTTCCTTCACGGTGTCTACTCCGGCAGCTTCGAGCAACTCTGAGAACTGGGGGCCTACGCCGTTAATGCGCATCAGGTCGGCATGGTTGGCCCATGTGAGGATGAGCTTTGGTGAGATGTCAGCTTTCTCGGCCAGAGCCTTGCGGCCGGCGGGCTTGGCACAAGCCTCAAGAAGAGCTTCTACGGTTTCGATACCTGCTGCGATGAGCTTCTTTGCATACACTTCGCCGATTCCCTCGACGTCAATAATCTTGTAAGCCATAATCTTTTTACTTGTTTGGTTAGTGAATATGTTTTCTGATATAATTCTATGTGCAAATATACGCAGAATGATTGAATAATCCAAATTTTTTCATCATTTTTCGTTTTTTCCTTGTCAGTTTGCCTAAGATTTGCTATTTTTGCAGTAGAATCAATGACACCGTATATTTATGAAGAAAAGGTTTTTATCTGTTGTGCTGCTCTTTGTCTGCCTGGGCGTTGGTGCTCAGGAGACGCAGCTGCTCCCCAAGCCCGACAAGAAAGTGAAGATGACGCTGTTTGAGACGCTCGACCGCCGGGAGTCCGTACGCGAGTATTCCGACAGGGAGCTGTCGGAGAAGACGCTGTCGCAGCTGCTGTGGGCAGCCTGCGGCGTGAACCGTCCCCGGGAAGGCCGCATCACGGCCCCTTCGGCCATCAACGGGCAGGACATCACCGTCTACGTATGTCGTGCCGACGGAGCCTGGCGCTATGACGCCCGCCAGCATGCCCTCGTGAAGGTTTCCGACAAGGACCTGCGCCGGCAGGTGGCCGGTTTCCAGGACTTTGCCGCTACGGCGCCCGTGAGCCTTGTACTGGTGAGCGACATCAGCAAGGTGCGCAACCATAGGGAGCTCGGCGCAATGGATGCCGGCTACGTCTCGGAAAACATCTGCCTAGCCTGCACCGCCCTGGGACTGGCCACGGTGCCTCGAGCCACGATGGAGAAGGAAGCCCTTGCACGCGAGCTGAACCTCGGCGAAAGCGAGGTCCTCATGCTCAACAACCCCGTAGGCTACGGAAAAAAAACGAAATAACAATATAAGAGTTATTATGTTATGAAGAAAACCAAGATTGTCTGTACCATCAGCGACTATCGTTGCGATCAGGAATTCCTGCGCAAGCTCTTCTTTGCCGGCATGAACGTGGTCCGCATGAATACTGCCCACGGCACGCCGGAAGGCATGCGCAAGGTTATAAATAATGTACGCGCAACGTCGCAGCTCATTGCTTTGATGATTGACACCAAAGGCCCGGAGATTCGCACCACGGCCACCAGCGAGCCCATCGCCTACAAGCAGGGCGACGTGGTAAAAATCTTCGGAAGACCCGAGATGGAGACCACCCACGACATCATCAACCTGTCCTACAGCGACATCACCCGCGACGTTCAAGTCGGCGACCTCATCCTCATCGACGACGGCGAACTGGCCATGCGCGTCATCGAGAACACTGGCCCCATGCTCGTGGCACAGGTTCAGAACGACGGCACGCTGGGCTCACACAAGAGCGTCAACATCCCGGGTGAGCACATCCAGCTGCCATCTGTCACCGAGAAGGACCGACAGAACATCCTCTTTGCCATTGAGGAAGACATCGACTTCATCGCCCACTCCTTCGTGCGCAACGCTGAAGACGTGAAGGCCGTGCAGCGCATCCTCGACGAGCACAACTCCGACATCAAGATTATCTCGAAGATTGAGAATCAGGAGGGTGTCGACAACATCGACGAAATCATCGACGCCAGCTACGGCATCATGATAGCCCGCGGCGACCTCGGCATCGAGGTGCCCCTGGAGAAGATTCCCGGCATCCAGCGCGAAATCATCCGCAAATGCGTCGAGAAGAAGAAACCCGTCATCGTGGCCACGCAGATGCTCCATTCGATGATCAACAATCCGCGCCCCACTCGCGCCGAGGTCACCGACATCGCCAACGCCATCTATTCTAACACCGATGCCCTGATGCTCTCCGGCGAGACGGCATCGGGCAAGTATCCCGTAGAGGCTGTCGAGACGATGGCATCCATTGCCGAGCAAGCAGAGAAAGACCGCCTGGCGCTCCACGACTTCGAGATACCCCTGCGACCCGACTGCTCGCAGAAAGAGTTCCTCGCCCATGCCGCCATCGATGCCACCCGCCGCCTCGGCGCTGCCGGCATCATCGCCGACACGCTGTCGGGAGAGACCGTGCGCCATCTGGCCGCCTTCCGAGGACCTTCACCCATCCTCGCCATCTGCTATGTGGAGAAGACGCAGCGACTGCTGAACCTCTCCTACGGCGTCATCCCCATCTCACAGCGCAAGCACGTGTCGCCAGAGTTCATGTTCACCGCCGCCATCCGCATGCTGAGACAGAAAGGCTACATCAACATCAACGACCGCATAGCATACCTCAGCGGAAACCTCGGCAAGAACGCAGGCACGACATTCCTGGAAATCAATCCCGTGCGCCAGTTCTTCGACAAGACTTACGAGTTCCATCTGCCCGAATACGTAGCCGACAGATAGCAAATTAGCCACACATATTTCCACCCCCGAGATGGACTAACTCCACAAAAAGAGGCCTCGCCAAGCGGCAAACTGCCAGCTCGGCGAGGCCTTTTCATTGGGACTTTCACGACGTTTCATAATACGATTACTAAGACATCGTAAAGTAAAATAGCCTATTTTGCTCAGTAAAATAGCCTATTTTGTTGAGTAAAATAGCCTATTTTAGTCGGTAAAATAGGCTATTTTACTTTATGAATGGTTACCTTTCGTTTTAGGATTTGCAATAAAGTGTGTTGAGATTAGCATCAGAAGGCCCAGCCAAAGCTCAGGTATGGCCAGAGGGCAGCGCGGCTGATGGCGTGGGAGCCACCGAGGTTGAACGACGGACTGATGCCTGCACGGATGAGGAATCCCGATGCAGCCTGCCGGCGCCAGCCGACGTTGCCGTAGATGAGATGTCCCCATGAGTTGCGGGTTTCGCGGTGCGGCACAGCATTGTAGATGTTGATTCCGCTGGCATCCTGCCCCACATATTCCCACTCGGAATACTCCACGTGTTCGTTGTAGAGGCCGAGGTTCACGCCGGCACCCACTTCCAGGTGGTTCTTCCTGCGGCCCAGGAGATAGTTGAGTTCCAGGGGTACGCTCCAGCCGCGGAGGTCGCTGCTGCCGGCAAACATCGACATCGACTCGCTGTAGACGAAGCCCAGTCCGGTGCGGAAGCCGAGGGTCGGCGCCCCGGCCGACGAGCCGACGGGGAAGCGGTGCTCATAGACGCCACCGACCATATTGACGGCTCCACCGAGTTCGAGTGAGACGCTATTACGGGGAGTACTATTCTGTGCCCAGCCGCAGGCAGCGATGTGAAGGGCAATGGCAAGGAGGGTTAAATACTTTTTCATTGTAGCATGTTTTTCTGTATTATTAATCTTTAAGTAGAGTTCAAAAAACTTTTCTTTAGAAGATACGCACATCGGCTATCACCTGTGCGCCGACGGCCTGGTTGAGGCGCTTCACCAGCTGGGAGCGCATCATCGAGAGGTCCTGACGCAGGGCGGGGTTCTGTATCTTGACGAAAAGGGTCTGGTTGCGGATGTATTTCTCCGTGGTGTATCGGGCGGCCATCGAGCCAGCCACCTCGTCCCAGCTGTCGATGAGAAGATTTTGCAGCAGCGGAGTTTCGAGACCCTGCTGGCGGAGAATGTGGGCCAGGATGGTGTCGATGCCCTTGACGCTCTTCCTAAACATCTCCGGTGCCCTCCCCTGCACTGATGTTGCCACCGGCTACGTTGAAGAGCCGATAGTCGAAGGCGCTGCCCTGGAGTATCTGGTCGAGGTGCTGGCGGTTGGTATCAGTGATGAATATCTGTCCAAACTGCGGGCTGGCGACAAGACGCACTATCTGCTCCACGCGACGGGCGTCGAGCTTGTCGAAGATGTCGTCGAGCAGGAGCAG
>CAMHUI010000014.1 GCA_946188345.1 uncultured Prevotellaceae bacterium | reverse complement strand
AGCATCGGTCTCCAAAACCGAGGGTCGTGGGTTCGAGTCCTCCTTCCCGTGCTAAATAGAAGATAATATGTTTAAGAAGTTTGTAAACTATTGCAAGGCTTGCTATGACGAGCTTGCGCATAAGACTACTTGGCCCACTGGTAACGAACTTACTCACAGCGCAGTGATTGTATTATCTGCTTCCATTGTCATTGCGTTGATTGTGTTCTGTATGGACTGGGTATTCGAGAACCTGATGCAGCTGGTATATCCTGCTGCTTAATTCGCTTAGATAACAATGGCTGAGACAGTAACAGGCAATTGGTACGTACTGCGCGCCGTTAGTGGAAAGGAAGTCAAGGTGAAGGAATTCATCGAGGCTGCCATGAAACATAATGCGCAGTTGGAGCAGAACATCATCCAGGTGCTTTTGCCCATGGAGAAGCATGCTACCATGCGTAACGGAAAGCGCGTCGTCAAGGAGAAAATAAGTCTCCCTGGCTATGTCTTCGTTGAGGCCAGACTCGTAGGCGATGTGGCACACATGCTGCGCTTCATGCCCAACGTGTTAGGATTCTTAGGCGGACTCGATAACCCTACTCCAGTACCGCAGGCAGAGATTAACCGGATGCTCGGAACAGCCGAGGAAACTCAACTCATGAATGAGGTAGAAATACCATTCATGATTGATGAGGTTGTAAAAGTAACCGATGGTCCCTTCAGCGGTTTCAGTGGTGTCATCGAAGAGATTAATGCTGAAAAGCATAAACTCAAGGTGATGGTCAAGATCTTCGGACGTAAAACTCCGCTAGAGCTTAGTTTTATGCAAGTCGAGAAGGAAGCATAGGACATTTTGTTACGGATGACCGAGCTTCCCTATACATCAATCATTAATATTAACAAGAAATGGCTAAAGAAGTTGCTGGATTAATCAAGTTACAGATTAAAGGTGGCGCTGCAAATCCTTCACCCCCTGTGGGACCTGCTCTGGGTTCTAAGGGTATCAACATCATGGGTTTCTGCAAGGAGTTCAACGCCCGCACCCAGGATAAGGCAGGAAAAGTACTTCCCGTCGTTATCACTTACTACACCGACAAGTCATTCAGCTTCATTGTCAAGACTCCTCCTGCTGCAGTGCAGCTGCTGGAGGCTGCTAAGGTTAAGGGCGGTTCGTCGCAGCCTAACCGTCAGAAGGTAGCAAGCGTCACTTGGGATCAGGTGAAGGCTATCGCAGAAGACAAAATGGCCGACCTCAACTGCTTCACTATCGAAAGCGCTATGAAGATTATTGCCGGAACGGCAAGAAGTATGGGTATCACTGTAAATGGGGACTTCCCTGGTAAATAAACAAAAAACTTCAATTAGAAATCATGAGTAAACTGACAAAAAATCAAAAATCAGTCGCTGATAAGGTTGAAGCAGGGAAGGCATACACTATGCAAGAAGCTACCGCTTTGGTGAAGGAGATTACCACCACCAAGTTTGATGCTTCTGTTGACATTGATGTACGCTTGGGAGTTGACCCCCGTAAGGCCAACCAGATGGTTCGTGGCGTTGTATCGCTGCCTAACGGAACTGGTAAGGTCGTACGCGTGCTCGCTCTCTGTACTCCTGATCAGGAAGAGGCTGCTAAGGCAGCTGGAGCTGATTATGTTGGTCTTGACGAGTATATCGAAAAGATCAAAGGTGGTTGGACAGATATTGATGTTATCATCACTATGCCCTCATGCATGGGTAAGCTCGGTCCTTTGGGCCGCGTGCTCGGTCCCCGCGGACTGATGCCTAACCCCAAGAGTGGCACTGTCACTATGGATGTTGCTAAGGCAGTGAAAGAGGTAAAGCAGGGTAAAATCGACTTCAAGGTTGACAAGACTGGTATTATCCACACGTCAATCGGTAAGGTGTCGATGACTCCCGAGCAGCTGTATGGTAACGCAAAGGAATTTGTTGCTACTGTTATCAAGCTGAAGCCTGCTGCTGCTAAAGGTACATATATTAAGAGTATCTTTATTTCGAGCACGATGAGTAAGGGTATCAAGGTTGATCCGAAATCAGTTGAGTAACTCTAAAAGTTTGTAGTAAAATGAGAAAAGAAGTAAAAGATACTATTATCACTGAACTTGGCGAGAAGCTCAAGCAATATGCTCACTTCTACCTGGTCGACGTATCGGGACTGAATGCTGAGGCAACGGCAGACCTTCGTCGCAAGTGCTTTAAGCAGGAGATTAAGATGGTTGTTGTGAAGAACACTCTTCTTCATAAGGCTCTCGAAGCTTCTGAGGTTGACTTCGAACCTATCTACAGCGCCCTGAAAGGCAGCACTGCCGTTTGGTTCACCAATACGGCCAATGTTCCTGCCAAGCTGTTGAAGGAATACAAGAAGGAAGGAATCCCCGCTCTGAAGGCTGCTTATGCAGAGGAAAGCATCTTTGTCGGTGCTGACCGCCTTGAAGAGCTTGCATCCATCAAGAGCAAGAGCGAACTCATTGCAGACATTGTGGCTATGCTGCAAGCACCTGCACAGGGTGTCATCTCTGCTCTCGAATCAGGCGCAAACACCATCCATGGCGTCTTGAAGACTCTGGAGGAGCGCTAATCAGTTAACAACATTAAAAATCAAAAATTAAAAGTTTAATAAAATGGCAGATATTAAAGCTATTGCTGAAGAGTTGGTAAACCTTACAGTAAAAGAAGTTCAAGAGTTGAAGACAGTCCTGAAGGACGAGTATGGAATTGAGCCTGCTGCTGCAGCTGTTGCTGTGGCTGCTGGTCCCGCTGCTGGTGGCGAAGCCGCTGCTGCTGAGGAGAAGTCATCGTTTGACGTTGTCCTGAAGTCAGCTGGTGCTGCTAAGCTGCAGGTCGTTAAGGCCGTTAAGGAAGCTTGCGGACTTGGCCTGAAGGAAGCTAAGGAGCTCGTTGACGGTGCACCCGCTACCGTTAAGGAAGGTCTCTCCAAGGAAGAAGCTGAGAACCTCAAGAAGGCCATCGAAGAGGCTGGTGCAGAGGTTGAGCTGAAATAATCCCGATTCTCTAAAGAGTTGCCTTAGGCCGTAGTAGGCCTGAGGCACTCTTCTCTTACTAAAATCATGGTTAGGATTTTCCCAGTCGGTGAGTCCTAACCTTTTTGTGTCTTTAATAACAAAATTGGCATGATTGCCGGTTAAGCATCAAAACAAAGTAAAATGGCTTCAAAAGTTGTTGATAAAAGAGTAAATTTTGCCAGCGTGCATAATCCGCTTCCTTATCCGGATTTTCTCGATGTGCAGTTAAAGTCATTTAAGGATTTCCTTCAGTTGGATACCCCTCCCGAGGAACGCAAGGATGACGGCTTGTATAAGGTGTTCTCTGAGAACTTCCCTATCACCGACACGCGTAATAACTTCGTCCTTGAGTTCTTGGACTATTATATTGATCCTCCGCGCTACACCATCGAAGAGTGCCTGGAGCGTGGGCTGACATATAGTGTCCCTCTGAAGGCAAAGATGAAACTGTATTGCACTGATCCTGATCATGAGGATTTCGGTACGTTCATTCAGGACGTCTTCCTGGGTACAATTCCCTACATGACTGATAATGGAACATTCATCATCAACGGTGCTGAGCGTGTCGTCGTATCGCAGTTGCACCGTTCGCCGGGTGTGTTCTTCGGTCAAGGCGTTCATGCCAACGGCACGATGCTCTATTCGGCGCGTATTATTCCGTTCAAGGGTTCTTGGATTGAATTTGCTACCGACATCAACAACGTGATGTATGCTTACATCGACCGTAAGAAGAAGCTTCCTGTGACCACACTGCTCCGCGCCATCGGCTATGAAAGCGATAAGGACATCCTTCAGATTTTCGATCTTTGCGAGGAAGTAAAGGTCAATAAGAAGAATATGAAGGCTGCCATTGGTCGTAAATTGGCCGCCCGCGTGCTGAAGAGCTGGAACGAAGACTTCGTAGATGAGGATACCGGTGAAGTTGTTTCTATCGAGCGTAATGAGGTCATCATGGAGCGTGAGACAGAGCTCACAGCCGACAATGTAGAGGATGTCCTCAATAGCGGTGCTACAACTATCCTTCTGCACAAAGATGCAGAGATGGCAAACCGCTACAGCATCATCTTCAATACGCTGCAGAAAGACCCCAGCAACTCAGAGAAGGAAGCCGTCACATATATCTATCGCCAGCTTCGCAATGCCGATCCTGCTGATGATGCCAGTGCGCGTGAAGTATTCCAGAACCTGTTCTTCTCCGACAAGCGCTACGACTTAGGTGATGTCGGACGTTATCGCATTAACAAGAAGCTGGGTCTAGAGATTGACTTCGAGAAGCGTACGCTGACCAATGAAGATATCATTGAGATTATCAAGTATCTTATCCAATTGGTGAACTCCAACGCTACAGTTGACGATATTGACCACCTCTCCAACCGTCGTGTCCGCACTGTCGGCGAGCAGCTGGCCAATCAGTTCTCGATTGGTCTGGCCCGTATGAGCCGTACTATTCGTGAACGCATGAATGTGCGCGACAATGAGGTGTTTACTCCGACAGACCTTATTAACGCAAAGACTATCTCAAGCGTTATCAACTCTTTCTTCGGAACCAATCCTTTGTCGCAATTCATGGACCAGACGAACCCGTTGGCCGAGGTCACCCACAAGCGTCGTCTTTCAGCTTTGGGTCCTGGCGGTCTGTCACGTGAGCGTGCTGGTTTTGAGGTTCGTGACGTACACTATACTCACTATGGCCGTCTCTGCCCGATTGAGAGCCCTGAAGGACCTAACATCGGTCTTATCTCGTCGCTCTGTGTCTATGCAAAGATTAACGACCTTGGCTTTATCGTCACTCCTTATCGTAAGGTTGCCGGCCACAAGGTTGACATGAGCAACGAAGATGTTGTCTATCTTACTGCAGAAGAGGAAGAAGGAAAGGTTATTGGCCAGGGTAATGCACCGCTGAAGAAAGATGGCTCATTCATCCGCACCTATGTGAAGTGCCGTCAGGATGCAGACTATCCTGTTGTTCCTCCTTCAGATGTTGACTTGGTAGACGTCTCTCCCCAGCAGATTGCCTCTGTCTCGGCAGCTCTTATCCCGTTCCTCGAGCATGACGACGGTCACCGTGCCCTGATGGGATGTAACATGATGCGTCAGGCAGTACCTCTGCTCCACAACGATGCTCCTATCGTTGGAACAGGTCTTGAGAAGCAGGTCTGCGAAGACTCCCGTACGATGATTGTTGCCGAAGGTGACGGTGTCATTGAATATGTTGATGCCACAACCATCCGTATCCTTTACGACCGCACCAAGGACGAGGAATTTGTCAGCTTCGAGCCTGCCGTCAAAGAATACCGTATTCCTAAGTTCCGCCGCACCAACCAGAACATGACGATTGACCTTCGTCCTATTTGTGACAAGGGTCAGCATGTGAAGAAAGGTGATATCCTCACGGAAGGGTATGCCACCGAGAATGGTGAGCTTGCTCTTGGCCGTAACCTCCTTGTTGCATACATGCCTTGGAAGGGTTACAACTACGAGGATGCTATCGTGCTCAGCGAGCGTATGGTTCGCGACGACGTCCTTACCTCAGTTCATGTCGACGAATACTCTCTTGATGTTCGTGAGACCAAGCGCGGTATGGAAGAGTTCACGGCCGACATTCCCAATGTCAGTGAAGAGGCCACCAAGGACCTTGATGAGAATGGTGTCATCCGTGTCGGTGCCCGTGTAGAGCCCGGTGATATTCTTATCGGTAAGATTTCTCCGAAGGGCGAGAGCGATCCTTCGCCTGAAGAGAAACTCCTGCGTGCTATCTTCGGCGATAAGGCAGGCGATGTGAAGGATTCTTCTCTGAAGGCCAATCCTTCGCTGAGCGGTGTCATCATCGACAAGAAGCTCTTTACCCGTTCTGTCAAGACCCGTGAGTCTAAGAAGCAAGACAAGGTTCTGCTCGCAAAACTCGAAGAGGAATATGAGTCCAAGAATACCGTTCTGAAGGATATCCTTGTTGACAAGCTTCTCACACTGACCAAGGGTAAGACCTGCCAGGGTGTGAAAGACTATTCCGGTGCCGAGATTATCACCAAGGGCAGCCGTTTCACCGCTCCGGTTCTCAAGAACCTCGACTATGATGGCATTCAGTCGAACGACTGGACTGCCGACGAACATACCAATGGGCTCATCAAACAGCTCATTATGAACTATATCCGCAAGTACAAGCAGCTTGATGCTGAGCTGAAGCGCCGCAAGTTTGCCATCTCTATTGGCGACGAGCTTCCCTCAGGCATTCAGCAGATGGCTAAGGTCTATGTTGCCAAGAAGCGTAAGATTGGTGTTGGTGATAAACTCGCCGGTCGTCATGGTAACAAGGGTATCGTCTCCAAGGTTGTCCGCATGGAAGACATGCCGTTCCTCGAGGATGGTCGTCCTGTAGACCTTGTGCTCAACCCGCTGGGTGTGCCTTCTCGTATGAATCTCGGCCAGATATTCGAGGCTATCCTCGGTGCTGCCGGTAAGAAACTTGGCGTGAAGTTTGCCACACCTATCTTCGATGGTGCTAAGCTCGACGACCTCTCAGAGTGGACTGACAAGGCCGGTCTGCCCCATCTCTGCTCCACTCATCTGTATGATGGTGAGACCGGTGAGATGTTCGACCAGCCTGCAACGGTAGGTATTACCTACTTCCTCAAGCTCGGCCACATGGTTGAAGATAAGATGCACGCTCGTTCTATTGGCCCGTACAGCCTCATTACTCAGCAGCCGCTTGGTGGTAAGGCTCAGTTCGGTGGACAGCGTTTCGGTGAGATGGAGGTTTGGGCTCTTGAGGCCTTTGGCGCAAGCCATGTCCTTCAGGAGATTCTGACCATTAAGTCTGATGATACCGTAGGTCGTTCTAAGGCTTACGAAGCCATTGTCAAGGGCGATGCAATGCCGACACCGGGCATTCCTGAGTCACTCAATGTGCTCCTCCATGAGTTGCGCGGTCTGGGTCTTAGCGTGAAGCTCGACTAATCCGCATTACGAGTTAATAGTTCAATGTTAACAGTTAGAAGTTAAAGAAACATGGCTTTTAAGAAAGAAACTAAGGTTAAGAATAATTTCTCGAAGATTACCATCAGTCTGGCCTCTCCCGAGGAAATCCTTGAGAATTCGTATGGTGAGGTTACCAAGCCTGAAACCATTAACTATCGTACATATAAGCCCGAGCGCGATGGTCTGTTCTGCGAGCGCATCTTCGGTCCTACAAAGGATTATGAGTGTGGTTGCGGCAAGTATAAGCGTATTCGCTACAAGGGTATTGTATGCGACCGTTGCGGAGTAGAAGTAACCGAGAAGAAAGTCCGTCGTGAGCGCAGCGGCCATATCGACCTCGTCGTCCCCGTTGCCCACATCTGGTATTTCCGTAGCCTTCCCAACAAGATTGGTTACCTGTTGGGCATGCCTACCAAGAAACTCGACTCAGTGATTTACTATGAGAAGTATGTAGTCATCAAGCCGGGTGCCATGGAGGGCCGAAAGGATGCGGAAGACCTTCCCATGCTCGGCTCTCAGCAGTATGACCTCCTCTCCGAGGAAGAATATACCGACATTGTTGAGAACAAGCTTGATCCCAACAATGCCTATCTCGATGACAGCGACCCCAACAAGTTCGTTGCCAAGATGGGTGCCGAGGCAATCTATGAGCTCCTTGCAGCTCTTGATCTCGACAGCCTGTCGTATGAGTTGCGTGACCGTGCCAACAATGACTCCAGCCAGCAGCGTAAGACAGAAGCTCTGAAGCGTCTTCAGGTCGTCGAGGCATTCCGCTCGTCGGGTGCCACCAATCGTCCTGAGTGGATGATTCTGAAGATTATCCCCGTCATTCCTCCTGAACTGCGTCCTCTTGTTCCGCTGGATGGTGGTCGCTTTGCAACCTCCGACCTCAACGACCTCTATCGTCGTGTCATCATTCGTAACAACCGTCTGAAGAGGCTGTTGGAGATTAAGGCTCCCGAAGTCATTCTTCGCAATGAGAAGCGTATGCTTCAGGAAGCAGTCGACTCTCTGTTCGACAACAGCCGCAAGTCCTCAGCCGTGAAGAGTGAGAGCAACCGTCCGTTGAAGTCACTCTCCGACTCACTGAAGGGTAAGCAAGGCCGCTTCCGTCAGAACTTGCTCGGTAAGCGTGTCGACTATTCAGCCCGTTCTGTTATCGTCGTTGGTCCTGAGTTGAAGATGGGTGAATGTGGTCTGCCTAAGCTCATGGCAGCCGAGCTCTATAAGCCGTTCATCATCCGCAAGCTCATCGAGCGTGGCATCGTGAAGACTGTCAAGAGCGCCAAGCGCATCGTCGACCGTCGCGAGCCCATCATCTGGGACATCCTTGAGAACGTCATGAAGGGTCATCCCGTGCTCCTCAACCGAGCTCCGACGCTTCACCGACTTGGTATCCAGGCCTTCCAGCCCAAGATGATTGAAGGTAAGGCCATTCAGCTTCACCCGCTGGCTTGTACTGCCTTCAACGCTGACTTCGATGGTGACCAGATGGCTGTCCACCTTCCTTTGAGCAATGAGGCTATCCTTGAAGCACAGATTCTGATGCTTCAGAGCCACAACATCCTCAATCCTGCCAATGGTGCACCTATCACCGTTCCTTCACAGGATATGGTGCTCGGCCTGTATTATATCACCAAGCTCCGTCCAGGTGCTAAGGGTGAGGGACTCATCTTCTATGGTCCCGAGGAAGCTATCATCGCTCACAACGAGGGTAAGTGCGACCTGCACGCTCCCGTTAAGGTCGTGGTCGACGACATTGTTGACGGCAAGTCTGTCCGCCACATGGTCGAGACTTCAGTAGGCCGAGTCATCGTTAATGGAATCGTCCCCGACGAAGTAGGCTACTTCAACGACATCATTTCCAAGAAGACCCTTCGTGGCATGATTGCTGATGTTATTAACAAGGTAGGTATGGCTCGTGCCTGCGAGTTCCTCGATGGTATCAAGAACCTCGGTTACCGCATGGCTTATGAGGCAGGACTTTCCTTCAACCTCGACGACATTATTATTCCCGAAGAGAAGCAAGGCATTGTTGATCAGGGTAACCGTGAGGTTGAGGAAATCACCAACAACTATAACATGGGCTTCATCACCGATACCGAGCGCTATAATCAGGTTATTGATACCTGGACCCACGTCAACAACAAGCTTGGCGACATCCTGCTGAAGCAGATGACCGAGGCCGACCAGGGCTTCAACGCTGTCTACATGATGCTTGACTCTGGTGCTCGTGGCTCTAAGGACCAGATTAAGCAGCTCTCCGGTATGCGTGGTCTGATGGCCAAGCCTCAGAAGGCCGGTGCCGAAGGACAGCAGATTATTGAGAACCCGATTCTTTCCAACTTTAAGGAAGGTATGTCGGTGCTCGAATACTTCATCTCCTCTCACGGTGCCCGTAAGGGTCTGGCCGACACCGCCATGAAGACGGCCGACGCCGGTTACCTGACACGTCGTCTGGTTGACGTCAGTCACGATGTGATTATCACAGAGGAAGACTGCGGAACCCTTCGTGGACTCGTCTGCTCAGCTCTCAAGAATGGCGAGGAAGTTATTTCTTCCCTCTATGAGCGCATTCTGGGTCGTGTCTCTGTTCATGACATCATCCATCCCAATACTGGTGAACTTATCTGTGCTGCCGGTGAAGAGATTACCGAAGCCAAGGCCAAGGCCATCGAAGACTCTCCCATTGAGAGCGTCGAGATTCGTTCCGTGCTCACCTGCGAAAGCAAGAAGGGTGTCTGCATGAAGTGTTATGGTCGCAACCTTGCCACCCAGCGCATGGTGCAGATTGGTGAGGCCGTCGGTGTCATCGCTGCACAGGCTATCGGTGAACCGGGTACTCAGCTGACGCTCCGTACGTTCCACGCCGGTGGTGTGGCTGGTAACGCAGCTGCCAACGCCTCTATTGTGGCCAAGAACGATGCCAAGCTTGAGTTCGACGAGTTGCGCACAGTTCCTTACGTCGAGAACAATGGCGTCGAGGATGTGAAGTGCCAGATGGTTGTCAGCCGACTGGCTGAAGTACGCTTTGTCGACCCCAACACTAAGATTGTCCTCTCCACACAGAACGTGCCTTACGGTTCGTCACTCTATTTCGAACAGGGCGACAAAGTGAAGAAGGGCGACCTCATTGCCAAGTGGGACCCGTTCAATGCAGTCATCGTTTCTGAGTACGCTGGTAAGCTTCGCTTCCGCGATGTTGAGGCAGGTGTTACCTATAAGGCAGAGACCGACGATACCACAGGTCTTACCGAGAAGATTATTACCGACTCCCGCGACCACACCAAGGTTCCTACCTGCGACATCCTCGACAAGGACGGCACGGTCATCGGAACCTATAACTTCCCTGTCGGCGGTCACGTCGTAGTGGAAGACGGCAAGAAGATTAAGACTGGTGAGACCCTCGTCAAGATTCCTCGTGCCGTTGGTGGTGCAGGCGATATCACTGGTGGTCTGCCTCGTGTTACTGAGCTCTTTGAAGCCCGCAACCCGAGCAATCCCGCAGTCGTCTCCGAAATCGATGGTGAGGTCACCATGGGTAAGGTGAAGCGCGGCAACCGCGAAATCATCATCACCTCCAAGACCGGCGACCAGAAGAAGTACCTCGTGTCCCTCTCCAAGCAGATTCTTGTCCAGGAGCACGATGCCGTTCGCGCAGGCACCCCGCTTTCCGACGGTGTCATCACGCCCAACGACATCCTTGCCATCAAGGGTCCCACCGCCGTTCAGGAATACATTGTCAATGAGGTTCAGGACGTCTATCGTCTGCAGGGTGTGAAGATTAATGACAAGCACTTCGAGATTATCGTTCGTCAGATGATGCGCAAGGTTCAGATTGAGGAGCCGGGCGATACCACCTTCCTCGAGCAGGAGCTCGTCGACAAACTTGACTTTGCCGAAGAGAACGACCGCATCTGGGGTAAGAAGGTTGTTACCGATGCTGGTGATTCCGAGACGCTGCAGCGTGGCCAGATTGTTACGGCCCGCCGTCTGCGCGACGAGAACTCTTCGCTGAAGCGCCGCGACCTCCGTCTTGTTCAGGTGCGCGATGCAGTGCCTGCTACGTCGACACAGATTCTGCAGGGTATCACCCGTGCAGCGCTGCAGACCAAGTCGTTCATGTCGGCAGCCTCCTTCCAGGAAACCACCAAGGTGCTCAACGAAGCTGCCATCCGTGGCAAGGAAGACCACCTCGAGGGTATGAAGGAGAACGTTATCTGCGGTCACCTCATCCCGGCCGGTACTGGTCTGCGCCAGTGGAGCAAGCTCATCGTCGGCTCAAAGGAAGAGCACGAGCGCATGGAAGCCAACCGCAAGAACGTCCTCGACTTTGCCGACGAGGAAATAGAAGGATAACGGAAGAATATCACTTTTAGTTATACAACCATTCAAGAGGAGCGGCTCACGTCACCAAGCGTGAGCCGTTCCTCTTTCTTTGTACCCAATCGCAGTCCTCCTTTTTGACCATAGACAATTTTGTAGGCCCTGCGCAGCAAAAAGGTGATTTAAAATTTTGTGTGTTGGTTGATTTCCATTATCTTTGCAAGTGAATTCAGTTGATAACCCCCATAAGCAATAAGGAAAATAGACTATGAAAGCAGCAATAGTAGGTGCGAGTGGAGCCGTAGGGCAGGAGTTCCTCCGGCTGTTGGCCGAGCGCCGGTTCCCCATGGATGAACTGGTGCTGTTCGGCAGTGAGCGTTCTGCAGGACGGAAGTATAACTTCATGGGTCGCGAGTTAGAGGTGAAACTTCTTCAACACAACGACGACTTCCGCGATATCGACGTCGCCTTTGTCAGTGCCGGCGGCGGCACATCCAAGGAGTTTGCCGAGACCATCACCAAGCATGGCACCATCATGATTGACAACTCCAGTGCGTTCCGCATGGATGCTGACGTACCCCTTGTCGTTCCCGAGTGCAATGCCGCCGACGCCCTTGTCCGTCCGCGCGGTATCATTGCCAACCCCAACTGCACCACCATCATGATGGTCGTCGTCTTGCAGCCTCTCGAGGAGCTGAGCCACATCCGCCGCATCCATGTATCCTCCTATCAGAGTGCTTCCGGAGCCGGTGCTGCCGCCATGGCCGAGCTGCAGGAACAATACCGCCAGCTTGTGGCCGGCGAGCCTGTCACCGTGCAGAAGTTCCCCCATCAGCTTGCCTACAATGTCATCCCGCAGATTGATGTCTTCACCGACAACGGCTATACCAAGGAAGAGATGAAGATGTTCAACGAGACCCGCAAGATTATGCACAGTGATGTGCGCTGCTCGGCCACCTGTGTGCGCGTGTCGTCGTTGCGTAGCCACTCCGAGAGTGTCTGGATCGAGACAGAGGAACCTATCTCCATCGCTGCCGCCCGCGAAGCCATCAGCCATGCCCCCGGCTGTACCCTCGTCGACGATCCTGCCAACCTCGTCTATCCCATGCCGCTCGACACAGCCGGCAAGGATGATGTCTTCGTTGGCCGCATCCGTCGCGACATCAGCGACGACCACAGCCTCACTCTCTGGCTCTCAGGCGACCAGATACGCAAGGGCGCCGCCCTCAATGCCGTACAGATTGCCGAGTACCTCGTCAAGATGGGCGAGCTGAAATAAGAACCGACTCCTCCCTCCATGAAGCCCCACCACGACCCTCCCGAGAGAGTGTCTTGGTGGGGCTTTCTATTTAAGGATAGTTTTCGTTTTAAACTACGACCGAAGGGAGATGTCAACCGCTCCTTTGAATTATCTTTACAAAAGTGCCCGAAATCCGCGCTGAGAGTGCCCTCTTTTTAAAATAGTTTTCCCTTGGCCGCAAATAACGCAGCCATGAGTCATCGGGCGCAACCCGTTGACTGTGAGACAGATAGCGCTTTCGTTCTTGATAACTACCGACAAACCGACCAGCGCAGCCGACCTTTCGGACAGCGAAAGGCCAGCTTTCGTTGAGACTTTTGGTACAAAAGTCATGACGATATCTTAGAAATCGTGATGCGATTTCTAAGAAATCATCGGGCGAATCGGTACAAAAGTCCTGACGATTTGTACCAAAAGTCTTTCGAACACCTTAGGAAGCGTCAAAAAGTTGGTCCCGGAAGCCGGAATCTTTTTCTAGAACACCCGAAAATCCTGACAGAAATTTTCGGTAAAAAATCCTGACAAGTATATCGCCTCCAAAAGTAATTACTAATAAGACAGCAATAAAATACTTTTTTGGCCAATCAGCGCACTGCTTTTCTTATGGTTCCGTCGGAGTAGTGAATGATGACGGTGCCTCGGTAGTTGTCGGGCACGGGTTGTCCGAGCAGGTTGTATCGGGCTGTCTCGGTGATGGGCTCGTGTCGGTCGGCCTGTTGTTCGCTGATGCCGCTGGTGCCGATGGTGAAGGTTCCTGTGGCGTAGCGTGAGCCGCTGCGCTGTCCGTTGATGGCCTGTACGCCCCAGGTGTAGTCTCCGTCGGGCAGGGTGTAGGTGATGCTGTTCACGGTGCCGAGGTTGCCGAAGTCTTCGGTCTTTCGCCGTCCGTTGCGGCTGCTGGTCGTATAGGATTTCGGGTTGGCCAGGAGGGTGCCTTGGCTGTCTTGGATGTAGAGCTCGTAGGTTAGGTTCTGCTGGGTGCGTCGCGGGTTGGGAGTCCATGTGAGCGTGACGCTGTTGCCGCTGACGTAGGCTTTTGGTTCGGTAGGCTGGTTGTTGGTCGTGGTGAGTGCCGATGTGCCGAGTGTGACGGTGAAGGTGCGTCCCCGCTGGTCGTCGTCAAGGTATTTGGGGTCTTCGCAGAATCCTGTGCTGATGATGTCTTTGCGGCTGTCTCCGTTCCAGTCGGCGAGGCATGTGGCAGCTTCTGAGCCGGCAGCGAAGCGCAGGTCGCGGCTGAAGTGTCCCTTGCCGTCGTTGAGCCAGATGAATCCTGTCTGCCTTGAGAGTTCGGGGCTCCATCCCTGGTAGATGATGTCGATGTGTCCGTCGCCGTTCCAGTCGTAGGCATTGGCTCCGGCGGGTGTGCTGTTTTGGTTGCGCAGGTCATACTGGTCGAACTGCGTGGTAGGTGCCACATTGTAGCGCCCTGTCCCGTCGTTGAGGAGCAGATAGCAGTGGTCCCAGTATCCGTCGCTGTCGTTGCCAGTCATCTGTCGGGCGTAGTCGGTTCCTGGCCAGAATCCTCCGGGTCCCTGACAGAAGATGTCGAGGAATCCGTCTTCGTCGAAGTCGGCTATGGCGATGCCTCCGTTGGACATTGACGGGCATCGGTCGGCCCAGTAGGTGCGCTGGAAGTGGGTTCCTGTGCCGTCGTTGAGGTATAGCTCGGTGAACCGTTCGCGGTCGTGGCCAGTGTTGGGTCCGTTGTTCTCGTTGGCCGAGACGAGGATGTCAGTCCATCCGTCGCTGTTGAAGTCGGCAGCATAGACGACAGCGCACTCGAGGTCGCGCCCGTCGTTGCCATAGTCGCTGCCGCTGTCGAGGGTGAGAGGCATGAAGTAGGTGTTGCCCATGTTGATGAGCACGACGTTGTTGTCGTTGATGCCCACTCCGATGATGTCTGGCCGGCCGTCATTGTTGACGTCGGCCACGGTGCCTGATACTATCTGCCGTGGGTCTTTGAAGTTGGGGTTGTAGGTGTCTGGCCGCTGGCTGGCTCGTCCGGCGGTGAGGCGGATGGGCTGCAGGGTGAAGGTGGCGTCGCCGTTGCCGAGGTAGATGCCTTCAGTGGCCACGCCGGAGCGGAAGAGTTTGTTGGCGGCATCGCGTCCGAGAGTCTCGAAGACCACGATGTCGATGTTGCCGTCGCCATTCATGTCGCAGGGAGTGAAGGAGGGTCTGTCGGCAGCGTTGAAGGGCGATGCCGTCTCGGTCCATCGGTTGGCGCCTGCCTGTTGCAGCATGGTGTTGTAGCGCGGCTCGTCGGTGCCGCTGTGGTTATAGGCTCCGATGATGAGTTCCGTTCGTGCGTTACTGCGCAGGTCGACGGGCAGGATGCTGCCGTATTGTGTGCCCCACTCGGTGTGTTGCTGGTAGAGGTCGATTCGGGCAGGCCACGACACCTCCGGCTCATGGCGGAAGTTGTTGTCGATGAGGGCCTGTGTGAGTGCCAGACTGCTGACCTTGTAGCCGCTGCTCTCATCCTTGCCGGCGAAGTCCATCATGACGAATCCCGTGACGCCCGGATGCTCGTTGAGGTAGCTGATGACGAGCGGGTTCTGCGTGGAGGCGTTGTCGCGGTAGCCGTCGGAGGTGGAGAGGGTGTAGGAGAGTAGCTTGGTGGTCTTGGAATAGCCGGAGGTGTTGTTGCAGAACCAGCGGTGCTCGCTGTCCGAGCGGAGGCTCTGCGTGGTGGAGTAGTCGAGCATGGCGGTGATGGCATTGCTCTTGATCTGTTTGCCGTCGGTGCCGCTGCAGTCGTAGTAGTCCTGCTGGCAGTAGACGGTAGAGCCTCCCGTACCGCGGATGTTGGCGCGGCACTGCGAGTCGAAGTCGGCTTCGTGGCTGATGCCGCTGATATACCCGCCGATGGGGTTGTCGCCGTAGGTGTCGCGGCTGAGGATGAGGATTTTCCCTCGCAGGTCGCCCACGGTGAGGGCGGGCTTGAAGTCAGCCAGCCAGGGGCGATAGTCATTGCTCTCGAGGCACTGCCGGACAAGGTCTGCCCAGTTGCTGTTGCCGTCGTCGCCTTCGGTCTCATGGCGCATGAGGACGACGGCGAACTCGGTGGGGTGGGCTTTCACGGCATCGCGGATGGCGTTGAGGGCGCTCTGCAGAGAGGCCTTGGTCTCGAGCACACCGTGGAATATCTTCAGGTTGCTTCCGCTGACAGCCGGCCGCAGGTCGAAGACGCGGATGCCGGCATCCCACTGGCCGCTGATGCCGAGGTCCTGGGTGCGGCCGTAGCTGTTGCCGCCCAGCGTGCCGAGAAAGCCCGTGAAGCCTTCGCCCGTGGCGGAGTCGTGGGTGCCCGGAAGGGATAGCTGGTCGAGGTAGACATAGTCGCTCAGACGTGCCATCCAGTCGTCGGCATGGACGTGGAGCGTTGTCAGAAGGAAGAACAGGGGAAGGAGGATTCGTTTCATTTTGCGTTCTTAGGTTTGAGGGTTAGGGAAAGAGGGTCTTGCGTTGGTTGTGAATGATGATGCCGCGGTGAGAGCTGTCGGCAGGAAGTCCGTCGGTGGTGAAGCCTCGGGATGATGCTGCAGCGGGGCGTTTGAGGAAGGGCAGGCCGTCGGTCTTGTCGGCAAAGTCGAAGCTGATGATGCCTGCGTTCTCAGTGATGGCCGTGACGGGCTTGCAGAGTGGCGTGCCGTCCCAAAGACAGGAGGAGGGGGTGCTCAGGTCGGTGAACGAGCTGTTGCCGGTTCGACCCGGGTAGGGGATGTCCTGGGCATTGAATGTCGTCATCTTCTTTCTCCCATCGGCTGCGACGATGCTGACGCGGGGATGGGCGGGGTCGTCGTTGACGGTGTTCTCCTGCCAGGCCTCTTCGTCGTAGTCGATGTGAGTGATGAGCATGCCTTCAGCCGGGATGTGAGCGTCCCAAGAGGTCATGCGGCGGTTCTCAAGGATGAAGTATTCGTGGGGATTACCCGAGGAGAGGCGGTATGCCTGGTTGGTCGTCTTGAGGTCGTCGAGGATATAGGAGCCGTCGGTGGTGAGCTCGTCGTATTCGAGCCATCCGAGTGAATATCGCTCGAAGGCCGAATAGGCCGGTGGACAGTAGCCTCGGGCGTTGTTGCTGCCGCTGGCCATGATGTCGAAGTTGCCCAAGGCATTGCCGCCGGAGTAGTCGACGTCGTAGAGGTCTGGCAGTCCGAGACAGTGGCCGAATTCATGGCAGAAGGTTCCGATGCCGCAACGCTCACCGCTGCCGTTGAGCTCGGCCGAGCAGGCGTAGAGTCCGAAGTGCAGGTCCTGTATGGTGGCATCGATGAGGCCGGTTTCGCGGAAGTCCCACATGTGTGGCCAGATGGTGTCAGGTCCACCGCCGTTGTTCTCGCCCTTGCCGGCATAGATGACATAGACCATGTCCACCATGCCGTCGCCGTCGTGGTCGTAGTCGGCAAGGTTGGTGACGAGGCCTTCGTCGACGGCTGTCTGCACGGCGGTGAAAATCATCTCCTCAGGATGTTGGTCGAACTCGTCCTCGTCGTCGGTGTTGGTGCCGTAGTAGCTGTATGGCTGGTCGAGGGTGACAGGACCTACGATGTCGAAGATAGGTTGATATTGGCCCGACGACTGCTCGATGAAATAGTCGCGGGCAGAGCCTGGCGTCGCGTTATCGTTGGTGATGTCGCCGTCATAGCCCTCTTCGTTCATCATGCGTTCAAAGCCCTCGCGGTCGAAAGTGAAAGCATTGTCGGCGAAGTTGGCCAGGATGATGAGCCCGCGGGGTGGATGGTTGAAGAAACGCTCCTCACGCTGCTGGCGGAGAGCTTTCCGATATCTCCGGCTGTGGGCGCGGGCCTTCTGAAGCTTCTGGTGGAGCAGGAGAGGGGAGATGCGTTGGCCGACATGCACGAATCCTTCAGCATCGATGGTGACGAGCAGGCTGTCGGTGGTGAGATATTGATGGGCCCGCTCGTCGCCGACCAATAACAAGGTAAACTGCCTTCCGTCGGGCTGGGTGTAGACGAAAGGAGCAGGGTCGGCAGGCGCGGCAGAGGCAATAAGCGCCCGACAACATATCAGCAGCATGAAGAAAAATGGATTGGGATTCATGTCGCTACCATCATATTGTGCGCACAAAATTACTTTTAATAATTTGAAAAACCAAGAAAAAAGAATTATTTTGTTGAAAAAAGGTGCGGTTTGGTCCGTTTTTCTTGCAGATTAAAGAAAAAACGTTTACCTTTGCACGCAACATGGAAATCTCCGAAATACTGCAAGGCTACGAGCCTATCACGCTTGAAGAGATGAGCGGCATCCGCCTGATGAACCGCACTGATACGAAATTCGTGACCAACACAGCAATGCTGAAACGTCTGCTGGTGATGGCCAAGGATGCCTATCGTGTGCAAGAGATAGACGGCAGGCGCATCGGAGAATACTACACCGTCTACTTCGATACCCCCGACTGCAACATGTTCCGCGTCCATCACGACGGTCACACAAACCGTCAGAAGCTGCGCATCCGTTCGTATGTGGACTCTGGGCTGAACTTCCTGGAGGTAAAGACAAAAAACAACCATGGCCGCACGAAGAAGAAACGCATGACCATGGAAGGCTTCAATCCGTTGGAACCGCAGCACGACATCTGCTTCCGCAGGCAAGATGAGCAGTATGAGAAATACGGCGACTTCCTGAGTGAATATCTGCACTACGATGCCAGCTGTCTGTCGGAACAGATTGAGAACCGCTTCTCGCGCATCACCCTGGTAAACAAGGGCAAGACCGAGCGACTGACCATCGACCTGAACCTGCGCTTCCACCATGTGAAGACGTTGCAGGATGTAGACCTGTCGGGGATTGTCATCATCGAACTAAAGCGCGACGGGTTGGTCTATTCCCCCATTCTCAGCATGTTGCGCGAACTGCGCATCCATCCCCACGGCTTCAGCAAATACTGTATGGGCTCGGCTATGACCAACCCCGAACTGCGCACCAATCGGTTTAAAATCCGCCTGCGCGACATTGAGAAAATAAAGAAAACAAATGAATAAGTCATGACACAATTATTTCAGATTACATCCGAATTCGGCGAGATGATGATACGCTTCGTCATCTGTCTGGTCTTCAACTGGGTCATCATCGACCGACTCTACTATCGCAAGAGCAACCGTCGGGAGTTCTATTTCACGTTTCTGATGACGAGCGTTGCCATCTTCTTTCTCGTCTTCTACATGATTTTCGGTCTCGACGACCTGGGCGGCAAGACATCGATGGGTATCGGTATCGGACTCTTTGGTATCTTCTCCATCATGCGCTATCGTACCGACACGATGCCGGCACGCGAGATGACCTATCTCTTTGTCGTTGTATCGCTCTCAGTGGTCAACGCTATCGCTTCGCGTGTGTCCTATACGGAGATTCTCCTCACCAACTTCATCGTGGTGCTGGCTATCTGGCTTTGCGAGCAGTTCCTGAAGCACAATCCCACGAAGCTCGTCCAGTACGACCGCATCGAGCTCATCACTCCCGAGCGGCGCGAAGAGCTTGTGGCCGACCTGGAGAAGCGACTCGGCGTGAAGGTTCTGAAGGTGGAGGTCGGCTCCGTAGACATGCTCCGCGATATGGCCATGCTCCGCGTCACCTATGAGGGTGAGGCTAATGGCGTGGACAAGATGTTGAAGCTACGCCGTGATGATTTGACGACATTCTAAACCAACCCCTTTTTACTACAATGAAGAAAATCGTTCTGATGATGTTGCTGATGCTGCCGGTGGCAGGATGGGCACAAGGCGACGACTGGGGCATGTGGCTCTCGCTCGGTGCCGACAAGAAAGTGACGAAGAAGTTCAGCTATGGCGTCGAGGCAGAAATCCGTACCCGCGACAATTTCACCACGATGGACCGTCTGAGCATTGGCGTTGATGCCGACTATAAGCTGGCTAAGTGGTTGAAGCTCTCGGCTGGGTATTCCCTGCTGTATAATCCGAACTTCGAGCGCATGACCTACTACGACGAGAACGACGACGAGGTGGCGCTGCAGGAGATTGTAGATGCCGGCGACCCGAAACGCTACGTCAAATACGACATTGCCCGCCATCGCTTCAATGTCTCTATGACAGGCGACGTCAACATCGGCCACTTCAACGTCTCCCTGCGTGAGCGTTGGCAGTATACCTACCGCCCCGAGAAGACTGTCGACCAGCGATATGACTACTATGAGGAGGCCTGGGACGGCACACCCCACACCTATCGCGGCAAGGGCAAGAACGTGCTCCGTTCGCGGCTCCAGATAGAATATAAGAAGAAAGGCCTGAAGGTGACTCCCTATGCCAATGCCGAGTTCTTCAATGCTTGGGGCCTGCAGAAGAGTCGCTACACCGTGGGACTCGACTGGAAGATGGACAAGCAGAATGTCTTCGGGCTGGCTTATCGCTATCAGTATGTCCACGATGACGACGATGACTACGACCCCAACATGCACTTCGTAGGCGTCAGCTACAAACGCAAATTCTGAGGCCAAATTAAATTAAAATAAGCGCACAGAATAGATAAAAACAGTTCGATTTGTTGAAAAAAAACGGCTTTTCGTGACATTTTTTTGCGGAAAGCCGTTCTTTTTTGTACTTTTGCAAACGATATTTAAACTGAATTTGTTGTATTAAAAAAAGAAGGAGATTGAAGATATGAAGAGATTGCTTTTAGGAATTTTGGCCCTTGCATCTTTCTTCCAGCTCCATGCGGAAGACTATAAATTCCTGGCGTTTCAGACGTCAGACGGAGCGGTGCAGACCATCAGCGTAGATGCACTGAAGATTACTTTCGACGACGGTCAGCTGCAGGCTACGTCGGGAGCCACAACGCTCTCCATCAGCCTCGACGACCTGACGAAGATGTATTTCACCGAGACCTCCGGCATCAAGGACCTCACCATTGAGTCCGATACGGCTGCCGACGGCATTTATACCCTGCAGGGCATCAAGGTGGACCACGAGACAACCCTGCCACAGGGCGTGTATATTGTTAAGAAGAATGGGAAAACTCAGAAAGTAACACTAAAATGAAGAAGATATTAGCACTCATCATCGCCGTCGCTGCTTTTGTTCCGTCGATGGCGCAGACGCTGAACATTGTCTCCGGGCAGGTGGTCTATCAGATTCCTGCTGCCACGGCGGGCGACATGACGTTCAGCAATGGCTCCCTGCTCAACATCCTCAGCAAGGACTATACCCTGACAGACATCAGTGAGATATACATCGATAATGCCGTAGTCACCGAAAACACCGTCAGCGTGGTCTATGCAGGCTCCACCGCCACCGTCACCGTGGCAGGGAATGTTGCCCGATACCTCGACATCACCGTTACTGGAGCCCATGTGGAGATAGCTCAGAGCGACGAGGTGGGCGACGAGACAGGAAAGATAGAATACACCCTCTCAGGCTCCTCTTCCGACGGCGAGTTCTATATGAGCGGGTCCTACAAGATGGACCTCGTGCTCAGCGGCTTGACCCTGACCAATCCCTCTGGAGCCGTCATCAACATCCAGGACGGCAAGAAGGTGAATGTAACCGTGAAGAAAGACACCGAGAACACCCTCACCGACTGCTCTAATGGTGAGCAGAAGGCCTGCTTCCTCATTAAGGGACATGCTGAGTTCAAGGGACAGGGTACGCTCAATGTCTATGGCAACACGGCCCACGCCATCAAGACCAACGACGAGATGACGCTGAAGAACTGCACCGTGAATGTGTTGAAGGCGGTCAAAGACGGCGTGCATGCCAATGCATTCTTCCTGATGGAGAGCGGCGTGCTCAGTATCAGCAATGTGGGCGACGACGGTGTTCAGGTAGAGCTCGACGGAACGGAGAATACCGGTGAGACTGCCGACCATGAGGACGAAGACTCAGGCAACGTCTATATCGAAGGTGGAACGTTCTCTGCCGCTGTCACTGCAGCCGGAACGAAGTGCATCAAGGGCGACGGCACCGTTACCATTTCCGGTGGCACCCTTACGCTAAAGGCCAGCGGCGCTATCGACAGCAGCGACACCTCCAACCTTGCCTATACGGCTGGCGTAAAAGGTGAGAGCGTCGTCGTCAGTGGCGGCACCACCACCATCACCGTGACGGGAGCAGCCGGCCGAGGCATCTCTGCCGACAACACCCTCACCACCAATGGCGGCACACTGAAGATTACCAACAGCGGAGCCGGACAGACCGTGGCCTCTGATGCCCGCACGGCGAAAGGTCTCAAGGCCCTCCATATGGCCCTCAATGGCGGCGACATCACCATCACCATGAGTGGCACCGGCGGTAAGGGCATCCGTGCCGGCGACGGCACCAAGTCCACCAGCGGCGGCGGTGGCATGGGCGGCGGACGTCCAGGTGGTGGCGGAGGCGGCATGGGAGGCTCTACATCCTATACCAATGTCACAGGCTCCTACACCCAGGGACTTGCCGATGGAACAGGACCTACCCTCACCGTGAGTACCACTGGCAGCGCCTTCAGTTCTTCATCGGCTAAGGCCATCAAGGCCATCTGCACCATCACCATCCGTGGCGGCGAGACCGTTGTCACTACCACTAAGGACGGGGCTGAGGGATTAGAGTCGAAGACCTCCATCGACATTCAGGGCGGCAAGCACTACTTCCAGTGCTACGACGACTGCATCAACTCTTCCGGAAAGATTTGTTTCAATGGCGGCATCACCGTCTGCTATTCCAACGGCAACGACGCCGTAGACTCTAATGCCGGCACAACGGGCGCCATCACCATCGGCAACGGCACGGCTTTTGCCTATAGCTCCAAGGGTGGGGCTGAGGAAGGCTTTGACTGCGATAACAACTCCTACATCCAGATTACCGGCACGGGCATCGGCATCAGTGCCGGCGGCAGCCAGGGAGGCGGCGGAGGCGGCTGGGGAGGCTCATCGTCGAGCAGCACCATATCGAACGCCAAGCAGGGATACGCCTTTATTACCAGCACCATCAGCTACAAGGCCAACACCTACTATACGCTGGCCGACTCGTCGGGCAACAACCTTGTCACCTACAGCTTCAATGCCGCTGTGAGCAGCAATCTCGCCTTCTTCACTGCCACAGGCATGACGAAGAGCGGCAGCTATACTGTGAAGTCGTCGACCTCGGCTCCTACCGACGCCACGACCGTTTGGCACGGCCTCTATCTGGGCAGCTCGGCCAAAGGGTCGACCAGCGTCACCAGCTTCACGGCGAAATGATTTTCCAGTGTTTCAATCGAAACAAGAAAGGCAGCCAGTTCATGGTTGCCTTTCTTTGGTTATAAAGTAGTTCACCCGTCGGCCCTTTGGGATTTGGTGATTGCTATTTCATCAGGAACTTCGAGTTGAGGTATTCGTTGAAGGCCTCTCTGTAGAGGTCGCCGATGGGCAGGTATGCGTCGTCAGCCGGGGTGTTCATGATGACGCGGCTCTTGTTGACTTCTTTAATCTTCTGCAGGTTGATGATGTAGGAGCGGTGGATTCGCATGAAGTTCTTCGGCAGCCGCTCTTCCAGCTTTTTCATGGCAAGGAGTACGACGAGCGGCTTCGGCTGCGTAGTGAGGTGTATGCGCAGGTATTCGCTCATGCCCTCTACGTAGATGATGTCGGACAGGTGGATGCTGACGATGCGGTGCTCGGTCTTGACGAAGATGGTGTCGTCTTCGTCGGCGGGCGAGACATGTGCTTCGTTGGCATGACGCAGTTCGTACTGGGCTTTCACCTTCAGAGCGGCGCGCTGCAGGTCGTCGAGGCTGAAGGGTTTCAGCAGATAGTCCACGGCATCGACCTTATAGCCCTCGACGGCGTAGTCGCTGTAGGCTGTGGTGAACACGACGAGGGGTGGCATGGCCAGCGAGCGCACAAAGTCGAGGCCGTTGCAGTCGGGCATGTTGATATCGATGAAGATGGCGTCGATGGGCGTCTCTTCCATCATCTGCCGCGCATCAAGGGCACTGAGGCACTGGCCTTCCAACTCCAGGAAGGGCACTTTCTGAATATAGGTGGCGAGCTGTTTCAGGGCCAGAGGCTCGTCGTCGATGGCAAGGACTTTTATCATGGCTTTTGGTTTTTGACATTCGTCACGCCCAGCGGTATGCTGGCGCTGACGTTGTATTCCTTTTCTTGTTCGCTGATGTCGAGGGTGTAGTCTTCCCCATAGAGCAGTGCGAGCCGCTGCCGGATGTTGCTGAGACCTACTCCGCCGCTCTCTTCTTTCTCCTTTCTGTGGATGCTGTTGCGGCAAGCAAAGAGTAGGCGTCGGCCTTCCAGGCTGAGACGGATGTCGATGAACGACGGGGCCTGGTAGCTGACCCCATGCTTGAAGGCATTCTCAATGAACGAGATGAAGAGCATCGGGGGCACTTCCGTGTTGGGGATGTCGTCGGGGAACCGGGTTGAGATACTGACGCTCTCGGCATAGCGTATCTTCATCAGTTGGATATAGTCTTTCATGAACGCTATGTCGCGTTGCAGCGGCACGTTGGCCTTGGCCCCTTCGTAGAGCACATAGCGCATGAGGTACGACAGGTCGACGATGGTGCGCTTGGCCTGTTCCGAGTCGATGTCGATGAGCGCGTGGATGTTGTTCAGGGTGTTCATGAAGAAGTGAGGGTTGAGCTGGTAGCGCAGGTGTTCGAGCTGTTGTTCGAGGGTCTGGCTCTTGAGCAGCTGCATCTTCTTCCTGTCGCGCTCGTTCTTATAATATAGCTTCACGCCGAGGTTCATGCCCAGCATGAGGAAGATGATGAACGTGTTGAAGACCTCCGACTGTCCGAAGAGCATGGGCAGGAAAGGCTCCGGCTTGTGCGGCCCTCGCCGATGCTCACCTTTGGCGAAGCGATGGTCGTGTGGTCTCGTCGCTTCCGGCCCAGCCCCGTCGGGTCGCGGACCAAGGGGCCCCATGTGGCGTTCCTCCATTTGGCGAGGCTCGTGCATGTGTTGCTTCATGGAAGGCTTCATGACTGTCAGAGCGGCAGCCGAGACGATGAGCAGCACAGCCAGTGCAGCCAGATAGCGGCCGAGGCGGTGCTTGCAGATGAGGATGGGCGCCACGAAAAAGTTGTGGATGAGGAAGACGGCAAAATAAATCAGGTAGACCTTGCCGATGTCGGTAATCTGCTGCCAGTTGAAGCTGAACGACTCATCGTGGGTCGACCGGATGTACTCGCCCAGCACAGGCGCCATGAACAGCGTTGCCCACAGCACCAGATAGATGATGTTCTCGCTCAGGTCGCGGCGTAATCTCTTGGTATTCATCATTGGAATAACGTCAGAAGGCTTTGTTTTATTGCATCCGCCAGAGGTTTCAGGCGAATCAGTTACACGCAAAGGTAGCATTTTCCGCCCACATCCGCAAAAACATTCAGCCAACCGCCCCCTTTCTTCAGCAAATACCACTACGGCTCCAGACAAGGTGAAGCGATAGAAACGCGCCCAGCAGCAGGCTTCCTCCTGGCCGGAAACCTGCAGAAGCCTCCTCCTTTTCTTACCTTCTTCTTTCACAAACAATAGCCTTCTGCCAAAGAAAGCTATCACATCGTCAAGTAAAATCGCCGAAATTGCTCACCAAAATCGTCGATTTTACCGACCAAAATCGCCGATTTTACTCATCAAAATCGCCGATTTTACTTTCGCTATGACTATCAACCAGATACGCAGAGCTAACCGATGCGGTTGCGGGTTGTTGCCCATAAGATAAACAAGGCTGTTTGTCCTTCTTTTCCCGACGTCCTTGCCGGTTCGTCAGTCAGCTTCAAGTGCAGTCAGTTTCGTTCGCCCTCGCTTTTTTGCTGTATGTCCTTGGTCTTGTTTTTAGTAGCATAAAAATGTCCTTAGTTCATTTTTTTTAATTTACCTTTGCAGTGCGGTTTGAACTAATACCAGCTATAAAAAAATAAAAATACAGACATAAGATGTTAAAGATATTTAATTTCGGGGGGGGTAAATTTGGGGTTCTTATTTATTTGTACGTACCTTTGCGCAGCTTTGTGAAGAGATTGCCAACCAATAGCGTTGAATTGATTAAACGATAATAATTAGTAACAATATATTTTAAAGTGAAAAACAACCTTAGAAAAAGACTACTCTGTGGCCTGTTTTTTTGTGTCTTTACCCTTGTGGGCAATGCACAGAAGGTGGCCTACAAGTCTAATCTGTTGTATTTGGGTACGACCACGCTTAATGCCGAGTGGGAGATAGGTCTGTCTCCCAAGACGACGATGTCGGTGCTTGGTGCCTATAATCCCTGGACCTTCCGTGACGATAAGATGATGCACCTCTGGGCCGTTCAGCCCGAATATAAGTATTGGTTCTGCGAACGTTTCGAAGGCCACTTTGTCGGCGTGCATGCCCATGGCGCCCAGTTCTTTGGCGACTTCTGGGGACTGAACAAGGACCATCGTTACGACGGCTATCTGGTTGGTGCCGGCGCCAGCTGGGGTTATGACTGGATACTGTCGCCTCATTGGAACCTTGAGCTGGAGCTTGGCTTCGGTGTCAATCGTGTGTGGTATAAAGAGAGCGACCGGCTGCCTTGTGTGAAGTGCACTGAGAAAAAGACGAAGACCTTCTTCTCGCCTACAAAGGTTGCTCTTTCCTTAGTTTATGGACTTTAAAACCTGATGACAGACTCTATGAAATACCAAGCCATTGCCCCGGCCTTCCTCACCATGATGCTCAGCCTCCTTGTTGCCTGTGCGCCTAAGGCACCGGGCATCTACGACCCGCATGTGTCGGTGTCGCCGTCGCCCTGCGAACTGACGGTAGACGACGAGCGCAAGGCCGAACTCAATCTTGACATCCATATCCCCAAGAACTACTTCTCGCGGCGCAGTCGCCTCGTCATCACCCCGCAGGTGGTGGCAGGAGCCGACAGTGTCGTCGCCACCATGCGCCCCGTGGTGCTCGACGCCGGAATCTTCAGTAAGAAGATGCTTCGACGCCAGATGCTCGAGGGCTATGTCGACCCCTATGCCCTGGTGGCAAAGCGTGTCGACACCACAAAGCCCGTCAGCCTGAACTATCATGAGACGGTGCAGCTGCCGGAACCATACCAGAGCGGGCGGGTGGATGCCATTCTCTCTGCCGACGGCTGCGGCTCGTGCACAGGCTTTGAGGAACTGACGCTGGCCACGCTGATTGCGCCGGAAGCTCCCGTGGAGCCGGAACCGCCCGTGGTCGAGGAGCCCGAGCCCGAGAGCCTCGGACTGGATTGGATGGAGCCCGCCTTCGTCGTCCGCGAGAAGATGATGCAGGGCGAGGGCACTGCCCACCTGCAGTTCATCATCAACAAGTATGACATCGTGCCCGAGTTGGGCAACAACCGTGCCGAGCTGGAAGACATCGTGGCCAAGCTGGAGCCCATCGTCAACGACTCGCTGGCCACCATCACCTCAATCACTATCTACGGTATGGCCTCGGCCGACGGACCGCTGTCGCTCAATACGCCCCTCTCGGCCAACCGCGCCAACTCAGCCAAGCAGTGGCTGGCAGAGCGCTTGCAGCTGAGTCCCGACATCGTAGCTGCCATCAAGACAGGCTCGCGTCCAGAGGGCTGGCAGCCTGTGCTCGAGGCCATGACAGCCGACGGACATCCCGACAGCCTGAAGGTAAAGAACATCCTGACGCGCTACGCCGACAAAAACGACGACGTGCAGGAGTACTATATCCGCCGACTGCCCTGCTGGCCAGCCATCCGCGACCGCTATCTGCAGAAAGACCGCAAGGTGGACTATACCTATGCCTGGACCATCCGCAGCTTCACCACCGACCAGGAACTGATTGACATGTACCGCACCCGTCCAGATGCCTTCAACGAAGAAGAGCTTCTGCGCGTGGCCCAGCTGGCTGCCGACGACAGCTCGCGCATGCAGGTTTACCGCTACACGCTCGGCCGCTTCCCCGCATCGAAGACCGCAGCCAACAACCTGGCCATCCTGCTCGAGCGACAAGGCAACTACGATGAGGCCCGTCGCGTGTGGGAAGCCTTCAAGACCATCGAGTCGTATCAGCAACAGCCCTAACAACAGCACACTATGATGAAGAGAAACAGAACAACAACATATCTTCTGCTCGCCATCGGGTGGGTCGCAGCTGTCACCTCGTGCATCCGCGTAGACTACGACGACTGTCCGCCGCTCAGTGTGCAGGTAGTGGTGAAAGACAAGAACTATTTCAACGTGAACAAGGTCGATCTGGAGGACGCCCTGCCGGAAGACCTGCCCTTCAAGAGCTACGTGCCCAACCTGACGTACACGATGAAGAACCTGAAGACCGGTGAGGTGGTGGCACAAAAAGCCCTCTTCGACGTGCCCGACGGCATCGAGCGCTATGACATTCCGCTGGCTGCCGACCTGCCCTACGGTACCTATGAGCTCACCGTCTGGGGCGGCATCAATGTGAGAGAAGAGCCCCTGGATGCCGATGGCGAAATGCTCAAGCTTACCCCTGACGGCGCAGAGGGCGGAGATCCCTATCTTACGCGTGACACATTGGTATATGACTATCAGCACAGCTCCTACACCGTGGAGATGGAACGCATCAAGGGCAAGCTCATCGTTGAGACCTGGTTTCTGCCCCATGTGGCCGTAGCCTCGACCAACGAAATAGACCACCTGCGCAACTTCGTGGCCGCCGACTTTACATACAGCGGACAGATAGCCCTGCGCCGCGAGGCCGACTGGAGCGCCGCCGAAGACTATATGGTGTGGAAGTCCATCCTGCCTCCGTCGATAAACGACAAGTTGACAGTGCTCGATATAGACTTCAGAGACGCCGAAGGAAACGTGCGGACCGAAATACTGCCCAAAGACGTCAACATCACCATGAACCGAAATGCGCTCACCGTGCTCAGATACGTATGGACATGGAACGATGACAGCCAGCACGACGGATATTGGACAGTCTACATCCTCGTCAACGACAACTGGGAAATCTATCACGGAATGATAGTCGATTAGATTAATATATATTATAATAGAACGAATACAAACAATTTTTTATTAACTCTTTAATTATTTACAATTATGAAGAAAATTTTTCTTTTCGCGATGACAGCAGCAACCATGCTGTTCACCGCTTGTGGCAACGATGATGCCTTTGTTGCCGAGAACGATGGCGTACAGGAGATTACGCTCTCTGTGGAGAATGCCGGTTCTGGCATGAAAACTCGTGCCGGACGCGAACTCCAAAGCAGCGAAGCCAAGCAGGCCATCCAAAACGTAGTGGTCATCGTCACAAACTCCTCAAACGAGATTGTCAAGAAGGTTACCTTCAACGACTGGCAGGGCGCTGATGCAGAGGCCTACACTTCTGGAGGCCACGGTCGTCAGGCTAAAATCACCTTCAATGGCGCAGAAAGATTGGCAAATGGTACCTACAACATCTATGCTATTGGCTACACCAATGGTACGGAATACAAGGTAGGCGTTACTAATCTTGCAACCCATCTGGCAGGTTTAACTGCAGGCAACACTTTCAATGCTAATCTCGGTATCTCGATTGACCACGAGTATGCAGAAGAAATCTTTGCCGGTGCAAAGGCTTGGTCGGTAACTGGTAGCGGAAGCAAAGAAACCGTCGTGCTGCATCGTCAGGTAGCTGGTGTCTTCGTCTATGCCAAGCAGATTCCTTTCATCACCGGCGCTGCCAAGCTGAGCCTCTATGCTGTTGACAACCATCCTTCGCTGACTCTCGGTCAGTTTGCTCCCGCTGCCGATCTGGCCGACAATGGAGGCAATACAGACAACAAGGTCGTAAACGGCTACGGAACAGCTGTGAATACCAAAGTGATGAGCGTAGCACTGGCCGACTGGTTCACCTCTGTCGCAGAAGATGCCAATCACCTTGTTGATGCTACCAACTGGATCTCTACAGGACATGAGAATTGCGTAAGAGGTTCTGTCTTCATGGGCAAGTTCATCATTCCGTTCGTAAAGGGTGCTTCTGACACATTTGTCCTGAAGCTCGAGGATAGCTCCAATGCTGAGCTGCGCAACTGGAAAATTAAGTTGCCCGCAGGCGAAGTTGCTACAGGTACCTATTATTATTGGGATAATGGTACGCCGGCTTGGGCCAACGCAACAGCCAGCGATAACCAGAGCGCATACAGTGTCTTCCGTAACCACCTCTATGGCATCGGTAGCAAGGCCAATAATGACAGAAACAATCCTGATGATCCCGAAGTGCCTGATACTGATGAGCCTCAGTCGCTTGACACCAAGCAGGATCTGTTCCTGAAGGTGAACGACAACTGGGAAGTCATCCACACCATGGAAATCGAGTAATCTCAATTATTGATAATCCATACAGGGAGGGCGCCTGCCAGCAGACGCCCGTGGGCGCCCTCCCTTTCTACCCGCTCTGCAAGAGAAATAAATGACAAAGAATAAGTTCTTCCTGCTCGCTCTGGCTATCGTAGCCATGCTCTGCTGTACGACAAGCTGCTCTGACATGACAGAGGCAGACGACAGCCTCATCTCGAAACCACTCCACGAGGTGACGCTGACGTTTGACCTTGGGCTGAACGCCCGGCTCTCAACCCGCGCCTTTGCTCAGCGCCCGCTGGAGAGCTCCGACAACTGGCAGCGCGTGAACAGCGTACGTGTCTATGCCTTCCGCAGCGACACCGAGGCTGGCACCTATACCTATTACAAGCCGTTGGAGGGTGGCGTGGAACAGAACTATATCTACGTCAGTGCATTCAGTGGCAAGGATGCCGTCTACAAACAGGAGCCTTTCGAAGAGCATGAATACCTGTCGGCCACGCTGACGTTTGCCGATGGCTGGTATAAGTTCGTGGCCATCGGTCGGGAAGACATCAACGGTGACGACAATACGGGCAGCCAATGGAACTTCACGGCACTGACCGCCGGCGTGACTACCATCGATGCCCTCACGGCCGGCACCACAAGCGGCAGCGCGGCATGCACGGAGCTGTTTATAGGCCAGACCAACGGCGTGAAAGTGACAACGGCAAAGCCTATTCACGAAACTATCACGCTCTTCCGAGTCGTGGCTGGTGTGCTGATGTATGTAGAGAACATCCCCTCGGAGATTAGCAGCACGCCTGTGGCCACCGTGGGTATCGTTCGCCGCAAGCACACCTCCGGTCTGACACTGTTGTCGCCCGTGGCCAATGGCTCAGAGACTGTCTGGGCGGCTGAGGGCAGTGACCTTGTGGGACAGACGCCAGCAGCAACCGACTACATCGTCAAGTCAGAAAATCTGACATCGTCCAGCGTGTCCAACGGCTACTACGTGAGCACTTCGCCACTGAACAGCGCCCATCCGAACAGCGTGCGCCACGGTGCGTTTGTTACGCCGCAAGATGCTCCCTCGGCCGACAACACCTTGGAACTCGTCTTGTGTGATGCTTCAGGAGTAGTGCTGCAGGCCAGACATATTAAACTCGTCGCGTCGAACGGAGCCACTGTTACATCAACTTTGCTCTATCCGCTTGTGGCTAACAATATCTACTGCATAGGTCAATACAACGAGACTGAGGGTACCGACGACCCCATTGACTTGGGCGATGTGCCTACCGACGTTATCCTTGTTCATGGCAGTTGGCAGGCCGACGTAAACATTGAAATGTGATGATACAGAAAAGACTGATTACATATATCTTCGCTACATGTCTGCTTCTGGCAGGATGTACCTCGGAGGATGACTTTGAGGGTGGCGCAAGCATCGACGAGACGACTGAGGCCGTCATCACCATCAACGGTGGGCGTCCGGGAGGTTCGGTTGGAGCCACACGAAGCGTCAACCAGCCAGCGCTGCCAGGCATCTGCCGGGCCGACAAGATGCAGATATGGGTCTACTTCAACGCCAAATATGCATGGGGAGATATCAATGAACTCACGTATAAGGAAACCATCGTAAAAGATATCACCAACACCAACCAGGCAGACAACGGTAGTGTGGACCGATGGGTGAAGCATGGCTATTCGTACACCTCAAGCGCTGCTACGGGTAACCATTTTGCCATGCCGGCATTGGCCTATACGAGTGCCGACGAGTCACTGTTCTCTGTTTCCTATACAGGCAGGTATATAGACCTCTCGCTGACGCTGACGGGTACGCAGACACCAGAACTCTTCTTCGGCCGCACGAAGTTTACACATGCCGTCAATCCTGGCGGTAGCTATTTTGATAATGAAAAGTGGTTGGATGAAGGACGCAACTATTATTATCAGTATGGCATTACTTCACGCAGCTATTCGAATGCACCTATGTCTGGCCACCTCTACCGTATCGTCAGCCAAATCAATGTAGGCATCACCGAGGTGCCGACTGAGTTGGTAGACCATTTGGAACTATATATGACCAACGTGCCCAATCGGCTGACCCTCTATGGTACTCATGGCAACATCTACGGCAGCGACGACATTGGCCGCTTCTACCCCGTGACGGCAGTGACCAGCACGACAAACTGTATCGATGGCAACACGCTGGTGGCTACGACTAACGACTTTACTGGTGATGAGGCCCACATGTCGGCCTTCTTCCTGCCCAGTGAGGTTGGAGGTGAACTGATGCTGCGCGTCTATTATAAGCCTGACGCCGTGAAGGATGCACTGGGCAACGACGTGCTGCAGCGCGACTACCCCATACACCCAGGCAAAAGTGCTTTTCTGACAGGCGACGATGCTGATGTCTACAATGTCTCGTCGGCCTTGCAGAATGGAAGCGACCTCTACGTTTATAATGCTACCTCGCACAAGTTCTTCAGCTATGCCAACGTGCGGGTCAACATCGCAGGCAAGTATGAGAACGTGGCTACGGAGGACCAGGATGTCACGGTCACGCTGGAGGTGGAGCCTGGCTATGAGCGCGAACATACGATTACAATCAATTGACACTGACGAGATATGACAAGACATAAGATATTTTTCGGCGTGCTTCTGTCGATGATGCTTCTGGGCTGTAGCCATGAGGAGATAGACACTCTTCTTGTGGAGGAACCAGAAGGCCCATCAATGGAAGTTCCCATCAACATAGAGATTGAGTCGGCATGGAACATTGACGACGAAGGTGCTACACGCGCAGCTCCTCCGGGAGCAGGCGGAGGCAACAGTGGCGGTGGGGGAACATCGACCGTCAGCGACGGATGGGTGAACGCAGAGAGCGACATCGCCAATGTGGACAAGGTGCGCATCGTGACTTTCCGCCGAAAAGATACAAGTGATGGAACGGGCACCAGTGAGCCCTTCCTCTACGATGTGAAGAACGACATGGTGCTGAATATTATCGGATGGAAAGACGTTGCTACCCACGACGGCGAGCTGCCTTCAAGCCACCGTCATCGCTATGCCACCGGCACGTTGAACAAAATCTTCGGCTATGAGTATCGAGTCATAGCACTGGCTTACAACTCCACCCGCACCGTACCCTATGCCAGTAACGCCAGCTATAACAATGTGCTGACGGCTGGAGAGCAGAACTGGTTCGACCTGAACATTCACGACGGCCTGACACTCGACGAATTCAAGGCTACCGTCAAGACGCAGACTACGGATGATACCAATTATGACTGGCGTGAATACCTGACGGGCAACAGCAGCAGTACGGGAGCTAAAGAGCACACCGACCAACTGACTGCAAAGGTGATGGCTTGCCCGCAACTCTTCTGGGGCTATTGCCATTTAGAGGGCGACGAGGAGCCGATTATCCGTTTCCAGACAACCAACGGCAGTGGCGACCTCGTGAATGATGCCCCGTTGACAGGTCTGCTCTATCGTGGCATGGCCAAGGTGGAGCTGCACATCAAGCTGGAGCAGTATCACTCAGGACTTGTCGACTACAATGTCGACTGGCTGGGTCTGATGGGCGACCATCTTATGACTGAAACTCTTCTATCTGACTACGACGACTTCCTCTCTCCATCTGCCCCTGTGACGGAAGACGGAAAGTTCACCTCGTTTGATTTCATAACGAGTGCTTCAGCCGGCGACAAGGTTATGGAGGCATGGATATTGCCCACCCGCACACGTCTGGCCATCAGGGGCCGGACTGTGAGAGTCGGCACACACCATGTGAACAACGGCCAACTCTGCGCCGGCAATATCTCCTACGGCGATTTGGGCACGGGCATCATCTCCATGGACGTTGACAACAACTACTTTACGTTCCGCCGAAACCATAAATATGTGCTTAACTGCAGCAGTTCGGAGAACATTTTCAAGAACCATGAAATTGACTGATTAACGATGAAGCGACTTACCATCATATCTTTGCTCCTGCTGAGCTGCCTGACTGCGGTCATGGCTGACCCTACCGATGAGGACAAGCGCAATGCCATCAACGCATTATTCGGCACCAAGGAAGGAGCACTCGAATTCCGCGACACGCTGGCAGCGCGTTGGTCTGTTGGCAAGGGCAAACCCCTTTGGCACGAGAACAGCATCGTTCTGGGCACTGGCGGCATGATTGCCGACAACGACCTGATGAACTACTCCATGGGCGGCTATCTGGACCTTCGCTATCTGAAGAATCGACGCGCGTTGACGGGAGAGAACTGCAGCGTGAACAAGCTCATTACTGTGGTGGGCGTTGGCTCGTGGAACGACGATATGAACAACCTGACCGATGAGGACCTGAACAACTATGCACAGTTCAACCGTATCGTTTCTGCGGGTGTCACCGTTGACCCTGTGGTGAGTATTCGCGACTTGGCTAACTATTATGCTGCCGGAACCCGTGCCGGCTACTGCATCACTGCCAGCAGTGGCAATGCCGTGCTGACACTCGATGCCATCAAGGCCTTCTCTATTGGTTTCTACCGCGACGGCCGGCTGGTGGGTTCGAAGGCGGTGGCTGAGGGCGGTGGCATAGAGGGCGTTCAGCTGTCACTCATCCAGGTGCCGGGTTCGGAAGATGCCACGGTGGTACTGACAGCCACATCCGACTGGGTGTTCGACGAAATCTCGCTCGACCGCTCGGGAGGTGTCCAGCTGGGCATCGGTGACCTGCTGAAGGTAAAATATGCCTTCGTGGGCAACGATAGGGAGTTCCCCATCACTCATTATCCGCTGAGTCCGATTGACGCTAAGCCGACGTCGGGTGGTCTGTATAACTATAGTCAGTATTCCGGTGAAGACATTCGTCTGGATCAGGCCAAGGCATGGACACCCGTACTGGGTATTCCTGCGCCGTTGGCATCAGGACTCATGGACGATATGGTGAACACCGACCTTACCGACCAGCTGACCTTGCCCACGGTGCTTGCCGTAGGATATCAGGGTGGTGCCAAGTTCGTGGTGAAAGACAACGACGATACCTCTAAGGAAGTCTTTGAGGCTGGCACGGAGGTCGGATTCAAATATACGATGGCTTCAGCCTTGGCCTTGAGTGCCGGCGCATGGATTCGTATGATACTCTACGACCGTGACGGCAACAAGGTGCAGGAGGAGACCTTGAAGTCGTCGGTGTTGGGCCTGAGCCTTGTCAACGGCGATGCCGGTTCGGCTGCCATTACGGCTAGCGTTCCTTTCTCGGGAGCTGAGATACGCTTCCATACTGTGGTTAGTCTTGACGTGGGCGGCGTGGGAATCTACTATGGCTTTGTCCGCATGAAGCCCGACACCAGCCACCGCTGTCAGATAAATCCGACCATTGATACCGACCTGTGTGACACTCAGTCTACCTTCCAGCTGCGCTCCAACGAGGATGTGCCTGTGACGTGGACGCTCGTCGATGCCCCTGCAGGCTCAGCTGTCGAGGTGACACCCGGCGGCTATGTGACGCACATCGACATGACGGGCAGTTATACGTTCCGGGCAACAGCCATCGACGGATGCTTTGAGGAGGTGACGCTGAACAGCGGTGACTTTGGCAACGGCGTGCAGGTAGACGATTGCTCAGATAAACTCTACAATTCGCCTGGCGACGAGAAGTATGAACTGTCGAACTCTATCTACGGAAGCAGCGGCTCGCTGGTTTCAATCAGTGACTTCGCAGGTTCTGAGAACATCTTGTCGCAGACATTCGATACCTATGCCGAATATACGGGAGGTCTTAATCTGACTAACAACCTGCGCATCGTGGGTGTGAAGCGGAAGGACGGCAACCTGATTTTCGATGGTGAAGCCAACGAGGCAGCCGGCAAACAGGGCCGTCGACTGGGATTTGTGGTTGAATTTACCACCTCTGGTCTTGACGTGGGATTGCTGCAGTTCCTGCAGATACGATGCTACAACAGCGGGGCTGAGGTCTATCGCCACATGATTAGCGAGAACAATGCCATCTCGGCCACCATCGGCGGCTCGTCGAAATCGACCAAGGTCCGCTATACCATTGTAGTCCCCAACAAGGATGATGACGACAACTACATCAAACTTGATGAGTTCATGCTCTGGACATCGGGCGTGCTCAACCTCAATATCAGCAACCTCCGCATCTACTATGCCTTTGTCGAAGACACCGACGCTACCTGCAGCGACCCGCTGAACTGTAGTGCCACGCTGGTTGCCAACACGACGACGCATGCCACTATCAATGCCGATGAGACCCAATATGGTGCCGTGGCCGACGTGGCATCGGTGACCAACAACCTCACCTATCTCATCGATAACGACCCGGAGACCTATACCACAGTGTTGAAGTCGGTGTCGGTGGGTGGTATTACCATCGCTGTGTTCATGGGCAAGACCATTGACTACCACCATCAGCTGGGTATTATCATCGACAACAAGACCTATGTGGCCAATGTGGGTGTTGGCTCATGGATGACGGTGAAAACCTATTACAAAGGCGTTGCCACCGGTGACGAGTTTACCGACTGGACGGCCATCGGTGCCAATGTGGCTGGCTATGGCGACAAGAACTACCTCTATATGCAGCCTACGGCACCCTACGACGAGATACGCATCACCACGGCCAATGCCGTTGGGGCCCTTGATGCTACCAATTTCTATGGTATCTTCCTGCGCGGAGACGTCGACAATGATGGTATTCCTGACTGCCAAGACCCCGAGTCGTGCAACTCTAATATCGAAGATATCGAAATCAACAACGTCTGTGTGGGCGATGACATCGTCATCACGGCTACCGGAACCATTGACACTGACTATAAACTGAAGTTCAGCGACCCGTCAGTGGCTGCGCACCCCAACTATAACGCCACATCGGGTATGGTTGAGATAACGAGCTCCAGTGCTACCAATGACAACATCCAGCTTACCTATACCACTACGGAGGCTGGCTACTTCCAGATGATTTTCTACGATGGCAGCGACACACCGCTTACCTCCGTCTACTACACCGTGCATCCTGCTCGCTCCACGTGGAAGACCACCGCCACCAACAGCGACTGGAACAAGTGGGACAACTGGAGCGACGGAACGCCCTATTGCTGCACCGATGTCATCATCCCGAAGGGAGCCTCGTTCTATCCTGAGCTTGACGGCATCGTGAGCGTCGGCGACGAGTTCTGTTGCCAGAGCATCCATTTTGAGCCGGGAGCTGCCGTGGGTGATATTACGAATCTGAACTATGCACAGGCGTGGGTGGAGACAGAGATGGAGCCCAATCGCTATCATCTCTTCGCTGCTCCGCTGAAGCACATGTATACGGGTGACATGTTCGTGCCGGCTGCTATGAATGGTGTCCATCAGAATGTGTCCGACTATTTCGAGAAGCTCGACGAGACCTCCTCGCCCGAGAACCGCTTCAATCCCACCGTCTACCAGCGTCGCTGGTACGCCACGTCGCAGGGACGGCCCTGGAATACCACCAAGGAATACGAGACACTGTCGGGCTATGGTCCTGACGCGCAGCTGAGCAGCCTCTCGCTTACCAAGTGGTCGCGCCACTTCAACCTGCTCAACTTCCCCTATCAGCAGGGAGAGGGCATGGCCGTCTGGGTGGACAACGGCCGACTGGGTGAAGACGTGCTGTTCCGCTTCCGCTTCCCCAAGTGGCAGACCAAGTACTGGTACTACAGCGACTTCGATCAGAGCCGCATCGACGATGTCTATGAAGATGGCATCGGGCGTATGAGTCCTGCCGGAGACTTCATCGGCGAGCGCTTTGTCTATGAGCCCGAATGGTCGACACTCGACAAGCTCAACCCTGGTGACAATATCTACTTCCCTTATCGCGAGGGGACCACCTTCAAGTTCCAAGACCGCTGGGTCTTCAAGGCCGACAGCAGCTTCCCGTCGACAGTCTCGCTGACAGCAGAAGCCAATACCGACCACTTCCTCTTCGGCAACCCCTTCATGAGTCGCATCGATGTGGAGAACTTCCTGATTGCCAACGAGGCGAATGGTGTGCAGGCGGTGAAGTTCTACGACGGCAATACGCTTAAGACCGTAACCGTCAGCGGTGGTGTGGTGACCGGCACAGCCGAGGTTAGCTACATCGCGCCCCTGCAGTCGGTACTCCTTCAGACTGCCAGCGCCAGCAGCAGCCTCAGTGTATCACTCACCAAGTCCATGCTGGAGGGGCAGCACAGTGAGGCCAGCGACGGCAAGGGATGGCCCGCACGCATGCCGGCCATCACCCTCAGCGTGAGCCGTGGCGACCAGACAGCAACGATGATGCTCAATGAAAGCGGACTGAAGTCGACGACACTCTTCGACGACGAGGTCGTGCCGCAGGTAGCCGTCTTCGGTCTTGACACCGATGGTGTGGCCTGCGACATCATGCCGGCAGCAGAGGAGGTGCCGCTGGGATTCTATCTCGCGCAGCCCGACTCCGTCACCATCAGCTTCCATAGCCAGAAGCAGTTCCCGCGCGACGGCTATGAGCTCTACGACAGACAGACCGACAAGGCCTATGAACTGTATGATGATGTCAAGCTGTTCATGGATGCCTCCTCAACGGGACGCTTTGTCATCCGCCGGAGCCAGCCCTTGGCTGTTGAGGCCGTTCAGGCCCCCGCAGCCTTCATCACGGTAAGCCACCGTGCGGCACATGTCAGCAGCACCATGCCATTGCGCCTCGTCACCGTGCATAACCTGAAGGGACAACTGCTCAGCCAGCAGAAGGCTGATGGCCAGCTTGAAGCCGACATCCCATTGCCTGAAGGCGTCGTGGTCATCAATGTCATGCTCGACAACGGCCAGCGGCAGAGCTTCAAGGTCTGGGCATATTAACCAAGTCCCTCGGACATATTATAGGAAAAGATTCAAATTTCGCAAGCTCTGCTTGCCTTGTAGATAGAAGTAATTCTTGTTGAGCAAGTGCTTTAGGTATTAAGACTTTAGGCTGAAGCCCCTGGGTTTCAGCCTTTTTTATTTTCATGATTACTTTGGGTCTTTAAGAAGATAGGGCAAAATCACACCGACTTCAGCCTCTGATATCATTGAGACCAGCCTTTGGTCACAAAGAGACCAGCCTTTGGTCACAAAGAGACCAGCCTTTGGTCACAAAGAGACCAGCCCTTGGTCACAAAGAGACCAGCCTTTGGTCATGCCGGTGTGTGTGGTGAGTCAGCGGTGCTTGCGAGACTATACTGACCATCTAATTCCCTGAGATAGGGCATCGCTTGCTGGGCTCCCATGCGGCTGACGGTCACTGCTGCCGCCCTGCAGGCGAAGTGGGCTGCCTCAGAAAGCTCCTTCCCTTGGGCCAGAGCCGTGCACAGCGCACCGCAGAAAGTGTCGCCAGCAGCTGTCGTGTCGACGACGGTAGTGGGGTGGGAGGGTACGTGCGTGGCATCGGGGCCCACGGCTACGCCCTCGCCGCCCATCGTGATGATGGCATTGCGTACGCCCATCTGTCTCAGCCTTTCGATGGCCTCTTTGGCAGACTGCAGGTCGCCTGCTGCAATGCCGCTGATGGCTTCTGTTTCTGTTTGGTTGGGTATGAGCAGGTCTACATTCTCCAGCAATTCGGCCGGCAGTGGCGACTGGGGAGCCGGAGCAGGGTTCAGTACGACGAAGGCTCCGTGGTGTCGTGCCAGCCGAGCTGCTGCCGTCAGTGCCTCGACAGGGGTCTCGAGCTGCATGAGCACGATGGCAGCCTCGTGGAACAGTTCTTCAGCCGACTGGATGTCTTCGGCGGAAAGCAGGCTGTTGGCGCCGCCATCGACGATGATGGTATTCTCGCCATGGGCATCTACGGTGATGATGGCTATGCCGGAATGGCTCTTGCCGGTTGTCAACGTATAGCGTGTGTCGATACCTTCTTCACTAAGTGCCGCAAGGGTCTGCCGGCCATAGTCGTCGGTGCCGAGCTTGCCCACGAAAGCTACGTCGCCTCCGAGGCGGGCGGCGGCAACGGCCTGGTTGGCTCCCTTTCCGCCACGGTTGCTCAGAAAATCCCTTCCGACAAGGGTTTCGCCTGGTCGGGGAAAGCGCTCGGTGGTGATGACAAGGTCTGTGTTGGCACTGCCGACGACCACGATTCTTCTCGTCCGTTTCATAGGTTGTTGGGGTTGGCGTATAAAAAAAGTGTGCTCTGAAAACCAGCCAGAGCTGATTCGGGAGCACACTTTCAGAGATATGTTTTACATGGCATAGAGGTTGAGCAGGGTCTCATAGCGCTCTTGCTGGCCAGAGGTCTGGCGAGGTTCGCCGTGTGTCTTGGCGTAGCTGACGAGGTCTTCGAGCGTCAAGCGGCCTTCCTCGAAGTCCTTGCCCTTGCCGCTGTCGAAGGATGCGTAGCGCTGGCGCTTCATCTCTGGCAGGGGGCTCTCTTCGATGATGGCGGCTGCACTGAGCAGTGCACGGGCCATAGCATCCATTCCGCTGATGTGGGCGATGAAGATGTCTTCTGGGTCGGTGGAGTTGCGGCGCAGCTTGGCGTCGAAGTTCATGCCGCCGTTGCCAAGGCCGCCGTTGCGGATGACTTCGAGCAGGGCCTGAGTGAGTTCAAAGTTGTCAATGGGGAACTGGTCGGTGTCCCAGCCGTTCTGTGCATCGCCGCGGTTGGCATCGATGGAGCCGAGCATGCCGTTGTCGACGGCTACGGCGAGTTCGTGTTCAAACGTGTGGCCGGCCAGCGTGGCGTGGTTTACCTCGATGTTCACCTTGAAGTCCTTGTCGAGACCATGGGCACGGAGGAATCCGATGACGGTCTCGGTGTCGACGTCGTACTGGTGCTTGGTGGGTTCCATGGGCTTGGGCTCGATGAGGAAGGTGCCCTTGAAGCCGTTCTTGCGGGCATAGTCGCGGGCCGAGGCGAGCATCTGTGCCAGATGGTCCTTCTCTCGCTTTTGGTCGGTGTTGAGCAGGGTGGTGTAGCCTTCGCGTCCGCCCCAGAAGACGTAGTTGGTGCCGCCGAGTTTGATGGTGGCATCGATGGCGTTCTTGATTTGCACGGCAGCACGGGCCACGACGTCAAAGTCGGGATTGGTGGCTGCGCCGTTCATATAGCGCTTGTGGCCGAAGACGTTGGCGGTACCCCACAGAAGGTGGATGTTCGGGTACTGCTGCATCTTCACCAAGGCATAGTCGGTGATGGACTTCATGCGCTCCTCATACTCCTCGATGGTGTCAGCCTCTTCGACGAGGTCTACATCGTGGAAGCAGAAATACTCAATGCCCAGCTTATCCATGATTTCGAAGCCGGCATCCATCTTGTCCTTGGCGCGCTGGATGGCATCGGCAGCCTGGTCCCATTCGTAGCAGCGGGTCTGACCGCCGAACTGGTCGCCGGAAGCCTGGCCGAGCGTGTGCCACCAAGCCATGGCGAACTTCAGCCAGTCTTTCATCTTCTTACCCAACACGACGCGTTCTGGCTCATAGTAGTGGAATGCCATCACGTTCTTACTCTCTTTTCCTTCAAAAGGAATCTTTCCGATTTGCGGGAAATACTGTTTTTCCATAGTGTTTGATTTTTGTTATGTGGTTTATACTGTATAAACTTTTTATCTTTATATTCAGTCTTGCCGGTTAGATGGTAGTCTTCAAAATCTTTTTCCAGCGTTCGTAGGCCTCGCGGTAGGGTGCGTTGTCTGCCACAGGCTCGATGTGCTCAATGCAACGCAGCGAGGTGAAGGCTTCGTTGTTGTCGCGATAGAGACGGCAACCCATGCCGGCACCTCGGGCAGCTCCGATGGAGCCATCGGTATCGAAGAGTTCGATGGTGGCACCGCTTGTCGAAGCCAGCGTCTCGCGGAAAATGGGCGAGAGGAACATGTTGGCGTGTCCGGCATGAATCTTCCTGATGTCCATGCCCATCCCGTTCATCACCTCCATGCCATAGCAGAAGGCGAAGACGATGCCTTCCTGGGCTGCCCGCAGCAGATGGGCACGGTTGTGGACGTTGAAGTTCATCCCGTGTATGCTGCAGCCGGGCTCTCGGTTTTCAAGGATGCGCTCGGCACCGTTGCCGAAGGGCAGGATGGTGACGCCGTCGGAGCCCACGGGGATGGTGGCAGCCAACTGGTTCATGTCGTTATAGCTCAGGTCTGGAGCAACGTTGCGGTGCATCCAAGCATTCAGGATTCCAGTTCCGTTGCAGATGCCGAGGACGCCCAAACGGGTGTTGGGTGATTGGTGGTTGACGTGGGCAAAGATATTTACACGCGACTTCGGGTCGTAGTTCACTTCGCCTAAGACGCCATAGACGACTCCCGATGTTCCTGCCGTTGAGGCTACCTCGCCCGGGTTGAAGACATTCAGTGAAAGGGCGTTGTTGGGTTGGTCGCCTGCCCGATAGCAGATGGGCGTTCCCTTGCGGAGCCCCGTCTCGCGGGCTGCCTCTTCGGATACCTCGCATTGAAGACCGAAGGTGGGCACAATGTCAGCGAGGACAGTGCGGGGGAAACCAAAATAGTCGGTGAGGAACCAGGCGGGCTGGTTGTCTTTGAAGTCCCACAGCATGCCTTCCGACAACCCGCTGACAGTCGTTGTGGCCTGTCCCGAGAGGCGCAAGGCGATGTAGTCACCTGGCAGCATAATTTTATAGATTCGGTCGAACACCCTGGGCTCGTTCTCTTTCACCCATGCCAGCTTCGAGGCTGTGAAGTTGCCGGGTGAGTTAAGTAAATGGCCCAGACACTGTTCGCTTCCCAGGTCGTTGAAGGCCTTGTCGCCATAGGGAACGGCTCGCGAGTCGCACCAGATGATGCTGTCGCGTAAGGGCTTGAGGTCTTTATCAACACATACCAGTCCGTGCATCTGGTAGGAGATGCCAATGGCCATGATGTCGTCGCCGGTGGCATGAGCCTCGGCCATCACCTTGGTCAGGGCTTGCTTGCCGTAGGTCCACCAGGAGTCGGGGGCTTGTTCGGCCCAGCCTGTCTGCACGGCCTTGATAGGTGCTTCCTTATCAGGGAAGAAGGCTGATGCTATGCACTGGCCTGTCTGTCCGTCGACAAGCGAAGCCTTGATGCTACTGCTACCGACGTCGAAACCAAGAAGAAACCTGCTCATTTCCCTTTCCTCCACAGTTTAGTCATTTCCTCCAGAGTCTTGCCCTTAGTCTCAGGCACTAAGCGCCAGACGAAGATGGCGGCAACGATGCAGAGCATGCCATAAAGGCCGTAGGTAAACCAGTGGCCGAAGTTCGGATCGGAGGCTGTCTTCATGTTGAACATCGGTACGAACGACGATGAGACAATCCAGTTGAAAATCCACTGGAATGCAACGGCGATGGCTACGGCCTTGCCACGGATGGTGTTGGGGAATATCTCAGCGATGAGCACCCAGCAGATGGGGCCCCATGAGAACATGAACGATGCAGAATAGACCATGATGGACAGCATGCAGATGAGGTTGAGTTGCGGGTTGCCGAAGGTGAATGCCACGCCTAAGGCGCCGATGGCCATGCCTAAGGAGCCTGTGATGAGCAACGGCTTGCGTCCGAGTTTCTCGACAGTAAACACGGCAACCAGCGTGAAGAGGATGTTGACAATACCCATCATGACGGTCTGCATCATCGGGTTGGTCATGCCCATGTCGTGGAAGATGCGCGGGGCATAATAGAGCACGGCGTTGATGCCGACAATCTGCTGGAATACGCTGAGCATGATGCCGATGAAGATGACCAGCATGCCGTAGGTGAAGAGCGGTTCGGTCTTGACGGTGATGGTGTCTTTGATGTCCTGAAGAATCTGGTGGGCCTTGCTTTCGCCGTTAATCTTCGTGAGTACCCCCAAGGCCTTCTGGTCTTGACCGACCATGACGAGGTAGCGCGGTGTTTCAGGCACGAAGCAGATGAGGATGGCAAAGAGTCCGGCCGGCACGGCTTCGCTTCCGAACATATAGCGCCAGCCTGAGGCAATGGTCCATGGGTCGCTGCCAGCCACGACGGCGTTCATGCCCTGGCCAATGGACTCGATGACGGGGTTGGTATGCTCGCCCAGAATGAGGAAGTTGACGAAGTAGACCACCAGCTGGCCGAAGATGATGGCGAACTGGTTCCACGACACGAGCATGCCACGGATGTCCGACGGAGCAACCTCGCCGATATACATCGGGCAGATGGCTGAGGCCAGACCTACGCCTATTCCTCCGATGACGCGGTAGATATTAAAGGCAATCAGCAGGTCGTAGGTAGGCACACCCTTCTCGAAGAACAGAAATTCCGGACTCATGCTGCCCAGGGCCGAGATGAAGAAGAGCAGACCCGCAATGACGAGCGAGCGCTTACGGCCCAGTCGCGAGGCCAGCAGTCCGCTCAGTGCCGAGCCGATGATGCAGCCGATGAGTGCACTGGCACATGTGAAACCGTGCAGGCCGTCGGTATAGGTGAAGTCCTTAGTTCCGATGAAGAAAGCCTGCAATCCCTTCTCGGCTCCAGAAATAACAGCGGTGTCGTATCCAAAGAGCAGTCCGCCTAAAACAGCCACCAGTACGATGCCGAACAGGTAGCCTTTGTTTGTTTGTTTTTCCATTTTGTTGATATTAGTATTTTACTTTTTTATCTTTCCATAGTATATGGCATCCTGACAGCGGATTCTGGCCTCGGGCGTTGGGTTGAGCCATTCCAGTCTCACGGTGTGTGCCTTCTGCTTCAGTCCGTAGTTCCAGAACAAGTCGAAGTTGCGGTCGTGGTATCGGGCGGGCAGCTGCCACACCTCGGCCGGCTGGCCGTCGATGCTCACGGAGAGCCGGGCCACATAGTCTTGGTCTTTTGTCTCTACATAGCCACGCAGCACCACGCCACAGCCTGTAAAAGTCAGCGTCTTCAACTGTTGCACATCAGCCTTCTCCAGCCCGACAGCCTGCTCTGCCTTCAGCCCTTGGAACGACTCCTCATAACGCACCTTCTTGGGTTTCTGCGTGCGGATGACAATGTGGTCGCCTTCAATGCTGCCGCCATTGGCAGCAATAACCTGCAGTGCCTGTGAAAAGCTCATCTCGTAGGCTTTGTTCAGCGAGATGGTGGTATAGCTGAACGGGCGGTCCTCCACCTCGTGGATGTTGGCCATCCACTGTTCCGGGATGTGGCTATACCCGAGCATGGTACCCAGAATGCCTGCTGCCGTGGCTGGGTTGCAGTCGCTGTCCTGGCCGCAGCGGGTTGAGACCTCCAGTGTGCGGCCGAAGTCGCCATTGCCGTAGAGCAGCCCCAGTACCACATAAGCTGCGTTTATCTTTGCGTCGATGTTCAGTGGCTTCTTCACCCCTTCTGGGCAGCCGCGCTCATCTGAGTATTTCGATTCGAGCAGGTCCCATGCTGCGCGCCATTCTCCTGGATACTGGGCATGCCAGCGGATGGCATCGCTGACGCACTGATAGAACTGGCTCTTTGGGGGGATACTCTTCAGGGCTTCGCTAACGATATAGCTGACATCATCGGATATGAAGGCCAGGGCATACATGTTGGCTACGTAGACGCCCCCATACCAGCCGTCGCCATAGTTCATGATGTGTCCCACGCGGTCGGCATAGCGATTGGCGGTGCGTGGCATGCCGGGAGACATCAGTCCGGCAAAGTCGGCTTCAATCTGGAAGTCAATGCAGTCGGCATGGGGATTATTCTTCCAGTGTCCGCTCTTCGGTGCATGCAGCCCGCGCTGCAGGTTGTAGCGCCCGCACTGGTTGGCGTGCCACAGCGGGTAGGGCGCATCGGCATAGGCCTTGGCCAGTGAGTCGACAGGAGCATCCGTACCGAGGCGTTGAAACACATCGACAAACGTCAAGTCCATATAGATATCGTCGTAGAGTCCCGGTGCATGGTCGTAGAACCACTTCACACATCCCGGCTCATAGCTGATGGCGATGGTGTCGGCGATGGTGCGTCCCTGATAGCAGAACTCCGTAGGCCCGCCATAGGTGCAGCCGATGGTCTGTGCAGCCCAGCCACCCTTGATCTTGTCCAACAGCTCAGCTTTGGTCATGCGGAAGTCGGCCGGTTGGCGTGCTGCGAGGGGCAAATTGTTGGCAGCAAGCAATACAACTATAGTCAGAAGGTAAAGTATACGTTTCATATGGCTTTGTGCGTTTTTTGATGGATTTATAGCACAAACGTTTGTGCAAAGATAGAGAGATTTTTACTAACTTCCAAAAAACATCTGAGAAAAATAATAAAAAATAGTATTCTTCTTGGATTTTTTTGTAAATTTGCAGAAAATCTCGCGCAATGAATTGCGCAAATAACGAAAGTTGAAGTACGCCAAAAGGAAATGGGTAGACCTACTCTTGAAGATATAGCAAAGGCAACAGGCTATTCGAAGGCCGTCATATCGCGTGTTCTCAATGGCAAAGCCGGTGAGTACCGCATCAGCACCGCCACCGTTCAGGCTGTTCTTCGGGCCTGCGAAGAGCATGGTTATAGGCCTAATACAGTTGCGCAAAATTTGCGCAACCGCACAACCAAGTCTATCGGGCTCATCGTTCCCTACATCAACTATTCTTTCTTCGGCCACCTCTCGGCCGTCATCATCTCCGAGGCGTCAAAGTACGGATACGTCGTCTCGGTGCTGGCATCGATGGAAAATACAGAACTTGAGAACAAGGCACTCGACACCCTTTTGGACAGGAACGTCGACGGTATTCTCATCGCTCCCTGCTCGCCTGACCCGGCGAACCTGAAGGAGGTGGCCAGACACGTGCCCCTCATTCAGATAGACCGCTACTTCAAGGACGCAGGCCTGTCGTATATCTCCACCAATAACTACGAGGGAGCCAAGATGGCCATGCAGCAGCTTATCGGCATGGGTCACAGAAACATCCACTGCATACGGGGCGTACTCTCGGCCATTACTACCCAGGAGCGCGTGCGCGGCGTGATGGATGCTGCTGCCGAAGCCGGCAACGTGAACCTCACCATGAGCGGCGATGACTTCTCCATCCAGAACGGTTACGTGGAGACGAAAATCTGCATCCACAACCCAGAGCCGCCAACAGCCATCTTCACCCTGAACAACTCCATCCTGCTCGGCGCCATCAAGGCCCTCAGGGAAGTGGGTAAGCAGATACCGAGAGACATCTCGCTCATCTCCTTCGACGACAACAGCTATCTGGACTTCATGAACCCGCCCATCACGCGCATGGCGCAACCCGTCGACAGCATCTGCACAGCTGCCGTCAAACTGCTCATGAAGGAGATAGATAACAAGACACTGCCCGACGTGCAACTCCTCATGAGCCCAACCATCGTCAAGCGTGAGTCAATCAAAAACGTCAGGTAGCAGGGGAAAAGAAACAGCCACATGGCAGCAGTACAATCAGCAACATCATTATAATTTATTAAAAAAATATCATCACAATGGCAGAAAACAACAATCATCAGGGCGGCTTCCAGATGGAGCTGCGCCCGGAAATAGCCCAGGGAGAATACGTGAACCTGGCATTGATAACCCACAGCAGCAGCGACTTTGTGTTCGACTTCGCCCGTATGCTGCCCGGCTTGCCCAAGCCGCAGGTGCGCAGCCGCGTCGTCATGGCACCCGAACACGCCAAGCGACTCCTTATGGCACTGCAGGAGAACATCTACAAGTATGAGCAGCAGTTCGGGAAAATCCAGATTCCCGGCCAGCAGGGAGCAACCATCGCACCCTTCGGGAAAGGACAGGGCGAAGCCTGAGCCACGCTGGACGAGCAATAACAACGAAACAATCGAAACCGCAACGCGTCCCCCTCTCGTTCTGGGAGACGGCAACGCGTCATCAGCAGCGGTCGCACACGTAAGATACCTATCATTCACGTGTGCGGCCGCTTTCGTAACGACATTTCTAACCAACCTCAAAGACTTTTGTACCAAAAGTCTAAGTAAAATAGCCTATTTTACTGACTAAAATAGCCTATTTTACTGACCAAAATAGCTTATTTTACTAACTAAAATAGCCTATTTTACTTTAACATCTTTCGCAAATCATTCTGCGATGCTTAAAAGAAGTCGTTTCATCTTACTGCAAGAGTCCTTTCAAACAGACCTTTTCCCCTTGGCCTTTCTGCAGGAGTTCATGCAAGTCCCGGCAGGCATCGGTCAGTCTGTTTCATATCTCTATATACCTTATATATAATATGCGCGCGCGAAGAAACCCACCTTGTGGTTGTCCTGTCAGGCACCCCGTCCGTTGCTTCGAGTCAGTTCTCATGGCCTGAAACAGCCTGTTCGTCTGCCCGTTAGCCTTTCAATAATCAGTTTTTCAGTCCGTCTTTCCTTAAAACTACAGCATGTCAGCCCATAGACACCCCCTTTTTACTGTACTTTTAAATGCTATTATCTTCTATTTTGCTCTTAAATTGTTTTGTTGTTTGTTATATTTTGTTAAATCAATCATTATGAGTTGAGTTTTGACCTTATATAATTAGGTAGAATGGGGAAAAGTTTGTAACTTTGCAGCCCGAAATGCCTTAGTGCAAGAGGTATGCCCCTCCGAGGGTGTGCCGTATACGTATGGTAATAACGAAAAATAAATATATAAATTAAAAAAGTAACAATTATGCCTACAATTTCGCAATTAGTAAGAAAAGGCAGAAAGGCACTTGTAGACAAGAGCAAGTCGCCCGCTTTGGACTCATGTCCTCAGCGTCGCGGCGTGTGCGTTCGCGTCTACACGACAACGCCTAAAAAGCCTAACTCGGCAATGCGTAAAGTTGCCCGTGTTCGTTTAACCAACCAGAAGGAAGTGAACTCCTACATTCCCGGAGAAGGTCACAACCTGCAGGAGCACTCCATCGTCCTCGTTCGCGGCGGACGTGTAAAGGACCTGCCCGGTGTACGCTATCACATCGTACGTGGTACGCTCGACACCGCTGGTGTTGCAAACCGCACTCAGCGCCGTTCCAAGTACGGTGCCAAGCGTCCGAAGCAGAAGAAGTAAGCCCAGGACGGACCCGAGGAGAGTCGCGATAGGTTTTTGAGTGGGCAGGCTGGTAAGCATGTGGGGTTACACATAACTTCGGAGCCAATCCCCGGAAAAAAGGGGGACAAACTCAAAACCCATCGACTCCCAGAGGGACAACAAACAACAAGCAAGAAACATTCTAAACCGTTTTGCTGGAGATTTGTTAACATACAGGTTGAGTAAATGCCCGGGAGCGGGCGTTGAAGACATAGGAAACAGACAGCCTCCGCAGACAATAATTATTAAACAAAATGAGAAAAGCAAAACCAAAGAAGCGCGTGATCCTGCCGGATCCCGTGTTCAAAGACGCCAAAGTGTCAAAGTTCGTCAACCATCTGATGTATGATGGTAAGAAAACCATTTCGTATGAAATCTTCTACACCGCTCTGGACATCGTCAAGGAGAAGATGGCCAAGGAGGAGAAGGCCCCTCTGGAAATCTGGAAGCAGGCCCTCGACAACATCACCCCGCAGGTTGAGGTGAAGAGCCGTCGTATCGGTGGTGCTACATTCCAGGTGCCTACCGAAATCCGTCCCGACCGTAAGGAGAGCGTTTCAATGAAGAACATGATCAGCTTCGCACGTAAGCGCGGAGGTAAGGGCATGGCCGAAAAACTCGCCGCTGAAATCATGGACGCATACAACAACCAGGGCGGAGCCTTCAAGCGTAAGGAAGACATGCACCGCATGGCTGAGGCTAACCGCGCATTTGCACATTTCCGCTTCTAATAACAGCAGGATGATAGCACAGAAAACACCAAGGATTAGTTAAGGTAAAGAGATAAAGAAGAAAAGAAATGGCAAACCGCAATTTACAACTGACACGCAACATCGGTATCATGGCCCACATCGACGCCGGTAAGACCACCACCTCCGAACGTATCCTGTTCTACACAGGTAAGACCCACAAGATCGGAGAAGTGCACGACGGCGCCGCCACCATGGACTGGATGGCACAGGAGCAGGAACGAGGCATCACCATCACCAGTGCCGCCACCACCTGCAACTGGAACTATAACGGTAAGCAATACAAAATCAACCTCATCGACACTCCAGGACACGTCGACTTCACAGCAGAGGTAGAGCGCTCGCTCCGCGTACTCGACGGAGCCGTCGCCACCTACTCCGCAGCTGACGGCGTACAGCCCCAGTCGGAGACCGTCTGGCGCCAGGCCGACAAGTATAACGTGCCCCGCATCGGTTACGTCAACAAGATGGACCGCTCAGGTGCCGACTTCTTCGAGACCGTGCAGCAGATGCGCGACATCCTCGGCGCCAACCCCTGCCCCGTGCAGATTCCTATCGGAGCTGAAGAAAACTTCAAAGGCGTCGTTGACCTCATCAAGATGAAGGCCATCCTCTGGCACGACGAGACCATGGGTGCCGAGTACGACATCGAGGACATCCCCGCCAACCTCGTCGACGAAGCCAACGAATGGCGTGAGAAGATGCTCGACACAGCTGCCAGCTATGACGATGCACTCATGGAGAAATACCTCGAAGGTGCCGAAATCAGCGAGGAAGAAATCATCGCAGCCATCCGCAAGGGTACCCTCGCCATGGAGATTACTCCCATGGTCTGCGGCTCATCTTACAAGAACAAGGGTGTGCAGCCCCTCCTCGACTACGTCTGCGCCTTCCTGCCGTCGCCCGTCGACACAGAGGCCGTCGTCGGAACCAATCCCGACACCGAAGAGGAAGAGAGCCGCAAGCCCTCTGAGGAAGAGCCCACAGCAGCCCTTGCCTTCAAGATTGCTACCGACCCCTACATGGGACGACTGGTATTCTTCCGCGTCTACTCCGGTAAGGTGGAAGCAGGCTCCTACGTCTACAATCCCCGCTCGGGCAAGAAGGAACGCATCAGCCGCCTCTTCCAGATGAACTCCAACAAGGAAATCCCCATGGACGCCATCGAAGCTGGCGACATCGGCGCAGGCGTAGGATTCAAAGACATCCGCACCGGTGATACCCTCTGCGACGAGGAGCACCCCATCGTGCTCGAGTCGATGACATTCCCCGACACCGTCATCTCCATCGCCGTAGAGCCGAAGAGCCAGGCCGACATCGCCAAGCTTGACAATGGACTGGCCAAGCTGGCCGAGGAAGACCCGACCTTCACCGTGCGCACCGACGAGCAGAGCGGACAGACCATCATCAGCGGTATGGGTGAGCTTCACCTCGACATCATCATCGACCGCCTGAAGCGCGAGTTCAAGGTAGAGTGCAACCAGGGCAAGCCCCAGGTGAACTACAAGGAAGCCATCACCAAGACCATCGCCGACCATCGCGAAGTTTACAAGAAGCAGTCGGGTGGACGCGGTAAGTTCGCTGACATCATCGTCACCGTCGGACCGAAAGATCCTGACTACACCGAGGGCGACCTGCAGTTCGTCAACGAAGTCAAGGGCGGTAACGTGCCGAAGGAGTACATCCCCTCCGTACAGAAGGGCTTCGAGACAGCCATGAAGAACGGTATCCTTGGCGGATATCCCATGACAGGCTTGAAAGTCGTGCTCACCGACGGTTCGTCACACCCCGTGGACTCCGACCAGCTCTCCTACGAGCTCGCTGCCATCAGCGCCTACAAGAACATTATGCCTAAGGCAGGCCCTGTGCTCATGGAGCCCATCATGAAGGTGGAAGTTGTCACCCCCGAAGAGAACATGGGTGATGTCATCGGCGACCTGAACAAGCGTCGCGGACAGGTAGAAGGCATGGACGAAGCACGCTCCGGCGCCCGCATCGTCAAGGCCATGGTACCCCTGTCGGAGATGTTCGGATACGTCACCGCACTGCGCACCATCACCTCGGGACGCGCCACCAGCTCGATGGAATACGACCACCATGCACCGCTCTCCAGCGCTATCGCCAAGACCGTGCTCGAAGAAGTCAAAGGCCGCGTAGACCTGGTGTAAGGAAAACAAAAGAGCAGTTGAGCAAATGACTCTTTAGCTGCTCAATAATTAAATAGTTAAACAACAAAATTGTAAAATTAAATCATGAGTCAGAAAATTCGCATCAAGCTGAAGAGCTACGACCACCAGCTGGTCGACAAGTCAGCAGAGAAAATCGTGAAGGCAGTGAAGGCCACCAAGGCCGTCGTCAGCGGTCCTATCCCCCTGCCCACACACAAGCGTATCTACACCGTCAACCGCTCGACCTTCGTCAACAAGAAGGCTCGTGAGCAGTTCCAGCTGTCAGACTACAAGCGTCTGATTGACATCTACAGCTCAACGGCTGCTACCGTTGACGCCCTGATGAAGCTCGAACTCCCCAGCGGCGTGGAAGTAGAGATCAAGGTCTAATAGCTCCCGCAGCTTATAACCCACAAAGAAAGTCCTCCGTGCACATAACGCATGGAGGACTTTCTTTTCTTATATAGTCCATAGCACAATCAGGTGATTTTCAAGCGGGAATGACGAAAAAATAGCAGAAAAAGTTTGGTAGAATGAAAAAAAAGTTATAACTTTGCACCCGAAAAGGTGAAGCTTGCGCTGACATTTGTTATCAACTCACTGAAAATGAACGCCTTAGCCTCCACGGGGAGGTACTTGGGTTAGTTCTGTTTTTGTGTGTATATACGAACGAAGCGCGGCGGAAACCGAAGAGAGTGAAATTATTTTTTTTAAGTAACAGTATTAATAAATTTAAATTGAAATGCCAGGATTAATTGGAAAGAAAATCGGAATGACTTCCGTTTTCAGTGCCGACGGTAAGAACGTACCGTGCACTGTTATCGAAGCTGGTCCTTGTGTCGTAACCCAGGTGAAAACCGAAGAAAAGGATGGTTACAAGGCCCTTCAGTTGGCTTTCGGCGAGGCTAAGGAGAAGAGAACTACCAAGCCTATGCAGGGAATCTTCAAGAAGGCAGGCACAACACCTAAAAAGCACTTGGCCGAGTTCAAATTTGACGAGGAGCACAACCTCGGTGACACCATCACGGTAGAACTTTTCGAAGGAACTGAGTTCGTAGACGTGATTGGTACATCGAAAGGTAAAGGCTTCCAGGGCGTAGTGAAGCGCCACGGATTCGGCGGTGTAGGTCAATCTACCCACGGTCAGGACGACCGTCTGCGTAAGCCGGGTTCTATCGGCGCTTGCTCGTACCCCGCAAAGGTATTCAAAGGAATGCGCATGGGTGGACAAATGGGAGGCGACAGAGTGACTACTCAGAACCTCAAAGTGTTAAAGGTTATTCCGGAGCACAACCTCCTTCTCGTGAAGGGTAGCGTAGCCGGATGCAATGGTTCAACTCTTTTAATTCAGAAATAAGAAAATGGAACTCAACGTATTAAATGTCAACGGTCAGGAGACCGGCAGAAAGGTTGTCCTGAATGAGGCCATCTTCGGAATTGAGCCTAATGACCACGTCATTTATCTCGACGTGAAGCACTATCTGGCAGCTCAGCGCCAGGGGACCGCTAAGACCAAGGAAAGAAGCGAACATGCCGGTTCAACCCGCAAACTCGGTCGCCAGAAGGGCGGCGGCGGTGCACGTCATGGTGATATCAACTCTCCGCTGCTCAAGGGTGGTGGCCGCGTGTTCGGTCCGACTCCCCGAGACTACAGCTTCAAGCTGAACAAGAAGGTGAAGCAGCTCGCTCGCCGCTCTGCTCTCTCGTATAAGGCTCAGGAGAACGCTATCGTCGTAGTAGACGACTTCAACATGGAAACCGTAAAAACTAAAGATTTCGTAAATATTACTAAAAATCTTAAAGTTGACGGTAAGAAGCTCCTCCTCGTTTTGTCAGATGTAAATAAAAATGTAATTTTGTCGGCTCGCAATTTGCAGAAGGCTGAAGTCATGACAGCAGACAAGATCAATACCTATAAGGTGCTGAACGCAGACGTGCTCGTTATGAGTGAAAAGTCACTGGAAGTTATCGACACCGTCTTAAATAAATAATAAGGAGATATTGACATGGCATTTATCATTAAACCGCTGGTCACTGAGAAGATGACCAAAATCACAGAGAAGCAGCCTAACCGCTTTGGTTTCGTTGTACGCCCTGAGGCCAATAAGCTCCAGATTAAGGCTGAGGTTGAAGAGCTCTACAACGTTACAGTAGTAGACGTTAACACATGCCGCTACTCCGGCAAGCGCCAGTCGCGCTACACGCGCTCAGGTCTGATTCGTGGTCAGAAGAACGCATTCAAGAAGGCTGTCGTTACCCTGAAGGAGGGCGATACAATTGATTTTTACAGCAATATTTAAATAAACAATGGCAGTACGTAAATTAAAGCCGGTTACTCCCGGTCAAAGACACAAGGTTATTGGCACGTTCGAGGATATTACTGCATCCGTGCCAGAGAAGTCTCTCGTTTACGGCAAGCGCTCTACCGGCGGTCGTAATAACACCGGTAAGATGACAGTCCGCTACATGGGCGGCGGCCACAAGAGAAAGCTCCGTCTCATCGACTTCAAGCGAGAGAAAGATGGTGTTCCAGCAGTAGTGAAGACAATCGAATACGATCCGAACCGTTCGGCTCGTATCGCCCTGCTTTTCTATGCTGATGGTGAAAAACGTTACATTATTGCTCCTAACGGGCTGCAGGTGGGCTCAACCCTGATGTCCGGTGCAGACGCTGCTCCGGAAGTGGGTAACTCGCTTCCCCTTGCAAACATCCCTGTAGGTACGGTGGTTCACAATATTGAGCTCCGTCCGGGACAGGGTGCCAAGATGGTTCGTTCGGCTGGTAATTTTGCTCAGTTGACTTCTCGTGAAGGCAGTTATTGTGTGATTAAGCTCCCTTCAGGTGAGACCCGCAAGGTGCTCTCCGCCTGCAAGGCAACGGTAGGTAGCGTCGGTAACTCCGACCACGCTCTGGAGCAGTCTGGTAAGGCTGGTCGCTCGCGCTGGCTCGGCCGCCGTCCCCACAACCGTGGTGTTGTTATGAACCCGCACGATCACCCGATGGGTGGTGGTGAAGGCCGTCAGTCTGGTGGACATCCTCGTTCACGCAAGGGCTTGTATGCTAAGGGTCTCAAGACTCGCGCACCGAAGAAGCTTTCGAACAAGTACATCATCGAAAGAGCTAACAAGAAGTAATCACGAAGTTAAACAAGAGTAAATTATGAGTCGTTCATTAAAGAAAGGTCCGTACATCAACGTATCACTCGAGAAGAAGATTCTCGCTATGAATGAGAGTGGTAAGAAGAATGTCGTTAAGACATGGGCCAGAGCATCAATGA
>CAMHUI010000013.1 GCA_946188345.1 uncultured Prevotellaceae bacterium | reverse complement strand
TTCTGCATCGACTTCCTGCACGTAAAGCCGGGAAAAGGTAACACCATCATGCGCACCACGCTGAAGGACGTTGTCAGCGGCCGCGTACTGGAGAAGCGCTTCAACATCGGCGAAGCCCTCGAAGACGTGCGCGTAGAGCGTCGCCCCTATCAGTACCTCTATCAGGAAGGTGCCGACTACATCTTCATGAACCAGGAGACCTACGACCAGGTGCCCATCGCCCACGACCTCATCACCGGCGTTGAATACATGAAGGAGAGCGACATCCTCGATGTCGTCAGCGATGCCGACACCAACACCATCCTCTTCGCCGAGATGCCCGTGAAGACCGTTCTTCGCGTCACCCACTCGGAGCCCGGCATCAAGGGCGACACCGCCACTAACACGCTGAAGCCCGCTACACTGGAGACAGGCGTCGAAATCCGCGTGCCCCTCTTCATCGACGAAGGCGAGCTCGTGCAGGTAGACACCCGCGACGGCAGCTATCTGGCACGCGTCAAGGAGTAATAAAAGAGGTGTACCCCAACACCCCGCACCCATGACATATTCCATCATCATCCCCGTCTACAACCGGCCCGACGAGGTCGAAGAACTCCTTCTGAGCCTCACCCAGCAAACCAGGAAAGACTTTGAAGTCATCATCGTGGAAGACGGGTCAACCATTTCATGCGAGGATGTCTGCAACCACTATGCAGGCATCCTCGACTTGCATTACTACAGCAAGCCCAACAGCGGACCAGGACAGAGCCGCAACTACGGCGCCGAGCGAGCACAAGGCAAGTGGCTCATCATACTCGACAGCGACGTCATCCTGCCCGAAGGATACATCGAGAAAATCGATACCTACCTCTCCTCCCACGAAGGAAAAATGGCAGGAGCCTTCGGCGGACCCGACCGCGCACACCACTCGTTCACACCCATACAGAAAGCCATCTCCTACGCCATGACCTCCTTCTTCACCACCGGAGGCATCCGAGGAGGAAAAAAGAAACTCGACAAATTCTATCCCCGCTCCTACAACATGGTCATCCGCCGCGACATCTACCAGCAACTCGGCGGCTTCTCGAAGATGCGCTTCGGCGAAGACATAGACTTCTCCTACCGCATCGTAGAAGCAGGTCACAAGACTGCCCTCGTGGCCGACGCCTGGGTCTACCACAAGCGCCGCACCGACCTGCGAAAATTCTTCCGACAGGTATACAACAGCGGCATCGCACGCATCAACCTGGAGAAGCGCCATCCCGGTACGATGAAACCGGTCCACCTGCTGCCCGCCCTGTTCACCGTCGGCGTCATCGCCCTGCTCCTCCTCTTCGCCCTTGGTCTTGGCCTGTATGGATGTGGCGAATGGCTCGACGCCCAAGGACTCCGTCCAACCGACAACATGCATCAGGGCATCGGCTTCGCACTCATCATCCTGCCGCTGCTCCCCCTCCTACTCTACTCCCTGCTCATCATTACCGACAGTACCCTCCGCAACCGCAGCCTACGCGTAGGGCTCCTCTCCGTGCCCGCCGCCTTTGTCCAGCTCACCGGCTACGGAACTGGCTTCCTCCACGCCTTCTGGCGCCGCATCATCCTCCGACAAGACGAATTCACAGCCTTCGAGAAGAACTTCTATGTTTAGGCCCGCGAAGAACAGCAATCATTCGAAACCTTTGTAAAAACACTATGAGCGAGAAACTCACGATAGCCCAATGGTCGTCCGACGACCAGCCTCGCGAAAAGCTACGCGACCTGGGCCCCGAGGCCCTGAGCAATGCCGAGCTGCTGGCCATCCTCATCGGCAGCGGGTCGACCAAGGAAACTGCCGTGGAGCTGATGAAACGCGTGTTGGGCGACTGCAGCAACAACCTCAACACGCTGGGCAAGAAGACCATTCGCGAACTGTGCGACTACAACGGTATCGGCGAGGCCAAAGCCATCACCATCCTTGCTGCCTGCGAACTGGGCAAGCGCCGCCAGCGCGAGAAAGCCGAAGAACGACCCGACCTCGGCTCACCAACCGCCATCTATAACTATATGCATCCGCGAATGCAGGACCTCGATGTGGAAGAGGCATGGATTGTCCTCATGAACCAACGCTACCGCCTCATCCGAGCCATGCGCATCTCCCACGGAGGCATCTCCGAGACAGCCGTCGACGTACGCATCATCATGAAGGAAGCCCTGCTCTCTAACGCCACCGTCATGGCCCTCGTCCACAACCATCCGTCAGGTCAGGCACGGCCAAGCCGCGACGACGACCAGCTCACGCAGCGCGTCAAGCATGCCTGCGAGACCATGCGCATCTACTTCCTCGATCACATCATCGTGTGCGACGGAGCCTACTACTCCTACAATGAACAAGGACGCCTCTAATCTCCCTGTCATTATCAAAAAACAATTATTTACTATCAAAAATGTCTTGAAGGACAGTTTTTGTGCGAAAAAACAGAGCAACAGCAATTCAGCATCCAGCTGAAGAAAGGCGCCAACACACTCCGCCTCTTCAACAACACGGCCCCCATGCCCGACATCGACTATGCAGAAATTGGGAATTAGAACGAAGACCAAGCGGAAATTAAAGTGCGGCGTCGATAACTTTGTCAAGGAACTCTAAAATCACAAAGGGGTTTTTCTTCACGGCCTCCTTGTCTAAGTTCTTGATATAGTCAGCCATTTCGGGATAATCCTTGAAGTCGTCAAGGAGAGTCCCGATACGTTTACTGTTCAACTTTCCAGAAACGGAAATGAATGCTTTGGCATGACCAGTACCTTTAATCTCAAACAGACAACGCCTGCCAAGAAAATAATTGTCATCTGCCACATAACCTGTTACATGCTTGCCTCTATAAATGACATTCAGCATCAACGGATAGTCGTAGACGACAGGTTGGTTATTGCCATAGGCCAGATTAGCCATCCGTGGCACCCAGAACAGTTTGAATGCCTCATATTGGTCATACCATGTATACATGCTGTCTATATCTCTGTTTGGATATTTCTTTTCTTTGCTGAAAACCTTTTGCATGGTATTCAGCCGCATACATGAATCGAGAACGGTTATTTGACTTGCCAGACCATTGGGGCCACTGGGATGACCCAGATAGTTACGCAAATATCCTTCTGCAACTGAATCATTTTTCAGAAACAGCAGGGTATGAAAGAGATCGCTGCTTTTCTTCTGTGCCACGACAGGTAAGCCCGTCAATAAGAAAAACGACAGAAAGATGACGAGACCCTTGACGGCTTTCACTGATAAGTTGAATTTCATTGCCATGTTGAAATATCGTGTAAAGTTAAAATATACGGCAAAGTTAAGTCTTTTTTTATAAAGAACAAGCACTTCCGCAAAAAAAAAGAGTAAAATAGGGATTATTTCTTTTTTCGAACACTTATTGCACGAACTTACCTGATTATCGGGTTGCTTGTGATTTGCTTTTCATCTCATTATTTTCTTAGCAACACTGCGCAGGGCTGGCGACAGCTCACTTTGCGGCAGCATCGACACGATTTCGTCGCAGTTCTGCCATCAATTCTGGATAGTGACGGCACAAGACGAGTGACAGCCTCATGCTCACCGGGGCGGTTTTTTTTACAAAGACTGAAGGGAGACTTACACAGTCCCGGCGGTATTTAAATCCTCAGCATCTTGGACAAATATCCCAACATCAGGAAAAAAATCTTCCATGAAGGCGTCGTTTTCTCGGATTTTATGTTTATCTTTGCCCTGTCAATGACTATTTATAAGTATTAATCGTAACAGATGCGTATTATCCAATGACTAAGATCTATGACTTCAAAGCGCTGACGAGCAAAGGAAAGGAACTCGACTTCAAAGATTTCGAAGGCCGCGTGCTCCTCATCGTCAACACTGCCAGCAAGTGCGGACTGACCCCGCAGTTCGAGGGACTGGAGAAACTCAACCGGCAATATCGTGACCAGGGACTGACCGTCATCGGATTCCCCTGCAACCAGTTTGCCAACCAGGACCCAGGCAGCGACTCCGAGATTGAAGGCTTCTGCCAGCTGAACTACGGCGTAACGTTCCAGATGATGAAGAAGATTGACGTAAACGGCGACGATGCCCACCCCATCTTCATTTATCTCAAGAAAGAGACCCGCAGCCTACTCTTCGGCAGCCGTATCAAATGGAACTTCACCAAGTTCCTCATCTCGCGCGACGGAAACACCATCAAGCGCTATGCCCCTACGACAAAACCGGAAAAACTGGAAAAAGACATCAATTCATTCCTTCAAGCAAAAACCGAGTAGCATAGCATTGAAGCATCAGAATTCGCACACCGACGAAACGAACAAGAAAAAAGGAGAACCCTCAGCCATGAGGATTCTCCTTTTTCTTATACATTCAGAGGCAGGAATCAGCGGGCGGTGATGGTGCAGTAGGACGATGCGTTGTTGCTCAGGTAGAGTTCTACGTGCACGTCGCCGGTGACGTTCGGCTGTACGTTGTCGTTGCTGCCGTTCTGGATATGGTCTACGGTGCCGCCGAAGTTTCCGTCGACATTGTCCCATGTGCCGTTGCCGCGGAACTTGAACTCGCCGGTGATGGTGACGTCAGCTTCCCAGCACTGCTTCTCCTGGTTGTAGGTCATGTGCGGGCCTTTGTTCCAGTCCTCGCCGCCTACTACGTTACCAACCATGTCGATGAACTCGATAGGAACGACCTCGTAGGTCATGGCACCCATGTCGACATTGACGACGCAGAAACCATTCTGAGCGGGGCAGTTCTGCTCATCGTCAACGACGAGTACCTGAGCATCGGTGTCCTTCTTCTGTCCGAAGTCGCCGTCCCAGTTGTCGGCATTGGGCTTGAACTTATACTCTCCGCCGAGATAGTAGAATCCCTGGTACTTGCCGTCGAAGGCGGGTCCGTAGAGCGGGAAGCTCTGGCTCCACTCTGTGCCGTTGACCAGTCCGATTACATAGATGTATTCGGCGAAGTCAAGGGTCTCTACGGTGTAGGTCATGGCGCGCATGTCGATGGTGACGCGGATCTGCGTTGCCGGTCCTACGACCTTGAACGAGCCGTTGTCGGTGAGGTCGCTGCGGCGGGCGAGGGTTCCCTCAGTGCCGCTGTTGCCGTCGCCGCTGGTTGTTCCGTAGAGTTTCGTCCAGTCATTGTCGTTGACGATGGCGTCGCAGGCCTTGTCGTCACCGATGGCGAACCACATCTCAGCGCCCGCAGCGGGACCTGCGAAGGTGATGGTGTAGGTGGGCACGTTCTCATCGGGCTGTGTGAACTTCATGGTGCGCTCTGCAGCAGAGCCTGCCCAGTCGTTGGGACCGCCGATGATGTAGTAGTTCACGGCCTGGCGTGTGACGGTGTAGGTGAGGTTGTTCATGTCGAGCACAATCTTCCACTGTCCGTCGCCGCTGATGACGGGAGTCTGTACGGCCTGGTCGTCGCCTTTGTAGACGATGAAGTTCTGCATGGCGTTGTCGCCGTTGACGGCGCAACCCATCTCGCCTTGGTTGATGGAATCCCAGTTGCCGCTCTCGAAGAAGCTGCCGGCATAGAACTTATACCAGTTGTCGCCTTCGCTGGGCGTGTTGACGATGGCTGTGAAGGTGCCGTCGCCATTGGCTGTCATCCACACGGGCTTGGTGGGATCCCATCCGGCTCCGTTCTCGGTAAATGCTCCGAGGAGGAAGTATCCGGCGGGGTCGATGGCCGGTGTGGCCTTCGGCGTGACGGTGCCGTTGATGGTAGCCTCGGTGTCGAAGGTGAGTGCTTCTCCGTCGGTGGTGTTGATGGAGACAATGGTCTTCACGACGATGGGTCGTGCCACGGCAGCGCGTGAGAAGTTCTGCTTCTCAACGAGGTTGCTCAGTGCAGCAGCGTTCACGGTGATGTATTTTCCGCTGACGGTGGTTTCTATCTCCTCATCGTTCACGGTGAATGCCTTCACGGTGACGCTGGAGATATTGTTGTTCTCGGATTTGATTTCAACGAGTCGTGCGTCGGCTTCTTCGGCGGGCAGCACGAGGTTGGCATCTGGTCCGGCTACGAAGGTGATGCCGTATTTGGCAGCAGCGTCTTCCTGGCTGTATGCCTGGGGGCTTGCCCAGTCGTCGTAGTCGCCGGTGCAGCTGGCAAGCACGAGGCTTGCCATGGCTGCTAAGCTATAAAATATCTTTTTCATATTCTTGTTCTCTGTTAAAGGGTTTAACGCACTTCACCGGTATTGGTGTCAAAGTTGACATAGAGCTTCTGTCCGGGTTGCATGGTGACGGAGTATTCGGCACCGACATTCTCTGCCCAGTTGCTGAGGATATTGACGACACGCCAGTAGAGTCCTCCGTTGAAGAGGGTGAACTCCGTGCGCCACCATTCGTATCCGGGAACCTTGATATAGGCGCGGAGCTCTTCCTTGACAGTGGCGGCGGGTGATACCCATTCGCCGCTGGCATCGGCAGGAGCCGTCATGGCGAGGGCGTCGTTGCTGTCGGTCCAGTCGCCGTAGGCGTTACCGATGACATATGCCTTTCCGGGATAGATGTTGAGTTCGAACTGTACGCTGTTGCCCACGATTTCTGCCGAGTAGTTCAGCACGTACCATCCAGCGTTGGCAATCTGGATGTTGTTGTTGTCGGCCTCGTTAACGGTAGCGCCAGCGTTGGCATTGTCGTTGATGGCACGCAGACGGTCGCCGCCGCGCCAGTCGCCTTGCTCGAGACCCCACTTGAACATTCCGTTGGCAGGGAAGTATACCATGGTGTAGAACTGTCCTTCAGCATCGTAGACGGGAGCCAGCGGCTTCCATGTGCTCCATGCTGTGCCGATGGAGCTGCCGATGACATAAACCTCTGTAGGCAGTGTAGCCTTCGGAGCCTGATAGCTGGCCAGAACGTTGGGCAGTTCGATAATGTTGGAGTAACTTTCACCGAAGGTGTAGCCATCGATGATGGCACGCAGACGGATGTAAGCCGGAGCAGGCTGGTTGGGATAGTCGGTGTCGGGGTTAGCCTCCTGGAAGAGGGCCACGATGGCCTGGTTCAGTTCATAGGCGTCGACACCCATCTTAGCCGTGGTAAAAGAGGTGGCAAGCTCCTTGTAAGCCTCGAAGGAAGCCTCGTTGGAGACCTGCACATAGTAACGTGTCACATAGGGGATGCCACCGTAGTTGGGCTGTGAGCAGGTAAGCCACAGCTTTTCGGCAGCCGTCAGGTCGTAAGTATTGTTCTGTGCAAGAGCCGGCACGTTGAGCACGAAGCCGTTGTCGGCTAGGCTGACGTCAAGCGTGGGATTGCTATCGATGTCTGTCTCACAGGAGGTGACCAGAGCCATCGCCATCACCGGCAGCAACAGGTATTGAAAAATCTTTTTCATAGTGTTCCTATTTCTTTAATAATATGGATTAATAACCAGGGTTCTGAGTCATGTTGGGGTTACCAACGATGTCATTATAGGGGATAGGATAGATGTTGTAGTGAGAGTCAACACCAGTACCTGTTGCGGTACCACCCTTCAGCGGCCATACGTAGCGGCTGGAGGTGAACAGGCCAAAGCGTACGAGGTCAGTGCGACGGCGGCCTTCGAAGTAGAACTCACGGCACCACTCGTCGGGCATCTGGTCGAGTGTGATGGCGTTCAGCTGGTTGGCGTGAGCGCGGGCACGGATCTCGTTGACATCGGCCAATGCACCGTCCTGACCCAGACGCAGCTTGGCTTCTGCGCGTGTCAGGTAAGCCTCGGCCAGACGGAACAGGGGTATGTCGGTGTCAGAGAAGAGGGTGGGGCTGGGAGCGCTGTTGTCGGAGCGGCGGTTCTGCCACTTGACGATGCTCAGTCCGTTGAGGAAGCCCTTGATCTGTCCGTTGGGCAGGTCGTAGGTGCGTGCGTCGTCGGCTGTCGTGCCTCCTACGCCGCCGTAGAACAGTGCGCGGTCGTCGTTGGCAGCGGCCTTGATTTCCTCTGTGGAGCCACCGAGGACTGCATCGGCTTCGATGACCTGTGCTTCGGTGTTGAACTTGTTCAGGCCTTTCTCTTCGAGATATTTCTTGACTTCATCCTTGGTAGCCAGCGGACAGTCGGTGACGGTGGGGAAGAACTTCTCAATCATCGTGCGGCGTGCGAAGTTACAGGTCCAGTAGTTGTCGGTGTAGCTGTAAGGCATGCCTGCGCCACGGCATGAGCTGACGAGGTATGTCGACCCGGCGTGCTCCTGCGTGTGGGTGCCGTCCTGACGGATGGCGAAGATGATTTCCTTCATGGCCTGCGGGTTGTAGTCGTTGTCGCCCATGAACACCTGCTCGTAGCCGGTGAAGCCGTTGGCATTGGTGGCCTTTGAGAGTGCATAGGGACCGCCAATCAGCAGGTTGCAGTAGTCAATGGCCTTCTGATAGTCCTTGACCTCGCCGTTGGTGTAGACCTCGGAGTTCAGGGCCAGGCGGGCATGCAGGGCGTATGCAGCGCCCTGGTCGGCACGTCCGAAGTTGTCGGTGCCGTTGAAGCTACCCATCGGTGCCAGCAGGCCTTCCAGTTCGGTCAGCTCCTGGTCGATCCAGTTATAGAGCTCAGTGCCTGCTTTTTCCACGGGCAGCTCGTTCATCGAGAAGTCGAGTTTGAAGGGAGCCTTGCGGAACAGGTCGAGATAATAGTAGTAATGCAGGGCACGGAGGAAGCGTACTTCGGCCAGATAGTGAGGATACTCACCGTCGGTGCGTCCGGCCTGCAGTGAGAGGTATGAGTTGTAGAGCGTGATGTCGAAGGCAAGACGCTGGTATGCCCAGTAGGTACGTGCGGAGCTCTGTGTCCATGCGATGTTGGTCAGTGGACGCATGTCTTCGTTGTCCTGCCATGCCCATGCTGTCTCGTCGGAGCAGAGCTCCTGCAGGTTGAAGATGGCGCGGTAGAAGCCGCTCTCACCCTCGTCGTCGCCGAAGTCCGGGGCGTCGGCACCGCCGATCTGTCCGGTCAGTCCGAGTGTGCCATACTGCTTGGCAAGCAGTTCCATATCGTCGAAAGTGGCGCTGGTCTTGGGGTCGATGGATGAGATGTTAAGCTCGTCGGAGCAGGAGACGGTTCCCATGAGGAGCAGTCCTGCCATTGCTGTTTTGATTGCTATATTTTTCATATCTGTGATTGCTTAACAAGTTATTTTAGAAGTTCAGGTTCACACCAAGCTGGAAGCTGCGGGGACGCGGATAGGGGTTGCTGTCGAAGCCGCTGGCCACCTCCGGGTCGATGCCCTTGTACTTGGAGATGATGAATGGGTTCTGCACGGTGAGGAAGACGCGGCCGTCGAAGTACTTGTGGCCGGCATACTCGTAGAATGCAGGGAAGGAGTAGCCCAGCGTGATGTTCGAGCACTTCAGGTAGGAAGCGTTGCGTACGAAGTAGTCGCTGAACTTATAGTAGTCGGAGGTGATGCTCGTTCCGGTGAATCCGAGTTCCACGGCCTCGGGTGTGGTGTTGTGGAAGTTGGAGTTGGAATAGAGTGCTGTTCCTACGGGAGCGCGTCCGGCGAGGAAGTCGTAGTAGACGTAGTTGCCGATGGCAGCGTGGAAGGCTGCACTGAGGTCGAAGCGCTTGTAGAGGAACTTCATCGTGGCACCCATGATGATGTCGGCAGCGGGGTTCTTGTAGTAGTAGCGGTCGGCGTCGGTAATCTGTCCGTCGGCGTCGCGGTCGACATAGAGACCTTCGATGGGCTTGCCGGCCTCATCGTATACCTGCTGGTAGACATAGAAGGAGTTCATGGGCTGTCCCACCTTGTTGCGCTGGAGGCTGCCGCTCATGCCGAGTGTGGCTCCTGACCAGACCCAGTCCTGAGCACCGGCGTCGAGGGCGGTGATTTCGTTGTGGTTCCATCCTACGTTATAGGTGATGTCCCATGTGAAGTCCTTGGTGACGATGGGCTTGACGTCGAACGAGAATTCAACACCATAGTTTTCGAGCGAACCGATGTTCTTCATCACCTGGTCGCTGAAGTTCATCATGGCAGGTACTCTCACACTGGCCAGCAGGTCGGTGGTCTTGCGGTAGTATCCGTCGACGGTGAACGAGAAGCGTCCGTTGAGTGCTGAGAAGTCGATACCTGCATTGTAGGTGGTGGTCTTCTCCCATGTCAGGTCGGGGTTGTAGCGGTTCGGGCGTGTGGTGTAGTAGAAGTCTTTTCCGAACTGATATTGGGCATAGGCGTTACTGCGCACGTAGAGCGGTGCATAGTAGAAGTCGTCGATACCGTTCTGCTGACCGGTCTTACCCCATCCGAGGCGTACCTTCAACTCGTCGAGCCAGTTGGCGTTCTTCAGGAAGGGTTCGTTGTTCACCTTCCATGCCAGTGCTGCAGCGGGGAAGTAGCCCCACTTGTGTCCCTCGGCGAAGCGCGAGCTACCATCGGCACGGAATGTGGCGGTGATGAGGTAGCGGTCGAGGAAGTTGTAGTTCAGACGTCCGAAGTAGGAGAGGATGCTGTTGTGCGTGCGCCACTCGTTCTCGGCTTCGCCACGCTCGTTGAAGCGGTGGGCGGGATCTTTCTCTTGGTTGAGGTAGGAGTCCCACTTTGTGCCGTCGCTGAAGCCGCTGCGGTGGTAGTGGCTCTGTTCGGCACCGGCCTGGATGTCGATGTTGTGTGCACCGATCTCCTTCATATACTGTGCATAGGCAGAACCGACAATGTTATATTTGTAGTAGTTTGTAATGCCGTCCCATCCGTAGTAGTTGTTGTTGTAGGAGTAGGGTGAGTACTCGGTGTGCTGGTTGGTAGCCGTGTACTGTGCACCCAGGTTTCCGTGGATGTGGAGGTCTTCGAATCCGTGGATCTTATAGTCCATCTCGATGTTTCCGGAGTAGTCGTGCGACTGGGCAATCATACGCTCGGTGTTAAGCAGTGCCACAGGGTTCTGCGGTGCGTTGGGGTTAGTGGTCTTCGTCCAGTTCGGGTCGGAGATGGTCGAGCTGTTGATCATGTACTGCCAGTATCCGCCGGAGTATTTGAAGTCGCTGCCTGCATCGCGCACGGGACGTGTAGGATCCATTGACAGGGCTGCGCCGATGGCGGCACCGTCGCTGACGTAGCGGTCCTTCTCATACATGTACTTCGTGGTGATGTTGAAGTTCAGGTGGTTGTCGAGGAACGAAGGTGCGAGGTTTGCCGACACGTTGGAGCGGCGCATCCAGTTGTTCATCACGATACCGTTGCCGATGTTCATGCCGCCGCTGATGCGATAGGGCATGTTCTTCAGGCCTCCGCTGACGGAGATGGTGTGGGTTGTGGAGAGTGTCGTGCGGAAGATCTCGTCCTGCCAGTTGGTGTTGGCATCGCCAAGCTGTGAGGCGTCGAGTCCGTCGATGCCGGCGATGAGTGCGCGGTAGGCGTCGCCGTCGAGCACGTCGTACTTCTTGGCAATGGTGGAGAGTGTCACGTCACCGTTGTAGCTGACGCGTGCACGCTGTCCTTCCTTACCCTTCTTGGTGGTGATGATGATGACACCGTTCGAGGCACGTGAGCCGTAGATGGCTGTTGCCGAAGCGTCCTTCAGGATGGTGAAGGTTTCGATGTCGTTCGGGTTGATCATAGCCAGGATGTTCGACACTCCGTTTGCATTGTTGTTGTCGATGGGCAGTCCGTCGATGACATACAGCGGGTCGTTGGATGCGGAGAGAGAGGCACCGCCACGGATGCGGATCTGTGCGCCGGCTCCAGGAGCACCGCCTGCGGTGATGACGTCGACACCGGCCACCTTACCAACGAGCATGTCGCTGGCGTTGTTGGTGATACCTTTCGACATTTCATCGGGTTTCATGGCGGTCACCGAACCTGTCAGGTCTTCCTTCTTGGCGCGGCCGTAACCGATGACGACGACGTCGCTCAGCAGCTGGGCGTCGTCCTGCATTGTGATAACTACATTAGGGCTTGCTGTGGCAACAGCATCCTGGAATCCGATGAAGGACACCGTGAGCTGCGCTCCCTGATTAGCCTTAATGGTGAAATTACCGTCGAGGTCAGAAACTACCCCCCCCGTTTCTCCTGCAACGCGGATAGTAGCTCCCATGATGGGCTCGCCGGTAGAGTCTTTAACGTGGCCATTGACAGTAATCTGCTGTGCAAAGGCGCTTGCTGACAGGATAAGCCCGCAGATGAGTGCGAGCATCCTCAGAGGCAATGTAAATTTTACCTGCTTCATCATTTTGGTTGTTAAAAAGTTAGTTATAAATTTATAGTAATATATTATTGTTTTTTACGCACAATAAGCCCGCCTCACAGCGGTATCTTTGTGGCTGTCAGATTTAGGTTTGTAAGGCCTGAACCTCGCTTTTCGGGTGCAAAAGTAATTTTTATTTGGGCGAAACTATACTTTTTCGCGCGTAAAATCGTTATTTCTATAATGCAAACGTTTGCATCGAGAAATTTTCCTATCTGAAATTTTCTTTGCGGGCGTTAGGGCTGTTTTTGTATAACTTTGCAACAAAGTATTGCTACTATGCCAAACGAAATGTCTCCTATAACGATGAAGGACATCGCCCGCGATCTGGGCGTGTCGGTGGCCACGGTGTCAAGGGCCCTGAAGAACAGTCCCCACATCAGCCATGAGCAGCGGGAGCGCATCCAGGCCTATGCCGAGGAGCATCACTTCGTGCCGAATGTCATTGCCGGCGCACTGAGGCTGTCGGGCAAGCAGCCGACGAAGGTCATCGGCGTCATCATACCGCAGTTTGTCCACTACTATTTCTCGACCATCCTCTCGGGTATCGAGGAGGAGGCCAAGGCCCACGGCTACAGCCTGCTGGTGGCGCAGAGCAACGAGCAGTATGAGCAGGAGGTGAAGATTTGCAAGTCGTTCTATGAGAACAAGGTCTGCGGAATCATCGTCTCGCAGGCGAAGGACACCATCAAGTACGACCACTTCCAGGAACTCATCGACCGCGGGTTGCCACTGGTGTTCTACGACCGCATCTGCACGGGTGTGGAGGCGAGCCGCGTCGTCGTGGACGACTACATGGGCGCTTTCAATGCCGTGACGCATCTCTACGAAACGGGCTGCCGGCGAATCGCGTTCTATGGCTCGTCGATGAAACTGGAAATCTCGAAGAACCGCTACAACGGCTACCGCGATGCCTTGCTGAAGCATGGCCTGCAGCCTGACGAGCGATTCATCCGCGAGTGCGACAACCGCCATGATGCGGAGCTCATCACGCCTGAGATCCTGAACATTGAGGACGGTCCCGATGCCTTCTTTGCCGTCAACGACGACACGGCCATCGGCATCCTCTACTCAGCCAAGCGCATCGGCTTCCGCGTGCCACAGGACATCAGCATCTGCGGCTTCACCAACGGCGAGCGTGCCATTGCCTGCGACCCGATGCTGACGACGGTCGAGCAGCGTGGCATGCGGGTGGGCGAGGAGGCGGCCAACATCCTCATCGGCAAGGTGGAGGGCCACATTCCGCTGGAGAAGATAGAGCGCCGCATCGTACGCACCCGACTCATCATCAGAGGCACGACGAGGTAATGCCACCAGCCGGCGAACAGCGTTTGACACTGACAGGCCGGGGGCTTCAGACCTGGAGCACGACTGCCAAACACATAAGTGCGTATTGATACTTGCTGACGGTTCAAGAATAAATTAATGTCCCGCCTACGTATGTGTAAAGAAATAATATCAAAAATCAATAAAGCTCATGAAACAAAAACCTAATCTATCCTTCTGGAAGCTCTGGAACCTGAGCTTCGGATTCTTCGGAGTGCAGATAGCCTATGCGCTCCAGAGTGCCAACATCTCGCGCATCTTTGCCACGCTCGGCGCCGACCCGCACAACCTCAGCTACTTCTGGATTCTGCCGCCGCTGATGGGCATCCTCGTGCAACCCATCGTGGGCACCCTGTCGGACAAGACGTGGACGCGCTTCGGACGCCGCATCCCCTACCTCTGCATCGGTGCCGCCGTGGCCGTGGCCGTGATGTGCCTGCTGCCCAATGCCGGCTCGCTGGGGCTCGCTGTCTCGGCGGCCATGACATTCGGACTCATCATGCTGATGCTGCTCGACACGAGCATCAACATGGCCATGCAGCCGTTTAAGATGCTCGTGGGCGACATGGTGAACGAGAATCAGAAGGCCAAGGCCTACAGCATCCAGTCGTTCCTCTGCAACTCCGGCTCAGTGGTGGGCTATGTGTTCCCGTTCTTCTTCACCTGGCTCGGCATCAAGAACGTTGCCGCCGAGGGCGTCATCCCCGACTCCGTCATCTGGTCGTTCTATATCGGCGCCGCCATCCTCATCCTCTGCGTCGTCTACACGACGGTGAAAGTGAAGGAGTGGCCGCCGCAGGAGTATCGCGAATACAACCCCGTGAGCGAGGAGAAGGAGGACTCGGCCAACTGGCTGACGCTGCTCAGCAATGCCCCATCGACGTTCTGGAAGGTGGGACTGGTGCAGTTCTTCTGCTGGGCCGCGTTCATGTATATGTGGACCTATACCAACGGCACCATCGCCGACACCTGCTGGGGCACCACCGACGTGGCCTCTGACGGCTATCAGGCTGCCGGCAACTGGGTGGGCATCGTCTTCGCCGTCCAGGCCATCGGCTCTGTCGTCTGGGCAGCCATACTGCCGCAGTTCCGCAACATAAAGCTGGCCTATGGCATCAGCCTGCTGCTCGGCGGCATAGGCTTCTGCATGATTCCCTTCATCCACGACAAGTACCTCCTCTTCCTGCCGTTCTTACTCATCGGATGCGCCTGGGCTGCCATGCTCGCCATGCCCTTCGCACTCGTCACCAATGCCCTGCAGGGCTACGGCCACATGGGTGCCTACCTGGGCCTCTTCAACGGCACCATCTGCGTACCCCAGATTGCCGCAGCAGCACTCGGAGGCTTCATCCTGAAGACGGTGGGCTCGACACAGAGCAACATGATGACCGTGGCCGGCGTGCTGCTTGTCCTCGGAGCCCTCTGCGTCACCATCATCAACACCCGCAAGAAGGCCTGAAGAAAAAAAATACACCCCCCTGCGGCCCAAACGACCAAGGTGTAAACATTTCTTACCGAATTTAACATTTCACTTTCGGGTGAAACAGCAAAAAAAGCTGCACAAAACCGTCTGTTTGTGCAGCTTTTTTGTCGGCTTTTCGTCCGAACGGCACTGGTCGACTGAGACTTTTGTACCAATTCGTGGAGTGATTTAGTACAAATCGTTCCATGATTTGTTGCAATTCGTGATGACTTTTGGTACAAATCGTTCGATGATTTGTACCGAAAGTCTGGATGCCCACGTACGGCGCCTCGACACTTCTTCCCATAAAGCAATAACAATCAGACAGATAGGTCGACCACTCGAAAAACGGCGTTTTTTGGTTTTTTTTCTTATTATAGAGCCGCGATGGACGGTTTTCCGAGCCTTTTGTCAAGATAAATCCTAATATTTAACAATTGCCGGCGGCTGGTTGTCAGGCAATAATGCAAACGTTTGCATCAGTTTTCCGCTTTTTCTTGCAGCCTGCAATCGGAGTAGTTGCTTTTTTCTGCGTAACTTTACACCGCCATAAGAATTACATCCCCCAAACCAGGGGGGCTTAACGATATAACTAAAGATCAATGAAAATCTACTTCAATATCGGTTACAAGACGGTCTTCGGAGAGGAGCTGGTCTTGAATGTGGTGCAGGCTCAGGGCGACGGCACCACGAAGAGGGTGCCCTATCGCATGTCGACCAACGACGGCGAGCACTGGCACTGCGAACTGAATGTATCAGAGAAGGAATTGCCTCAAGTCGTTGACTACTTCTACAGCGTCGACTGCAACGGCGAAGAGGAGCGCCACGAATGGACCGTGGCCGCCCATCGGCTGGAGCCCAACGTGAAGGGTGTCCAGCACTACGACATATACGACCGGTGGATTGACATCCCCGAGGACAGCTACCGCTACAGCTCGGCCTTTACCAACGAGCCCCTCGAGCCGCTGCCGGCTTCGACGAAAAGCCAGGTGGTGAGGCTCTGCGTCAGGGCCCCACAGCTGTCGAGAGGCGAACGGCTGGGGCTCGTTGGCTCCGTGCCCGAACTCGGGGCATGGAACACGGGCAAGGCCCTGGCCATGAAGCAGCACAACTACCACGAGTGGGTGGCCGACATCGATGCATCGCAGCTGGCCGGACAGACCGTAGAACTGAAGTTCATTGTCATCAAAAAGGGTGACGTCAGATGGGAACTGGGCGAGAACCGGCAGCTCTCCGTTCCGCCGATGGCTCCCCAAATGGCCACGGTGATGGCGCTGCCGCAGGCCACCTTCGACATCCCCCAGGCCAAGGTAGCCGGCACACTCGTGCCCGTATTCTCGCTACGCACCAAGGGTAGCTTCGGCGTCGGAGACTTCGGCGACTTGAAGGTGATGATTGACTACGTGAGCCGCACCGGACAGAAGCTGCTGCAGGTGCTGCCCATCAACGACACCACGACCACACATACCTGGACCGACTCCTACCCCTACTCCTGCATCAGCATCTTCGCCCTGCACCCGCAGTATGTAGACTTCCGCCAGCTGCCGGCCCTGAAAGACACCAAGAAGCAGCAACACTATGAGAAGCTGCGGCTGAAACTCAACCAGCTGCCGCAGATAGACTATGAGCTCGTCAACCAGACGAAGACCGAGCTGCTGCACCTGCTCTATGCCCAGGAAGGCAAGGCCGTGCTCGCCTCGGCGGAATTCAAGACCTTCTTTCAGGAGACCAGCCAGTGGCTCGTACCCTATGCCTTCTACTGCCACCTGCGCGACACCGGCCAGCTGGCCATGCACCCGCAATGGAAAGAACGCGACCGTGAGGCACTCTCCAGCCCACGCACGCGTATATATAAAGATGTGGCGTTCTACTACTACGTGCAGTTCATCCTCGACCGGCAGATGCGCGCTGCCCACGACCATGCTCGCAAACTCGGAGTCATCCTCAAGGGCGACATCCCCATCGGCGTCAGCCGCACAGGCTGCGATGTGTGGGTGGAACCGAAATACTTCAACATGAACGGCCAGGCCGGAGCACCACCCGATGACTTCTCGGCCGACGGACAGAACTGGGGATTCCCCACCTACAACTGGGACGAGATGCTGAAGGACGGATGCCAGTGGTGGGTGCGCCGATTCCAAAACATGGCCCGATTCTTCGATGCCTACCGCATTGACCATGTACTCGGATTCTTCCGCATCTGGGAGATACCCATGCCACACGCCAGCGGTCTGATGGGACAGTTCTCACCGGCACTCGGACTCTCCATCGAGGAAATCAACGGAAGGGGCGTATTCAGCGAAATCGACAACCTCTTCCTCGTCGACCACAAAGACCCCGCCAAGCGCCACCCGCGCATCGCCGTGCAATACACCGAAGCCTACCAGCGCCTACCACAGTGGGAGAAAGATGCCTTCAACGCCCTCTACGACGACTACTTCTACCACCGCAACAACCAGTATTGGTACCGCGAAGCCATGAAGAAGCTGCCCCGCCTCGTAGAAGCTACCCGCATGCTCGTCTGTGCCGAAGACCTCGGCATGGTGCCCGACTGCGTGGCCTGGGTGATGAACGAACTCCGCATCCTGTCGCTCGAGATACAGTCGATGCCGAAAGACCCCACCGTGCGCTTCGGACACCTCGACCGCAACCCCTACCGCTCCGTATGCACCATCTCCAGCCACGACATGCCCACGCTGCGCCAGTGGTGGGACGAAGACCTGGAACGCACACAGAACTACTACAACACCATGCTGCTGCGCCAAGGCCCCGCACCCCATCCGCTGCCCGGATGGCTCGCACGCGACATCATCCGTGAACACCTGCAGTCGCCATCGATGCTCTGCGTCCTCTCCATACAAGACTGGCTCGCCATCGACGACCGCCTGCGCCTGCCAGATGCCAACGCCGAGCGCATCAACATACCCGCCAACCCCAAGCACTACTGGCGCTACCGCATGCACCTCTATCTGGAAGACCTCATGAGAAACGACGACTTCATGGCCAACGTCATCGAGCTCGTCACCAGCAGCGGCCGCTGAAGACCCTTTCTTCTTCGCAAGCCGCGGCTCCCAAAAGCAAAACCAAGAACAATGAAACTGAAAACGCTGTTCCTCGTAGCCCTCACAGCAATGGCTGCATCATCCGTCAAGGCCCAAGGCCCCGAGACAACCTATCGCAAGGAAGCCACCTCATTCCAACTCTTCGCCCCCCACAAGGCCAAGCGCGTACTCCTGCGACTCTACGACGAAGGCATGGGAGGCAAGCCCTTCAAGACCATCAAGATGACACGCGACAAGCAGCTCCCGAACATCTGGCGAGCACGCGTGGAAGGCGACCTGAAAGGAAAGTACTACACCTTCGACGTCACCGGAACCAGCAAGCAACCCAACGAGACACCCGGCATCTTCGCCCGCGCCGTCAGCGCAAACGGACAGCGCGGCGCCATCATCGACATGAACGAGACCAACCCCGACGAATGGCTCGAAGACTCCGGTCCCGTCATCGACTCCTATGCCGACCAAGTCATCTACGAGCTCCACCATCGTGACTTCTCCGTACACCCGGAGTCTGGCTTCGAACATAAGGGCAAATACCTCGCCCTCACCGAAAGCCGCGCCATCCGCCACCTGAGGAAGCTCGGCATCACGGCAGTACACATCCTGCCCTCGTTCGACTTCGCCTCCATCGACGAGACCCGGCCCGACGCCCCCCAATACAACTGGGGCTACGACCCGCAGAACTACAACGTGCCCGAAGGCTCCTACTCCACCGACCCGGCCGACCCGGCCTGCCGCATCAGAGAGTTCAAGCAGATGGTCATGGCACTACACAATGCAGGCATCAGAGTCATCCTCGACGTCGTCTACAACCATACCTTCGACATCCAAAACAGCAACTTCCAAAAGACCTACCCTGGCTACTTCTACCGCAAGAACCCCGACGGGACATGGAGCAACGGCTCTGGATGCGGCAACGAAACCGCTTCGGAGCGCGACATGATGCGCATGTTCATGATTGAAAGCGTGAAATACTGGATAAACGAATACCACATCGACGGATTCCGCTTCGACCTCATGGGCGTTCACGACCTGAAGACCATGAACATGATTTCCGACCTCGTCTGGCAAATCAACCCACGCGTATATATCTATGGTGAAGGCTGGAGCGCAGGCCAATGTGCCTACGCGCAAGACAAACTCGCCACGAAGGCCAACATCAAGAAGACCCGCCGGCTGGCAGCCTTCTCAGATGAACTCCGCGATGCCTTGCGAGGACCCTTCTCCGACGACACCAAGGGGGCCTTCCTCGCCGCCATCCCTGGCTCTGAGGAAAGCATCAAGGCCGGCATCGCGGGCATGATTGCCCATCCGCAGGTGGACTACGGCAAGGTAAACTACGCGCAGGAGCCGTGGGCCAATGAGCCGACGCAGATGATTAGCTACGTCAGCTGCCACGACGACATGTGTTTGGTCGACCGCCTGAGAGCCGAACTTCCAGGCATCAGCCAGGAAGAACTCATCCGCCTTGACCTGCTCGCACAGACCGCCGTCTTCACCTCGCAGGGCGTACCCTTCATGCTGGCCGGCGAGGAGATGCTCAGAAGCAAGAAGGGAGTGCACAACTCCTACAACTCGCCCGACAGCATCAACCAGCTTGACTGGCAGAACCTCGACCGCTATCCCGAGGTGTTCAGCTACTACAAAAACCTCATCTATCTGCGCAAACACCACCCAGCCTTCCGCCTGGGCAAGGCCGAGCTCGTGCGCAAACACCTGGAGTTCCTGCCCACACAGGACAACCTCGTGGCCTTCCGGCTGAAAGACCATGCAGGCGAAGATTCATGGCAAGACATCATCGTCGTACTCAATGCCAACAAGGCCGCCCGCAACATTGAGATACCCGAAGGCACGTGGACCGTCGTCTGCTCGGAGGGTGTCATCGACGAAAAAGGCATCACGACCGTGCAGGGCGGACAGGTCAGCGTCAGCCCCCAGTCGGCGCTCATCCTGCATAACTAAAGAAAACACAAGACCCGATATGAAAAAGACATTCTTACTGCTCATGACAGCAACCGGCATGGCACTCAGCTCATGCAACCCGACAGGCGCCGACTTCAAGGACGAAGGCAACGGCGGCGTTGAAGTAACACGCATCGACCCCACCGACTGGTACGTGGGAATGAAAGATCCCACCGTGCAGCTGATGGCCTACGGTAAAGACATCCGCGACGCCGAGGTCAGCGTCCAGGGTGCGAAAATCGACTCTCTCGTACGCCTCGACTCACCCAACTATCTCCTACTCTATCTCGACCTCAGCCAGGCGAAGGCCGGCGAACTGCCCATTGCCTTTAAGCGCGGCGACGACAAGACCATCGTGCGCTATCAGCTCAAGGAGCGAGAGATGAAGGGCGAAGAGCGCCAGGGATTCACCAATGCCGACGTACTATACATGCTCATGCCCGACCGCTTCGCACAGTCGGAAGACCATCCCACGCAGATAGACGGACTGAACGACTATGTAGAAAACCGCGCTGAGCCGTCGCTCCGCCACGGCGGCGACCTCGAAGGAATACGCCAACACCTCGACTACTTCAACGACCTTGGCGTCACCGCACTCTGGTTCACACCCGTACTCGAGAATAACTCACCCGACAGCTACGGAGGCAAAGTCAGCACCTATCATGGCTATGCCACCACAGACTACTACCGCGTTGACCCGCGATTCGGAACGAACGACGACTATCGCCGGCTCATCGACGATGCCCACCAACATGGACTGAAGGTCGTCATGGACATGATCTTCAACCACAGCGGCTTCGAACACCCGTGGGTCAGCGACATGCCTTCGAAAGACTGGTTCAACAACCCCGAATGGCTCGACCCTGCCAACCAGACCGAGGAACACATGATTGAACAGCGCAACATGGACGGCGTCACACGCATCAGCAACCTCTATCGCCAGACTTCGTATAAGCTCACTCCCGTGCTCGACCCCTATGCCTCCGAGATTGACAAAGCCGAGACCACCGACGGATGGTTCGTGCCCACCATGCCCGACCTGAACCAGCGCAATCCCCATGTCATCCGCTACCTCATCCAGAACTCCGAATGGTGGATAGAGACCGTCGGCATCGACGGCATCCGCATGGATACCTATCCCTATGCCGACCGCACGGCCATGTCCCAGTGGATGAAAGTGCTCGACGAGGAGTATCCCAACTTCAACACCGTCGGCGAGACCTGGGTCACCGAACCCGCCTACACCGCCGCCTGGCAGAAAGGAAGCCGGCTCGAAAGCGATAACAGCTACCTGAAGACCGTCATGGACTTCTCTTTCTTCGACAAGCTCAACCAGGCCCGTTACGAAGAGACCGACGGCTGGTGGCACGGTTTCAACCGCCTCTACAACTCCTTTGTCTACGACTACCTCTATGAAGACCCCAGCCACGTGATGGCCTTCATCGAGAACCACGACACCGACCGCTTCCTCGGCGACGGCCATGCCGGACAGGATAAATCCGCCCTGAAGCAGGCACTTGCCCTGCTGCTCACCGTGCAGCGCATACCACAACTCTATTATGGCACCGAAGTCCTCATGAACGGTACCAAAGCACAGACCGACGGCAACGTGCGCAAGGACTTCCCTGGAGGATTCAAGGGTGACAAGCACAATTGCTTCACTGCCAATGGCCGCACCGCAGATGAGCAGGAGATGTTCCAATGGCTCTCTACCCTGCTTCACTGGAGGCAGGGCAACGAAACCATCATCCGCGGCTACCAAACCCAGTTCTGCCCATGGAAGGGCGTCTACGTCGTAGCCCGCCGCTGGCATCGCAACTGCGTCATGACCATCCTCAACGGCACCAACCAGCCCACAGAACTCGACTGGAGCCGCTATAAAGAGCTCATCGACGGACAGACCGAGGCACAAGACATCCTGACCGGACAGCACTACACCATCGGCCAGCCCATCACACTCGAACCGCGCGCCACGATGGTGCTGGAATTCTAAAGTAAACGCATCTCCGGGCTAAACCCGAAAGAAAACCATCTCATCAAAGCCTCCCCCTCCTGTTACCCTGCACCGCAATAACAGGAGGGGAGTTTTTTTTAAAAGAACGGAGAGGTCAGGCGACCTTTTCTTTTTTTTTAACAAAGAAAGTGCCAGCTGTGAAGTGTTGCTTCCACAGAAAGTACTACCTTTGCCCCCGTGAATAATCAATCAACTATCAGACACAGGAACATGAATAGATTACTTTCAAACACCACCGACAACGAAGTGCGGCAGGAAATGCTGTTGAGTGCAGTCGACATGCTGGCTATCCACGAGCAGGACGGTCTGCTATGGACAGGCACGACGAGCGACTTGGTTGAGCTGTCCCACCTCATCTGGGAGTCTGGTCTGGCTATCGGACGCGACGGACTGCCAATGACTTTCAAGGCCCTCGTCGGCAGCCTATGCCGCTCACTCCATGTGGAATGTCCAAAGAACCCCACGGCCGTGATGAACAACATCCGCAACCGCAAGCGTCCGAACAGCGCCCTCGAAGAGCGCTGCCGCACACTCATGACCATCTACGGCGAGCAACACCCGATCAAGACACTCATCAGCAGGAACCAAGATGAAAAACGGAAAAAGATTCTATGAAATAATTAAAAAATGACAGAGAGACCAGCCTTAAAATAACAGAATGTAAGCAAAAATCCTTCTTTTGATTGATTTGCATCAAGAGAAATGCTTATTTTGAAAATAAATCGTCAAATTGTTTGCGCACACAGCTAAAAGTTCATACCTTTGCATTGTCAATGAGACGTAAGCGGCGTAAGGCCATCCGGAATGACGGATTCGGGAGCCCGGTCTCTGACTCTTTTTTATAGGGAAAGATTGTTTAGGTTAGTAGTAATAGATTTAGGTTTTTAGTTATTAGGTTTAAGGTAAAGTTTTTTTACATGATTGTTTAACGGATAACAATGGAGGCCGTGAGGTTCCCATTCGTTGAGAAAAGATTTTAAAGTTAAACATAGAGAATCACCGCTGCTCGCTGATGAGTGGCGGTGATTTTCTTTTTTAGCATTCTTTTTGGCCCACCCTGCCACTTTTCCCCAAAAAACAACGGCAATTAGCTTTTTTTTTCGTATCTTTGCCCAATAATCATCATAAACCGCAAAACAGATATGAAACGTAATCTTCTAACCATGTTCTTTGTGCTGGCAATGGGATTGTCGGCGCAGGCACAACCTGTAAAGGTAGTAAAGCAGGTAGACTTCTCGCAAGTGAAAATCGCGGATGGTTTCTGGAGCCCCCGCCTCGACCGCCATGTCTTGACGACACAGCCCGTCTGCATCGACCAGATTGAAAACCAGACCGACCGTATCCGCAACTTCATCAACGTTGCCAAGGGAGAAGGTAAACACTCTGGCATCTTTTTCGACGACAGCGACGTATACAAGGCCATGGAGGGCATTGCCTACAGTCTTATCAACCACCCCGACAAGAAGCTGGAGGCCAAGGCCGACGAATGGATTGATATCTTTGCCAATGCTCAGCTCGAAGACGGTTACATCAACACCTTCTTTACCCTGTCCGGACTTGACAAGCGCTGGACCGACATGGACAAGCACGAGATGTACTGCGCGGGCCACATGATAGAGGCTGCCGTGGCCTACTATCAGGCTACCGGCAAGGACAAATTTCTAAAAGTCTGCGAACGCATGGTCGACCACATGATGTCGCTCTTCGGTCCCGACAAGCGCCATTGGGTGCCTGGCCACGAAGAGATAGAGCTCGCACTGGTGAAGCTCTACGAGCTGACGGGCAAAGAGAAGTATCTCGACTTCGCCTATTGGCTGCTCGAGGAGCGAGGACACGGCCATGGATTCATGCCCAACGGACGATGGAACATCACCTACTATCAGGATGCTGTGCCGGTAAGGGAACTGAAGAACATCGGCGGCCATGCCGTCAGACTCATGTACCTCTTCTGTGGCATGGCCGATGTGACGGCCTACAAGGAGACTGGCTACATTGAAACTCTCGACGAGCTCTGGCACGATGTCGTCGACCGCAACATGTATATCACCGGCGGCATCGGTCAGACGGCCACCAACGAAGGTTTCTCCGAAGACTACAGCCTGCCTAATGCCTCAGCCTATTGCGAGACCTGTGCCTCTATCGGCATGGTGCTCTGGAACTACCGCATGAACCAATTCACCGGCGACGCCAAGTATTTCGACGTGGTCGAACGCGCCATGTATAATGGCGTGCTCTCGGGCATCAACCTGCGCGGCGACCGCTTCTTCTATGTCAACCCCCTGGAATCGGCCGGCAAACACCACCGCCAGGCATGGTTCGGATGCGCCTGCTGCCCAAGCAACATCACACGCTTCCTGCCCAGCATCGGCAACTACATCTACGGCATCAGCGACAACGCCCTCTGGGTGAACCTCTTCATCGGCAACAATGCCTCGGTAAAGATGAACGATCAGGAACTGCCCGTCAGCATGCAGACCAATTACCCCTGGGACGGCAATGTCAGCATGACCCTCGGCAAGTCAATGGGAAAGAAGGAGGTGCGCCTGCGCATCCCAGGCTGGTGCAAGGCCGTCGCCATCTCCGTCAACGGCAAGCCCTCCAACTATACACAGGACAAAGGCTATGCCGTCATCAGCCGCAAGTGGAAAGCAGGCGACCAGGTAGAGCTGCGCCTTGAGATGCCTGTCGAGCAGGTCAGTGCTGACCCACGGGTGAAGGAAGATGCAGGCATGTGTGCCATCCAGCGCGGTCCGCTGGTCTACTGCGCCGAAGCCATCGACAACGCTGACTCCTACGACAAATTCGAGCTTACCCCTTCCACTAAGTTCACCACCTGCTCCCTCGGAGGCATCCTCAACGGCATACAGGGCATCACGGCCGACAACGGTCAACAGATGCTCAGACTCATCCCCTACTATGCCTGGGACAACCGTGAGGCATCAAAAATGAAAGTATGGATCAAGAAAAAATGAACACATCCCGACTGACCATCCTCTTGGCCCTAACGGCCATCCTATGCGCCTGCAGCAACAAAAGCAAGGAGGAACATTCATTTTCCATTCCAAAAGAGCGCAACATGGAGCTGATCGAAAAGGAAATGCTGCAATCTATTACCGAAGACTTGGCCCGTCAGCCCATCCAACATGACAGTCCTTCCACGAGCAAAAGCTCTGACCAGGCAACCCGTCAATTCGATGAAGATGACGTCGACAACATGCGCGGTTTCGACCCTGCATCAGAGGACGACATGGATGATAACGGCATAAGCCGATATATGGAAAACGATGATGAAGAGGGCTGGAATTGACAGACAATATAATAACATAAGACCTTATAATAATAGTATGAAAAAGATTTCAAAAGTATGGATGAGCATTGTGCTACTCTCCATTATAAGTCTGACGGCAGGAGCGCAGGCAGCCCAGCCGTGGAGCAAAGAGAAAGCCTGGAGTTGGTACAACCGCATGCCCTGGCTCAACGGAGTAAATTATATCCCGGCCTACGCCGTCAACTACACGGCCATGTGGGACAAAACAACGTTCTCAGCCAAGGCCATCGACGGCGAGCTGCAGTTGATGGAGGACATCGGCATGAACTGTGTCCGCGTGGTCATGCAACATGCTGTCTATGCCGACGACCCGAAATACTTTAAGAAGACGCTTGGGCGCTTCCTCGACATCTGCGAGCGCCATGGCATCCTCGTCATGCCGATCTTCTTCGACGACTGTGCCTTCGGCGTGAACACCGATCCCGTCGTAGGCCGCCAGCCCGAACCCCTGAAAGGCTGGTATGCCTGGGCGTGGTCGCCGTCGCCGGGCTACACCATGGTTGTCGACGAACGTGAGCATGGTAAGCTGGAGACCTACGTGAAAGATGTCATGAAGACCTTCCGCAACGACGTGCGCATCCTGGCCTGGGACCTCTACAACGAGCCCACCAATTCCCGCTTTTCTGAGCGCAGCTGGCCTCTGTTGCGTAAGGTATTCCAGTGGGCCAGAGAGGTCAATCCGGCCCAACCCATCACGTCGGGCATCTGGAAAGAGAATGCCAAGTTGGAAGAGTTTCTGACCGACAACTCCGACATCATCACCTTCCACATGTATGCCGACAAGGAAGTGACCCGCAAATGGATGGACCGCATGACGGCTAAAGGCCGGCCCGTCATCTGCACGGAATGGATGAACCGCCCGCAAAAGTCGTTTGTGGCTGATATCATGCCAATGTTCAAGGAAAACCGTGTAGGCAGCATGCTGTGGGGCTTGGTGAACGGCAAGACACAGACCGACCTGCCTTGGGGCCACCGTCCAGAACAGGGAGCATACGAAGGTCCTTGGCAGCACGACCTATATCACGGCGACCATACACCCTACGACGTGAAAGAGATTGAGCTCATCAAGAGCCTGAGCACTGGCAGCGCTTCGACTTCTCTGCCTTGAGGACGGGCTTCATGCTCTTCGGCGAGACCAACAGGCTCGACCGTCTTTATATGAAATAAAATGACTATCGTACGATTCTTCAAAGACTGGACGCTCCCCATCGCCATTGCGGTGGGCAGCGTCCTGTATCTTACCTTTGCCTATGTGCCCTTTCTCGACGGGCCGGCCACGGCAATGGCTCCTTTCTTCGATGCCATCCTGCCGCTGTTCATGTTTCTGATCCTCTACGTGACGTTCTGCAAGGTGGACTTCCACAAGATGCGCCCCGTGCAGTGGCACCTGTGGGTGGCGGTGTTCCAGATGGTATTTGTGACCATTCTGATGGCCATCATCCTAAGCTATCAGCTGACGGGCAGCGAGCTGGTGTTGATGGAAGCCCTGCTCTGCTGCGTCGTTGCACCCTGTGCCGCGGCTGCCCCGGTGGTGACACAGAAACTCGGAGGGAACCTCGAGCAGATGACTACCTACACGTTTCTCTCTAACTTCATCACGGCGCTGGCCATCCCCCTGTGCTTTCCGCTGATTGAGAAGGATGCCGACATGACGTTCTGGTCAGCCTTCCTCCTTATATTAAATAAGGTATGCATGGTGCTGGTGCTGCCGATGCTGCTGGCCTATATCACTAAACACTACATCCGCCCGCTCCACCGACGCGTGGTATCCATCAAAGACCTCTCCTACTATCTGTGGGCTATTTCACTGTCCATTGTCACCGGAGCCACGGTGAAGAACATCTGCCATGCGCAGGCTTCGCTGGCACTGCTGCTGGCCATTGCCCTGCTGGGACTCGTGTTCTGTATCGTGCAGTTTGCCGTAGGACGATGGATTGGCCACTACTGGGACCACACCACCGAGGCAGGACAGGGACTCGGGCAGAAGAATACGGCCTTCGCCATCTGGATTGCCTACACCTATCTGACACCACTCTCGTCGGTAGGTCCGGGATGTTATATTCTCTGGCAGAACATCGTCAACAGCATTGAAATATGGCAACATAGGAAGAAAGAGAACTGCCTGGCCAAAAAGGCTCACGCTTCCAACTGAAAGGAACCCAGACTCCAGCGTAAAGGAACCTTGACTCCAGCATGGAGGAATCCCATTTCCAGCGGATGGAATTAACAAGGATTGCCCACTAAAAGACATTTCAGCGTTGTTACCTTTCTTTTGTCGTCTAACAAGATATTTTCCGCACTATAATACTCAAAATATATTACAGAATTGTTAAAATGAAGATTTTTGCCATAGGAATGAACTATGCAGCACACAATAAAGAGCTGCATTCTGCGTTATATAAACCGGAGCGGCCCGTGGTTTTTATGAAACCCGACTCTGCTTTGCTGAAGGGTGGCCGGCCGTTTTTCGTACCTACCGACTTGGGACGCGTTGACTACGAGGCCGAGTTGGTGGTGCGGATTTGCCGCCTTGGCAAGGGCATTCCCCAGCGCTTCGCCAGAAGATACTACGATGCCGTCACCGTGGGCATCGACTTCACTGCCCGCGAGCTGCAGGCAAGGCTGAGGGAGCAGGGACTGCCCTGGGAGATGGCCAAGAGCTTCGACGGCTCGGCAGCCATCGGAGAATGGGTGGAGTTGCCTCAGCAGACAACCATCGACCAGACACACTTCCGGCTGGACATCAACGGAAAGACCGTGCAGCAAGGCTATGCAGGAGACATGCTCTACGGAGTAGATGAGCTCATCAGCTACATCTCCCAGTGGTTCACCCTGCGCACTGGCGACCTGCTTTTCACGGGAACACCCTCGGGCATCGGTCCCGTCAGCATCGACGACCATCTGGAAGGATGGATAGAAGAACGGAAGGTGCTGGAGTTTAACTGCAAGTAACTGAAAAAAGAATGAAACGAATAGGACTCATCATTGCGGCTATGCTGCTGACGACCAATCTATGGTCGCAGCGGCAGCAGTTCGTCAACCTCACCGCTCAGGAGGTGGAGTTGACCGACGGTAGCCTGCCTCGACTAGCCTATTCATTCCCACTTCCAGAGAACTATGGCGACTCAGTCTATACGGTTTCGCTGCTCTACCCCGAATTCATCGACGCCCCCCAGACAAACAATCATCAATTATCAATGGCCGATGCCCAGTTCTTGCCGTCCGACTCACTGCTGCCGGACATGCCGCTGGTAACCCAGCGCGTGGTCTTCGACCGCAAACGTCCCTCGCTGGAAGCCGTATTCACGCCCTATGTCTGGCGCGACGGCAGGCAGCAGATCCTCGTGAGTTTCATGCTGAAGTTGACCGCCCGTCCACTATCGACACGTCGGAAGGCCCCTGCCAAGGCAACCTCGGAAGAGCGATACGCCGCTCACTCCGTGCTGGCCGACGGACGTTGGGCGAAGATTCGGGTACCTTCTACGGGCGTATATCAGCTCACCGACGCCCTCATCCGGCAGGCAGGCTTCAGCGACCTCAGCAAAGTCCGCATCTACGGCTATGGCGGCGCACTACAGAACGCCATCCTGAAGGAAGCCGACCTGATTGCATACGACGACCTGAAAGAAGTGCCGTCGGCAATGGTCAACGGCAAACGGCTGTTCCATGCCCAAGGCCCCGTTTCATGGGAGGAAAACAACAGTCCGCGCCGCACACGCAACCCCTATTCCGACTACGGCTATTACTTCCTGACGCAATCATCCGAGACGCCCCTCACCATCACACCTGAGGAACTGCTCGACACGTTCTACCCCTCGGCCGATGACTACCATACACTCTACGAAAACGACGGCTACTCATGGTTCCACGGCGGCCGAAACCTCTACGACCGTGAGACCATCAACGCAGGAAGCCGAAAGGACATCATCCTGAAGAACGTCAGCCAGTCGGCCACAGGACGCCTCTCCGTATGCGTCTCGTCGGGCACCAACGGCCAGGCACGCATCATGCTCAACGGCAACGAACTGGGCACGATGTCATTCTCCATACCCGACAAATACACCATGGGCGACGAAGAGACTAGAACCTATGTCATCCGGGAACTCCACGAACAGGACACCGTAAAGATTCTATGCACACAAGGTGGCCCACTACGACTCGACTACGTATCAATGGCATGGGACAAAGCAGAACCGGCACCCGACCTCAACAACGGCACCTTTGCAGCTCCCGAGTACGTCTATAACATCACCAACCAAGACCTTCATGCCGACGGCCCCGTCGACATGGTCATCATCATCCCCACTTCGCAGAAACTACGCCAGCAGGCAGAACGTCTGAAAGCTTTCCACGAGGCCCACGACGGTCTGAGCGTGCGCATCATCCCGGCCGACGAGCTATACAACGAGTTCTCCAGTGGAACACCCGACGCCAACGCCTACCGGCGCTATATGAAGATGCTCTACGACCGCGCCGAGACCGAGGCAGAGCTGCCCCGCTACCTGTTGCTCTTCGGCGACGGCGTATGGGACAACAGGCTGCGCACCCCAGAGTGCTCGAGCCTCGACGCCGACGACCTGCTGCTATGCGTAGAAAGCGAGAACTCACTCCACGATGTCTATTGCTACGTCGACGACGGATTCTACGGACTCCTCGACGACGGCGAGGGAGGAAATCCGCAGGCATCCGACAAACTCGACCTGGGCATCGGACGATTCCCCGTCATGACCGAAGAAGACGCCAAGACCATGGTCGACAAGACCATTGCCTATATCGAGAACGATAACGCTGGCCCCTGGCAGAACACGTTGGTCTTCATGGGCGACGACGGCGACAACAACCGGCACATGTACGACCTCAACGAGGTTGCTGATGCGACCAGCGCCTTGTATCCAGGCTATATCATCAAGAAAATCATGTGGGATGCCTACGACCGCGAGTCGTCATCGACAGGCTACCGCTACCCCGATGTCACCCGACTCATCAAGCAGGCTCAGCAGAACGGAGCCCTTATCATGGACTATGCCGGCCACGGGTCGGAGATACAGATATCCCACGAGGCCGTACTGCGACTCAACGACTTCGCCGCCTTCACCAACCAGAACTACCCACTCTGGATAACAGCCTCGTGTAACCTCATGCCCTTCGACACCGTCGACGAGACCGTAGGCGAGACCGCCGTACTGAACAAGAAAGGTGGAGCCATGGCCTTCTTCGGCACGACCCGCACAGTGTATGCTGCCCAGAACAAGGTCATCAACAAAGCCTTCATGAACCATGTGCTGAGCTTCGTCGACGGCAAGCCCATCACCCTCGGCGAGGCCCAGCGCCGCACCAAGAACGAGCTCATCGAGCGCGGCACCGACCTGAGCACCAACAAGCTGCAGTATTCCCTGCTGGGCGACCCAGCACTTTCGCTGCACCTGCCAAAGATGAAAGTCGTCATCGATGCCATCAACGACATCCCCACCACCGGCTCTGAACAGGCCCAACTGAAGGCCGGCAGCGTGGCCACCATCAAGGGACACGTAGAAGGAGCCGACGACTTCACTGGCATCGTCTCTGCCACCATACGCGATAACCGCGAACTGATCGTCTGCAAGCTCAACGACACATCCGAGGCCGAGACTCCCTTCACCTACTACGACCGCGAGAACATCATCTACCAAGGCTCCGACAGCATCGTCAACGGAACATTCACCATGACATTCGCCGTGCCCAAGGACATCAACTACTCCAACGAGACAGGTCTCATCAACCTGCACGCCTACAACACCACCCACGACCTCGACGGGCATGGATGCTCTGAAGCTTTCACCGTCGGCGGAAGCGACATACAATCGAACGACGACATAGGACCCAGCATCTACTGCTATCTGAACTCGCCCAGCTTCGTCAACGGCGGACGCGTCAACGCCACGCCATACTTCGTTGCCGAGGTCTCCGATCAGGACGGCATCAATGCCTCGGGCTCAGGCATCGGACACGACATAGAGCTCATCATCGACGGTGAACTCACCCGCACCTATACGCTGAACGACTACTTCCAGTTCGACTTCGGCTCCTACACCAGCGGACGCGTAGCCTACAGCATTCCTGCACTGGACTCGGGAGAGCATAAGCTCCTCTTCCGCATCTGGGACGTTCAGAACAACTCGTCGACGACGGAACTCTCCTTCCGCGTGGAGGACAATCTGGAACCCACTATCTACGATATCAACTGCACCCAGAACCCCGCCCGCTCGGAGACGACCTTCATTGTGACCCACGACCGGCTGGGCAGCAGTATAGACGTAGAACTGGAAGTGTTCGACATGAGTGGCCGCCAGCTGTGGAGCCATATCGACGAAGGCATCTCCTCTGAGTCGGCCTACACCTACAACTGGAACCTCACCATCGACGACGGTGCCCGCCTGCAGACAGGAGTATACCTCTATCGCATGCGCCTCACCTCAGATGGCTCGACACACACCTCAAAGGCCAAGAAGCTGATTGTGCTCTGACGCCACCGGCGCCCCACCCTGGAACCGAGAAAGAATCTCTGACAATAACTAATAATAATATGAATATGACTATGATGAAATTATTCAATAGAAAAGGAAATCAATCCCCCACTCTCAGAAATGGGATTTCGAGCTGGACGCTTGCACTGCTGCTTCTGCTTCTGATGCCTACGACGATGAAGGCCGACGGCGTGGAAGACGGCAAGCGTCAGATGTTCAACCCCATCCACACCGCCCTCGTTTCTCAGGCCATTGCACCCGATGCCCGTGCCGGCGGTATGGGTGACGTAGGTGTTGCCACAGACCCCGACGTAGTGTCACAATACTGGAATGCAGCCAAGTATCCCTTCACCATCTCTCGAGCCGGCGTAGCCCTGAACTACACGCCTTGGCTCAGACAGCTGGTCAACGACATGGATCTGGCTTACCTCTGCGGTTATTATCGCATCGGCGACTACTCTGCCCTCTCGGGGTCACTCAACTACTTCTCGCTCGGTGAGGTCTATACCAGCATGGCTGAAGACGCATACACCATCCACCCCTACGAGATGTCAATCGACGTGGCTTACTCCATCATGCTGAGTGAGAACTTCTCCATGGCAGCCGGACTGCGCTACCTCTTCTCCGACATGTCGTATTCCACCGACGAAGAGAAGCCCACGGCCGGAGCCTTTGCGGCCGACCTCTCGCTCTACTACCAGAACTACCTCAACCTGGGCGACCGCGAATGTCAGCTAGGACTGGGTATGAACGTCTCGAACATCGGTTCAAAGATCAACTTCAGCGGCAGCGACGACAGCGAGTTCATCCCTACCAACCTGCGCCTGGGTGCCTCGCTCATGATTCCCGTCGACGAATACAACCGATTCACGCTGGCTGCCGATGCCAACAAGCTCCTCGTCCCCACCTACCCTTCCGAGGGACAGTATAAGTCTGACCCCAATATGACCGACTATCTCGACTACGAGGACTATGTACGCAAGAAGTACTTCGACCAGTCGAGCATTGGCGGAATGATCAAGAGTTTCAGCGATGCTCCCAACGGATTCAGCGAAGAGCTGGAGGAAATCCAGTGGAGCGTTGGTGCGGAGTATGTCTACCATGACCAGTTCTCTATCCGTGCCGGCTACCACCACGAGTCGCAGAGCAAGGGTAACCGAAAGTATTTCACGGTAGGTGCCGGTTTCAAAATGAGCGTCTTCTCCCTCGATGCCGGCTACGTCATCTCCACGGCCCAGTCGAACCCTCTCGACCAGACCATGCGCTTCACCCTGTCCTTCGACATGGACGGCATCAAGGACCTTTTTAAATAATCCCCAGAAACTATGACCCGTATAGGATTCGGATACGACGTCCACCAGCTTGTTGAAGGTCGCGAACTCTTCCTCGGAGGCATCAAGATTGACCACAGTCTCGGACTGCTGGGACACAGCGATGCCGATGTGCTGATACATGCCATCTGCGACGCTCTGCTCGGAGCTGCCAACATGCGAGACATCGGCTATCACTTCCCCGACACCTCCGAGGCGACTCTGGGCATGGACAGCAAGATTATTCTCCGCAAGACCATCGAGCTCATTGCCACCAAGGGCTACCGCGTCGGCAACATCGATGCCACCGTCTGTGCCCAGCGGCCTAAGCTCAACCCACACATCCCTGCCATGCAGCAGTGTCTGGCCGAGGTCATCGGCTGCGATGCCGACCGGATATCCATCAAGGCCACGACCACCGAGCACCTCGGATTTGTGGGCCGTGAAGAAGGGCTCTCGGCCTATGCCGTCTGCCTCATCGAGCGTTAGCAACCCTTCTAACGGCCCGACCATTCTTTTGATATCTCATACGTTATGCGCATACTTCTCGTAAGCACCAGCGAACGCACCGGCGGCGCTGCCGTGGCAGCAAGCCGGCTCATGGAGGCCCTCAACAAGAACGGGATGAAGGCCATCATGCTTGTTCGCGACAAGCAGACCAATACCCTCACCGTCACCCAGCTGAAGCCCCGATGGCTCATGCGGTGGCGGTTTCTTTTTGAGCGATGGGCAATCTTCTGCCGACTCGGATTCTCGCTCCGCAACCTCTTTCTGATAGACACAGGCCAGCGAGGTGCCGACATCACTCGCACGCCTGAGTTCCGTCAGGCCGACGTCATCCATCTGCACTGGACCTGCCAGGGCATGCTCTCGCTGAAGGACATCCGCCGCATCGTGCGCAGCGGCAAGCCTGTCGTCTGGACCATGCACGACATCTGGCCAGCCACCGGCATCTGCCACCTCACCCTTGGCTGCGCCCGCTTCAAGACTGGTTGCCACCATTGCCCGCTGCTTCCAGGCGGAGGCGGCGACAAGGACCTGGCCGCTCGCACGTGGCAACGCAAGCGGCAAACCATCCGCGACAGCCACATCCACTTCGTGGCCTGCAGCGAATGGCTGGCTTCTGAGGCCCGCAAGAGTGCCCTGTTGCGCGACCAGACAGTGAGCGCCATCCCGAACCCCATTGACACCCATCTGTATTGTCCGCAAGACAAGGCCGCAGCCCGTCAGCGCCTAGGCCTGCCACTGGACAAGCCCGTCATCCTCTTTGCAGCCCGGCGAGCTAACGACCGGAACAAGGGGCTCTCCTACCTGCATGAGGCCATCGACCTCATCACCCGCGAGCACCCCGACAGACCCGTCGTGCTGGCCGTCATGGGTGCTTCGAAGGGAGAAGAGATGCCGATCGGAAACAACGTTTCCACCTATCCCCTTGGCTACCTTTCCGACAATGCCCAGCTCGTCGATGCCTATAATGCAGCCGATGTCTTCGTGCTGCCATCGCTCTCTGAGAACCTGCCCAACACGATTATGGAGGCGATGGCCTGCGGTGTGCCCTGCGTAGGATTCCACGTCGGAGGCATCCCCGAGATGATTGACCACTTGAAGAACGGCTACGTAGCCCGCTACCGCGACAGCCAAGACCTGGCCAAGGGTATCCTCTGGACGCTCTTCGAGGCCGACCGCCAGCAGCTTGCCCACGAAGCCCGCGAGAAGGTCCGCTTGGCCTATGCACAGACCAGCGTGGCCCAACGCTATGGCGAAATCTACGAACAACTGCTCACGTTCAAACACTTCAACCTATGAACACCCCTCGCTTCACCATCGTGACGTGCACCTATAATGCCGCCGCCACCCTGCCCCTAACCCTTCGCAGCGTGGCAGCGCAGCAGCATGCGGCCATCGAGCACCTCATCATCGACGGCCAGTCTGCCGACGAGACCCTCGCCCTAGCCCAGGCCTATCAGCAGGAGTGCCGGGAGAAAGCTCCCGACCGCGACGTGGTCATCCTGAGCGAACCCGACCGGGGACTCTACGACGCGATGAACAAAGCCCTCGACATGGCTACGGGCGACTACATCCTCTACCTGAACGCCGGCGACACGCTTGCCGGCGATACGACCCTCTCCGACATCGTCCGCGACATCGAAGGCCTTGACCCGATGCCTGCCGTCATCTATGGCAACACGCTCATCACCGACATGGAGGGGCACATCCTTCGCGAACGGCGGCTGCAACCGCCCGAGAAGCTCTCGTGGCGTTCCTTCCAGCAGGGCATGCTCGTATGCCACCAGGCTTTCTATGCCCGTCTGGACATCGCCCGCGAGTGTCCCTACGACCTGCAATACCACTACTCGGCCGATGTCGACTGGTGCATCCGTGTCATGAAAGACGCCGCGCGGCAGCACCTGCCACTCTTCAACACCCGACGCGTCGTGGCACACTATCTAGAAGAAGGACTCACGACTGCCAACCACCAAGCTTCACTCCGCGAGCGCTTCAACGTCATGCGTCACCACTACGGTCTGCCGACGACGCTGCTGATGCACCTCTGGTTTGCCATCAGAAGCTGCTTCAAGAGATAAGAACTCCACACCATCCGAAACAATCTTCAAACACTTTATCATCATGAAAAAACCACTCATCATGCTGCTCTTGCTGGCTTTAGCCTCAGCACTCCCGGCACAGAACGTCAGCGGCACCCTTCACGCCGACAAGGAAGGGAACACCATCTACAAGGAAATCTACGGACAGTTTGCCGAGCATCTCGGCTCGTGCATCTACGGCGGCTTGTGGGTAGGCCCCGAGAGCACCATCCCCAACACCGACGGTTACCGTAAGGACGTGCTCGAAGCCCTGAAGGCCCTCCACGTGCCCGTGCTGCGCTGGCCTGGCGGATGCTTCGCCGATGAATACCACTGGCGCGACGGCATCGGCCCGCGCGACCAGCGACCCTCGATGAAGAACAACAACTGGGGCGGAACCATCGAAGACAACTCCTTCGGCACACACGAATTCCTGAACCTCTGCGAACTGTTAGGATGCGAGCCCTATATCAGCGGCAACGTAGGCTCCGGCACCGTCGAGGAGCTGGCCAAATGGGTGGAATACATGACCTCCGAGGAGGGCACTCCTATGGCCAAGCTGCGCAAGGAGAACGGCCGAGAGAAGCCCTGGCACGTGAAATACCTCGGCGTAGGCAACGAGTCGTGGGGCTGCGGAGGCAACATGCGGCCCGAGTTCTACAGCGACCTCTACCGCCGCTATGCCGTCTACTGCCGTAACTACGACGGCAACCGCCTCTACAAGGTGGCCAGCGGAGCCAGCGACTACGACTACAACTGGACACGCGTGCTCATGGACCGTGTCGGCGACGGCATGGACGGACTCAGCCTGCACTACTACACCACACCCTTCTGGGGCCGCAGCCGGGGAACGGCTGCCCGATTCAGCGATGCCGAGTACTACTGGACACTCGGCAAATGCCTTGAAATCGAGGATGTCATCAAGCGACACAAGGCCATCATGGATGAGCGCGACCCGAAGCACCACGTAGGACTGCTCGTCGACGAATGGGGAACATGGTGGGACGTAGAGCCAGGCACCAACCCCGGACACCTCTACCAGCAGAACGCCCTGCGCGACGCCATGGTGGCTGCACTCTCGCTGAACGTCTTCCACCGGCACACCGACCGCATCAGAATGGCTAACATCGCGCAGATCGTGAACGTGCTCCAGTCGATGATACTGACCGACCAGAAGGATGGCGGACACATGGTGCTCACACCTACCTACCACGTCTTCCAGATGTACGTACCCTTCCAAGATGCCACCTATCTGCCGCTCGACATCGAGAGCGAGGTCATCAAGGTGCGCCACGACTACGACCGCGACATCGACGAAAGCCGTGACAACGGCTACCGCAGCGTGCCCCTCGTCGCAGCCTCAGCAGCCAGAACCAAGAGCGGAAGCATCGTCGTCGCACTGACCAACGTCAGCCTAGACAAGGCACAGGATCTCGACATCGCCCTCGAAGGCTGCACGCCCAAAACAGTCAGCGGACGCATCCTCACGGCCGAGAAGGCAACCGACTGCAACGACTTCGAGCATCCCGACCGCGTCAGCCCTGCCGACTTCCGCAATGCCAAACTGAAGAAGAACATCCTGAAGGTGAACCTTCCCGCCAAGTCGATTGTCGTCCTCACACTCGAATAGGCAAAACTACCCCCAAACAGAATTGCTAAAGAACGTTAATATCTGAAACAACCTTTATTCAAAGGTGATTCCAGAAGTTCGACGAGACCAGAATTTAAAAAAAACCTGGTCTCGTCGTGACCAAATTTTGCCCAGCGGCTGGTCTCGTTGTGACCAAAGGCTGGTCTCAATCAGACCAAAGGCCGGTCAGGGCGTGACCAAGGGCTGGTCTCCTCGTGACCAACGCCCGGTCGCTGCGCGACAAAGAAAACAAGTTTGACAAAACTAACAGAAACAAGGACATCTATTGCCGTGACATGGGGAACAGACGACGGAAGCATGTGAAAATTATAACAGGAGCAAGTGATACATATAATAAATGTACGCGCGCGTAAGAAAACTGGGTACTTTTGTAAACATTTCAGAATCCTGAAAAAAAGTTACTGATTTTAAGTTTTTTTTACAATATACATGATAGCGTATTAGGGAAAATTCGTACCTTTGCAAACGATAAAAAGTTATCCAAAACGGAAAACTTTTTTGAAACCCAAAACAAAAAAGTTTTCCAAAACGGATGACTTTCGCTGTTTCTAAATCAATAAAAACATACATATTTCAGGACTCATGGAAATCAAAAACTTTACAATCACGAAGCGCGACGGCTCGAAGGACCGCTTCTCATTAGACAAGATTATGAACGCCATCATCAAGGCGTTCGAAAGCGTGGAAGAACCCACTGACCTCGGAGCTATCTCAAAGATACTCAGCCACTTGGATATCAAAGACGACATCAAGGTAGAAGACATTCAGAACCAGGTTGAAGAGGCACTCATGCGTGAAGGCTACTACAAGGTGGCCAAGTCGTTCATGCTCTATCGCCAGCAGCATACCGAAGACCGCGAGACACTGCAGAAGCTGCAGTTCTTGTCAGAATATTGCGACTCGGTGAACGCAGCAACTGGTTCAAAATATGACGCCAACGCCAACGTCGAGCACAAAAACATCGCCACGCTGATTGGCGAGCTGCCCAAGTCGAACTTCATCCGCCTGAACCGCCGACTGCTGACCGACCGCATCAAGAAGATGTTTGGCAAGCAGCTGGCCGATGAATATATCGACATGCTGACCCACCACTTCATCTACAAGAACGACGAGACGAGCCTCGCCAACTACTGCGCCTCCATCACGATGTACCCCTGGCTCATCGGTGGCACGGCATCCATCGGCGGAAACTCCACCGCACCAACCAACCTGAAGTCCTTCTGCGGCGGATTCGTCAACATGGTGTTCATGGTCAGCTCCATGCTCAGCGGAGCATGTGCTACACCCGAGTTCCTGATGTATATGAACTACTTCGTAGGTCTGGAATACGGCAAGGACTACTACAAGGAGCCTGACCGCGTCGTGGACCTCAGCCTCAAGCAGCGCACCATCGACAAGGTCATCACCGACTGCTTCGAGCAAATCGTCTACACCCTGAACCAGCCTACCGGCGCACGTAACTACCAGGCCGTGTTCTGGAACGTGGCCTACTACGACCGCTACTACTTCCAGAGCATCTTCGGAGAATTCTACTTCCCCGACGGATCACAGCCCGACTGGGAGGGACTCTCATGGCTGCAGAAGCGGTTCATGAAGTGGTTCAACAAGGAACGCACGAAGACCCTGCTAACCTTCCCTGTGGAAACGATGGCTCTGCTCACCGACGAAAACGGCGAGCCGAAGGATCCCGAATGGGGCGACTTCACGGCAGAGATGTACTCAGAAGGCCACTCCTTCTTCACCTACATGAGCGACAACGCCGACTCACTGTCGTCGTGCTGCCGCCTGCGCAACGAAATCACCGACAACGGCTTCAGCTATACTCTCGGAGCAGGCGGCGTGTCGACAGGCTCGAAGTCTGTACTCACCATCAACCTCAACCGCTGCATCCAGTATGCCGTGAACCACGAGATTGACTATCTGGAATACCTCGGCCACATCATCGACCTGTGCCACAAGGTTCAGCTCGCCTACAACGAGAACCTCAAGGAACTGCAGCAGCACGGCATGCTGCCCCTCTTCGACGCAGGTTACATCAACATCGCCCGCCAGTATCTCACCATCGGCATCAACGGACTCGTAGAGGCCGCAGAGTTCATGGGACTGAAGATTACGCCCAACGACGACTACAAGGAATTCGTACAGGGCATCCTCGGACTCATCGAAAAGTACAACAAGCAGTACCGCTCGAAGGACGTGATGTTCAACTGCGAGATGATTCCGGCCGAGAACGTAGGTGTGAAGCACGCCAAGTGGGACCGCGAAGACGGATACTTCGTGCCTCGCGACTGCTACAACTCCTACTTCTATGTCGTAGAAGACGACTCGCTCAGCATCATCGACAAGTTCAAGCTGCACGGCGCACCCTACATCGAGCACCTCACCGGAGGCTCTGCCCTGCACATGAACCTCGAAGAACACCTCTCGAAGGAGCAGTATAAGCAACTGCTGAAAGTAGCCGCCAAGGAAGGATGCAACTACTTCACGTTCAACATCCCCAACACCGTTTGCAACGACTGCGGACACATCGACAAGCGCTATCTCAAGGAATGTCCCTGCTGTCACTCCAAGAATATCGACTACATGACCCGCATCATCGGCTACCTGAAGCGCGTCTCCAACTTCTCGCAGCCCCGCCAGGAAGAGGCAGCACGCCGCTACTACGCAAAGGCTCAGTAACAAAACCGAGAATGAGAAGTGAGCATCCACAGCCTGTAACAACAGGAGTGGGCCTCACTTCTCATTTTTTTAATGCCACTACTTATCCCGCTATGCTAAAATACGTCAACACAGGCGTTGTCTTCCAGGAAATCCCCGACGAGGTGACGCTGGCCATCAACATCTCCAACTGCCCCTGCCACTGCCCCGGCTGCCACAGCCAATACCTGGCAGAAGACATCGGCGACCCACTCGACGAGGCCGCCATCGACAGATTCGTGGCACAATACTCACCCGACATCACCTGCATCGCCTTCATGGGCGGCGACGCAGAGCCCGAAAACCTCAGCCAGCTCGCACTGTATATAAAAGAAAAATACCCGCTACTCAAAGTAGCATGGTATAGCGGCAGACTGCGCATCACATCAACTGTCGACAAGACACGATACAACTACATCAAGGTGGGCCCCTACATCCGCCACCTAGGACCACTGAGCAAGCCCACCACCAACCAGCGACTCTATCGCATCCTCAGCGATGGAACAATGGAAGACATCACCGCCCGCTTCTGGAAGAAGTAACAAGGCGGTGATGTCTTTTTATATACAAACAAGCCGCTGTTTTCAATAAATATGTAAAAATATTTGGTGGTTTCGAATAAAATTACGAACTTTGCACCGTAATTCAACAAAATAAAGAATAAATATGCAAAACGAAAAGAATATCATCGTGCGCTATGCAACAGATGAAGACGTGAAATATGCCGAGCATATCTGCCAGTTGATTTTTGAGTCGGCCAAGGCCCGCAACACAGGTATCGCCAAGCGCGAGCCTTCGTATATAGCCCAGAAGATGACCTCTGGCAAGGCCGTCGTGGCCGTCGACGGTGACAGACTGGTGGGCTTCAGCTACATAGAATGTTGGGAACACGGCGACTTCGTGGCTACCAGCGGACTCATCGTCGACCCGGAATACCGCCGGATGGGTCTCGCCGCGCGCATCAAGGAGAAGACCTTCCAACTGGCACGCGAGCGATTCCCCTACGCCAAGCTGTTCAGTATCACCACGTCGCTGGCCGTCATGAAGCTCAACACCCGCATGGGCTACCAGCCTGTGACGCTCGACAACCTCACCCACGACGACGAGTTCTGGAAAGGCTGCGAGGGCTGCGTCAACTACGACATCCTGCAGCGCAACAACCGCCGCGTGTGCCTCTGCTACGGCATGCTCTACGACCCGAAGCAGGCAGAGAAGAAAAAGCCTTCGCGCTGGGCACCCTATATCATGTCAGTCAAAAACGCATTTAATAAAGTATTCAGAATAAAATGAAAAAGATAGTAGTAGCCTTTTCAGGCGGATTGGACACGTCGTATACCGTGATGCGACTGGCCCAGGAGGGCAATGAGGTGCATGCCGTATGCGCCAACACGGGCGGCTTCAGCGCCGAACAGTTGAAGAAGAACGAAGAGAACGCCTACCGGCTGGGAGCCAAGACCTACGTCACGCTCGACGTCACACAGGAGTATTACGAGCGCTCGCTGAAATATATGATCTTCGGCAATGTCATGCGCAATAACTGCTACCCCATCTCCGTATCCTCGGAGCGCATCTTCCAGGCCGTCGCCATCGCCCGCTATGCCAACGAGGTGAAGGCCGACGCCATCGCCCACGGCTCTACCGGAGCCGGCAACGACCAGATACGCTTCGACATGACCTTCCTCGTCCTGTCGCCAGGCATCGAGATTATCACCCTGACACGCGACGAAGCATTGTCACGACAAGAGGAAATCGACTACCTGAACGCCCACGGCTTCTATGCCGACTTCACCAAACTGAAATACTCCTACAATGTCGGTATCTGGGGCACGAGCATCTGCGGCGGCGAGCTGCTCGACCCTTCCAAGGGACTGCCGGAGGAAGCCTACCTGAAGCACGTCACTGCCACCGCTCCCGAGGCTGAGCTGCGCATCACCTTCGAGAAAGGAGAGATTGCTGCCGTCAACGGAGAACCGTTTGCGGACAAGGTGAAAGCCATCCAGAAGATTGAAGAGCTGGGCGCAGCCTATGCCATCGGCCGCGACTGCAACGTGGGCGACACCATCATCGGCATCAAAGGCCGTGTGGGCTTCGAGGCCGCCGCCCCGAAACTCATCATCGAGGCACACCGGCTACTAGAGAAGTCAACGCTCTCGAAGTGGCAGCAGTATTGGAAAGACCAGGTCAGCCAGTGGTATGGCATGTTCCTGCACGAGAGCCAGTTCCTTGAGCCCGTCATGCCCGACATCGAGGCCATGCTCGTCTCCTCGCAGCGCAACGTCAACGGAACGGCCATCCTCAAGCTCCGTCCCTATGGCTTCGAAACCGTCGGTGTAGACTCACCCGACGACTTGCAGAAGTCGAAACTCGGAGAATACGGCGAGATGCAACACGGCTGGACCGCCGACGATGCCAAGGGATTCATCAAGATTCTCTCTACGCCACTCCGCATGTATTATGGTATCCACCCCGACGAAAAAAGATAGAAATGATTAACGTAGGTATCGTAGGCGCGGCAGGCTACACGGGTGGCGAACTCATCCGCCTGCTCATCCATCATCCAGAAGCCGACATCGTCTTTGCCCACAGCGAAAGCAATGCAGGCAACCTCGTGGCCGACGTCCACGAAGGACTCTATGGAGACACCGACCTGACGTTCTCCGCAGAGATGCCCTTCTACGACATTGACGTGTTGTTCCTCTGCTTCGGCCACGGCAAGAGCCAGCAGTTCCTCTCCGAACACGAGATTCCGAACCACGTGAAGATTGTCGACCTGGCTCAGGACTTTCGCATCGCCGACAGTTCGCATGACTTCGTCTATGGGCTGCCGGAAGTGCACCGCGAGGCTATCAGGAAGGCCCAGCATGTGGCCAACCCCGGCTGCTTTGCCACTTGCATCCAGCTGGCCCTGCTGCCATTGGCAAGACATGGTCTGCTGAAAGGGAATGTTGTCATCAATGGCATCACGGGAGCCACGGGAGCAGGCCAGAAGCCTGTCGCCACCACACACTATGCATGGCGTTCCGACAATATCAGCGTCTACAAGCCCTTCACCCATCAGCATCTGGCCGAGATCAACCAGACTGTCAGCGCGCTTCAGTCTTCCCCTTCCTTGGAAGGAAATCACGGGGAAGCGCCCACACTCACTTTCATCCCACTGCGAGGTGACTTTGCCCGGGGCATCTTCGTGACGGCTGTCGTCGACATCGACCACGACTCTGCCGACCTCTATCGTGAGAACTATGCCCAAGAGCCTTTCACCCACTACAGCGAACGCGCCATCGACCTGAAGCAGGTGGTCAACACCAACAAGTGTCTTGTCCATTGCGACTGGCACGAAGGCCAGCTTCTTGTCACAGCCTGCATCGACAACCTGCTGAAGGGAGCCAGCGGCCAGGCCGTAGAGAACATGAACCTTATGTTCGGCCTCGACGAGACCGCCGGCCTCAGCCTCAAGCCCGTCGCCTTCTAAATTCACCGTTTATAGCGAGGCCATCGCGAATACGGTCCTCGGCATGCTGCGGCTCTCTCGCAGCCCTAAAAGAAAGAACTATGAACTTATTTCCCGTCTATCCCCTCTTTGATGTCAATATCGTCCGCGGCAAGGGCTGCCACGTATGGGATGACCAAGGCCAGGAATACCTTGACCTCTACGGTGGCCATGCTGTCATCTCCATCGGCCATGCCCACCCCCATTATATTAATAAGGTGTCGGAACAGGTTGCCCGGCTGGGCTTCTATTCCAACTCCGTCGTCAACAATCTGCAGGAACAACTGGCCCTTCGGCTCGGCAAGGTCTGTGGCTACGACGACTATCAGCTGTTTCTCATCAACAGCGGAGCCGAGGCCAACGAGAACGCGCTGAAGCTCGCCTCGTTTAAGACCGGGCGCACCCGCATCCTCTCGGCTCAGAAGGCTTTCCACGGTCGCACCTCACTGGCCGTCGAAGCGACCGACAATCCGAAGATTATCGCCCCCATCAATCAGAACGGCCACGTCACCTACCTGCCGCTAAACGACCTTCCCGCCTGGGAAGCCGAACTGCAGAAGGGCGATGTGGCAGCCGTCATCCTGGAGTGCATACAGGGCGTGGGAGGCATCCGCTTGGCTACGGAGACCTTTGCCCAAGGCCTTGCCAAGGCCTGCAAGCAGCATGGCACGGTGCTCATCTGCGACGAGATACAATGCGGCTACGGCCGCACAGGTCGTTTCTTCGCCCACCAGTGGCTCGGCATCCGTCCCGACCTCATCACCTGCGCCAAAGGCATCGCCAACGGACTGCCTATGGGTGCCGTCCTCATCTCACCCGACTTTGAGGCTGTCTACGGACAACTCGGCACCACCTTTGGCGGCAACCATTTGGCTTGTGCTGCTGCCCTCGCCGTACTCGACGTCATGGAAGAGGAAAGGCTCGTCGATAATACTGCTGCTGTGGGCGACTACCTCCTGCAGCAGCTCAAGGCCATTCCCCAGCTTCACGATGTCCGCGGTCGCGGTCTGATGATTGGTTTCGATATAGACCAGCCTGCCGCCGACCTCCGCAAGCACCTCATCTTCGAGAAGCACATCTTCACTGGCGGTGCCGGACAGCACACCGTCCGCCTGCTGCCGCCTCTCTGCTTGTCGCAGACCGAGGCAGACCAGTTCCTGGCTGCCCTGAAGGACGAAGTGAACAATGAAAAGTGAATAATCCCCCAAAAACGACCGATATGAACCAATTCCTATCCCATACCGACCTCGGCAACCTGCAGGAAGCCCTGCAGGAAGCCCAGCGCATCAAGCAAGACCGCTTTGCTTTCCAACACTTAGGCCGGAACAAGACGCTGCTGATGGTGTTCTTCAACAACTCCCTGCGCACCCGTCTCTCCACCCAGAAAGCCGCCATGAACCTCGGCATGAACGTCATCGTGCTCGACGTGAACCAAGGAGCCTGGAAGCTCGAGACCGAACGTGGCGTCATCATGGATGGCGACAAGAGCGAGCACCTCTTGGAGGCTATTCCTGTCATTGGCTGCTACTGCGACATCATTGCCGTCCGCTCCTTTGCCGGCCTCACCAATCGTGACTACGACTATGCCGAGACCATTGTCCGGCAGTTCATCCAATACAGTGGCCGCCCCGTCATGGCTATGGAGACAGCCACCGTGCATCCCCTCCAGGCCTTTGCCGACCTGATTACGATAAAGGAAGCGCTCCCCGGGAAGACTCCCCGTGTGGTTCTCACCTGGGCTCCGCATCCCAAGGCCCTACCTCAGGCTGTTCCCAACTCTTTCGCCGAATGGATGCTGGCGGCAGGCCTCGACGTCGTGGTCACCCATCCAGAGGGCTATGAGCTCGACCCGAAGTTTGTGGCCGGCGCCCATGTGGAATACGACCAGCGCAAGGCTCTCCAAGGTGCAGATATCGTCTATGCCAAGAACTGGAGCTGCCCCGGTGTGACACGACCTGAGGACTATGGAAAGATACTGCACGACTACCACGACATGATGCACTGGACCATCGATGCCGAACACATGGCATGGACCGACAATGCCTACTTCATGCATTGCCTGCCCGTGCGGCGCGGCATGATTGTCACCGACGACGTCATCGAAGGTCCCCGCTCCCTCGTCATCCCCGAGGCTGCCAACCGCGAGATATCCGCAACGGTCGTCTTGAAACGTATGCTTGAGAGCCTATGAAGATAGATGTCATCAAGATTGGCGGCAACGTCATCGACGACGAAGCAGCTCTGAGCGAGTTCCTGCAGACCTTTGCCAAGAAGACTGGTTGGAAGGTGCTCGTGCACGGTGGTGGCAAGCTGGCCACGCGTCTGGCCTCCCAGCTGGGCATCGAGACGCAGATGATTGACGGCCGGCGCGTCACCGACGACCAGACCATCGACCTCGTGACGATGGTCTATGGCGGACTGACCAACAAGCAGCTTGTCGCTCGCCTCAACGCACTGGGCTGTCCGGCCATCGGGCTCTCCGGTGCCGACGGCAACGTGATGCAGTCAGTCCTCAGAAAGAAAGAGCCCATAGACTACGGATGGGTGGGCGACCCCGACACCTCTCTTGTCAACGTGTCGCTGCTGATGAGCCTGCTGGAACAGGGTCTCACGCCCGTCTTCTGTGCCCTGACACACGACGGCCAGGGACATCTGCTCAACACCAATGCCGACACCATCGCCAGTACCGCAGCCGTGGCCCTGGCAACGAAGGCGGAGGTCACCCTCACCTACTGCTTCGAACAGCCTGGCGTCCTGCGCGACGTCAACGACCCTACGAGCGTCATCCCCGTCATCACCCCCGACCTCTTTGAGCAGCTGAAGGCCGACGGCACCGTGTCAAAAGGCATGCTGCCCAAGCTCCACAATGCCTTCGAGGCCCTAAAGAAGGGTGTGAAGGAGGTGAGGATTTCGAAAACCAAGATAAGCTACTCAGGAAGCGGCCATGCCGCCATGCCAAAGTCGCCCCTTCAGTTATTGGAAAGGATGATTGCCACGCCATCCCTCTCCCGACAGGAGGATGCGACAGCGGGCATCATCTACGACTACCTCGCGGCCAACGGCATCGCTGAGGTGCAACGCTTTAAGAATAATGTATGGGCACGGGCGGCCCAGTGGGACGACAGCAAGCCCACACTGCTGCTGAACAGTCACCACGACACCGTCAAGCCTTGGACAGGCGGACACTACGACCCCTTCACGCCGACACATGCCGACGGCCGCATCTACGGTCGCGGCAGCAACGACGCTGGGGCTTCCGTGGTCAGCCTCGTCACGACGTTTATCCAGCTCTACCGCGAGCCGCTGCCCGTGAACCTGCTGCTGGCCATCACTGCCGAAGAGGAGGTAACGGGAGCCAACGGCATCCGGGCCCTGCTGCCGGAGTTACCGAAGATAGACATGGCCATCGTCGGCGAACCCACGCAGATGCAGGGAGCCATTGCCGAACGCGGACTGATGGTCATCGACGGCACTGCCCACGGCAAGGCCGGCCATGCTGCTCGCAACGAAGGCGTGAATGCACTCTACAAGGCGCTCGACGACATCGACAGGCTGCGTTCGTTCCGGCCGGAGAAGGTCTCTCAGGTGCTCGGTCCCATCAAGGTCAGCGTCACACAGATTGATGCGGGTACGCAGCATAACGTAGTGCCCGACGAGTGCCACTTCGTATGCGACGTTCGCACCACCGACGCCTATACCAACGAGGAGACGCTGTCGTTGCTTCAGGGCCTCGTCGGCTCCGACCTGAAAGCCCGCTCCACCCACATCCGCGCCTCGGTGCTGGCGGCCGACCATCCGCTGGCCATCGCAGCCAAGGCATGCGGCCGCGAACTCTTCGTCTCGCCCACCACGAGCGACATGTCGCAGATGCCCTTCCCCTCGCTGAAGATGGGGCCGGGCGACTCGGCACGCTCGCACACCACTGACGAATTCATCTATGAAAAAGAGATTGAGGAGGCCATCCCCCTCTACGTCCAACTGATTAAAAACATCTAACAACCATCATACTATGAAACTCTGGGACAAAGGATACGGTATTGACAACCTGATAGAACAGTTCACCGTGGGCAACGACCGCGAGCTGGACCTGAAGCTGGCGCGCTACGACGTAGAGGGCACGTTGGCACACATCGAGATGCTGCAGTCAATCGGACTGCTCGAGGCTGACGAGCTCTCGCTGCTCAAAACCGAGCTGAAGCACATCGCCGAAGACATCGACCGCGGCGAGTTCACCATCGAGGAGGGCATCGAGGACGTGCACTCCGAAGTGGAACACCTGTTGACGGAGCGCCTCGGGGCCGTGGGCAAGAAGATTCACTCGGGCCGCTCGCGCAACGACCAGGTGCTGGTAGACCTGAAGCTGTTCTACCGCGAAGAGCTGCGCCAGCTGGCAAGCCAGGTGAAGACGCTCTTCGACCGCCTGCTCGCACTCAGCGAACAATACAAGCAGGTGCTCATGCCAGGCTATACCCACCTGCAGGTGGCCATGCCGTCGAGCTTCGGACTCTTCTTCGGAGCCTATGCCGAGACGCTGGCCGACGACATGCGACTCATCCACACCGCCTTCGACATTGCCAACCAGAATCCGCTGGGCTCGGCTGCCGGATATGGCTCGAGCTTTCCACTGAACCGCACGATGACAACCCGGCTGCTGCAGTTTGAAGACCTCCACTGGAACGTCGTGGCGGCACAGATGAGCCGCGGCAAGACCGAACGCGCCGTGAGCTACGCCATCAATGCCGTAGCATCGACGCTCGGACGTATGGCCATGGACATATGCCTCTTCAACAGCCAGAACTACGCCTTCCTGTCGTTCCCGAAGGAACTCACGACGGGCTCAAGCATCATGCCACACAAGAAGAACCCCGACGCCTTCGAAATCATCCGCGGCAAGTGCAACCGGCTGCAGAGCATCGTGGGCGAGGTGTCGCTGCTCACCACTAACCTGCCGCTGGGCTACCACCGCGACCTGCAGCTGCTCAAGGACGTGACATTCCCCGCACTCGACGAACTGCAGAACTGCCTCCACGTGGCCGAATACATGCTGCAGCACATCGAGGTCAACGAGCACATCCTCGACAACCCCATCTACGACTACCTATTTACCGTCGAGGATGTCAACCGGCTGACGCTCAGCGGCACGCCCTTCCGCGAGGCCTACCAGACCATTGGCCGCCAGGTGCAGGAAGGCACCTACCGGCCCACGCGCTCGGTCAGCCACACCCACGAGGGCAGCATCGGCAACCTCTGCAACGACGAGATACGCCGCAAGATGGAAACGGCCATGAAGGGACTGTGAGTAGACACAAACTCCCCCTGACCCCAAGGACTACCCACGGGGGAATGAGTTCCAAATGGCCACAGCTCAAGGAGACAAAAACAAGATTAAATTTGTCAAGATTTCTTACCAAATTTAACATTTCGAAGAGAAACGAAAGAGCGTAAAAAGTTGCACAAACGACCAGGTTTGTGCAACTTTTATTGACTTCTGGAAAAGAAAAAACTGGGCCGGTTCAGACTTTTGTACCAAATCACTTCATGATTTGTGGCAAAGGTCCATGTGATTTGTACCAATTCGTACAGACTTTTGGTACAAATCATTGAACGATTTGCCCCTAAAGTCTGAACAGCTTTTCAACATATGCCAGCAGCATTTTTGCAAGTCGGTGACTTTCAACCCATTAAGAAAAATTGCAAAAAACGGCCATTTTTCCGGATTTTAGTGCGCGGAACAGGAATTTTCATCCGCATTGTAAAGATATTTCCTAAAAATTAACATTTCCACCCAGAAACGTTTCCTGCAACGCCTGCGCACCCGCATTACGTTAAAAATCCTTTTTGCAGACGAATAATCAGCTAAAAAATTGGGTAAATGAAAGATATTGTGTAACTTTGCACAGATTTTCGGTCTGCGGCTTAAGCAGATAAACAACCAACAGCGTTATGCCCAGCTCCGGAGATGAAAAGGATTGACGATGAGAAAAACAATTTTCAAGAGATGCCTCTGGCTGTTCCTGATGCTGATGCTGACGGCACCCTTGGCGTGGGGTCAGCAGTGGGATAACTATAAAAGCCTGCTGGTCGACAGTCACGTCCAGATTGACGAGACCAACCTGCCCATCATCTTCATCGACGTCGAAGGCAAGACCATCCAGAAGAGCAGCTACATCCTCGGCCACATGAAGATTCTTCACAACGGCGACGGGCAGCTGAACTACGGCGATACCATTGCCCATCCCGGACAGCACATCGACTACGAAGGCCCCATCGCCATCAAATATCGCGGAAACTCTTCGTTCACCAGTTCCGACAAGAAACCCTATCAGATTCGCACCCTCAAGGAGGACTTGCTGCCCGACGACGGCGGCGAGAAGCACAAGGTGAGCCTGCTCGGAATGGGCAAGGACAGCAAGTGGATGTTCATAGCCCCCTGGGGCGACAAGGTGATGTTCCGCGACATCCTCTCCTTCGAGTTGGCACGCCCCTGGATGGACTTCGTGCCCACGGTAAAGCTCTGCGAGGTCATCCTCGACGGCACCTACTACGGCGTGTTCGGCTTCGGCGAGCGTATCTCGAAAGGCAAGCACCGCCTCAACCTGCACGACCCCGGCGAGGACAACGGCGACCTGACAGGCGACTACCACGTGGAGATAGACCGCCCCGAGGAGTCGTACTACACCTCGCGCTATAAGCCATGGAGCAACCTGCAGGGCACCGAAAAGCACAACTTCAGCATCTACTACCAGCACAAGGAACCCGAGCAGGACGACTTCGCCTCGCTGCCCACGGGCACCAAGCAGGAAGTCAACAAGCTCATCGACCAGATGGAGAGTTCCTTCCTCAGCGACGACTATGCCGACCCAGAGAACGGCTTCCGCAAATACGTCGACGACCTCTCCATGATTGACTATATGCTCTCCACGGAGATGGCCAACAACATCGACAACTACCGGCTCTCGACCCATTTCTTCAAGTACAGCCAGACACGCGCCGAGAACGAGGGGCTGGACCCACGCTGGAAGATGGCCATCTGGGACTACAACCTCACGTGGGGCAACGCCAACTACAACCACGGCGACTGGACGGAGTCGTGGGTGTGGCAGCTCAACATGTATAGCAACGATGCCTACCAGGTGCCCTTCTACTGGTATAAGGCCATGAACGACGGCAGCTTCGTCGAGCGGCTGCGCCAACGGTGGAAGGAATACCGCGAGACCAACCACAGCGACACCCGCCTCATGGCCACCATCGACTCGCTGGCCTACATGCTCACCAGCCACGGCGCCGTAGACCGCAACCAGCAGGCCTGGCAGATCATCGGGCGCTATGGCTGGCCCAACGCCTACTACGGCAAGACCTACGACGAGGACCTGAGCTACCTGAAGCAGTGGGCCCGTGCCCGACTGCGATTCCTCGACGACGAACTGCTGCCACGCGAGCCGCGCAACACCACACCCGTCATGCCCCAGAGCGGATGGAACGCCGACGTCATCGTCGAGAACCTGCCGGCTGCCGAATACGCCACATCGACCATCGACGCCAGCCGGACCTTCTACGCACAGCGACTGAAAGCAGAAGGCTCGGTGCCCACCAGCCGCGTCATCACATCTGGATCCGAAGACATCACCTACAGACTGTCGTCCTACTCGGGACTCAATGCCGCGTCGTTCCATGCTCCAGACGAGAGCGCAACGCTCAATTTCGAAAAATTCGCCACCAGCGACCTGTGGATACTCGCCACATCGGGAGCTGGAATAGCCCAGCTCGAAGTCGTCATCAACTACTCCGACGGCACCCAAAGCGAGCCCGAGACAGTCAGCGTGAGAGACTTCTCCGTGCCCACACCCAACGGGACGGAAGCCGTCACCGGACTCGGAAACATCAACCTGCAGACCGACCAGTTCAACTCAGGCACCTGCCACAGCGGCATGTTCGACCTGAGAATACGAGCCGACAAGACGAAATACATCTCCTCGGTGACCCTCACCAACCGCAGCAGCGCCTACCCCACCGTACTCGCCTTCGCCTATCAGATAGTGCCCGCACCGGTGGATGTAAGCCAAATCAAGGAGACACCAGCCGCTGACAACCGGCAGGAAGCCATCTACGACGTGCAGGGCCGACAGCTCTCCAAACCGCAGAAAGGACTCAACATCCTGCGCACCAACGAAGGAAAGACCCGGAAAATCTGGATTAGATAACACTAGAAAAAAAATGAAGAAAACAATCCTCGCATGCCTTGCCGCATGCCTCATCAGCCTCAACATACAGGCCCAGTCGAGCGGAAACTACCGCGACCGGCTACGCGACCAGAACGTCAAGATTACCGACACCAACCTGCCCATCATCTTCATCGAAGTGGGCGGCAAGACCATTCAGAAGAACAGCTACATCCTCGGCCGCATGAAGGTCATCGACAACGGCCCCGGACACTATAACTACGGCGACACCGTGGCATACCCCGACCAGCACATCGACTACGAAGGACCCATCGCCATCCGCTATCGCGGAAACACCTCGTTCTCCAACTCCGACAAGAAACCCCTGCAGCTCAGAACCCTCAAGGAAGACGTGCTGCCCGACGACGGTGGCGAGAAACAGAAAGTCAGCATCCTTGGCATGGGAAAGGACAACAAGTGGATGTTCATCGCCCCATGGGCCGACAAGGTCATGTTCCGCGACATCCTCTCCTTCGAACTGGCACGGCCCTGGATGGACTACGTCCCCACCGTGAAACTCTGCGAGGTCTATCTCGACGGCATCTACTATGGCGTCTACGGATTCGGCGAGCGCGTGTCGAAGGGCAAGCACCGCCTCAACCTGCACGACCCGGGAGAAGACGGAGGAGACCTGACGGGCGACTACCACGTGGAAATAGACCGCTCCGACGATCCCTACTACCCCTCGAAATACCGCCCCTGGAGCAGTCTCACCGGCGGAGAAGAGCGCGGAAAGACCATCAAATACCAATACAAAGACCCCGAAAACGACGAATGGGCCGACTTCCCGGGAGCCAAAGAGGCACTGAACAGCGAAATCGACAAGATGGAAGCATCGTTCACAACTGACTACTGGCAAGACCCTGAGCGCGGATACCAGTCGAAGATTGACATGATGTCGTTCATCGACTACATGCTCTCAACCGAGATTGCCAACAACATCGACGGCTACCGGCTCTCGACCAACCTCTATAAATACGGCGAGACACGTGCCGAAAACGAAGGTGTGGACCCGCGGTGGAAGATGTCGCTATGGGACTTCAACATCGCCTGGGGCAACGCCAACTACTACAACGGCCAGCGCACAGACTCGTGGCACTACACCTTTAACCTGCGCGAACAGGGCGACGCCGAGCACCTGCCCTTCTACTGGTATAAGATGCTCGGCGACAAAAACTACGTCGATGCCATGAAGGCCCGATGGAAGGAATACCGAGCCAACAACTACAGCGATAAACGCATCATGGCCACCATCGACTCGCTGGCTCTGCAGCTGCGCATCAGAGGTGCCGTTGACCGAAACCAGAAGGCATGGGGCATCATCGGACGCAACGTGTGGCCCAACCCCTTCAACGGCAACAGCTATGACGAGGAACTGAGCTATCTGAAGCAGTGGGTGAAAGACCGTCTGGCCTTCATGGACAAGGAACTCGAGAACCTTGACGCCCCTGACCCCCCGAAGCCTGCCGTGCCGAAGAACACCGAACCCGTGGCCGTCATAAGCGGCATGAACGCCGACGTCATCGTCGAGCAACTGCCCGCCAACACTCATGCCACCCTCGGCATCGACGGAGGCAACCGTACATTCTATTCTGCCACCGTCAAGGCCGATGGAGGACTGCCAGAAGACCGCACCGTCACATCCGTGGCCGAGGAGGTGGAATACGTCCTGGCCGACTATGCCGCCGACAACGCCCTGGCCCTCCGCGGACGGGGAGAGAGCGCAACGGCTGAGTTCCAGCCTTTCGCCACCACCGACCTCTACATCCTGGCTACCAGCGCCAACGGACAGGCTACCATGAACGCCGTCATCAACTATACCGACGAATCTTCTGACGAGGCCGGAGAACTGAGCATCCGCGACTGGTCGCTGAGAAACCCCGACGGCACACAAGCGATAGCCGGACTCGGAAACATCAACATGACGACGGATGCCTTCAACAGCGGCGACTGTCACGACGCACTATACGACCTCCACATCACCGCCGACGAGACGAAACTCATCCAGTCGGTGACCTTCACGACGACCAACGACGCCCACGCCACCATCTTCGCCTTTGCACGACAGATTGTAGAGGTGAACGACTATGAGCCACTGGAGGTGAAAACAGGATGGAACGCCGATGTCATCGCCGAGACTCAAGACATGAGCAGCATCACCGAGACGCTCGACGGCAACTATGCCTTCTATGCCGCTGCGGCCTACGAAGAAGGCGGACTGCCCGACAGCCGCACCATCAAGGCTCCCGAATCGGGAGTGAGCTACACGCTGGCTCCCTATGCAGGCAACAATGCTCTGAAGCTGGCCAGCTCGGGACAGGCCGGCACGCTCACCTTCGGAGAGTTGTTCAACACTCCGGAACTCCATCTGCTGGCCACCAGTACCAACGGCGCTTCAACCGTCGCCATATCCGTAATCTATGAAGACGGCACCGCCGCACAGAGCAACACCATCACCATCAACGACTGGTATGTGACCAATCCCAACGGCACCGAAGCCCTCAGCGGGCTCGGACGCGTCAACAAGAGAGGCGGATTTACCTGGGGATTCAGTCCGGCAGGCAACTTTGCACTCTTCGACTTCCCCGTGGCTGTCGATGAAACAAAGAATATCAAGGCCGTGTCCATCCGGTCCAGATCATCCAGCATCCCCTGCATCTTCGCCCTGTCGAAGAAGAAGACCGACGTCGTACCCGGTCCCATCACCGATATCAAGGACATCAACAGCAACGCACAACAAGTCCAGACCGCCATCTACGACCTGCAAGGCCGCCGCATCAATACGACATCCGCCCCCATCAACAGAGGGGTATACATCCTGAACAACCGGAAAATCATCATCAGGTAACCTCCCCCCTATGGGAAAGACACTTTGAGATACTCTTTGGAGGGGAATGGGAAGAAAAAACTCATTCCCCTCCCTTTGGGAGGTCTTTTTGAATATTTTAGTTAATTTTTGTTATAAAAACCGTCTTCCCTAGCCCTTTTGACCCTATCTCCGTATTTTTTACGTATATTTGCAAAATCTTATATTCGGCAGGTTACCTTTTAGGTAATTGCAGGATTTTGAGAACTTTATATGCCTACAGAAGCGAAGACTAATCCGCAAAACAAGGTGGTTGCTGTGACTTCACGGAAACCAGATACCGGAGGTGTGCCCGCAACTGAACACCCCCGGTGGTATATAGCCGAAGTGAAGTATAACTACGAGCGTGTCTGCCGCGAGAAAGCACAAATTTTCGGATTAGAAGCCTATGTGGCCAGCACGAAGGAAACTCACCACTATGATGGTGGCAAAAAGCGCGACGTTGAACACATCCTCATCCCTTGCCGCGTCTTCATCCGCATGAACGATAGCCAGCGGGTGCCTTTCATGAAAACCTGCCCCTACGTCTACAAGTTCATGACCGACAAGGCCGGCACAGCCGATGCCTACGGCCACAAGCCCTATGCCATCGTGCCCGACGACCAGATGCAGACGCTCCAGTTCATGCTCTACAACGCCAGCAACCCCGTCAGCTTCGTCGAACATCCGCTGCGCCCCGGCGACAGAGTCCGCATCGTGCGCGGCCCGCTGAAAGACTTGGAAGGCTCCTTCGTACGCGACACCTCAGGCACACATATCGCCGTTGCCATCGACAACCTCGGCTATGCCGTCACTTCTATTGCCATCGATGACGTCCAGCCTGCCTGAGTCCAGGTCTCTGGCAAAGTAACCAACCCAACAGTTTCATCCTAAAACACTATGTCATCTCTTAAGATTGCCGTTGCAGGAACTGGCTATGTAGGCCTCTCCATTGCAACTCTACTGTCGCAGCATCATCATGTGACCGCCGTCGACGTCATCCCCGAAAAGGTGGACCTCATCAACAAGAGACTGTCGCCCATCCAGGACGAATATATCGAGAAATATCTCGCCGAGAAAAACCTGGACCTGACGGCAACACTCGACGGAGCTGCCGCTTATCGGGATGCCGATTTCGTCGTCATCGCCGCTCCGACAAACTACGACAGCAAGAAGAACTTCTTCGACACCTCCCATGTAGAGGAGGTCATCGACCTCGTGCTGCAAGTCAACCCCAATGCAGTGATGGTCATCAAGTCGACCATCCCCGTGGGCTATACGAAGCATGCCCGCGAAAAATTCAGCTATCGCGAGCGCCAGGCTGACGGGACCTTCGAGGTCATCTCTCCCAGGATTATCTTCGCCCCAGAGTTCCTCCGTGAGTCGAAGGCCCTCTACGACAACCTCTATCCATCGCGAATCATCGTCGGCTACGACGAACCTGCATTGGAAGAGGCTGCCCATACCTTCGCCGCCATCATCAAAGATGGAGCCATCAAAGAGGATGTGCCGGTGCTCTTCATGGGTACAACCGAGGCCGAGGCCGTCAAGCTATTTGCCAACACCTACCTCGCCCTTCGTGTATCCTTCTTCAACGAACTTGACACTTACGCCGAGATGAAAGGTCTGGACACCCAGTCAATTATCGAGGGCGTGGGCTTAGACCCACGTATCGGTACACACTATAATAACCCCAGCTTCGGCTACGGCGGCTATTGCTTGCCAAAAGACACCAAGCAGCTGCTGGCCAACTTCAACGATGTGCCGGAGAACCTCATCAAGGCAATCGTTGACTCCAACCGCACCCGCAAAGACTACATCGCCGACCGCGTGCTGGATAAAGCTGGCTACTACAGCTATAGCGGAGTCAACACCTACGAAGCAAAGGAGGAACGCGAGGTTACTATTGGTGTCTACCGTCTGACGATGAAGTCTAACTCCGACAACTTCCGCCAGTCTGCCATCCAGGGCATCATGAAGCGCATCAAGGCCAAGGGGGCCAAAGTCATCATCTACGAGCCCACGCTCGAAGACGGCACAACGTTCTTCGGCAGCCGAGTGGTCAATGACCTCGACACATTCAAAACACAGTCTGACGCCATCATCGCCAATCGTTATGACTCCTCTCTTGACGATGTGATGGACAAAGTCTACACCCGCGACATCTTCAAACGCGACTAACTGACAGCCCTCTCCTGATGGAACTACTCCTCGACATAGACAAATTCGCAGACCTTGTCAATGAAGGTTGGGACAGCGCCTTTACGGAAGAGGAGCAACTGCAAATCAGCCAGGAGCTAAACGTCGACGGAATCGCGGAGCTAAGGCGGGTTAACATCGGCCCTGGTGCAGACCTCCTTGTAATCCTTGTCGCCATCAATACCATCGTTGACTCCTTCCTGGTGGGCTCGAAACTCCTTGAAGGCGTTGTGGGTTGGAAGAAGTTGATTGGCTGGCTGAAGAAACTGATGAAAGCCGAGGAGCTCGTCTCAGTCGACGAAGCTGGCGCCACAGTTCTTGCGCTGGACTATCTGGCCCATCATTACGACTACGACACCATCACGAAAGAGGACGCTCACACGATACCGTTCAATGATTTGTCGTACATGATTCCCGCCAACAAAAACGGAATCGCCCGTCACCCACATGCCTATTATGTCCAGACCTACCTCCTTGACGGCGACCGATATTGTGTCTTAGGCATCAAGTCCACCGGAGAGGTCAACCTCATCAAATCATTCCGCTTCAACCCCTACGCCCTCCAGGAAGAAAAGCATTAGAAGTAAAAACGTAGAAGAAACATAAACACTAAACAAAAACAAGTTCAACATGTCAAAGAAAGCACTAATTACGGGTATTACAGGCCAAGACGGTAGTTTCTTAGCTGAATTTCTTATTGAGAAAGGATATGAAGTACATGGCATCCTACGCCGCAGCTCTTCTTTCAACACTGGACGCATTGAGCACTTGTACTTAGACGAATGGGTACGCGACATGAAAAAGAAGCGTCTCGTGAACCTCCACTGGGGCGACATGACCGACTCTTCGTCCCTTATCCGTATCATCAGCGAGATTCAGCCCGACGAAATCTATAACCTCGCTGCGCAGAGCCACGTGAAGGTTTCCTTCGATGTTCCGGAGTTCACGGCAGATGCTGATGCCATGGGCGTGCTCCGTCTCCTGGAGGCCGTTCGCATCGCCGGGCTGGCCGATACCTGCCGCATATACCAGGCTTCCACATCTGAGCTCTACGGACTCGTACAGGAAGTTCCGCAAAAGGAAACAACTCCCTTCTACCCCCGCAGCCCATATGGTGTCGCCAAGCTCTATGGCTTCTGGATAATGAAGAACTACCGCGAAAGCTACAATATGTTTTGCTGCAACGGCATCCTCTTCAACCATGAGAGTGAGCGCCGTGGCGAGACCTTCGTCACCCGCAAGATTACCCTCGCCGCGGCACGCATCGCCCAGGGTTTCCAGGACAAGCTCTACCTTGGTAACCTGAACTCCCTGCGCGACTGGGGCTATGCCAAAGACTATGTCGAGTGCATGTGGCTCATCCTC
>CAMHUI010000012.1 GCA_946188345.1 uncultured Prevotellaceae bacterium | reverse complement strand
TTTGAGTGCATCCGCGATGCCAATGACCACTGCTTCACCGTGGCCTCGATGGAGAACTTCGACCCGCTGGGCATCCATACTGGAGAGTCCATCGTCGTGGCTCCCACCTGCTCGCTCACCGACGAGCAGGTGAAGATGCTGCAGGACATCACCATCCGTTGCGTACGCCACCTGAACATCGTAGGCGAGTGCAACATCCAGTTTGCCTTCAACGCCGTGACCAACGACTACCGCATCATCGAAATCAACGCCCGCCTATCGCGCTCGTCGGCCCTCGCCTCCAAGGCAACCGGCTATCCGCTGGCCTTCGTAGCTGCCAAGATTGCACTGGGGTACACCCTCGACCAGATTGGCCAGATGGGCACCCCGCAGTCGGCCTACGTGGCACCCTCGCTTGACTATATGATCTGTAAGATACCGCGTTGGGACCTGAACAAGTTTGTGGGCGTAAGCCGCCAAATAGGCTCGTCGATGAAGTCCGTCGGCGAAATCATGTCCATCGGCCGCTCTTTCGAAGAGATGATCCAGAAGGGCCTGCGGATGATCGGACAGGGCATGCACGGCTTCGTGGGCAACGACCATACGCGCTTCGACGACCTTGACGACGCACTGGCCAACCCCACCGACCTCCGCATCTTCGCCATCGCACAGGCACTGGAAGAAGGATACACCGTCGAGCGCATCGAAGAACTGACCAAAATCGACGTGTGGTTCCTCGAGCGTCTGAAGCATATCGTAGACCTGAAGCACGAACTTCTCAAGTACAACTCGCTGGAAGAACTTCCTGACGACTTCCTGTGCGAGGTGAAGGCCGCCGGATTCAGCGACTTCCAGATAGCCCGCTTCGTATTGAAACCCAAGACGGGTAATATGCAGAAGGAGAACCTCGAGGTGCGTGCCTACCGAAAGGAAAAGGGTATCCTTCCTCAGGTGCGCCGCATCGAGACCGTAGCCTCTGACCGGGCCACCAACTATCTCTACTTCACCTATCACGCCGACGACAAGGCACTGCCCGTCAATCCAGGCACCGGCGCACCGGCCATCATCGTACTTGGCTCAGGAGCCTACCGCATCGGCTCCAGCGTAGAGTTCGACTGGTGCTCCGTCAACGCCATCCAGACGGCCCGCAAGCAAGGCTATCAGAGCGTGATGATCAACTACAACCCCGAGACCGTCTCGACCGACTACGATATGTGCGACCGCCTCTACTTCGACGAACTGTCGTTGGAGCGCGTGCTCGACGTCATCGACATCGAACAGCCCAAGGGCGTCATCGTCAGCGTGGGAGGACAGATTCCCAACAACCTCGCCCTTAAACTCTATCAGCAAAGCGTCCCCGTGCTCGGAACGTCGCCTGTCGACATCGACCGCGCAGAAAACCGCGACAAGTTCTCGGCCATGCTCGACAAACTCGGTATCGACCAGCCTGCCTGGCGCGCACTGACCTCGCTTGACGACATCAAGGAGTTCGTTTCCGAGGTAGGCTATCCAGTACTCGTACGCCCGTCGTATGTCCTCTCAGGAGCTGCCATGAATGTGTGCTACGACGATGAAGAGCTGGAGCGTTTCTTGAAGATGGCCACCGAAGTGTCGAAAGACTATCCCGTCGTCGTGTCGCAGTTCATGCAGGACACCAAAGAGATTGAGTTCGACGCAGTAGCCGACAAGGGAGAGATTGTGGAGTATGCCATCAGTGAGCACATCGAGTATGCCGGCGTACACTCCGGCGATGCCACCATGTGCTTCCCCGCACTGCACATCTATTACGACACCATCCGCCGCATCAAGAAAGTATCGCGCCGCATTGCCAAGGAACTGAACATCTCAGGACCTTTCAACATCCAGTATCTGGCCAAGGACCAGACATTGCGCGTCATCGAGTGTAACCTGCGTGCATCCCGCTCCTTCCCCTTCGTGTCGAAGATACTCAAGCGCAACTTCATCGAGACCGCCACGAAGATTATGCTCGGCGTTCCCTATGAGAAGGCCGACAAGAGCGAGTTCGACATCGACCGCATCGGCGTGAAGGCCTCGCAGTTCTCCTTCGCCCGCCTGCAGAACGCCGACCCTGTACTGGGCGTCGACATGAGTTCCACGGGTGAGGTAGGCTGTCTGGGCGACGACTTCAACGAAGCACTCCTTAATGCCCTCATCGCTACAGGTTACCGCCTGCCGAAGAAGAACATCCTTATCTCCTCAGGTGGGGCCAAGAGCAAGGTAGACCTGCTGGATGCAGGACGCAAGCTGGTGCAGAACGGCTTCAAGATATTCGCCACCGGCGGCACGGCACGCTTCTTCAACGTCAACGGCGTTGAGGCTACCACCGTGGCATGGCCCGACGAACCCGGCGAACAGAATGTCATCGACATGATTGCAGCCCATCAGTTCGACCTCGTCGTGAACATCCCGAAGAACCACTCCTCACGCGAACTTACCAACGGCTACAAGATACGCCGCGACGCCATCAACCACAACATCCCGTTGATGACCAATGCCCGTCTGGCCAAAGCCTTCATAGAAGCCTTCTGCCAGATGAAGCAGGAAGACATCAAAATCAAGAGCTGGCAGGAATATAATGAGTAAGTACCTGTTCATAGACCGCGACGGAACACTCGTCGAAGAACCCGCCGACGAGCAGGTGGACAGCTTTCAGAAGCTGCGTTTCAAGCCTGGTGTGTTCCGTTACCTCGCCCATATCTGCGAGGCCACCGACTATGAGCTGGTCCTCGTAAGCAATCAGGACGGACGTGGCACGGAAGCCTTCCCCGAGGAAGACTTCCTGCCTGTCCATACCTTCATCATGCAGGCCCTTGCCGACCAAGGTATCCACTTCAGCGAAGAACTCATCGACCACCACTTCCCCGAGGACAATGCCCCTACACGCAAACCTAACACGGGGTTGGTCAGAAAGTATATGGACAATCCCCTGTGCGACATTGCTCACTCCTATGTCATCGGCGACCGCGACACCGATGCCCAGCTTGCCCGTAACATGGGTTGCCAGGCTCTCATCCTCAGCCAAGATTTGACGTGGGCTGACATTGACAGCATCCTAACCTCGCCTCATCGGACCGCAGAAGTGAACCGCAAGACAAGAGAGACCGACATCCACATCGCCGTCGACCTCGACAGCCCGCAGCCTCCAACGGTTAACACAGGACTCGGCTTCTTCGACCACATGCTCGAACAGATAGGCTATCACGGGCATATCGGAATAGAAATAAAGACCGTCGGCGACCTCCATGTAGATGAACACCACACCATAGAGGACACTGCCATCGCATTCGGAGAAGCTCTAAGGAAAGCCCTTGGCGACAAGCGAGGCATCGGGCGCTATGGCTTCACGTTGCCCATGGACGACAGCCTCTGCACCGTGGCCCTTGACTTCGGTGGCCGGCCATGGCTGAACTGGAATGTGGACTTCCGCCGCGAGCGCATCGGAGATATGCCGACTGAAATGTTCATGCACTTCTTCAAGAGCCTCTGCGACGCAGCACAGATGAACATCTATGTTGAGGCAAAAGGCGACAACGAACACCATAAGATAGAAGGCATCTTCAAGGCTTTTGCCCGTTCTGTACGTCAGGCCGTCCGCCGCGACATGGGTGACGAATCGCTTCCTTCGTCAAAAGGCACGCTCTGAAAGAAGTTCGGATAGAAGAATGTCAGATGGACTCGGAATGTTAATTATTGTTTATTAAAACTCATTCTGTGCTTCATCTTTGGCGCCTTTCAACTTTATTTTGTAACTTTGCACACTCTTAGAACGGCGTTTTCATCGTCTGCCGCGATGGTGGAATGGTAGACACGAGGGACTTAAAATCCCTTGGCCAGTGATGGCTGTGCGGGTTCGAGTCCCGCTCGCGGCACGAGGAAAAACGTAGGAAAAGAGAAAATCACACACTACATGTTATCTTAAGGATTATCTTATTTTTATTATGCGTAAACTTCAAATCGTTTTTTACAGCGCAGCCGCTTTGGTGCTGACATCTTGTTCAAGTAAACTCGGTGCCTTGTCGGCCGACAATTTCTCCGTTACTCCCAATCCCCTTGAAGCTCAGGCAGGCCAGGTGCCCGCAACGGTGAACGGCATGTTCCCCGAGAAATATATGAAGCGTAAGGCTGTAGTTACCGTGACTCCCGAGCTGCGTTCCAATCTTACCGGCGAAGTGGTTCGTGGCGAAGGTGCAACGTTTCAGGGCGAGAAGGTGCTGGGCAACGACCAGACCATCTCCTATCGTCTTGGTGGCCGCTATGCCATGAAGACGGCTTTCGGATATACCGATGCCATGCAGAACAGCGACCTCTATCTGACCTTCAACGCCCGTGTCGGCAAGAAGACGGTGAAAGTTCCCGAAGTGAAGGTAGCTAAAGGCGTTGTTGCGACAGCTGAGCTCTATCGTCGCATCCTGGCCAATGGCGGAGGCTGCATGGCCCCCGATGCATTCCAGCGTGTGCGTGAGCAGAAGCAGGAAGCCAACATCAAGTTCCTTGTCAACGAGGCTAACATCCGCAAGAGCGAACTGGCCAGCAACAGCATCTCTGAGTTTGTCAATATGCTCAAGAAAATCAATGCCGACCGCGAAGGTCTGAACGTCCAGAACATCGAGGTTGCTGCCTATGCCTCGCCTGAAGGCGGCTTCGACTTCAACGACCGTCTGGCCAACAAACGTCAGAATGTTTCCGAAGACTATGTGAAGCAGCAACTCAAGGCTACCAATGTCGATGCTGGTATCGATGCCCATTATACCGCTCAGGACTGGGAAGGCTTCAAGCAGCTTGTCGCCGCCTCGAACATTCAGGACAAGGATGTCATCATCCGTGTGCTGGATATGTATAAGGATCCCCAGGAGCGCGAGCAGCAGATTCGCAATATGTCGGCTGGCTTCCAGGAACTGGCAAGTGGTGTGCTGCCCGAGTTGCGTCGTGCTCGCCTCATCATCAACTACGAAGTAATCGGCCGCAGCGACGACCAGATTCAGCAGCAGTTCAAGAATGATGCCTCTCAGCTCAGCGTTGAGGAACTCATCTATGCCGCTACCCTCGAAGATGACATCCAGAAGCAGGAAGAGGTATACAAGGCAGCAGTGAAGAACTATCCCAACGACTACCGCGCCCTGAACAACCTCGCCGTCATCGAGATGAGCAAGGGTAACGAGGCTGCCGCCAAGGAATATATCGCTCAGGCTCTGCGCGTCAATGCCAATGCTGCCGAAGCTTATGCCAACCGCGGTCTTATCAGCCTGAAGAATGGCAACATTGCTGAGGCTGAGACCGACATAGCCCGTGCCAGTGGCGCATCAACAGTGGGCGAGGCTCTCGGAAACCTCAGTATCGCCAAGGGTAACTTCGCTCAGGCCGAGGCTGACTTCCAGGGTGTTGAGAGCAACAGTGCCGCTCTGGCTCAGCTGCTCAACAAGAACTACAATGCAGCCATCGAGACCCTCGACGCCGTGGCTCATCCCGACGCCATGACCAGCTACCTCCACGCCGTTGTAGCTGCCCGCAAGGGTAATAAGTTCGCAGCCAAGTCGTATCTCGAGGAGGCCCTGCAGAAGGATCCTTCATTGAAGGAATACGCTGACAACGATCTCGAACTGAATATCATCCGATAAGATACACCGCAACCCCTCTGACTCCCCCTGCGAGAGGACTGAAAGCTTCCCCAATGAGGCCCTGCTAAGTCCTTCTTTTCGTGGAGAAGTCAGAGGGGTTTTTAGTAAACAGGCAATGAGCAGAATAGCAAGACATCAAGACTTCCGGCTATTGACCCTACTCCTTTTGTCAGTAGGGTTTATCACGGGTGTTACCTCTTGCGACGAAGGCTCGCGCCGCTTCAAGATGGAAGCGCGTTTCTCGCAGATTGACCAAGGCGAGTTCTATCTCTATAGTCCCGACGAAACCATTCAGGGCATCGATACCATCCGCCTGCAGGGCGGACGCTTCGTCTACTCCCTCGACTGTCAACAGCCTGGCGTGCTCATGCTCGTCTTTCCCAACTATTCCGAGCAACCCGTCTTTGTGGAGCCCGGCAAGGAGGTCAAGATCAAGGGTGACGTCACCCACCTGAAAGAGATGAAGGTCACCGGGACGCGCGACAACAAGCTCATGAACGGTCTACGTGAGGTCATTGCCAAGAGTTCGCCTCTGGAGATGATAGCGCATGCCCGCCGCTTCATAGAGGAGCATCCGGCCTCGGCTGTCAGTTCATGGCTCGTCACCCGCTACTTCCTCCAAGGCGATTCCGTGGATTATTCCGAAGCCTACCGCCTCGTCAATCTCATGCGCGAGCAGCAGCCTGATAACTACTTCCTGCTCCGTCTTGAGAAGCAGATGTCGCAGTTGGCAGCCTCTGACATGGGCCAGCCGCTGCCGGTTCTGCAGATGACCGACCTCGATGGGAAGACCGTTAGCACCAAGAACCTTGCCCCGCTGACCATCGTCCAGCCCTGGGCCTCGTGGAACAACGAGAGCATCACGCTGCTGCGCCAGCTCAACAGCCTGGCCCGCAGGCACAGGGACAGACTGCAGGTGTTAGCTCCTTCGCTCGACGGCAGCAAGGATGCCTGCCGGAATATAGTCGAGCGCGACACCCTTGACAATGTCACCATCATCTGCGATGAGCGGATGTTTGAGAGTCCCGTGGTGCAAGAATTCGGGCTCTATTCCCTGACCGACAATATCGTCTGCAAGAATGGTCGCGTTCAGGTCCGCAACCTCAGCAAGGAAGAACTTGTCAAGCGCATCCGTGAAGTGGAATAGACCTTGTCCGTTCTTCCGTATATCCTTTTCCAGCCCATTGCAAGCCCTTTTTAGGTTTGCAAAATGAAAATCTTAAATAATAATTGTTAATTATTAGCTGCAAATAGAAGAAAATAAGTAACTTTGCAGGCCGTGAGCAAGCTCACGATATAGGGGACTTAGAAAAAAGAATCATCTACATGGATAAAGTAAGCTATGCATTAGGCCTTGGAATTGGCCGCCAGCTGTGCGACATGGGCGCACAAGAGTTAAACATCGACGACTTTGCCCAGGCCATCAAGGACATTATTGCCAAGCGCACTCCCGCTGTTGGCGATGCTGAGGCTCAGCAGCTCGTTCAGGATTTCTTTGCCGAGCAGGAGAAGAAGCAGCGTGCAGCCGCTGCCGAGCGTTTCAAGGCAGCCAAGGAAGAGGGCGAGCGCTATCTCGCCGCCAACGCATTGAAGGAAGGCGTCCAGATGACAGAGAGCGGCCTGCAGTATCAGGTCATCCGTCAGGGCAACGGCCGTCGGCCGAAGGCTACCGACCAGGTGAAGTGCCACTATGAGGGTATGCTTGTCGACGGAACACTCTTCGACAGCAGCATCCAGCGTGGCGAGCCCGCCACATTCCCTCTCAACGGTGTTATCAAGGGTTGGACCGAGGGCCTGCAGCTCATGCAGGAAGGCGGCAAGTATCGCTTCTTCATTCCCTATCACCTTGGCTATGGTGAGCGAGGCGCTGGAAGCAGTATTCCTCCCTTCGCAGCCCTCATCTTTGATGTTGAGTTGATTGAGGTGATATAATCTTAGAATTCTCAAGGAATACCTAGGAAGCCCGAGGAAATATAGAAAACTAGAGATATAAATAACAAACCTAAAATAAAAAACAGAAAAAATGAAAAAGTTAGCATTTGTGGCCGTTCTGGCCATTGCAGCCGCAACCATTATCTCGTGCGGCAATCAGGCTCCTAAGGCCAGCCTTAAGAGCGATGTAGACACCATGAGCTATGCTTTCGGTATGGCCCAGTCGCAGCAGTTCCAGGATTTCTTTCAGTATCAGGGCATCGACTCTGCCAACATCGGTGACTTCCTGAAGGGTCTCACTGAGGGCGCCAATGCAGGTGACGACAAGGCTCAGGCTGCCTATTATTCCGGCGTTCAGCTCGGTCAGACCATCGCCCGTCAGTGGGTAAAGGGTCTCAATGGCGACATCTTCGGTGAGGATTCCACACAGACTGTCTCCCTGAAGAACATCCTTGCCGGACTCATCAACGGTGTGAAGGGCAAGTATAACATCATGACTACCGACAGTGCCCAGAACTATTTCCAGACGAAGAGCACAGCCATCAAGCGTGTCCACCTCGAGAAGCAGTATGCCTCCAACAAGGAAGCCGGTGAGAAGTTCCTTGCCGAGAATGCTCAGAAGGAAGGCGTTGTCACGCTTCCCAGCGGTCTGCAGTATAAGGTTATCACCGAGGGTAAGGGCGCGATTCCTGCCGACTCTTCCATGGTGAAGGTGAACTACGAAGGTCATCTCATCGATGGCACCACCTTCGACAGCTCTTACGACCGCGGCCAGGCTGCCACCATGCGCGTCAACCAGGTCATTCCCGGATGGACCGAGGCTCTCTGCAAGATGCCTGTAGGTTCGAAGTGGGAGCTCTATGTTCCTCAGGAGCTGGCTTATCAGGAGCGCAACACCGGCACCATCAAGCCATTCTCGGCTCTCGTCTTCACCGTTGAGCTGCTTGAGATTGTCGATACTAACAAGAAATAAATCCAACCCACACTTTCCGCCCATTCCCAAGGTCTGTCATATCCTTGGGAATGGGCTTTTTTAAAGGAAGGCTAACCCGTTATCATCATGAAAAAGATTATACTCCTCTCACTGACGCTTCTGCTCAGTGCTGTCGTCACTCCAGCCAGTGCCGACAAGAAGAAAGAAAAGAAAAAGGCTAAGGCCGCCGTCAGCGTGACCGAGCAGCCCGTTCAGCTGGTCACCGCCCGCGACTCGCTCAGCTATGCAGCCGGCTTTGCCTCTACCGACGGCCTGCGCGAATACCTGCTGCGCCAGTATCAAGTTGAGCCCGAGCAGATGGGCGCCTTTGCCGAAGGTTTCAAGGAAGCCCTCACCAAGGCTGGCGACGCCGACTACCGCGCTCGCAGCATCGGAGTGCTCGTATCCGACCTCTTCCGCAACCGCATCCTGCCCGATGTCACAGAGAGCTTTGCCAATACGCCCGACTCCCTCAACACCGAACTCTTCACCCGTGCCTTCATCGCTGGCGTCATGAAGGACACGACCCTCTACACGATGGACCGCGCCAAGGAACTCACCGAGGCCCGTAGCCGCGCCATCAAGGAGGAGAAAGATGCAGCATGGCGCGTGCAGAACACCCAGTGGCTCATGAACAACAAGGACCAAGAGGGTGTCATCGTCATGCCCAGCGGACTCCAATACAAGGTACTCACCCAGGGTAAGGGCGAGGTGCCTACCGAGAAAGACCGCGTCACGGTGAAGTATGAGGGCCGCCTTATTGACGGCACCGTCTTCGACAGCTCCTACCGCCGCGACCCGCAGACAACGGCCTTCCGCGTCAACCAGGTCATCAAGGGCTGGACAGAAGCTCTCTGCATGATGCCTGTAGGCTCGAAGTGGGAGGTATACATCCCACAGGACCTCGGCTACGGAGCACGCCAGCAGGGGAAGGACATCAAGCCTTACTCAACGCTCATCTTCACCGTCGAGCTCGTCAGCATCGACAAAGAGTAGGCCCAATTCACAGAACAAGGGGTGACAGTGCCGAAGCCTGAATCCACACAATCAGGCAGGCGCACTGCCACCCCTTTTTCGTATCCTTGCCACCCTAACCGGTGATAACCTCCGATGATAACACGACAATCAGCCTGAGACAACACTCTTATATTCCCTTGAAGTCATAGTTATCAACGATTGATAAGGAAACTTCAGGGCCTGTAAAGATGTTGTTTATATTGGTGTCCGGTAAAAACGGCCCGAACCAAAGGTCGACGGCCGAGGGGAAAGTCAAGGGCCAGAAGCCTTCTGAATAATATTTACAAAAGTGCCCGGATTCCGCGCTGAGAAGGCCCACTTTCTGAAAAATTTTTCCCCCGGTCGCAAATAACGCAGCCATGAGCCATCAAGCGCAACCCGTTGACAGTGAAACAGATAGCCTTTTTGTTCTTGATAACCACCGACAAACCGACCAACGGAGCTGACCTTTCGAACTGCGTAAGACCGCCTTTCGGGCAGACTTTTGGTACAAAAGTCATGACGAAAAGTAAGAAATCGTGGAGTGAATTCTAAGAAATCAAGCAACGAATCGGTACAAAAGTCCATGCGATTTGTACCAAAAGTCTCTTACTCGCCTTAGGAAGCTTCAAAAAAATGGCCCCGGAAGTCGAAATATTTTTCTAGAACACCCGAAAATCCTGACAGAATTTTCTGGTAAAGAATCCTGACAAAACGCCCCGGCCGTTCCGCCCCTGAGGTCACCAAAAATCAACAAACATAAGCATTGCCACATTGCCGTTTCCCCGGACAGCAAAAGTTGTTTTTTTGCGATTACTGAGCAAACCGGCAGCAGCTTCCTGTTAAACACACCCCCTCTCGTGGCAGTCTTTCGCTGTGGGGCAGGGTGGCGCAGGGCAACTTTTTCCGTTTTTTCTTTAGAAAAAAATTGCCTACGTCAAGGGTTTTTGCTACTTTTGTGCAATCATTTCACACCGGAAACCATTTTCAATACTACCTATATGCAGAATTTCAATATCGACTCCCTGCTCCATCCGCTCGATACCTCGCTGCCGAGAACCCGTAGAGCCCCCGTCATCGGCATCACAACCAACTACGTAGACGGCGACGCCACGTTGCGCGAGCGCTACTACAAACAGGTGGTTCAGGCTGGCGGCGTGCCGCTTCTCATCCCCCCCGTAGCCTCGCCAGAGGTCATCGAAGATACCCTTCACGCCATCGACGGCCTGCTGCTCACCGGCGGAGGTGATTTGAACCCCCTTTGGCAGGGCGAAGACCCCTCGCCGCTGCTGGGCAGCGTCAACGCCGAGCGCGACGAGCCTGAGTTGCTCATCACGCGCCTCGCAGCCCGGCAGCAGATGCCCATCTTCGGCATCTGTCGCGGTGTGCAGACCATGGCCGTGGCGCTCGGAGGAAAGGTCTTCCAAGACATCTCCGACCGACCCATACAGCACTCCCAGAAGGCCGAGCGCACTGAGGTGACCCACAAGGTAGCCATAGCCGCCGGTAGCTGTCTGCATGCGCTCTGTGGCGACGAGATCTTCGTCAACTCCTTCCATCACCAAGCCGTCAGTGAGGTACCGCAGGGATTCCGCATCACTGCCACCGCTCCCGACGGTACTATCGAGGCCATGGAGCACGTCTGCGGCTCGCCCATGATGGGTGTGCAGTGGCATCCCGAGTGGCTCGGGGCCGAAGGACTGCCCCTCTTCCAGTGGCTCGTCAGCGAAGCCGACCTCTTCGCCCGCACGAAAGCTCTCCACAGCAGCATCCTCACCCTCGACTCCCATTGCGACACCCCAATGTTCTTTCCCCAGGGTATCCATTTCTGCGAGCGCGACAGCCGCATCCTCGTTGACCTGCATAAGATGACCGCCGGAAGACTCGATGCCGTCACCTTGGTGGCCTATCTGCCACAGGACGACGAGCAGGCAGGCAAAGCCTATGCCGACCATATCTTCGACGAGGTCCGGTCCATCGTCGACAGCCACCCCACCCACCTGGCCTTTGCCCGCAATGCCGACGACCTGCTTCTCAACAAGCAAGCCGGCCGCAAGAGCATCGTCCTCGGTATCGAAAACGGCAAAGCCCTCGAGGGACACCTCGAGAACATAGCCCACTTCGCCAGTCGCGGCATCACCTATATCACCCTCTGCCACAATGGCGACAACGACATCTGCGACTCTGCACGCGGAACCCACACCTGGGGCGGACTGTCGCCCTTCGGACACGAGGTCGTAGGTGAGATGAACCGGCTGGGGTTGCTCGTCGACCTCTCTCACGCTGCCGAGACCTCATTCTACGATGCCCTTCATCTCTCTGCCACGCCCATTGTCTGCAGCCACAGCTCCTGCCGAGCCATCTGCGACCATCCGCGCAACCTCACCGATCAGCAGATGCGAGACCTCGCCAGCCGGGGAGGAGTCATGCAGGTGACGCTATACAATGGTTTCCTGCGCACTGACGGCCAGGCAACTATTCAAGACGCCCTCCTTCACATCCGACATGCCGTCGACGTCATGGGCATCGACCATGTGGGCATCGGAACCGACTTCGACGGTGATGGCGGCATACCCGGTCTCGCCAGTGCAGAAGAACTGCCCAACCTCACACGTGAGCTACTCCGTAGCGGATTTACTAACGACGACATCGCCAAGCTCTGGGGTCGCAACTGGCTCCGTGTCCTCACCCAGGCCCAGAGCCGCGCAGGCAAATAGAATCCCCCGCAGGTAGCGGCTCCGTCGCAACAAAATGTAAATACTTCTCAGTATGCTGCGACTCTGTCGCAACTCTTCAAATAACAAATATATGAAAAAGAAAACCATTGTGACTCGTACCCTCATCATCCTCGTCGCAGGCCTCTTCCTCTATGCCTACGCCATCCGCCCCCTCGTCATCAACCACCGCACCACAGCCTCCGTCGACGACGTGGAGAAGCAGAAGCCCGTAGGACCCACCTTCAGTGCCGACTCAGCCTATCAGTTCTGCGCCGACCAGTGTACCTTCGGCCCCCGTACCATGAACTCGCAGGCCCACGAGCAGTGCCGCCAGTGGATAGTCAGTAAGTTCCAGAGCTATGGCCTCACCGTAGACCAGCAGCAGGCCGACCTCACAGGCTACGACGGCACCACCCTCCATGCCACCAACATCATCGCCCGCTATCAGCCGGAGGCCCAGACACGCATCATCATCGCCGCCCACTGGGACAGCCGCCCATGGGCTGACAACGACCCCGACGAGGCCAACCACCACAAACCCGTCATGGCTGCCAACGACGGAGCCTCTGGCGTGGCCGTCATGATGGAACTCGCCCGACTCCTCTACTCCGACAAATCCTCAACACCTCACATCGGCATCGACTTCATCTGCTTCGACGCAGAAGACTGGGGCACGCCTCAATGGAGCGACCAGCAGGACGACCCGCAGTCGTGGGCCCTCGGTGCGCAATACTGGTCAAAGAGCCTCCCCTATGGAGAGAACGGGAATGGCGCCAGACCCATCTACGGCATCCTGCTCGACATGGTGGGCGGCGAGGGAGCACAGTTCTTCCAAGAGCAATATTCCAAGCACTACGCCGCCGGCGTCGTGCGGAAAGTCTGGCGAGCTGCCGGTGTAGTAGGAAAGAGCTCCTTCTTCCCCAAACGCGAAGGTTCATACATCACCGACGACCACGTGCCCATGAACCAAGTGGCCAACATACCCACCATCGACATCATACCCTACCATGCCGACTGTCCGCAGAGTTCCTTCGGACCTACCTGGCACACCATCAGCGACACCATGGAGCACATCGACCGCAACACGCTCGCTGCCGTAGGCCAGACCCTCGTGCAAGTCATCTATACAGAATAATTTTCAAATGAAGCATCGATGCAAGAACCACAGTTAAGTAAAAGCGCAAGCAGAGTATATGGCGCTGTATTCATGATTGTTGGAATCATCATACTTTTTATAGCGTTTGGATATTCTCTTAAAGTGATAGGCCGTATCATCATAGGTGGCCTCGGTGTGGTCGCTTTGTTGGGGTCTGCAGCTTTCTTCGTGAATAGCTTACCTGATTCATCTAAGAAAGGAACACCATTAATAAGTAATTTGTTCCTCTTTTCTGTTGGGATAGTTATCATGTTGGTATTTGGCTACCTCTTCTTTGCCTCCTTCGATTGGTCATGGCAGGAACAAAGCAAACACAACATATATATAGTCTATCACTATGATTGGCTGAAATGGCTATTCTATCCCATAACGTCTGCTGCAATCGTCATTGGTGCATGGTGTGCCTATAGTGGAATCAAAGGCCCAGGCCACCAATAAGTTGTTATCATTAAACTTTTTTTATTTCACCCATCACTTTAACACATTCCCCCTATGTTCGTCAAGACATTCAGCGCTGCCGTCAATGGCCTCGAAGTAACCACCGTCACCGTCGAGGTGAGTCTCGGCCCCGGCTGCGGCTACCACCTCACCGGCCTCGGCGATGCCGCCGTCAAGGAAGGCCGCGACCGCATCGCTGCCGCCATACAGAACAACGCCTTCTCGTTTCCCTTCGCCGACATCACGGCCAACCTCTCGCCGGCCGACCTGAGAAAGGAAGGAAGCGCCTTCGACCTGCCCATTGCCATCGCCATACTCGCTGCCAACGGCGACATCGCCGTCGACAACCTCGACCAAGTCATGATGGTGGGCGAGCTGAGCCTCGACGGTAAACTTCAGCCCATACGAGGAGCCCTGCCCGTGGCCATCCGTGCAAGAGCCGAGAAGTTCAAGACCCTCATCGTACCCAAGCAGAACATCCGCGAGGCTGCCGTTGTCAATAACATTGATGTCTACGGACTGGAGAGCCTAATGGAGGTCATTGACTTCCTTACAGGGCGAGAGCATTTTGAGCCCACCCGCATCGATACCCGCCGGGAGTTCTACGAGAACCAGAGCCACTTCGACCTCGACTTCAGCGACGTCCGCGGACAAGAAAACGTCAAGCGAGCCCTGGAAGTCGCTGCCGCCGGCGGACACAACCTCATCATGATAGGCCCGCCAGGAAGTGGAAAGTCGATGATGGCGAAACGGCTGCCCAGCATCCTGCCGCCACTCTCGCTGGCCGAGAGCCTGGAGACAACGCAGATTCACTCTATTGCCGGAAAGGTGGGCAAGGACACCTCGCTCATCTCGCAGCGACCCTTCCGCTCACCCCATCACACCATCTCGCAGGTCGCCCTCGTCGGAGGCGGCACCTCGCCGCAGCCAGGAGAAATATCTCTGGCACATAATGGTGTACTCTTCCTCGACGAACTCACAGAGTTCAATAAGCAGACCCTCGAAGTGATGCGCCAGCCCTTGGAAGACCGTAAGATTACCATCAGCCGCGCCAAGTACACCCTCGAGCTGCCCTGCTCCTTCATGTTCGTAGCCTCCTGCAACCCTTGTCCCTGCGGTTACTACGGTGACCCGACGCACAACTGCTGCTGCACGCCGGGACAGATACAGCACTACCTCGGAAAAATTTCCGGTCCGCTGCTCGACCGCATCGACATCCAGGTGGAGATAACGCCCGTACCCTTCAAGGACCTCTCGAAGGCCCAGCCAGGCGAACCCTCGTCCACCATCCGCGAGCGTGTCATCCGTGCCCGACAGATACAGGAAGAGCGCTTCAGCTCACTCTCCTCGGGAAAGAACGTAGAGAAGGGCCGTATCTATTGCAACGCCCAGATGTCCGAGCGACAGATTCATCAGTTTGCCGAACCCGACGCCGCCGGTCTCGAACTCCTCCGCACGGCCATGGAGCGCCTCTCGCTCTCTGCCCGCGCCTACAACCGCATACTGAAGGTAGCCCGCACCATCGCCGACCTTGAAGGCACCGAGCACGTTCAGTCTCACCACCTCGCCGAAGCCATCGGCTACCGGAATCTTGATAGAGGAGACTGGGCTGAGAGAGGAATATAGAAAACGAAACACAAACAATAATTGTTATGAATAGAATTTGCTTATTATTAATTCTGAGCATAAGGGCTACGTTTTGCACTCTTGCACAATCGACGACATCGTCTCCTTTGTTTCAACTAACTAAAGATGAAGGATACGAAATGAGGTCTATAGTACTTCCGCAAAGTTGTGAGTCGTTCAGTCTGGATGATGTCAAGTCTATAGCAGGTCTTTCATTAACAGGAAAGATCTACTTACATAGTCAAAAAAGTTTTGTCAGAGTTATTCTCATAGACAAAGACGGAAATGAGTATCTTGCTCTTGAAATGAGTAGGCTTTTCAATGACAATGACTCTTTGTCCTTATTTAATTATTGCGAAGAAACGAAGACCCTTCCCAATATTTGTCCTTCCAAACTCTTGTTTTATTCAAATGACGCTGTTATGGATATATCATCTATTACCATAAAAGTCTCTCATGGGGATGGAAAGCGAAACATGACACAAGCAGAATACAAAAATGTCTCAGAGGGACAAAAGAGGGCGCAAGTAGGGGCTATTGTCAATAATATCAATGAGAACAATGAAAAGCATAACAGGTTATGGCGTGCAGAGGTTACAGACCTATCGTTATTACGATGGGAAGACAAAAAGAAAATACTTGGTGTCGATGGAGAATGTCATCCAACAGGATTTGAATATTATTCTTCAGGCATTTTCGAATTTGGAGATGCAGAGGATAGTCAATCAATGATGCAAAATAGTTCGCCGTATGTTGAATCATTCGATTGGAGAAATCGACACGGAATTGATTGGATAACACCAGTAAAACATCAAAGTACAGGAAACAGTTGCTGGGCATTTGCTGCTGTAGGGGTAACAGAGGCACTGGTTAACTTATATTTCAATCAGGAGATTGATTATGACTTGTCAGAACAGGAAGTCATTTCCTGTTCAGGTTGTGGAACTAATTCATCGGGAGGATATGAGGATAGTGCGCTAAATTGGATTTCTTCTCATGGAATATCAGAAGAGAATTCCTTTCCGTTCTCCAACTCAGACGAACCGTGCAGCAATAAGGGTAGTTTTAGTGAATTGATAACAATGAGTGGCACTTCATCTGTTCACAATCATACTATAAATAACAATGATTCAGTAAAGAAAGCTCTCATTAAATATGGTCCTTTGACATCTGGCTTTATGTACAACAATGGTTCATATCATGGTCATGCCATGACTTTGGTTGGATATTCCACAATACACGAAGGTGATACGATAAGATTCTTTGGCGGATATAATCAAAGCCCCAGTAATTTTGTAGTAATCCAAAATGGAGATAACCGAATAGGTAAAACATACTGGATATTTAAGAATAGTTATGGAACTAACAGATATTATGAGCATAAAGGTTATGCTTACGTTCTTTTTAATGACCAATCATGCTTTAGAACTCCATATTATGCAACAATGCCAATTGCATCGCAAATATATTCAGAATCAGACATTGCAATAACAGACAATGATGGAGATGGCTTTTATAGTTGGGGAATAGGGCAGAAACCTTCATGTTGTCCAAGTTGGATACCAGATCAGCAAGATGGTGATGATAGTGACTACACGGTCGGCCCGATGGATGATTTTGGTAATGTGTATAACTTGACAGCCCATGTAAGTGACATCGTGAATGTAACAACTAATACCACGTGGTCAATTAAACGGTACATTTATAACAACATTGTAGTTCCAAGTGGAGTGACGCTGACAATTCAAGATGATGTTATATTTTATAACGGAGCAAAAATAACATTGGAAGGAGGATGTCTTCACGTTGATGGCGGACATCTCACAAACGCAGTCATTGAAAATGTTAATTCTACAAATTCCAATATAATAATAAGAAATGGCGGAATAATAGATAAAGCGCCCAACACTTCATTTGAGATACCTGTAGGTACAACACTTCAACTTAATTATGGAACCATACAATAATTGTAACATGAGAGTTTTTGTTCTTATCCTGTTTATATTTACGGTTTGTTTCTCCTGCATAGCCCAGGACAAAGTTTACAACCCATTCGTTGAAGAAGGCAAGACCTGGCATATGAGATACAGCAATAAAGAAGTACCAGAGTATCCAGATTACGATTATCGTTATTATATGAAGGGTGATACCCTAATTGGAGGCATCGAATGTAAGAAGTTCTATGTGTTCAATTATGATAACGCGCAAGAAACAGAGTATCTATTGGCAATCTTCGAAAACGACAGAAAAGTATATTTTATTCCGAAAGGAATGGAAGATAGTTATGTCTTATATGATTTCGACGGTTCTGTTGGCGACATAGTATCGGTGGCAGACGTTACGCACATAGATTGGAAGAGAGACATGAGAATCGTTGAAGAAAAAAGCATGAACATTGGATTAGAATTCAGACGTTGTGTTCTCATGCGACCAATATTGGAAGAAAATCCCATCCCAACACCATCGGGATGGTGGATCGAAGGTGTTGGTAGCGAATTGGGTCCCTTAAACACATGGCTTTTTGGAGCAGATGGCAACAATAGATACCTTCTGAAATGTGCTATTAATGAACAGGACATCTTCAATATGAAAGATTTCAAGGATTTGATGACAGATATACAATCTGTTAATCGCAAAGAAAAAGATCGTTGCCCCCACATCTTCACTGTTTCCGGGGTAAAGGGAGAAGGCAAATATGGAATCTTCATTCAAGATGGAAGAAAAGTTTATAGACATTAAGAAGAAGTCTACAAAACGAGCAGGAAAAGTCAAAGACAAGTTCAAAGATGTGTTTAATTGCTGCAATGAAAACAATTCTGTTTCTTACAGGGATGAAATTATCATGCAAACGGGGTTACATATTCCCCAGCAGCATCGACATTCTCTGCGAAATCCAGACCGCGCCCTTTGCCCAGCTCTCGCAGATGCAGCCCGGTGAACCCTCGGCTGTCATCCGCGAGCGCGTCATCCGTGCCCGACAGATACAGGAAGAGCGCTTCAGCTCACTCTCCTCGGGAAAGAACGTAGAGAAGGGCCGTATCTATTGCAACGCCCAGATGTCCGAGCGACAGATTCATCAGTTTGCTGAACCCGACGCCGCCGGCCTCGAACTCCTCCGCACGGCCATGGAGCGCCTCTCGCTCTCTGCCCGCCCCTACAACCGCATCCTGAAGGTAGCCCGCACCATCGCCGACCTTGAAGGCACCGAGCATGTTCAGTCCCACCACCTCGCCGAAGCCATCGGATACCGCAACCTCGACCGCGGCGACTGGGCTGAAAGAGGGATATGAGTCTTCCTAAATACAAGGTTTTTATTCCTATGATTAGGTTGGTGATAAATAGCTGTTTCTATAAACAATAATCAAAATCGGAGTGTATCATGGAAAATGGTTTGGTTGGATGTGGTTTGTTGAATACCCGGCGGGATGGTTGCGTGCCGGAACAGTTCCGGCGCGACCATCATGTGCACATCATTGTTAGACAGGGCGAGATGTCGTTCTCTGACGGCAGGCGAACGTATGTTTCTCGGCCAGATGACCTGGTCATCTGGCAGATGTCGAATTCGATTCAGCAGGTGGTATATTCCGATGATTTCGAGGCTGACGTCCTGATTGTGTCGGGGGCCTTTCTGAGTCGTTTCAATCCAGAGATGGTTTGGGCTTCGAAGGGTTTTATTTTCATCCGTGTCAATCCGTCGTTCCATCTGCATGAGCAGTCGCTTCGGCTGATGAACGCAGACATTGCGCTTTTTCGCAGCCGACTCGCCCAGCCAGACTCCCCATTTAAGGAAGAAGTCTTGGGCCGCGTGCTGCAGGTTTTCCTCTACGACCTGTGGACGGTGTATTCTACGGAGATGTCGCAGATGGATACGACGGACAATGGGGCGCGCATTTTTCTGCGTTTCCTCTCGTTGGTGCAGCGGGATAGCCGTCGTCAGCGCGACGTGGCCTATTATGCAGACCTGCTCTGCATCACGCCGAAGTACCTTTCTCAAGTCTGCCGTTCGGTTTCAGGACTTCCTGCCTCAGAATGGATAACCTACTATGCGACGTTTGAGCTTGTCACCCTGCTCAACGACCAGTCGAAGGCGCTTGCCGAGGTGGCTTACCTGATGCGCTTTGAGTCAGCTTCCCATTTCTCGCGCTATGTGAAGAAGCTCCTGGGAGTTTCGCCTTCGGAATATAGAAGCAGGTGAGATTCTTCCTTTTTTGAAAGTATAGAGGCAATCCGTGTAACTGCGGGTTGCCATTTTCGTTGTACCTTTGCGGCGTGATTTGTATCACACCGCGAAGATGCTCACGCTCGGCATAGGTCAAACAAGTTTGCCTCTGCTCTCGCTTAATCGCATCTTTGCACCCAGAAACCAAGGTATGAATGATATGAATATTTTCGAGCAATTAAGATCCGGTGCTGACGTCGATATGGCGACCCCCGAGTATGCAGAGGTCATCAGGCACATGACCGACTGCGCCAACATTTGTTTCCGCATTAACACCACGGCTCCGCAGCCAGAGCAGATTCGCCCGTTAGAGGAAGAACTGTTCGCGGGTAACCTCGACCAGACAAGCTATCTGATGCCACCCGTTCAGATTGACTTTGCCTGCCAGATGCGGATTGGCAAGGGGGTGTTTGTCAATCACTCGCTGACTTGCATGGCCTCCGGTGGCATCACCATCGACGACGGCGTGATGATAGGCCCCAACGTGCGCATCGTTACCGACAACCACGACTTTGCGAACCGCATGGTGCTGCGCTGCAAGCCCGTCCACATCTGCCGCAACGCCTGGATAGGTGTGGGTGCCATCATCCTGCCAGGTGTTACCATTGGCGAAAATGCCGTTGTTGCCGCCGGCGCAGTAGTTACTAAGGATGTGGCTCCGAACACCATCGTAGGCGGTAACCCCGCAAAATTCATTAAGAACATATAATCAAGGAGAACAGATTATGATTTTCGACAGAAACGAACAGAAACAGGTTGTGGCACTCTTGGGTGCCGGTAGTATGGGAACCGCCATTGTGCGCCGTATCGGCGCTGGTAAGAAAATCCTTTTGGGTGACATCAGCGAGAAGGCCTTGGAGCGTGTGGGCGAGGATTTCCGCCGCTCTGGCTACGATGTGGAAACGCTGCAGGTAAACGCCTTGCAGAAGGAGAGCGTGGTGGCTTTTGCACGGAAGGCCGCCGAGCTCGGCCCGGTGATGTATTTCATCGACACGGCCGGCGCTTCGCCCAACCAGGCCGCCCCTGAGCACATCGTCGACCTCGACATGGTGGGCACGGGGTATGCCGTAGATGCCTTCGGCGAGGTAATGGCCGAGGGTGGGGCAGGGCTCATCATCTCAAGCCAGGCAGCCTATATGTACCCGATTCCTAACGATATTGAACTACAGCTGGTGAACACGCCGACGGAGGGTCTGAAGGAAGTACCGTTCATCCGTGAGGTGGCCATGCAGAATTCGGGCTTTGCCTATATGATTGCCAAGCGCATGAACCACCTGCAGGCTCAGCGTGCCGCTGCCACCTCGTGGCGTGAGAGCCGTGCCCGCATCAACACTATCTCGCCGGGCATCATCGTAACCCCACTGGCCTACGATGAGTTCAATGCTAACGGAGCAGGCTATCAAGCCATGATTGACGCGAGCGCAGCCCGAAGGGTGGCTTCTAGCGACGAGATAGCCGATGCGGCATCTTTCTTGTTGGGCGAGCATGCCACGTTCATCAACGGAACAGACCTGCTTATCGACGGTGGCGTCATCGCCAGCATCCGCACGGGAATGTTCAAGTTGCAAGGATAGAAAACAGCTGTCCGCCAGGTGAAATGCCGCCATGGCGGACGGTTCTTTTTATAAAGTTTTATAAGTTCAGATCCTGAAAACAGAGACGTCAGGGTCTGAAAACATTGTGACTGGCTCGTAGCTTTATTTTCGGTCATGGCAGATGTCCATGGGAAACGAGGCAGAGGCGGCGACGAAGATGTGCGCTTAGGTTATTTTTTTGCAGAAAATCAGCTTCAAGAGAATTATTCCTTTAAAAAGGTGTTGGTTTTCTGGTTTTTATTTGTATCTTTGCCCTGTGTTTCAGATGATTTGCTTGTTTTTTGAACCCAACACGAAGGCAGGCGGTATCTCTGACATGTTATTTGTTAACTGAAAAAAACATGAAGCAATGAGAAAGATTCTTGTTATAGCGACCTTGTTCTTCGGAGTCCTGACGGCCCAGGCTCAGGAGACGGTCATGACTGTTCAGAAGACTGATGGTACGAGTGAGCAGACGCGCGTGGCTGAGTTGAAGCAGATCAGTTTCCTTACCGTTGAGGAAGGTGGCCAGGGTCTGCGCGTGAAGACTACGGGCGGAGAGACCACGAAGGTGCTCTTCGAGGCGAACCCCGTCGTAACCATCTCTAAAGGCAAGCTGGTGGTGAAGTCGGACGCGGCCGATGCCGTGGAGTTTGAGATTGCCGACGTCGCAGAAATCACGTTCGGCGAAGCCACCGGAGTCCATGCCGTCGGTGTGCCGCAGGACTTCTCGTGTGTGCTGCAGGACGGGGGCGTGTTGCTCCGGGGCATCCCTCTGGGTGTCCAGCCTCAGGTATATACGCTCGACGGCCGTAGCCTGCCCGTGCCTCCTCTTCAGGGCAGTGAGCTGCTCCTGACCCGTTCTGCGCTGGGCAAGGGCGTCTACGTAGTGAAGGTAGGTAAGGTTTCAACCAAGATAAAGTTATAATAAGCTCCCAATAGTCGTTTAGTTGTTTAGGAAAGCTAAGACAGCGTAAACCGTCAAACGTCCAAACCACCAATAAAGCAAATGAGTATGAAAAAGATATTCCTGATAGCCACTGTCCTGCTGGGTTCTCTACAGCTGATTGCCCAGCAACCCGCCACGATGATGATGAAGCTCACCAACGGCGCCGTCGTACGCTCCGACGTGAGCCAAGTGGAAAAGATTACATTCGGCGAGACCACTTACAACCTGAACAGCACAGGCGAGCGTATTCTTGAGGTCGGCGACCTCTGCTGGCCTGACGACCGTCTGCTGCCGCTCTTCCTGCCGCCGGCTGCGTCAGTGCGTTCGCTGGATATGAACGCCGCTTCGCTGAGTGACGAGGAGCGCATCATGTTCTGCACGCTACAGGGCATCGTCAACCGCACCCAGCCGCGCATCCTGCTCTACAACCACAACGAGGAGCCGCGGGCGACGTGGCCCTCGGCCCACAGCCTCAGAGTCGTGACCATCGCATCAACCAGGGCTTACTCACTGGTGAAGCTGTTTCAGGATGAAATCAAAGGACTGGTGCTCTACAGCAACGAGCTGACCAACCACTATTCCAACCTCGCTGCCACCATCGGCGGACTGGACCGCCTGCTGCCGGTGACGGCGGAAATCAGAGCCAAGCTGATAGAAAACGGCATGGACTTTCCCGTCGTGGAAGACCTGACCAAGCTCACGCTGTCTACCGCTGTGGACGTCTATACCTATCTCTACGACAACTACTGGAGTCGCTGCAACCACCGTCTGCTCATCAGCGAGCGGCCCAACATCCCCTATGTGCATGACATCGGGGCCGCCTGTGGCTCGGCCTGTGTGTGGCTCGACCCGCGAACCACCAGCGAGCGCCAGCTGCTCGACAAGATGCTTAAGGACATGACTCCCGGCCGCGACTTCGTGCTGGGATGGTATCCAGAGGAGCGTTCCGGAGTGGGAGAAGCAACAAAGTACGGGCTGTCGACCGTGCCTGCCGACTTCTTCGAGAACACCACGGTCTACACCGCAGTCAACAAGCCCATCGTCATCCCTCCCGTGCCCAAGCGGCCCAAACTCGAGAATAAAGTCTATGCTGCCGTCTATATCAGCGATGGCGACAACATCCAGTACTGCCAGCATGCCATGGCCAAGATCTTCGAACAGGGCGGCCGAGGCAAGATGCCCATGAACTGGACCATCAGCCCCTCGCTGGCCGACATCGCGCCCATGATGCTGAACTACTACTATGGCAAGGCTACCGAAAACGACTGCTTTGTAAGCGGACCGTCGGGAATGGGCTATGCCATGCCCTACGATGCCCATAACTCACGCTACTATGCCAGCTCATCGAACAGCACCCTGATAACGCCTTACACGCAGCTCACCCAGCGCTACATCGAGAAAGCAGGCCTGCGCGTCATCACTATCTGGGACGACATCAGCACCATCCAGCGCAGAGTGTTCGCACAGAACTGCCCCTACCTATACGGACTTACCATCAACGACTGGGAGCGGCAGAGCGGCCGACTCACCACCAAGGTGCAGTCGAACTGGCTGCCCATCGTACCCCAATACCCCTGCTATGCCAACGGCGTCGACGTCATCACCGACTTCTTCAACCGCGACGTCAAGAACTTCAAGGGCTCAGAGCCGATGTTCGTCACCGGTCAGGCCACTGTCTGGGACGCAGGCCCCGACAAGCTCATCGCCCTCAGAGAGAGACTCGATGCCCTCTCGCCAGGCAATGTCAACATCGTCCGTGCCGACCACTGGTTCAGCTACTACAACGAGGCTAACCACCTGCCCTTCAACCTAGCCCTGCTGCAGGAAATGGAGATAACCTCTTCTCCCGTCAAGACTCATGTGGAGTATGCAGCCGACGGGTCACCCTCGGATGGCTATATGTGGGTTTCAAAGACCACCGACGGAGCAGGATGGGTACAGCTCGACTTCAAGGAGCCCTTCCAGATTAGCCGCTACGTGGTGCGCCATGCTGAGGCTGGAGGACTGGATGCAGAACTCAACAGCCGCAACTTCACCATTGAGGCCAGCCTTGATGGCACGACATGGACCACGATAGGAACCCATACCGCCAACATACAGCCCGTGACCGATGCCTCCGTTACGCCTGTTGAAGCCCGCTATGTGAGAGTGAACGTCACTCGCGGCGGAAGCGATGGCTACGTGCGTATCGCCGACATCGAGGTCTACGGTTCGCATTAAGCCCTGCAACTGTCAGAAGAAGTATCTTCTTTCCTGACAAAACCACAGATAAAAGGAAAATTATTCAATCGTCATTCTTCATTCTTCATTTTTAATCGTACCTTTGCAAAGGAATGACGACAGACGAACGATACATGGCACGTTGTCTGCAGCTGGCTCGCTGCGGACGCGATGGCAGCCGGCCGAACCCAATGGTCGGAGCTGTCATCGTGGCTGCCGATGGCAGGATTATCGGCGAGGGCTATCACCGGAAGTGCGGCGAGGCCCACGCCGAGGTGAATGCCTTTGCCTCCGTCGGTGAGGAAGAGCTGCTGAAAGAGGCCACCGTCTATGTCAGCCTGGAGCCCTGTGCCCACTATGGCAAGACGCCGCCCTGTGCCGACCTTATCGTGAGGAAGGGCGTGCGGCGCGTGGTCGTAGGCTGTGTCGATACGTTCTCAGCGGTGCAAGGCCGCGGCATCGGACGCATCCGGCAGGCTGGCATCGAGGTGACAACGGGCGTGCTGGAGGCGGAGTGCCGATGGCTGAACCGTCGCTTCTTCACCTTCCATGAGCTACACCGGCCTTATATCATCCTGAAATGGGCACAGACGGCCAACGGGTTCATCGATGACGAGGGACATTCATTGGCAGTCTCGTCGCCGCTCACAAGGATGTTTGTCCACCAGCTGCGGGCTGAGGAAGACGCCATCGTCGTTGGCCATACCACCGACCGGCGTGAGCATCCGCAGCTGACGGTGCGCCACTGGTCGGGTCGCAACCCGAGGCGCTTTGTGCTCAGCCACGACAACCCTATCGATTCCATCATCGAGACTTGCAGGCAAGAGCAGTTGCAGTCGCTCATCGTTGAGGGCGGCCGACAGGCACTCACTGCCTTCATCGATGCCGGACTCTATGACGAGGTGCGTATCGAGACGGCCACAGCGCTCAGGGTGGCAGCAGGCACTCGGGCACCAAGCCTGCCTGCCGACATGCAGCTGCTGCAAAAAAAAGCGTTCGACAACCAAGTCATCGAACGCTATATCCGCAACGGCAGGTAATACGATACCTCCTGCCGGTTTTATTCTTTCCGTATGTTTTTTCCTTAGCCAATCTGCTTGAGCAGGTACTGGCACTTCTCGGGGTTGCCGAGGGTCTTGCCCTTGTCGCACGAGAGCTTGACGCAGTCGTGCCATTCGCGGCGCTCAGTGATGCGACCTCGGGTGAGCTTGACGACAATGTTCATGGGCTGGCAGTCGGTGACGTCGCAGGTCAGGAATGTTCCCATGCCGTAGGAGTCCTGCACCCTGCCGTTCACATAGCGGTGAATCTCGATGGCGCGGTCGATGTTCAGGCCGTTGCTGTAGACCACCTGCTTGCTTTGCGGATTGATGCCCAGGCTCTTGTATTTCTCGATAATCTTCTCTGTCTGTTCCTCCTCCACGCCGCTGTCTACACGCAGGCCGGTGAACATCATGGCCATGCGCTTCGAAAGGTTGCTGAAGAAGACGCGGTCGCCGAAGCAGTCGTAGAGATAGATGCCGTTGTCACCGTCGTAGACGTCGCTGAACTTCTTCATCACGTTGAAGTTACATTCGAAGATTCCGCTGACGTTTTCTTCGAAGGAGATGAGCTGATGGCTCATGGTGCCAATGGGCGTCAGGTCGTACTTCATGGCAAACCATACGTTGGATGTTCCCGTGAATCGTCCCGGTGCCGTCATCGACTGGCTGACATCTTTCATGGTTTTGATGACCATGTCCTGATGGTCGAATGACAGTCGGCGGCGTGTTCCCATGTCGCCCAGCACGAGTCCTCCCTCCAGAATCTGGCGTGTCTTCGCGGCGGCACGCTCGCATTCCTTTTCTTCATTATAGCGAGCCAGGTCGCCCCGCAGCTCGTGCATCAGCTCTGAGACGGTGGAGAGGATTGGCATCTCCCACATGATGGCTGAATACCACTTGCCTCTGACCGTGATGTCGAGCCGGCCTTCTGCATCTTGGCTGATGCTTACCTCGCCGGGGTTGAAGCGATAGCCGCGCAGGAAGGTGAAGTACCACAGTGGCAGATAGTACATCTTCCGCTCCATGAAGGCTATTTCTTCTTCTGTGATGACGACGTTGCGCATGCCGTCGACTTGTTCTTGCAGCATCTGGGCGAAGCCTTCGGGATAGCGTGTCCCGTTGCGGTCGAAGAATGTGTATTCTACTTCTGCCCGCGGATAGGTCTGCAGGACATAGTACTGACAACTGAAGGTATAGGCATCGTTGTCGGTCAGGTGGGTGATGATCTGTCGCATAGGCATAGTTTTTTTATAGGTACTATAGTGTTTATAGTTATTATAGGTACTCAGCGAAGTCAGTCAGTCGCATGTCGCCCTTGCGCAGGAAGGTGTCGTGGAAGGCGAGTGCGGCGCGCATGTGTTGAGGTTCGTGTCCCATGGGTGCGATGTGCTTCAGATAGTCGCGCAGCAGGGGCTTATAGTCTGGGTGGGCACAGTTCTCGATAACTTCCAGGGCGCGTCGGTATGGGCCCTTTCCGCGCAGGTCGGCTATACCTTGTTCGGTAGCGATGATGTCGACATCGTGCTCTGTAGAGTCTACGTGGCAGCACATGGGTACGATGGCCGAGATTTTTCCGCCCTTGGCTGTCGAGGGTGTCGTGAAGATGGACACGTATCCGTTGCGCTCATAGTCGCATGAGCCGCCGATGCCATTCATCAGTGCCGAGCCGCATACATGTGAGGAGTTCTCATTGCCGTAGAGGTCGCACTCCAGCGGGGTGTTGATGGCGATGACGCCGAGTCGGCGGATGACTTCGGGCGAGTTGGCAATCTCGCTCTGGCGGATGGTGAGGTGTTTCGAGAAGTAGTCCATGTTCTCGTAGACGCGCTGCAGGGCTTCGTTGGTGACGGTCATGGCTGTGGCCGATGCATACTTGATGCGGCCTTCGAGCATATAGTTGATGGCGGCGTCCTGGACGACCTCCGAATAGACGTTGAAGTTGGGGATGAGGGGACTCGTTCCGAGGGCTTTCAGCACGGCATTGCCTGTGGCACCCACGCCGCTCTGCACGGGCAGGAAGCACTTCGGTATGCGGCCCACCTTCATGTCGTTGGCCAGCAGTTCGGCTACGTTGTGGCCTATCTTCATGATTTCTTCGTCGGGTTCGCGGAAGGCGCGGGCTTCCTCGGGGATGTTGCTCTCGATGATGCCGACAATCTTCTTCGGGTCTATGGCCACATAGTCGCGGCCGATGCGGTCGTAGGGCGAATGGATGTCCATCACTTCGCGGTCTTCCCATACTTCGCGAGGCTCCCAGGTGTCGTGCAGGAAGCGGGAGTTGGGGTTGTGGAAGGTGTTGTGCTCGAGGATGATTCGCTTGGCCAGTCGCACGATGGTGGATACGATGCCGCCGGCGGAGGTCAGTGCCACGCGACATTCGCCGTCGGCCTCCCAGTAGTCGGAGACTTCAACCACGGCCCAGTCTACCTGTCCGTAGAAGCCACGGCGCAGGCGCTCTGCCATGTGGCCCAGGTGCATGTCCTCATAGTCTACCTCGCCCAGGTTGGTATGCTCGCGGAAGTCCTTGTTTGTTGAGAATGGTGCGCGGAACTTCAGGGCTTTGGCTGCGGCCATGTCGCCCTCGACGCTCTGGCAGGAGGAGGCGCCGGTCAGCACGCCCACCTGGAAGGGGATGCCCTGTTCGTGCAGGCGGATGGCACGTTTTGACAGTTCACGGAAGATTGCCTTGGGATTAGCGTTTGGTGTGAAGCCTGACAGCGCCATCATGTCGCCGTCGTTAATCATCTCAGCAGCCTCGAGGGCTGTCAGTTTTCTATATTCCATTAGTTTGTTCCTTTGATTTTTTTGTTTTTCAGCTGCAAAGGTACGAATAAGCGGGAACAAAACAAAGGAAAAAACCATGTTTTTTCAAGTTGTGTGGTCAATTGGAGGCTCTTTCGGCGGGGGCAAAGTATGATAAAGCAGGCGAAAAACGAAAGAATTGGCTGAGTTTGTTTTGTTTTTCCCTCACGAAGTTGTACCTTTGCAATCGGAATGGCAATCATCAGGATTCAATCATTAGACGAGCCTGCTGTGCGGATGTTCAGTTCGCTCACCGAGGCTCAGCTTCGCAGCCGCGTTGACCCTGGCCGGGCTGTCTTCATCGCCGAGAGCCCCAAGGTGATTCGTGTGGCGCTGGATGCCGGCTACGAGCCTCAGGCCCTGCTCTGCGAGGAGCGCCATATCGGTGGCGATGCGGCGGACATCATTGCCCGCTGTCCCGACATGCCGGTGTATACCGGCGGGCGTGAGCTACTGGCTCAGCTGACGGGCTATACGCTGACGCGCGGTGTGCTCTGTGCCATGCGGCGCCCGAAGGAGCAACCGCTTGAAGCGCTTTGCCGCAACAGTCGCAGGCTGGTGGTCATCAAGGGGGTGGTAGACACCACGAATATCGGGGCCATCTTCCGCTCGGCTGCCGCGTTGGGTATTGACGGCGTGCTGCTGACACGCGACAGCTGCGACCCGCTGAACCGGCGAGCCGTGAGGGTCTCGATGGGCAGCGTGTTCCTTGTTCCGTGGACATGGATTGACGAGCCGCTGGACAAGCTCCATGACTATGGCTTCCGAACGGTGGCCATGGCCCTGACCGACCGCTCCGTGCCGCTCGACGATCCCACCCTGGCTGCCGAGCCAAGGCTGGCCATCGTCATGGGTACAGAGGGCGACGGGCTGCCACACGAGGTCATCGAGGGAGCCGACTACGTGGTACGCATACCGATGTTCCACGGCGTAGACTCGCTCAACGTCGCCGCCGCAGCGGCAGTGGCCTTCTGGCAACTACGCGTGAGGCACTTTGAAAATAATTGACAAAAACCCCGTTTTTCGCCCCAGAGAAGGCCCACTTTCTAAAAATTTTTTCCCTCGGTCGCAAATAACGCAACCATGAGCCATCATACGCAACTCGCTGACAGTGAGACAGATAACGTTTTCGACCTTGATAACCACCGACAAACAGACCAACGAATCCGACCTTTTGGACAGCGAAAGGCAAGCTTTCGTGCAGACTTTTGGTACAAAAGTCCTGGCGATAAGTAAGAAATCATGATGCGATATCTAAGAAATCATCGGGCGAATCGGTACAAAAGTCTTGACGATTTGTACCAAAAGTCTCCGGCTCGCCTTGGAAATCGTCAAAAAGTTGGCCCCTGAAGCTGGAATATTTTTCTAGAACGCCCGAAAATCATGATAGGATTTTTCAGGCAAAAATCTTTACAAACCGTAGTTTTTTTGTCGTGGATTTCCGGCAAAGGCTGAACCGGCTGCCGCTCAGGCGATGAGTTCGTCGGACACGGATTCTCCATTAAAAAACGCCCCCTCGTCGGATTGAGAAATGATGTTACATTCCCGTCGACGAGGAGGCGTTGTTGTTTCGTTCGGTGCTTGGGCGGCTCAGCATCAGCGGGCTGCCAGGCCGATGTCCTGACTATTTCAGGAAGTCAGAGGTGCGGGTGGGGCTGTAGAGTTCCCAGAGGGAGGCTGCCGTCCAACCCGGAGCAAAGATATCGTTGTAGTAGCCCTTGCCGTTCTTGCCGTAGTCCCATGTGGTGTGCTGGACGACTTCCGGGTTGAATCCCTCTATGCCGATTCCGCAGAGACGTTCGGGAACGGGCATGAGCTGGTTGAGCGACGAGTAGATGAGGTCGTACATCTGCATGAAGCGCGACTCCTGCAGGGTCTCACCGAGCCATTTTACGATGTGTGCGAGTTCGAAGACGAAGACGTCGACGTGGTTGTTTTCAACCGAAACGTTGCTCCATCCGCGGCTGCGGAAGCCGAGGTCGCCGAGCATCTGGCCCTGGGCGAAGGGCACATCCCAGAGGTAGTACCACGAGAGGGCGAAGTAGGCAGCCTGACGGCAGAGGTCGATATAGTGCTGGCGTTCGTTGCCCTTGGTAACCATGGCGAGGTAGTAGGTGGCTGTGACGGCAGCAATGGCGGCCTCCTTATCCTCGCAGTTGGCGTCGAGGGTCGACGAGAAGTAGTCGCTCTTTGAGATGATGTTCTCTTCCAGATAGGCCACTGTGCGCTTGGCGGCAGCCAGATAGCGCTTGTCGCCGAAGTACTTGTAACCCATGACGAGGGCCGAGGTGGCAGAAGGCGTGGAGCCTCCGCTGGCATCGACATCGGTGCCGTTGTCGTGGAACTTGCGGGCATAGTGTCCGTCTTCCTTCAGCAGGGTGAGGAAGTTGTCGAGCAGGGTACGGATTTTCTGCTCCCACTCCTTGTGCTTGCGGCCGTGCTCCTTTTCATATTTCAGGTAGAGCAGGGTGGCATAGATACCTTCTGACTGTTGTCGGATGCTGTGGATGACATCCTCGTCGCGGGGGAAACCATTGTGGAAGTATACCTCATCGTAGAAGAATCCAGCCTTAGTGAAGCCGTTGGCCAGGAAGCTGTCGAAGATGGCGTTGCCGTTGTCTACGAGGTCCTGCTGGCCGTGCTGCTCGCCAAACTCGATGGAGTTGAAGCCGTTGAGCAACGGGCGTCCGCAGAATCCGAGCTGCATGATGCCCACGGGCTCGCAGGTATCGATGCGCAGGCCGTGGCCGGAGATGAACTTCAGCGGGTACTTGTCGATGAAAGCGGCGCGGAAGTACTTCACCAGCTGGCTCTTCATCTGGTCGGCAGTGAAGAGGGGCTTGATAGGTTTCGGAGCCATGCGGTCGAAGGAGTACTCCCACGTCTGGCGGATGAATTGTCCGTAGCTGGCGGCACGCTGCTCGTGGATGCGCCAGGTGACGGTCTTCACCTCACCGGGTTCAAGCTTGGCAAAGGCCTGCACGCTGGGAGCCAGGGTGAGCTTCCGCACGTAGCGGCGGGGGGTCTCCATATAGGGATAGCCGAAAGTCAGACGGGCCTTGGGGCCTTCGCCATTGATGCCTACATAGCCGAGCGACGTCTTGCCGGAGAGAATAACCTCTCCCTCCTGATGGGTTGTCAGGGCGTCGCAGCCGTCTTCCGTCTGGCGCAGCACGCTGATGCCCTGGCCGGCTTTTTGGCTATAGGCCGACGTGAGGGGCGTGGAGACGCGGTCTTCGCGGAAGTTCCAGGCCTTGGAGGTGTGGAACGAGGGAGCCTCCTTGGGTGAGCGGAGGTTCAGGTGGTACCAGAATCCGGGCAGATAGTACTCGCAGTCGCTGGAGGCGAAGGCGGTGGTGAGCTCGGCCTGATAGTTGAAGTAGACGCGCTTCTTGGCAAGGATGGTGACGGTGTAGACCATGTCGTCGCCGTCCTGACGCTCGTTGGCGGTGACGGTGATGGGCAGCTGGCTTTGTGCCACCTGGTCAAGGCTGTAGGTCACGGCATTGTTGCCTGGCTGCTTGATACTGATTTTCGACTTGATGTCGATGGCTTGTGCGGCAGAGGCCGACAGCAGGAGCAGGGCTCCCAGAATGAGTTTCTTCATATCCTTAGAGTGTTTTATGGTTCAGAAATAGGAGTCATCTTTCCGTGATGGTGCCTTCGATATATTCGATGACGTTCTTGGTGTTCGTCGTTCCGTTGTAGGTGCTGTGTGTGATGACGAGCCAGATGTGTGTGGGGTCTTTGAGGAACAGCTGGCAGTAGTAGGCTCCTTCTCCGTGCGGCAGCGATGAGAAGGGCAGGGTGCGGGCGGTGAAGTTATGTCCGCTGCTGTCGCCGATGCTGACGGATGAGCGGCTTGTCTGCCACACGTCGCCGTTCTGGTTTTGGTGGGCACACATCACGATTTCGCCGGTAGGCAGCTGAATCATATAGGGTGCGCAGCCGCCTTGCAGGTTGGTGTTGATCCATCGGCGGTCGTCCTGCACGCCGTCCCATTCGCCGGTCTCCCATTCCTGGACGAGGCTGCGGTGGACGAGCGAGGGGTTGATGTTGGAGGTCGGTGTCTCGATGCTGAAGAGCAGTCCCTGGTTGCCCTGCATGTTGACGACGACGGGCATGCCGTCGCGCTGGCCGGGGAAGTAGCATGCGCGGATGCTGGAGGTCCATGTCTGTCCGTTGTCTGTGGAGCGAGCGCAGCGTATCTCCTGGTTGTCGCCATTGTTCTTTTGCCACCATGCAGCCTCGCTCGAGACAAGCAGTTCGAGTTCTCCGCCGGGCAGCTGCACGATCATGGGCTCCCAGCAGCGGCCGCGCATTACGGTAATGGGGTCGCCCCAGGTGTAGCCGCCGTCCTTTGAGATGGTTACGAAGACCTGGCAGTTGTCATTGGTCTCGGGGTTGGCATTGCCGATGAACGACATGACGACCCATCCGTTTTGTAGTTTCACCAGTTCTGGGTTGCAGAAGCGGTACCAGTTGTTCGTGGTGAAGGTGCGCGACTTGTCCATATATTTTTCTGGGGCTGTCCAAGTGGCGCCGTTGTCGTAGGAGCGTTGCAGGTAGATGTTCTGCCAATAGTCGTTGGTCGATGCTCCGTCGCCGCCGTGATAGGCCAGCAGCAGCTCGTTGTCGTTGAGACGCAGCAGACGGGGGTATTCGGCCTTCATATTGTCGGGGTTGAGCTGTGTGCGGCGGGTGCCCCAGCGGATGCGGTGCTTCACGGGCTTCACCGTGTTGTCTACTTCGTAGGTTGAATAGTCGGTCCAGGTGCGGACAGTCTTCTCGATGACCTGTTCCTCGCCGTCGACTGTTGCCGTGACGCGGGCAATGTAGTCGGTAGCGGGCTGGAGGCCTGTGATGGAGGCCGACTGCCATACCATAGTCTTGCCAGTGACGGCCGACGTGGTGTAGGTCTTCATGTTGCCGGGCTGGCCGAATTCAAACTTCATCGTGGGCGTTGCGCCGAAGTAGCCCGACAGCTGGAAGCGGGCACGGACGGCGTTCTTCGTGATGGTCCAGTCTTCCGTTGTCCATTCCAGGCCTGCCAGGGTCTGCACGAGTTTGCCGGGACCGTAGACGAGGGAGCCGTCCTTGGTCTTGAAGTAGAGTCGCAGGGAATAGCTCTTCGAGGGGAGCAGTCCCCCGCAGGTGACCTCGAAGGAGTCGCCCTCGGGCAGCTGCTTGCCAATGGCCTGGCGCTGCATGCTGGTGTAGGTGCGGTTCAGTCCGCTGTAGTTGTAGCAGACTCCGTATTCCACCACCTCGCTGGCGGGGATGTCGAGTCCCGAGACGGTGAAGACGGCCGAGGTGGCATTGGTCTCGGCGAGGTTGACGTTGAAGCTGACGACATTCAGCACATGGGTCTGAACAAAGGGCTCGCAGGCCTCGTCGCCGTTGACGACCACTCGGTAGTATACGGCTCCCCGGGCCGGGGCTTTCACGGTGTATTCCGCGCTGTTGGCACCTGAGATGTCGGTCCAGGTCTGGCCTTGGTCGGCTGACGACTGCCATTGTATGGTTCCAAAGTTATCGGGTGTCCACGCCAGGCGCAGCGTGGCATTGAGCGATGCCTTGACATAGTGGTTGACGAGGCTCTGCGCCTGAAGGCCGGCCGTAAGGGTCAGCACGAGCAATAGGAGGGCATATTTCTTCATCTTCTCTACTTTTTCAGTTTCACAACCATTGCCTTGCCGTCGGCAAAGACAACGCACAATAGATAGGTTCCGGCGGTCAGTTCGGTGAGGTCGGTCTGACAACTGTCGGCGGGCAGTGCGACGGCTTTCCACACGAGGCGTCCGTCGGCACTGACGAGGCGCACCTGCAGGGGCTGCTCGGCATAGCTCAGCTGGAGGACTCCGGCCGTCAGCGTTGCCCTGAAGCCGCGGGCCTCCAGGGCGTCAAGGCCGCTGGTGCCTGTCACGGTGAACTTTGTCGTTACCTGACACTGATGGCCGTCGCTCACGCGGAGGTAGTAGTCGCCGGCGGTGTTGACGCGCAGCGTCGACTCATGGCCCAGCTCGGCACCGTCGGCAGAGGTCCAGAGATAGCTGTAGCTGCCATCGCCGCCTTCCACGACAAGGTCGCTGCCAAGCACGTTGCCGCCGGCGTTCAAGTCAAGAGTCACGCTCATTGCCACGACCTTCAGCCGGGGAAACTGTTCAAAAGGAATATCAACGACGGTCTGCGCGCCCAAGACAAGCGTCCAGACAAGGGACAACACCGTCAAAAGAGTCTGTTTCATAAGATTGTTTCTGTTATGTTCCTGCAAATATACAAAGAAATATGTAGAATGGCGCATGATAAGAAAACATTTTTCTTTTTTTAACCCAAAGAGGCCCACAAACCCTTATGTATGTGGGGATTCACATAATACGGCACTACGTCGGAAGCATTTCGCGGATGGGATAACAACAAAGCAGGCAGAGCCTTTTGGTAGACTCTGCCTGCTGATGGTTGTCGTAGAGTGAGCTTACTTCACGATGACGCGCTGCACGGTGCCGTCGCTCATCTTGACGATGTTCAGGCCCTTCTGGGCTGCGACAGCCTGTCCGGCTGCGTTGTAGCGGGCAACCTCGACGGCCTCGACGGCCTTCTTCTCGCTGATGCCGCTGCCGGCGCCAACCTTGAAGGCCTCACCGTTTGCAAAGACGGAGCCCTTCTCAGCTGCGTTGACAGTCTGTACACCCCACTCGTAGTCGCCGTCGGCGAGCTCAAGAGTGATGGTGGTGTTCATGTAGGCATTACCCTCGCGGAGGACCTTGCGCACGCCGTCCTTCTCGCCACCGATGAAAGAGGTGCAGGCATTGTAGATCTTGCCGTCCTTCTTCAGGTAGTACTCGTAGGTGACGTTCTTCTTCTCGGCAGTGGGAGCTGTCCAAGAGAGGGTCACGGTATGGTCGTCAACATTCACGGTCGGAGCGGTCGGAGCCTCGGGACGGGCTGCTACGGTCCAAGGATTCTTTGTGAAGACGAGCGAGCGGCCGGTAGCAAACGTTGTACCGTCGAAGTAGGTGCCGTCGCCGTGGTAGCCGGTGAAGGTGTAGTTCAGGTCGCCTTCCACGCCATAGTCGAGGAAGAAGATGCCCTGCTCAGAAGCACCGGGGATGCGCTGGTAGCTGGTCAGGCCATTGGCTGAACCGGGGAGGAACCAACCCGACTGGGTGTTGCCGCTGCCGTCGAGCATCTGGGTGCACCAGCCGAGGAGGAACAGGTCGTAGAAACCGTCGCCGTTGTAGTCGATGGCACGCGTACCGTTGTTGGAAGAGTTGAGCGGACGAATGTCCTTGTGGTTAGCAGCAAACTGCGAGCTCTCAGTGTAGCTCACGTCGTTGCCGTCGGCGCTCTTGGTGATCTTGCCAAGCAGCAGCTGGCCGCAGTAGCTGTACTCTTCGGGAAGTCCGAGGGCGGCACGGTCCTGGGGGCACTCACCTGTTACGAAGATGTCGGGGGTACCATCGTTGTTGAAGTCAACAACATTGAAGTTACCATTGCCGAAGTGGTGGCTGACTTCTCCAGCCAGACCGAGCTCATAGAACTGTCCGGCATCCTCGCCGCCAAGGTTCTGATAAACCAGGAAGGCACGACCGGTGGGCTTGGGACCGTCGCCGTCGACGTTACCCTGGACCATGAAGTCAGCATAGCCGTCGTTGTTGATGTCGAAAGCCTTGATGGTGCAGAGAGCCATAGGATAGGAAACTTCTTCATCCTCGATACCGATGAGGAAGCGGTTGGTCACCTGATAGGTGCCGTCGCCCTTGTTGATGAGCACGCCGTTCATAGCGGTCTCGCTGTTGGCGCCGAGCCACCAGCCGGTGGTGACGATGTCAACCAGGCCGTCGTTGTTGAAGTCAGCCACGTCGATGGCACGGGGCAGCCAGCGAAGCTGTGTGCCGGTCTCCTCGTCGACGATGGCATTGCCCTCTTCGTCAAGAACCTTGAAAGTGTCATCCTTTACGAAAGCACCATTGCCGTCGTTCAGGAAGATGCCGTTCAGCGTGTTGGCATCACCGCCGGAAGCAATGTAGAGGTCTACGAAACCGTCACCATTGAAGTCAGCGGGGATGACGTGAGAGCGCACACCGAAGACACCATTCTCAGAGAACTGAGTGGCATCATAAGCTGTGCCATTGAACTTCATCAGCCAGGCAGCGCGGCTTTCCATCTTCACCTCGTTACCCTCGGCGTCGAGGATAACCTGACCGATTTCGTTCCAGTTGGGAGAACCGCCGATGACGAGTTCCTTCACGCCGTCGTTGTCGATGTCGATTTCGCAACCTGCGGCATAGTCGTTAGCCCAGTCCTGGTTCAGAGAACTGATGGTGATGCTCTGGGCATTCATGCCAAGAGCCATTGCTGTAGCAGCAACAAGTGTAAAAATTTTCTTCATAAAAACTAAATTTATAATGGTTAATAAATAGATTTACGGTTAAGTCCTCCAGCCCCTTGCGAGGGCTGGAGGCGGTTGTTCTATTCAAATCTTGGAGCTGTCCATCCCTCCGTAGGCGTGGCTGTTCCCTTGAGCCATCCGTCCTCGTCGAGCTCGAAAGGCTGAACGAATACCGGTTTGCGGGCATAGCCGCTGGAGAGCGTCGGCTGGCTGGCCTTTACGGCGCTGTAGCACAGGAACAGGTGGGTGGCATCGGAATTCAGAAAGGCGCGCATGGGGTTCTCGACAACATTGTAGGTGCTGTTGGCTGTGATGAGTTGCTCGCCGTTGCTGCCCTCGGCCAGGCTGGTGCCCGACTTGTCGACATACGGACCCATGGCCGTTGTTGCATGTGCATAGCGGATTTCATTGTTCACGACACCGAAGATGTAGAGGTCGCTGGCAGAGTTGCAGAATACGGCCACATCCTTGAAGTCGGGACCGGCAATCTTCACGGGGTTGTTGGATGAGCCCACGGTTGCCCCGGTCTTGCTGAGGGTCAATTTCTGGATGTAGACACCGTCGGTTGTGCTATAGCAGAGGTAGAAATTCTTGGCCTGGACGAAGAAGAATGGATTGGCCAGCCCCTGCGGGTCGTTCTTCAGCTCCACCTTGCCAAGGTCTGTATAGACACCCTGCGGTGAGGATGCGTTGGCGCAGCCGATGGCATTCTGGCCTTCCAGCGTGTAGAAGAGCCAGTATTTGTTGGTGCTGCTGGTATACATCTTGGCAAAGTCTGCCGTCAGCGAGTTCATGCGACCCTCAGACCACGTGGGGAGTGATTCCTCGGTGAATGCGTCGGCTGTTGACTTATCCCATGTAGCAAGGTCCTTGGATGTGACGACGGGGCAGAGATAAGTCAGGCCCGGAGCCCATTCCGTGGGAGTAGAAATTGCTACATACGAGTTGCCGCCTCTCAGGATGGTTCCTCCGTCGAGCGAAGGCTCCCAGACGGGGTTGTGGAAGCTGGTATTGTCGGGGTTCACCGAGCCTTCCCACAGCACCGTATCGATGCCGTCGCCGCCCATGTCGGTGCAGCTGGTAAGCCCAAGCACCAGTCCCCCGAAGAGGGACCCGATGCAGAGGGCACTCATTGCTAATGATTTTATGCTGTTTGTCTTCATAATCAAATCATTAATTACTAATTATTTATTTCAAAATACTCATTCAATTAGTACCCGGGGTTCTGTGTGAGGTCGGGACGGAGATTGATTTCGTGGTTGGGGATGCACCAGAGGTGGCTGATGCCCAGGCGGTAGGTCTTGAAGTCCTCGTCGCGCTCGGCGAGCTCATTGATCTTCGACTGGTCGTGGATGTCGCCCCAGCGGTCGAGGTCGAACCAGCGCTCGCACTCTCCGCAGAGCTCCAGCAGGCGCTCGTGCTTGATTTGATTCATCAGCGCATCATAGGTCTGATAGTTGGCAGGGTCGAGGTCGGCCATGTTGACGCGGCGGCGCACCTTGTTCAGGTATTCAACGGCCACGGAGCGGTCGCCGTTGAGTTCGTTGAGCACCTCGGCATACATCATGTAAACGTCGGCCAGGCGCAGGATGCGGATGTTGACACCCGTCACGTAGCCTTCGCCTGTGGCACTCGGGTCGTTCTCCACGCTGGTGTACTTCTTCCAGTAGCATTTCTTCTGGAAAGGCTCCACATAGTTCCACTCCTGCCACGTCTTACCGTAGTAGACGGCTGTCGTGGTCTCGGGTTCGTCTTCGTCGTAGTAGAACAGGGTGTGGAACTTACGCATGTCGATATTGCCATCCTTGTCGCGCTCCTCGTTGAAGGCGTCGAGAAGCCACTCGCGTGCGGAACCGTCGTCCCACGACAGTCCGGAGCCGGAGCCGGCATAGAGTCCGAGGAACTTCGGACGCTGGTTGCCCACTTCCTTACCGTTGACGGTGCCTTCCTTGAAGTTGATCTCGAAGAGCGACTCTTTGTTGTTCTCGTTGGCCTCGGTGAAGTTATCCATCCAGTTGGGTACGAGGTCGTAGATGCCCAGTGCGAAGATGTCTTCGATGTTCTTCTTGGCGGCAGCCCAGTAGGCCTGTGCCTGCATGGCATCCTGGTTCTCGGCGTCCCACGGGCGGTGGCACTTCATGCCGGCCAGCTGCATGTTCATACGGGCCATCATGCCGAGTGCACCGCCTTTCGTGGCACGTCCGGCCTCGGCTGCGGGCCAGGTGGTGGGCAGCAGTTCGGATGCCTTGGTGAAGTCTTCAAGGGCCTGTTTGTAAAGGTCTTCCTGCAGTCCGATGGGACCGTTGACTTCTACGGAACTGGTCTGCAGTGGGCCTTTGCCGTAGATGCCGGCGATGGCCCAGAAGGCCACGCCGCGGATGAAGTAGCCTTGTCCGAGAATCTTGTCGGCTTCTTCCTGTGTGAAGAGCTGATAGCCGTGGTCGTTCATGTTGTCGATGACCTGATTCACATAGTAGAGGCTGTTATACATGGCCTGCCAAGGCAGGTTCAGTCCTTCGTTGGAGTCGTAGTTATAGGATGTCATGACGAAGTTGGCATCGCCGATGAACTCGGGGTTGGGGCTGTTGCTCCATCCCTCGTCGCCACGCAGGATGGTAAGCACCTGGAACCAGCGGCTGAAGTATCCCGGGCGGCGCCAGGTGGAGTAGGCGGCGGTAAGTCCTTCGTTGAACTGGTCGGTGGTCTTCCAGAAGGTGTCGGCGGTCTCAAGGTTGGGGTCGCTCAGCGACAGCCAGTCGTCGTCGCAGGAGGTAAACCCTCCTACCAACATGCCTGCAAGGATGATATTTAATAAGAACTTTTTCATATGCTTTATTCTTTATTGTTCGTGCTTCTTTTCTCTTTTCTCATTCCGCGTTTAGAAGGTTACCTGCAGTCCGAAGTTGACTTGGCGTACGGATGGGTACTGTCCGCTGTCGATGCCCTGGGCATAGACGTAGGTGCAGATGATATCGGGGTCGTAGCCTTTATATCCGGTGAGGGTGATGAGGTTGGTCCCGCTCACGTATGCGCGTACCTTTTGTACATAGATCTTCTGTGAGAGAGAGGAGGGCAGGGTGTATCCCAGCTGGACGTTCTTCAGGCGGAAGTAGCTGCCGTTTTCGAGGAAGCGGTCGCAGTATTCGATGTTGTTTGAGGTGGTGCCGGCCAGCATGCGGGGATATTCGTTCGAGGGGGTGTCCCATGTCCATGGGGTTACGTCGGCGGGAATGTTGTCGACGTTGAAGTTCAGGAGGTTCTTGCGCAGCTGGTTGTAGATTTTGTTGCCGAACTTTCCTGCCCAGAACATGTTGAAGTCGAAGTCTTTCCATGCGAGTGTAACGTTGAGTCCGAGTTCGAATTTGGGCAGTGGCGAGCCGCACCATGTGCGGTCGTTGGTGTCAATCTGTCCGTCGTTGTTCACGTCGACATAGCGCACGTCGCCGGGTTTGGCGTTGGGCTGGATAATCTTCGTGACTCCGTCGACGACGGCGGTGTGGGCGTAGACTTCGTCCATCGACTGGAAGATGCCGTCGAAGGGAATCAGGTAGAAGTCGCTGATGGAGCGGCCCACCTCGGTTCGCGTATACGACTGCATATTGAATGCCTCACCCATGCGGAGCACTTTGTTGCGGATGGTTGAGAGGTTGGCTGATGCGGAGTAGGTGAAGTCGCCCACCTTGTCGCGCCAGCCGATGTTCAGTTCGACACCGGTGTTGCGCATCTCGCCGTAGTTGGTCCATACGGAGCTTACGCCTGTCGACCAGGCTTCGGGCTTGTTGAGCAGCAGGTCGGTGGACTTGGCATAGAACCACTCGAAGGTACCGAAGAGGCGGCTGCCGAAGAGGTTGAAGTCGAGTCCGACGTTGGTCGTGGTCTTGGTCTCCCATCCCAGGTTGATGTTGGTCATGGCGCTCTGGGTGGCTCCAGAGAGTACGGTCTCGTTTTTCGACGGGCCGAAGATGGCGTAGAAGCCTTCGTAGGGTCCGCTGTGGTCGATGCTGGGGATATAGCTGTAGTTGCCGAGCGACTGCATGTCACCGACCTTACCCCACGATGCACGCAGTTTCAGGTTGTCGACGACATCCTTGATGGGTTCCCAGAACTTTTCTTCTGAGATGCGCCAGCCGAGTGACAGCGAGGGGAAGTAGCCGCGGCGGTGGCTCGGACCGAACTTCGAGGAACCGTCACTGCGGAAGTTGAACTGAGCCAGATAGCGACTGTCGTAGCTGTAGTCGATACGTCCGATGTAGGAGAGCTGGCGGCGCTCCTGCTCCGAACCCGACATGTTATGCTTGTCGTTCGAGAGGTCAATCTCTACGAGTCCGTCTACCTGCTGGTCGTAGCCCACGGCCTCAAGCCAGTGCCAGTTGACATCCTCGGCGGTGTGTCCGATGAGTGCCGTGACGTTGTGCTTGCCGAAGGTGTTCTGATAGGTCAGCGTATTCTCCAAGATGGTCGTTGCGCGCTGGTCACGGTTGTCGTAGAGGGCATCGGTGAAGTGCGTTTCGATAGAGTTCATGCGCACGGTATAACCATAGTCGAAATTCTTATGACGGCCGAACCAGGCATCGACACCGAAGTTCAGCTTGTAGGTGAAGTGCTTGAAGAGCTTCAGTTCGGCAAAGGCATTGGCGATGACGCGGTTGTTGACCGAGAGGTCCTGATAGCGCTGCTGCTCGCCGATGGGGTTGCTGGTGTAGGTCAGGAAGTTTCCGTTACCATAGCCATAGCCTCCACGATGTGAACTTTCATCGGGGTCGTAGACGGGGATGACGCTGGGCATCGACAGGGTGTTCCAGAAGCTGCCGCCCGTTGTCTCATGGCTGATGGTGTGTTGGAAGGTCGAGTTGGCTCCGATCTTCAGGATGCCGTAGGTGGCGTCGGCGTTGAGTCGGGCCGTAAAGCGCTGATACTCAGGTCCGTCGATGACACCGGTCTGGTCCATATAGCCTCCGCCCAGCGCCATGTTCACGTTGTCGGAACCTTGTGCGTAGAGCACGTTGTAGTCCTGCGTGAAGCCGGTCTGATATTTAGCCTTCTGCCAGTCGGTATAGGGAATCTGCTGGCCAATCATGTCGATGGCATACTGGTTGGCGGGCCACACCTCGCCGGCGTTCAGGTAGGCCTGCTCGTTGTAGCGCATGAAGTCGGTGGCCGACATCATGTCGATTTTCTTCGGCATGTCGGTGACGCTCCATGTGGCGCTGATGTCGAGCGTGGGCTGTCCCTTTTTACCTTTCTTGGTCTCGATGATGATGACGCCGTTGGCACCGCGCGCACCGTAGATGGCGGCGGCTGAGGCGTCCTTCAGGACTTGCATCGACTCGATTTCGTTGGGGTTGAGGTGGTTCACGTCGTTCACAATCATGCCGTCAAGGACGTAGAGCGGGCCGACGGTGTTGAACGAGCCCACACCACGAATCTGCACCTGGCTCATCTGGCCCGGAGCGCCCGTCGTAGAGACTGATACGCCCGGCACCTGGCCCTGCAGCATCTCGTAGATGTTGGTGGCTGCCGTCTTCTTGGCTTCCTTCATGTCCACCACGCCGACGGCGCCCGTCAGGTCGGCCTTCTTCTGAGTACCGTAACCGATGACGACGACGTCGTTGAGGCTTTGCACCTCGGTCTTCATAGCCACGTCGACGAAGCGGCGGTTGCCCACCTTCACGACTTCATCCTCGTAGCCCAGATAAGAGAACTGCAGGCGGTCGCTCTCGCTGGCCTTGATGGTATAGGCACCATCGAGGTCGGTGACAGCCATGCCCTGTGCGTTGACCACTTTCACGGTGACGCCGATGAGCGGCTCACCCGTGGAAGCATCAGTCACGGTTCCCTTTACCTCCTGTGCCGAAACTGCCATAGGCACCGACAGCAAGAGCGTCAGGAAGAACAGAGTCTTCCGTAAAAGAGTTGAATTCTTCATACGATTTGTTTTTAATTTATTATGTTTTTATTTATTATTGCTTAGGTCTCAACTTATATAAATAATTGGTTTGCGCCTGCGCTCACGCGTAAGTGGATGCAAAAATACGAATAAAAACACATTCCGCACCTCTCAACGAGTTAAAAATTATTAAAACCCAGTGCTAGATAAGTTCATGGGGGCAATGGAAGAAACGCTGGAGTCCTCGCTCTGGAAGGGTTACAGTTTTTGAGTGGCGCATGTAGCGTCTTCCATTCACTCTGAATAAGTACCCGCTGTTGTCAGCTTTTTTTACCGAAAAATCTTGTCAGGATTTTCGGGTGTTCTAGAAAAAGGTTTCGACTTTTAGGGCCATTTTTTTGACGATTTCTAAGGCGAGCCGGAGACTTTTGGTACAAATCGCATGGACTTTTGTACCGATTCGCCCGATGATTTCTTAGATATCGCATCACGATTTCTTACTTTTCGTCATGACTTTTGTACCTAAAGTCTGAACGAAAGGTAGCTTTTCGCTGTCCGAAAGGTCGGACAAGTTGGTCGGTTTGTCGGTGGTTATCAAGGCCGAAAACGCTATCTGTCTCACTGTCAACGGGTTGCGTGTGATGGCTCATGGCTGCGTTATTTGCGACCGAAGGAAAATAATTTCAGAAAGTGGGCCTTCTCAGCGCGGAATTCGGGGACTTTTGTAAAGATAATTCAGAAGACTTATGGCGCTTATGCTGTTGGTTCTTTTCGTCCTCATGGTCCGTAGACACCCTACTGGCGGCGGAACAGGAGTATGACGGACAAGCATACGGACTTTTGTCTACGGACTCTGGGGAATAAATGGACTATATGATAAGCAAACGCTTAGCCATAAACGAACAAAGGGGACAGACGCTTCATTTTAAACGTGATAAGTTCCTTTATTCTTCTCCCATTCCGCTGCTGAAGCTGTCGTTCTGCTGGTCGTCCTGTTCTCCTTCTCCTTCGCGGCCTTCAGGTTTCTTGGCATTGCTCGAGCCGAAGTTCCAGGTGAGTGTGACGATGACGTTTCGTCCGCCCCGGCGGAAGAGTTGGTGGCGCTGGAAGGTGTCGTTCGACGTGTAGTTGCGGAAGCGTCGTGAGTTGAGCAGGTCGCGGCAGTTGACGGAGAGCACGAGTTTTTTCTGGAAGAAGTTCTTTCGGATACCGAGGTCGATGTCGTAGCCAGCCTTGCGGTAGCCTTGGCTGATGGCCTGTCGTGAGCGGTAGCGCCCGCTGAGCTGCATGGAGACGTCGTAGGGCAGGATGACGGATGCCTGCATGCGGGCGTTCCAGGTGAAGCTGTGCTGCGAGCGGCCGGTGACGGTCTGTCCGTCGATGTAGTAGTCGAAGCCGTCGAGGTGGTAGTAGTAGGCGTTGAGGTTGGTGGAGAGGTCGAGGATGCGGAACAGCTTGTTCTTCACCGTGGCTTCGAGTCCCGAGCTCTGGCTTCGTGCGACGTTCTTGTTGGTCTGATACATGATGCCGTCGGCTGATGAGATCCAGTTGATGCGCTGCATGACGTCGGTGGTGGGTCGGTAGTAGGCCGAGAGGAGCATGGAGTGCTCGGTCCATGTGCGCAGGTAGTTGAACGAGAAGGAGTTGGAGAACTCCGGTGTCAGCTCTGGGTTACCGAATGAGATGCGTGTGGCGTCGCGTGTGTCGCGGAAGGAGTTGAGCTGTCCGCCCCAGGGTCGGCGCAGCCGGCGCGTGTAGTTCAGCTGCAGCTGGTCGTTGGGAGTGAGCTGATAGGAGGCGAAGAGCGAGGGGAAGAGCTGGAAGTAGTCTTTCTCGAAGGGTGTCGGCTGCGGTTGGGTGCCGTGCTCCTGAGCCCAGTTGAGGCTCTCGGTGTGCACCTTCCAGTATTCTCCCCGCAAGCCGCCCATGAGTCCGAACTTACCGAAGTTATAGGTCAGGGTGGTATAGGCTGCGTGAAGGTCCATGTCGTAGATGAACCGGTTGAAGAAGGCCTGGTCTTCCGCGGCATTGCTGCCGTCCCAGTGCTGGTCGTCGGCATACGACTCCTGCGGCGTGTTCTCGTGGGAGAAGCGTCCCTGATAGCCTGCCTGCACCTTGAACTGTTCGGTGACGGGGTTCTCGTAGTCCACCTTGACCTCGTAGTTTCGGTTGTTGATGTGCATGGGCCTGCTCTGGTAGCTGTAGGTGGTGGGTAGCTGGGAGGTGGGAGTGGGGTAGATGATGGTGGAGTCCTGGTAGACGTTGTCGTCGTTGTTGCGCCATCGTCCGCCGCTGAGGGTGACGTCGAGGAAGTGGCGTCCGTCCTCTGTGAAGTGATGCTGCCAGTTCAGTTCGCCGTGGAGCATGTGCATGTGTCCGCCGCTGGTCGTCCGGCGCGTCATCAGCATGGTCTCAAAGTCGCCGGCTCCATAATGGTAGGGGGTTGTCGACCAGCTGTGGCGTCCGCCATGCATCATCATTCCGGAGAGTGTGATGTCGTCGCGACTGCCGGCATGGAAGGTCAGTCCGCCGCGGGTGAAGAGGTTGTTGCCTTGGTTGGTAGAGCGTGAGGCATAGCGCTGCCACTCGTCGGAGAGGGGATAGGTCTGGGTGCTCTCAGCCTTGCCGGTGTTGTTGCGGTGGCGGTAGCCCACGTTCAGGTAGGCATCGACGATGCTTGAGTTGTAGTTGATGTTGAAGCTACTGTTGGCGCCGCCTCGTGTGGTGCCGCCAGCCTGCACGGAACCGTAGTAGCCGGGCTTGCGGTCTTTCTTCAGCACGATGTTGATGATGCCGGCAGAGCCTTCGGCCGAGAATTTGGCCGATGGATTGTCGATGACCTCGATGCGCTCGATACTCTCGGCAGGCAGCTGCTGGAGTATCTGGGCGCGGTTGTCGGTGGTCAGGCCGGAGGCCTTGCCGTTGATCCACACCTCTACGCTCTCGTTGCCGCGCAACGAGATGTTGCCGTCGGTATCTACCTCGACGCTCGGAATGTTCTCCAGCACTTCTGAGGCCGACTGTCCGGCGTTGGCGATGTCCTGTGAGACGTCGAACGACTTGCGGTCTACCTCCAGGCGCATTGCCGACTGCTGGCCGGTGACGGTGACCTCGCCGAGCATCTTGGCATCCTCAGCCAGACGAAGGTTCTGCAGGTGGACCTCGGGCTTGGCCGAAGTGACGGCAAAGTCGCGCGACAGCGTCTTATAGCCCATCATCGTGAAGGTGGCGGTATATCGGCCCGCCGCGAGGCCCTTCACCTGGAAGAAGCCTTCGGTGTCGGTGGTAGCTCCGCCGACGAACTGGTCGGTGCCTTGACGGGTTATCTTAACGCTGACGAAGCCGAGGCCTTCGCCGGTGGTCTTGTCGGAAACATTTCCGCGGACGCTGCCCTGGGCAAAAGTGGCCAGGGTGGCAAACAGTGTGAGAAAGAGTGTGAGGATGCGGTTCATTGATCATTGTTCAGGACCTTGATGGCCTGCTGTACGATGTGGTTGTTTTGGTTGATAATCTGGAAATACTCTGACATGCCCCATAGGTCGCGGGCGATAAGTCCCTTGAGCTGCAGGCGCAGCTCGGGCAGGGTGCGCTGCAGTTCTTCGTCGTCGCGCGGCTTGACGTCCTTCTTCGCGGCGTCGGCCAGCAAGCGGTCGATGACATCCTGCGGGACCTCATAGTTGTCGGCAAAGGCCTGGAAGGTGGGATAAGCTTTGTTGAGCTTCTTGCGCTGGCTGTCGATATAGTGCAGGGAGCAGTCGATGATGAAGCTCTTGGCCGACAGCTCGCGGTGGAAGCGGGTATACTGCGTCGTGTCGAGGGGCACGAAGTGGTCGGGCATGATGCCTCCGCCGCCATAGACGGTACGATGCTTGCGCAGGGTGTAGCAGCGCAGCGAGTCGTCGAAGTGGATGCTGTCGGCAGAATAGAGCTCGCCGTGCTTGAAGCGCTTCTCGATGTCTTCGGCATATTCCTTTTTCTCTCCTTTCACATAAGGCTTCTGGATGCATCGCCCGGCCGGGGTGTAGTAGTGGGCAATGGTAAGGCGGATCATCGATCCGTCGGGAAACTCCAAGGGGCGCTGCACCAAGCCTTTGCCGAAGGTCCTGCGGCCAACGATGATGCCGCGGTCCTGGTCTTGGATGGCTCCGCTGAGAATCTCGGCGGCTGAAGCCGTGTATTCGTTGGTCAAGACGACGATGCGGCCTTCTTGCAGCTTGCCGTTGCCATGGGCCTTATACTCCTGACGAGGAGCGCGGGAGCCTTTCGTGTAGACGATGAGGTCGCCCCTCTCAAGGAACTCGTTGCAGATTTGCGCTGCCGACTGCAGATAGCCGCCACCATTGTTCTGAAGGTCGATGATGAGGTCACGCATGCCATGCAGACGAAGCGAGTCGACGGCGTTCATGAACTCTTCGTGGGTAGTGGCGCCGAAGGAACTGATGCATACGTATCCGATGCCCGGGCGAATCATGTAGCTGGCATCGACGGAGTTAACGGGAATCTTGTCGCGTGTGACCTTGAAGCGCAACATGTCCTTGATGCCGCGGCGCACCACACCGAGGCTGACCTTCGTGCCTTTCTTGCCACGGAGGCGCTTCATGATGTTCTCGCGCGACATCTTCACGCCGGCTATCGCCGAGTCGTTGACGGTGACGATGCGGTCGCCGGCCTGGATGCCGGCTTTCTCTGACGGGCCACCGAAGACGGGCTGGATGACAAGCAGCGTGTCTTCAACCATGTTGAACTGCACGCCGATGCCTTCGAACGAGCCTTGCAGGGGCTCATTCATCTGCTCGGTCTCCTTGGCGGTGGTGTAGGAGGAGTGAGGGTCCAGCTTCTCGAGCATGCCGCGGATGGCATCTTCGACAAGCTGCGTCTCGTTCAGTGTGTCTACGTAGAGGTTATTGATGGCCATCTCCGCATTGATGAGCTTGCGGAGCGGACTGTCGTCACCCATGTTGATACGCTGTGCCGGGCTTTGAAGGGTCCACAGGCACAGCATCCATAAAGCTATTTTTCTCATGTTCCTGTAATCTAAAAAAAAACACCCGCCAGCCTCATGACTGAGGCCGGTGGGTGGTGTCGGTTATTCTTCTACTACATCTTCCTCGACGACAAGATTATTGATGATGAAGTTCTGTCGTTCGGGGGTGTTTTTGCCCATGTAGTATTCAAGAAGTTTCTGCACTTGGTCGTTTTTGTGGAGTGTCACTTGCTCGATGCGCATGTCGGGTCCGATGAAGTGGGCGAACTCCTCGGGAGAAATCTCGCCGAGTCCTTTGAACCGGGTAATCTCTGGGTCGGGCCCGAGGTCGCTGATGGCCTGCAGGCGCTCCTCTTCGTTGTAGCAGTAGCGCGTGATGAAATCGGTCTTCTTCTCGTTCTTGGTCAGCCGGGCGTCGGCATCCTCGATGACCTGCTTGTTCTTAATCTTCGTCCGGCGGTTGCGAACACGGAACAGAGGGGTCTGAAGCACGTAGACGTGGCCTTTCTTGATGAGCTCCGGGAAGAACTGCAGGAAGAAGGTGATGGTGAGCAGCCGGATGTGCATGCCGTCGACATCGGCATCGGTGGCTACGATGACCTTGTTGTAGCGCAGGGTATCGAGGCCTTCTTCGATGTCGAGGGCGGCCTGCAGGAGGTTGAACTCCTCGTTCTCGTAGACCACCTTCTTGGTGAGTCCGAAGCAGTTGAGAGGCTTTCCTCGGAGCGAGAAGACGGCCTGCGTGTTGACGTCGCGGCTCTTGGTGATGCTTCCGCTGGCCGAGTCGCCCTCGGTAATGAAGATGCACGACTCCTCCTTGCGCTCGTTCTTCACGTCGCTATAGTGGATGCGGCAGTCGCGCAGCTTTCGGTTGTGCAGATTGGCTTTCTTGGCTCTCTCGCGGGCCAGCTTGGTGACGCCGGCCATGGCCTTGCGTTCCCGCTCGCTTTCCTTTACCTTGTTCTCGATGACCTCGGCCACATCGCCGTGGATATGGAGGTAGTTGTCTACCTGCTGCTTTACGAAGTCGCCGATGTATTTGTTGATGCTCTCGCCTCCCGGGGCCATCTGGGTCGAGCCGAGCTTGATCTTCGTCTGGCTCTCGAAGATGGGTTCCTCGACGTTGATGGCAATGGCGGCCACGATACCGTTGCGGATGTCGCCATATTCATATTTGCCGAAGAACTCCTTGATGGTGCGGGCGATATGCTCTTTGAAAGCACTCTGGTGGGTGCCACCCTGAATGGTGTGCTGGCCGTTGACGAAGGAGTAGTATTCTTCGCCATACTGGTTGGCGTGTGTCAGGGCTATCTCGATGTCCTCGCCCTGCAGGTGGATGATGGGGTAGAGGGCATCGTTGGTCATGCGGTCTTTCAGCAGGTCTTCGAGTCCGTTACGGGAGATGATGCGCCGGCCGTTATACATGATGGCCAGGCCGGAGTTCAGGTAGGTGTAGTTGCGCAGCATGGTCTCCACGATGTCGTCGTGGAAGGAGTAGTGCTTAAACAGCGTGTCGTCGGGTTCGAAGAAAATGTAGGTTCCAGTCTCGTCTTCCGTGGGCTGGGTGGCATCGCTCTTCAGAATGCCTTTCTCGAATTTCAAGGTGCGTACTTGTCCGTCGCGATAGCTGCGCACTTCGAAGTGGGAACTCAGGAAGTTGACGGCCTTGATGCCGACACCGTTCATGCCAACCGACTTTTTGAAGGCCTTCGAGTCGTATTTGCCGCCGGTGTTCAGTTGGCTGACTGCTTCGACGAGCTTGCCCTGAGGGATGCCGCGGCCATAGTCACGCACACTGACACGCAAGTGGTCGTCGATATCTATCTCAATGCGCTTTCCGGCGTTCATGCGGAACTCGTCGATGGAGTTGTCGATGGTCTCCTTCAGCAGCACGTAGATGCCGTCTTCGGGGTGCGAGCCGTCGTCGAGGCGGCCGATATACATGCCGGGACGCGTCCTGATGTGCTCTACGTCGGTCAGGTGGCGGATGGCGTCTTCGCCGTAGTTTACGGCAGGTTGTACTTCTTCAATATATCTTTCTTCTTCCATGTCTTTTTGTTGTTTTCAGGCTTGTTGCTCCCTCCCGTCGGGAGCAGGACAGAGGCTACAGGCTCTTCTTGTAGCAGCGGCGGCGCTTGTGCTGCTCGTACTCCAAGTACTGCCACTGGCTCTGCACCTTCTCGTTGGTCTCCATCTCCACGTGTGTCTCGCCCCATTCAAAGCCGTAGGCCTGATAGCGCGGGATGAGGTCGTAGAAGAGCAGGGCGTTGGCACCCTTCTTGCGATACTCCGGCAGCACGCCGAGCAGCAGCAGGTCTACATACTTGGTCTTATGGAATTTCAGTGCGCGCCACACATACCACCAGCCGAAGGGCAGTAGCCGTCCGCGACGGCACTTCTGCAGGGCGCGAGACAGCGAGGGAATGGTGATGCCCACACCGATGACCTTGTGGTCGGGCGTGTTCCAGTCTTCCAAGAACGTGATGAGGCTCAAGTCGGCGAAGGCCAGGTACATCTTTGTATACTGCTGTCGCTGCTTGGCCGAAAGCTCAGAGTAGCCGTAAAGGTCCTTGAACGTCTCATTGATGACCTGGAACAGCTTCTCGCCGTAGCCGTCGGGACCCAGGGCCTCATGCTTCGTAATCTTCTTGATGTGCAGGTTGTAGCGCTCCATAATCATCTCTGAAATCTTCTGATATTTCTCGGGAATACCCTCCTTCGGGACGAACAGCTTATACTCCACGTAGTCGTTGTCCTTCTCCCATCCGCCCATTTCCTCCATGTGGCGCGGATAGTAGTCGTAGTTATAGAGGGTAGCCATGGTGTTAAGCTCCTCGAAGCCTCGTGTGAGCATACCTTCGGGGTCCATGTCGGTAAAGCCCAACGGGCCGATAACCTCCTCCATGCCGTGCTCGCGGCCATAGTCCTCGACAGCCTTCAACAAGGCCTTCGACACCTCGATGTCGTCGACGAAGTCAATCCATCCGAAGCGCACGCTCTTGCGCTGCCACTTCTGGTTGGCCTTGTGGTTGATGATAGCCGCAGTGCGACCCTCTAGGCGCCCGTCCTTATAGGCAAGGAAATACTCAGCCTCGCAGAACTCAAACGCAGCGTTGCGGTCCTTGCGAAGCGTATTCATTTCGTCAAAAAACAGGTTGGGAGCATCATAAGGGCTATCCTTATACAAGTCATAGTGCAGGTTGATGAAAGTCTTGAGATCCTTCTTGGTCTCCACTCTTTTGATAGTGACAGTAGACATGCTTCTTTCAGTTAGGAAAATTAAACGCACAAAGGTACAAAAATAAATGCAGGTCAGCAAATCTGACCTGCATTTTTTGAAACATTTAACGCAACGTTTTCGTTAAGACAGTAGAGGAAATAAAGCAATGACGATGCCGAGAAGCGAATGAGGAAGACGAAGGCAAAAGGCCAGATATTCCAAATCTTATGCTTTCTTGCATCGGATGATTACATGGCGGCCATCAGCAAGTGTAGTGCCGAAGAGGTAGTCGTCGCCACCATCTGAGAGCTTGAGGCGCTTGCGCAGGTCGGAGGCAGAAAGGGGAAAGTTTCTGACGGTAATATTCGCTTTTTTCAGCCCTTCTAAAGTAGTCTTCAGTTCGTGACGATTCATCGATGAAATGGCGGAAATCTGAAACTTACGGCCTGGGAAGTCTGTGCGCAGTTTACTATCTGTGGCAACAAAGAGATGAGAGGAAACAGAAATGGGCAGTAAGTGATAAAAATCGGCGATTTCATCGAAGATTCCTGCCTTCATCACCGAGGCGTTGGGTTCGTAGAGATAGGGTCCCCAAGATGCTGTGCCGGATGAGGAAGGTGTTGGTGAATAGGTCAATTTATTGTTTACCTGAACCCTGAATATTTGGTCATCGTTGGCGCAGATAATGGTGAGGTGGGCTGCGGCGTGTGTGGAGAGCACTAAAAGGAGTTCCTTACATTCGTTTCTCACTGATAGCACATGCACCTCACTGACCAGTGAGCGGCCAGCCTTGGCGTTGATTTCATTGACGGCCTTGTGCCAGTCGAGCATTGGAGAGAGCTTTATTACGATAAAATGGGCCTTTTTTGTCAGTTCGTCAAGGAGCAGAAGTACGTCAGGGGTGCAGTCGCTGATGGCATAGGTCTTGCCGCCATGTTCGTCTCTGCGGGCCGGGTCGAGGTAGATGAGACCAGCGTGATCGAGCCGACGAAGGAAGTCTATGCCGTCGCCTGTGACGGCGGTGAAGTTGGAAAGGCCAAGGGTTTTGAAATTTTCCGATGAAATGGCAGATAATTGAACGTTCTGCTCTACGTAGAAGGCTGTTTTCGGGGCTATTGCTTCGGCCATAAAAGAAAAGTCTACACCGAAACCGCCAGTCAGGTCGACATGTGCCTTCTGATCAGCTTGGTCGGTCAACAGCCGCTTGGCTATGTTGCCCTTATATCGGGCTGTTGCCTCGCTGGAGCATTGCTCCATGTTGATGTGGGGTGGATAGATGATGGCGTCGCAGGCCGCCCACGATGGAATCTTCTCGCGGGCGGCTTGCCATCCGGCTATCTGGTTGAGGGCCCATGCCATATCAACCTCACTATGTCGCGAGGCTTCCAGCGCGAGCCGACGTACATCGTCGGTGCGGTGCTGGCGGACAAAGGCAAGGGTGGCATCGTTATTCATTACACACGCGGACGGCTCCCTCGGGGTTGTTGGTCGTGATGAAGTCGACGCCCATGTTGCGGAATTCGCGGAAGTGTTCGTCAGAGTCGATAGTCCATACGTTCAGGTACATGCCCAACTTGTGAGCTTCGCTGACCCATTCGGGATGCTTTTGCAGGGCACTGAGATGATAGTCAAGACCTGTGATGCCGAGCTTATGGAGTTCTGTCGGCGACACCCAGCCACTGAGATAGGCCACCTGGGCGTCAGGGTCGAGTCGGGCTACCTCGATGCAGGCGGCCAGTGAGAAAGATATATATTCCACTTTCTGCTGCATGCCGGCCTTACGTACGGCCTTCACGGCTCGTCGAGCCGACTCGAGGTTCTGCTTCAGCGTACGACATTCCTTGATTTCAATGATGAGTTTGGTTCTTGTCTTGCTGGTCTTGAGTAGCTTCAGCATATCTTTGAGCTCGGGCATGTGTTCGCCATTCTTCAGCGTCAGGGCTCGACACTCGGCGGCGGTGGCATCCTGCAGGGTGACACCTTCGTAGCTGGCATCGTGGTTGACCATCAGATGACCGTCGGTGGTCAGCCAGATATCAATTTCAGAGCCGTAGATGTCCATGTCGAGAGCGAGCTGCAGAGAGCGCCGGGAATTTTGGGCAGAGCCCTCCACGTTCCAGTGGCCACGGTGGGCGATGACCTGCGTGCCGACAGGTGACAGGGGACGTTCGTTCTGCTGGGCAGACAAGGGGGTAGCCATAATCATCAGGAGGGCTGCCAAAACAATGAGTCTTGATAGTGTTTTCATGCTTTTTGTTCTTTTTTTATATAGTAATTTTTTATATCCTTACGTTGATACCTTCAGCCAGAAGGTATTTTTTTAGGTCGGGTATGGCAATACTACCGAAGTGGAAGACGCTGGCGGCCAGGGCTGCGTCGGCCTTACCTAAGAGAAAGGCATCACGGAAGTGAGCCATGGTGCCAGCTCCACCGCTGGCGATGATAGGGATGGAGAGCGAATCGGAGAGTTGGCAGAGGGCTTCGTTGGCAAATCCTCGCTTTGTGCCGTCGTGGCTCATCGAAGTGAAGAGGATTTCTCCTGCGCCACGGTCTTGTGCCTCTTGTGCCCATTCGAAGAGTCGCCGGTCGGTGCGCTCGCGACCACCTTTGACAAAGCAGTACCAGATATCTTCCTGAGGGGCTGCATCGATGGCCACCACGCAAACCTGGGAGCCATAGCGGTGGGCAATCTCGCTGATGAGTTCCGGCCGGTGCAGGGCGGCGCTGTTGATGCTCACCTTGTCGGCTCCTGCATCCAGCAGGCGGCTGACGTCGTCGAGTTCGTTGATGCCACCGCCAACGGTAAAGGGGATGTTGATCTCCTGTGCCACTCGCCTGACGACCTCGGTAAAGGTCTTCCGTCCTTCGTGCGAGGCAGTGATGTCGAGGAACACGAGCTCGTCGGCTCCAGCTTCTGAGTATGCCTTACCGAGCGTGACAGGGTCGCCGGCTTGCCGGAGGTTGACAAAGCAGGTGCCTTTAACGGTTTGGCCGTCTTTGACATCGAGGCAGGGGATGATGCGTTTGGCTATCATGGTTGAAGCATGTTTGGCGTGAGTGTGATACGGCCTTCGTAGAATGCTTTTCCAAAGACGGCCGCAGGGAGTCCGGCTGCTTCGAGGCAGCGGAGGTCGTCGTCGCTGGAGACACCGCCGCTGGCAATAAGATGAAGCTGTGGAAAAGCTTTTAGTATTTCCTGGTAGAGGCTGACGGCCGGTCCAGTGAGGGTGCCGTCGCGAGAGATGTCGGTGCAGAGCACTTTCGTGATGCCTTTTTCTATATATCGTTGAAGGAATGGAAGAAGTTGCTCACTGCTGTCTTCCTTCCATCCATTGACGCTGATGCGCCCGTTGCGTACGTCGGCGCCGAGGATGATGTTCTGTGATCCGAACTCCTGCAGCCAGCGCTCCATCTGTTCGGGATGGGTCACGGCAACGGAGCCGATGGTCACCATTGATGCACCGCAGTCGAAAGCCTTTCGGATGTCGTCGTCGGTCTTGATGCCTCCGCCGAAGTCCACGATGAGACTCGTCGTCTCAGCAATCTGTTTGAGGGCATTTGTGTTGACGATATGTTTCGACTTGGCTCCGTCGAGGTCGACCACGTGCAGTCTTCTATAGCCTAAGTCCTCAAAGCGCCGGGCCATGTCGGCAGGACGGTCGGCATAGACGGTCTTCAGTGCGTAGTCTCCTTTAGTCAGGCGAACGCATTTTCCTTCAATGATGTCGATGGCGGGGATGAGTTCCATGGGGAAGTATGAAATAATGAAGGGGTGGAAAAACTATAGGTTGAGGAAGTTGCGGAGAATCGTCTCGCCCGGAGTTCCGCTCTTCTCTGGATGGAATTGTGTGGCGAAGAAGTTATCGCGTTGCAGGGCGGCACTGAAGGGATGGATATAGTCGGCCACGGCAGCAGTATCTTCGCAGAGCGGACAATAATAGCTGTGGACAAAATAGACGTAGGGATCAGTCCCCAGCCCTTCAAACAATCCTCGACTTTCTGCCGTCTGTTGCGGCACAATCCTGTTCCATCCCATTGCAGGTACCTTAAAGCCTGGTTTGGTGGGGAAACGGCGGACATCTGTTCGGAAGATGCCCAGACATTCTACGTCACCTTCCTCGGAGTGCCGGCAGAGCAACTGCTGACCTACGCAGATACCCAGCACGGGTTGTGTCAGGTTCTTAATGACTTCGTCGAGCCCCCGCTGCCTCAGGTAAGCCATCGCACTGCAGGCCTCACCCTGACCGGGGAAAATGACGTGGCTGGCCAGACGGAGTGACTGCGGGTCGTCGGTCAAGACAGGCTCGACGCCCAGCCGATGGAGGGCATTGACAACGGAGCAGATATTGCCTGCATTATATTTTACAATGGCTACACTCATATATCATTACACTAAAGAATCAACACTAAACAAACCTTCGCAGTGCTCCGATGAGGGTGCTGTTCTCTTCTTTTGTACCAATGGTGATGCGCAGACAGTTGTGGCAGAGTTGCACGCGGGTTCTGTTTCTCACGATGATGCCTTGGTCAACCAGATAGTTGTAGACGCGCTGTGCATCGTCGACCCGAGTAAGGAAAAAGTTGGCATCCGTCGGAAACACCTGCTGACAATAGGGCAGCGCCTGGACAGCCCTCATGACGATGCTCCGCTCTTCGAGCAACAGGTTTATCCATTGCTCGATGCTTTCCATATCGTCGAGTGCCCGCATGGCGTGTTGCTGGGTGAGCAGGTTGACATTGTAAGGATACTTCACCTTGTTATATATATCCACAATCTCCTTGCTGGCGAATGCCATTCCGAGTCTGATGGCGGCACAGCCCCATGCCTTGCTGAAGGTCTGCATGACGATGAGGTTGGGGAAGTGCTGCAGTGCCAGTCGGAAGGATGGCCGGCGCGAGAAGTCGGCATAGGCCTCGTCAAGGACGACGATGCCGTGGAACTGTTGCAGCACCTTGATGATTTCCTCCTGCCCGATGTGGTTGCCGGTAGGGTTGTTGGGTGAACAAATCCAAACGATTTTCGTCTTCTCGTCACAGGCTTCCAGCATCTTGTCGGCCGACATTTGGAAGTGTTCGTCAAGGTTGACGGGGCGATATTCCACGTCGTTAATGTCGGCACAGACACGATACATGCCATAGGTGGGTTCGATAGCGACGACGTTGTCGATGCCCGGCCGGGTGAAGCAGCGGTAAGCCAGGTCGATGGCCTCGTCGCTGCCGTTGCCTAAGAAAATCTGTTCAGGCGACACCCCCTTCACCTGTGCCAGTCGGGTTTTCAGTTCCGTCTGCAGGGGGTCTGGATAGCGGTTGAAGGGACCGTTGTATGGGTTCTCGTTGGCATCGAGGAACACCCGCGCTTCCTTGCCGCTATATTCGTTGCGAGCCGACGAATAGGGTTCCAAAGCCAAGATATTCGGCCGTACAAGTTCTTCTAAGTTCTTCATCTCTTTATTCTTAATGTCATGGCATTCTTGTGTGCCTGCAGTTCCTCTGCCTCTGCCATCAGTTCTACGGCAGGGCCGATAGTTTGGATACCTTCCTGGGTCAGGTGCTGAAAGGTAATCTTTCTGACGAAGGAGTCCATGTTCACGCCATTATAGGCTGTGGCATAGCCGTGTGTGGGCAGCGTATGGTTGGTGCCCGAGGCGTAGTCGCCGGCACTCTCGCAGGCATAGGGTCCGAGGAATACACTGCCGGCATTGGCCACTCGTCCAGTCAGCCGTTCATAGTCTTCTGTCTGGATGATCAGGTGCTCTGGTGCATATCGGTTGGCCAGACTGATGGCCTCGTCTGTGGTGTTCACGATGACGGCACAGCTGTTGACCAGCGACTGTTCGGCAAAGTCCTTTCGCGGCAGCGCCTGAAGCTGTCGTTCTGTCTCCTGCCCTACTTCTGCCAGCAGTTTTTCCGAAGTCGTGACGAGCAGCACCTGCGAGTCGGGTCCGTGCTCGGCCTGCGACAGCAGGTCAGCAGCCACGAAGGCGGCATTGGCCTTGTCGTCGGCGATGACGCAGACCTCCGATGGTCCTGCCGGCATGTCGATGGCTACGCCTTGCTGGCTGACGGCCTGCTTGGCTGCCATGACGAAGCGGTTGCCGGGACCGAAGATCTTGTACACCTGCGGTACGCTCTCCGTGCCGTAGGCCATGGCGGCAATGGCTTGCACACCGCCAATCTTATAAATCTTACTCACGCCGGCGATGCGGGCAGCGACAAGGATGGCAGGATGAATCTTCCCCTCGCGGTTGGGTGGCGAGCAGAGCACAATTTCCTGGCATCCGGCCAGCTTAGCCGGCGTGGCCAGCATCAGGACGGTAGAGAACAGCGGAGCCGTGCCACCGGGGATATACAGCCCCACGCGCTCGATGGCCACATCTTTCTGCCAGCAGACAACTCCCTTGCAGGTCTCCACCTGTGGATGTTCCTGCCGTTGCGAGGCATGAAACGTTGCAATGTTATGATGGGCCAGCCTAATGGCCTCCTTCAGTTCTTCTTTCACCAGTGCCTCTCCCTCGGCGAACTCTTCCTCCGACACCTGCAGGGCGTCCAGCCTGACGTGGTCGAAGCGCTCCTCATAGTCGCGTACGGCTTCGTCGCCACGGGTCTTCACCGCTGCCAGCACCTCTCCTACGGTCTGTTGCAGCGAGGCCAGATTGATGGAGGGGCGCTCCACGATGCACTTTATTTCTTCTTCTGTAGGGTTTCTGTATATCTTCATAATGATCATAAGCGACTCAACAGCCACGCTACAATATCATTTTTTCAATCGGTGTGACCAGGATGCCCTGAGCCCCCATCTCCTTCAGCTTGCCGATAATCTCCCAGAAGCGCTGCTGGTCGAGCACGGTATGTACCGAGCACCAGGCGGCGTCGGCCAGAGGGATGACCGTCGGGCTCTTCAGTCCCGGCAGCACGCTCAGCACGTCGTCCAGGTGTTCACGCGGCACATTCATCCGCACGTACTTCTTGTCCTCAGCCTGTCTGACGGCCTCGAAACGGAACAGCATCTGTCTCACCATCTCGCGTTTCTCCTCCGACAGCGAGGGCGAGCCGATGAGCAGGGCCTCGCTCTGCATCACCACCTCCACCTCCTTCAGGTTGTTGCTCACCAGCGTTGATCCGCTACTAACGATGTCAAAGATCGCGTCGGCCAGTCCGATGCTTGGCGATATCTCCACGCTGCCGGCAATGCGGTGGATCTCCGCCTGTATGCCGTTCTTCTTCAGGAAGCGTTCAAGGATGACGGGATAGCTTGTGGCGATGGTCTTACCGTTGAACCACTCCACGCCCGGGTACTCCGCCTCCTTCGGAATCGCCAGCGACAGCCTGCAACGGCTGAAGCCCAGCCGCATGATGAACTCCGCCTGCTCCTCTTGTTCCATGTATTCGTTCTCCCCCACGATGCCGATGTCGGCGATGCCGGTGGCCACGCTCTGCGGGATGTCGTCGTCACGCAGATAGAGCACCTCCAGGGGGAAGTTCTCACACTTACAGAGCAGCGTGCGCTTGCTCGTGCCTATCTTGATGTCTGCCTCGGCCAGCAGCTCCATGGTCTGGTCGTGCAGACGGCCTTTTGATTGTACAGCAATTCTTAGCATAGTCTCAGTCTTTTATTAAAAGAATCCAACGTGTCATCCGCTGCAAATTTACACAAAACCCATGAATTATAAGCCTGTAGACTAAAGATTTTAAGGAATGTTGACGTTTTGAACTCTTTGAACGGCGGGCACAATGCTTCATCTTTGCATCATCGAGTCGTGACAAGCACCAGCGGCGCTCATGTCGACTTGTTGCCAGCGACAGGCGCTTGGGGGGGGATTTGTCAGACGAGGGAGGCTTCCTTTCAGCCCCCTCGTCAGGAAAGATCTGCGGAAACACGTATGTTCCCTGGGTTGTTCAACTCGTACATAGCCACCAAAAGAGTGTTACAAGCCCATACACGAGGTGGTGCCGATAGTTGTTGCGATGGCCGTCAGGACGGTTATGACGACCTGTATGAGCTGTTTCCAAAAATTCTGTTTCATAGTTTCTTACCTCCAATAATAGTTGGGAATAGAGATTCGTTATCTACTTAAGTTTCTCCCCGCTTGCTCGTTGTATTCGGGGAGTTCAGCCCCCTCAGCTCCTCCCGTCTAAGTAGGGTGGGGCTGAGGGGTTGGGAACACCTTTTTACGGCTTTTCGGGTTCGGTCTTGTCGACCTTGTTCTCTGGAAGCTCCTTCACCTTCACGCCACTGAGCAGCATGCAGGTAGCGCGTTTACCCTTGCCCTGGCCGCTGAGGTAACGCATCTCGGGCTGGAAGTTCACGTGTACACCCTTCACGTTGGTGCTGGCCGAGAAGGCAGCCGCCGTCTCTGCGGGCGAGGTGCTCAGTCCGGCGCGGAACGTGCCGAGACGCTCGATGACGACAGCGTGGGAGGCCATGAGCTCACTCTTCAAGACGTTCACGAACTCGATGAGCACGGCGTAGACATCACTCTCCTTCACCGAGACGTTCGTCTGGATGAGCTCTGCAATCTGGCGCAGGTTGGTCTTGTTGGTCATCACGGCACGGGCGTACCACTTGCCGAAATACTTAGCATCTTCACGGTTTTCCTTGGTTAAACGATAATTTACTGCCATAGTTGTTTTTCCTTTCTTAGATTTTTTTAATGGTTAATGAATAAGGTTTACTGTGTGTGTTTTTCATTCAGACTTGTCGACATGTCATCCTGTTGTCATCGTGAAGAGCAGTCTGCAGCCAGCTCGTTCATTTTGACGATGCAAAGGTACGGCGGTTTTCCCATACCTGCAAGTCCTCACGCCTACATGTGATAACCAGTAAGTCCCCACGCAGCCATCCCGTTCAGCTGCCACGGGACAAGCCAATAACAAAAAAACATCGGATTTGCCTGCTGAGTCGGATGATAGGATTCTCATCCGTTCATTCAGGCAAATCCGATGACTTTCTTAAATACTCAGCCGATTACCGTCGGCGGTCGTGTGGAGTAAGTTATTTGTTCACGTATTTCCGGCAGGAGCCGTCCCGCTGCCTTGTGATGACGATGCCGTTAGCATTAGCATCTGTCTTCATGCCGCCCAGCGTATAGTGCTCAGCCTTATTTTCGGAATCCTTCCGCACCTCCTGGGCCGGGGCCTATAGGTTGGCATCCTCCTCAATATGTTTGAACTTTCCAAACATCTTGTGGCGTTTGTATTTCTGAAGCGTACCCTGCGGCACAACCAGCTTCACCCTCTCATATTTGTCTGGAGAGAATGGGTCAAGTCCGTTCGCTTCTTTTCCAACCACCTTGTCTGGATCTTGAATGTGGAGGTAGAGGGCTTCCAGAAGGCCCGCTTCAGAAAAAGCTCCTAAACCGATGGTCTTAATGGTTGCCGGCAGTGTGATGGTCTTACAATAGCTGTCTCTAAAAGCATGCATGTCAATGCCAGTAACTGTATAAGTCCAATAATCAGCATATTTGAAAGACTCTGGCACTACAAGATTCTCCTGCTGATATTCGTTAACATATGAGCCATCCATCTGAGGGCCTATGGGAGAACCTTCCCATTCTATGACAGTTGCTTCGCAGTGGTCGTCGTTGTAATAATCACAGCGAAAACTCACCCCGTCATAGATAATTTTATATGACGCCTGAGGTTTTTCGGTCTCTGCCTCCACCTCATTGTCATCATCTTCATTGTCGCAACTGCTCAAATTCGCTGTGCCCAGACAAAGGCAAAAAGCAAAAAAAACATAGAAAAATTTCTGTTTCATAGCTTCTGTTCTTTTACGTTGAGTATATGATTTCGCTGCAAATATACAAATTTCTTTTCTTCCCGCCAAGGAAAAGGTCGGAATTCTTTCTCCGGATGCATTCGTTGTCTGAGACTGCGGAGGCAGAGCGTTTGAGCGGCTACGGACTATAAGGACCAAAAGGACAAGCTTATTCCCCAAAAGTCCCTTGAGTCCCTCAAGTCAGTAGGGGGAATTGCTCCGCGCGACAGAATGGACACCAATGGTATATGCATGAATAGAGCCTGCCTCACATGGGGCAGGCTCTTGAGCTAACGCTCCTGTTTACTTTACTCTGATTATTATTGTTAGTTGTTAGCTTTAATTCTTGACCACCTTCTTGCCGTTGACAATAAACATGCCCTTCTGGGCTGCGTCCGTCACGCGGCGGCCCTGCAGGTCGAAGACCGATTCCTTAGAGTTGGCTCCTCTTTTGACGTTACTCAGACCACTCTTCAACATGTCGGTTTCTATTCTATAAACTCCGTTGTACGTCGAAAAAAACAGAGAGCCTTCGTATAATGCCATGAATGGCTGATTGTAACTTCCATAGTTATAAGGATAGCATATACTCAATGGGGTTTCCAAATCATTCACGTAAGATTCTCTCCACGTCAGGCCTTCGTCGTCAGAGAAATAGAAGACGGTTTCATGTGGCTCGAGAAGTATGCGAGACATAAAGCAATAAACCATTTCAGGATGTTCCCTGTCGAATATCAGCTGACCCTGATGTGCCCACTCATAATGGTCTTCATTGAGAAACTGAAGACAAAGGTTCCATGTTTCACCCCCGTTGACAGTACGAAGAATCCCGCAGCAAGTATACATCAGAGCGATGTTGCTATCTGAAGGGGAAAAGGCCATAGACAATCCGATTGGATACCTTTTGGAACTATAGTTGTCTATTCTAATGTTGTTGTTTTCCTCTTCTATTATGCTTTGAAAGCCATCCGTTGTTCGGAGTAGATAGTTGAGGTTAACATCAATGCCCGTCATCTTCCCATAGATGTAGCCATATTCAGGATGGTAAGGATTGATAGACACTCCACAACTGCCCGGTATTGACGAATACCAATTATCTTCCAACTGTTTCCAACAGCAACCAACCATTGCCCATGTCTGGCCGAAATCCCTGCTTTCTAAGAGGTCTGCTGCATAGGACTTGTTACTTCTAGATACCGCAGCATACACATGCTTTCTGTCTCCCGGATCCTGAACAATGTTCAAAACGCAGGTATAAGGCTTGTTCTCTTTATGGCCGGCAATGGTGAGTTGTCCCATCAAGTCAGTATAAGTGTTACATCCGTCCGTAGAAAGCATTAAAGACGATGCTAATTCATCAGTCGAAGGAATAACAGCTAGGATGTGTTTACCATCCTTGACGAACTCAGCAACGGATAACTCATCAGAGCCATAGTGTTTCCACTCTTTCTCAGCCTTGAGAGCATAGAACATCAGCCCCTCACGGCTGCCGACAAACAAAGTATCATCGTATATCATCAGACCTTGACCCCCAAAATCACTTGTCTTTTCCAACCCCTGAGCCTGCAGGTCTCCAAAAGACATGCTGCCGATGACAACGGAAATAATAACAAAAATGTGTTTCATATCAGTTCCCTTTATAATCATTTTCCTTGATGTTAATTATGAGTAATCTATAGTCCTATCTCCGCGTAGTAGCAGCTGTTGTCCGGTGTAGCCCTGGCAGATGCCGATGCTGTCGCGGCTGACGGTCTGTCGGCCCCACGCGTTGTAGTCGCATGGATTTAGAGTCCCTTGATAAGGGACGGCTATAATGCAAGGATTTATAAATCCATCGGCCTTCATCCCGTCGCGTATGCTGCCCAGGCGGTCCACCCCGTCTGCCATGACCGTGCAGACAGGAAGCAATAACAGGCAATATGTCAGGAGCCGTTTTAACATTCGGATTTGTTACTCTTCAAGGTAGCAGAGACCATGTTACTCAGGCTTATAAATAACTTCCCAAAATTTTCCCGGCGGGGCATCTTTCTCTGTGGAGGCATAACGTTAAAAATAAATGACACGAATTCTTTCTTCCACCTGTTCTCCCTTGTATTTTATAACATAATTGGTGGTTTGCATTTCCTTAGAGGATTGAAACATATAGTTATAGTCATAAATGTTTTTCTCCAACAAGGAGACTGTTCCGTTGTCATCCCACGTCTGCTTCTTGAATACATATATATCAAAGATGTCTGTATCAAAATTCTCGTCATAGATTTTGAAAGAGGTACTACTGCCTGGTTTGACGAGTTCTGACCACATTTCTAAACAAGAAGCCTTTTCTTCCATATTGTAATAATTGTTTTCTTTTTTCCTGGAGTGAAAACGACCATAGACAAAGACAGCCTCATCTGTTTCATTATAGAAACCGAGTAAATGATCAGGCTCTATCTCATCAGAGCAAAGGGGAAAAGGAAGACATCCACCGAGAGACATGCATAAGGCCAGCAATAGCAACTGCACTTCTTTTATTCTTATAATAAAAAAATGCTTAGATAACTTATTAAAAGATCCATCCATAAATGTTTAGTTTTACTTTTGTTAATGAGTTTGTTACCATTGTTTGTATTTGTCCGAGGATTTATATAAGAAGTTTTATAGCCTTTTATATATGACCCATAATCGAAACGGTCAGAAGCGGGTCGTACTCCTTGCCTGAGAAACGGAAGCGGTGCGCCGTCGTCCCTGTGCTTCCGCCGTGCAGGCCGCCGTAGGGGTAGTAGTGGTTGGTGCGCTCCACGACGCCGTCCTGCCGCACGATGCGCAGAGAAAAAACTCCCAAACTCCCAAACTCCTTAGAACAATAACAAATCTCTAAGGAGTAAAGGAGTAAAGGAGTGGCTGTGCGCCGGACGCTGCCCAGGCGGTCCACCCCGTCTGCCATGGCCGTGCAGACAGGAAGCAACAAG
>CAMHUI010000011.1 GCA_946188345.1 uncultured Prevotellaceae bacterium | reverse complement strand
GTCATTAAAATTTCGCTGCAAAATTACAATAAAATCTTTATTCAGCAAAGAAAAAATCCACTTATTCCACAATTTTAGCAATAATTTTGCCAACATATTCCATTTCTATCACCATATAGATGCCAACTTATTCCGATTTTTCAATGATTTCTTTGCCCACTTATACTGCTCTTGCTAATTATAAAGGTCATCCTGCATACTGGTTTCCAATCATAACAAGAACGAAATGCCAGCAAATAACATTTTTCTAAGAAAATGGTTTTTGGTTTTTTCTTTTATAAAAGACAAAATCTGTAGATTTTTAACTTCTGTTTTATATACAATGCGCCATATGCCCTAAAACCCTTCCTAATCTAAGGTGTTTTCATGCTTCTTACACTTTCCCAAGCTGGAAATATACAAGATTCATAATCTTCATAGGTTGGCGCTACAGGACAAAGACGTTGTTTTAGGGTATTTTAACATCCGAGGGTGTAACTTTTGGCGGGGGTGATTCGTCTTCTTTTTAGTTGGACAAGAAATGCCTATGAATTATCAATATATTGAACAACTGCTCGAGCGCTACTGGCTGGCCGAGACGACTATCGAAGAGGAGTCTATCCTGAAGACGTTCTTCAGCCAGGCTGAGTTGCCTGAGGAGATGAAGCGCTATCAGCCGCTCTTCGCCTACGAGCAGCGTTCGGCTAAGGAGGATGTGCTGGACGAAGCTTTCGAGGACCGTCTGCTTGCTCGGCTCGGCATCGAGCGTGAGGAGCAACCTGTGGTGAAGGCCCGCACCATCAAGATGAGCAGCCGGCTGATGCCGTTCTTCCGCGCAGCTGCCGTCATCGCCATCATCCTCACGCTCGGCAACGCCATGCAGATGCCGTTTGCCGACAATGGCTACTTCCCGCCGACGGCATACGAGCAGGCTCAGGAGGGCAGCTCGGTGGCGCTGAACGTGGACACGCTCAAGGCGTCGCCAGACTCTCCGCTGGTCAGTCAGGCTACTGACACGCTGAAGATGGGAAGACTTCCACAGTGATTATTTTCTAAGCTTTCTCTATAAAAAATCATGTTTAATTAAAACAATCAAGGCCGAAGCTGAGAAGCGGTAGGCGCAAAAATCTAGCATAAAAAGCGATTTTGAAACATTAGTCAACGAGGACTGCCGCTCGAGGAGAGTAGCAGTCCTCATTTTTTTATTGCTGTTCGGTAAAAACGGCCTGAACCAAAGGTCGACGGCCGAAAGGAAAGTCAAGAGCCAGAAAGATCTCAGCCCATGGCAACGCCCTGGAAAAAAAGGGAAATTGCAAGATGCGCCCCACAGGGGCAAAAGATTGAAATCTAACTCTTTTGCCCCTGTGGGGCGATATTTGGGCGTTGAATATAACACCCAGGGCCTTGCCCTGGGCTAAGTTCTCACTGGCCCATCGGGCCGCAAATAACAAACACCTGCTTATTTTTGAACGTTTTTGTATGCCTTATGGTGGCCATTCGTTCGATTCGTGCCATTCGTGTTCTAAGAAACAGTTTTGTGGATATTTGGAGGCGTTTGTCAGGATTTTTTACCGAAAATTTCTGTCAGGATTTTCGGGTGTTCTAGAAAAAGAATTCGACTTTCGGGACCTGTTTTTTGACGATTTCCGAGACAAGTCTGAGACTTTTGGTACAAATCGTCAGGACTTTTGTACCAAATCGTTGCATGATATCTTAGAAATCGCACCACGATTTCTTAGGAATCGTCATGACTTTTGTACCAAAAGTCTGAACGAAAGCCTGCCTTTCGCTGTCCGAAAGGTCGGACAAGTTGGTCGGTTTGTCGGTGGTTATCAAAGACGAAAAGGCTATCTATCTCACTGTCAACGGGTTGTGTGTGATAGCTCATGGCTGCGTTATTTGCGACCGAGGGAAAATAATTTCAGAAAGTGGGCCTTCTCAGCGCGGATTTCGGAGTTTTTTGTAAAGATTATTCAGAAGACTTCTGGCCATTCGTTGTTGTTTTACACGGACGGTCACGGAGACATTTTTCCTTAAACAATGATACAGACTAACACGGACTTTTTATTCTTGAAAACTAATGGGGGCTAATTTATCTTGGGCCGTTTGCGGAATCACGAAATCCCTGTTTTATATATTTTTATCGTTTCACCTTTCTCTGTTCCCTTTTTTCTTAGTACCTTTGCACGGGGAAACGAGTAAGAGTTTATTTTCATGACGACAACGCCATTCCATCACGGTCTCTCTCAGGAGGAGGTTACAGCCAGTCGGCAGGCCCACGGGCCGAACGTTCTGACGCCGCCGAAGCGGCCGTCACTGTGGCGTTTGTACGTTGACAAATACCGCGACCCCATCATCCAGATACTTCTTGTGGCAGCGCTCATCAGCCTCGTTCTTGCCTTTGTTGAGAACGACTTTGTCGAGACGCTGGGCATCATCTTGGCCGTCTTCATCGCTACCACGGTGGGCTTCTATTTCGAGCGCGACGCCGCCCGACGCTTTGAGGCCCTGAATGTGCTCGACGAAGAGAAGCTGGTGAAGGTGCGCCGTGGTGGCACCGTCACGGAGGTGGCCCGCCGCGACATCGTCGTGGGCGACGTAGTGCTGCTGGAGACTGGCGACGAGGTACCTGCCGACGGTCGCCTGCTGAAGGCTGTCGATCTTCTGGTCGACGAGTCGACGCTGACGGGCGAGCCGCTCACGAGCAAGCGCGTAGCCACGGAAGCCGCTGTCCCCGCTGCTGAAGAGGGCACCTATCCTCACGACCAGCTTCTGCGCTCGGCCATGGTGATGGGCGGCCACGGCGAATATGAGGTCACTGCCGTTGGCGACGAGACAGAGATTGGTCACGTGGCACGGCAGGCTACAGAGATCACCTCGGTGAAGACGCCGCTGAGCATCCAGCTGGACCGTCTGGCCCGCCTCATCTCAAAGGTAGGCACGGCAGTATCTGTTGCTGCCTTCTTCCTGTTCCTCGGCCACGACATCCTCTCCTATCCCGACATCTGGGTGGAACTGCAGTGGCTGAAGATGGCCGAGGTGGCGCTGAAATACTTCATGATGGCGGTGACGCTCATCGTCATGGCCGTGCCCGAGGGTCTGCCCATGGCCGTCACGCTGGCACTGGCGCTGAACATGCGGCGCATGCTGAAGAGCAACAACCTGGTGCGCAAGCTCCATGCCGCCGAGACGATGGGTGCCGTGAACGTCATCTGCACCGACAAGACGGGCACGCTGACCGAGAACCGCATGCAGGTGGAGACGCTGCAGCTGCTGAGCGGCGACGAGGCAGAGATGGCTCGGGCCATTGCCATCAACTCCACCGCCGAGCTCGCCGACGGTCGCATCGTGGGCAACCCCACGGAGGGTGCCCTGCTGCTGTGGCTGCAACAGCGAGGCTACGACTACCACGCCCTGCGTGCCGGCGCTGCCGTGAGCAAGCAGGAGCCTTTCTCCACAGAACGCAAATATATGCGCACGGCTACGGCCGAACATACCTATACCAAAGGTGCACCGGAGGTTATCGCCACCTTCTGCCTGCTGGGTCCTGCCGAAGCGGCTACCCTGCACGACTGGCAGCAGCGAGGCATGCGCACGCTGGCCTTTGAGTGCGACGGAGTGCTGCAGGCCATCTGTGCCATCAGCGACCCCGTCAGGGAAGACGTACCCTCCGCCGTTCAGACCTGCCGGCAGGCAGGCATTGAGGTGAAGATTGTCACCGGCGACACGTCGGCCACAGCCATTGAGGTGGCTCGCCAGATAGGCATCGGCGTGACCTCGCCAGAGCAGACCATCACGGGCGCAGCCTATGCCGAGCTGTCCGACGAAGAGGCCCTTGAGCGGGCAGAGCAGATACTTGTGATGAGCCGTGCGCGTCCTGCCGACAAGCAGCGGCTGGTGGAGATGCTGCAGAAGAAGGGCCACATCGTGGCCGTGACGGGCGATGGCACCAACGATGCGCCAGCCCTGCACCATGCCCATGTTGGTCTGTCGCTGGGTTCGGGAACAAGCGTCGCCAAGGAAGCCTCCGACATGACGCTGCTCGACGACTCGTTTGCCTCCATCGCCCATGCCGTGATGTGGGGCCGCTCACTGTATAAGAACATCCAACGCTTCCTCTACTACCAGCTCACCGTCAACGTGACGGCGCTGCTGCTGGAACTCTGCGGAGCCTTGGTGGGTACGGAGCTGCCTCTCACGGTGACACAGATACTCTGGGTGAACCTCATCATGGACACCTTTGCAGCCCTTGCGCTGGCCTCGCTGCCCCCGTCGCGACAGGTCATGAACGAGAAGCCTCGCCAGCAGGGCGACTTCATCATCAGCAGCCCCATGGCAAAAGCCATCATCGGCAGCGGACTGCTGTTCTTCTCGGCGATGTTTGCCTTCCTGCTCTATTGCGAACGGCGCGGGGCCCTGGGCGTTGACATCCATGAGCTGACCCTGTTCTTCACCACCTTCGTCATGCTGCAATGGTGGAACCTCTTCAATGCAAAGGCACTGGGCAGCAGCCATTCAGCACTGCGCAAACTGTGGAAGGATCGCGGCATGCTGCTGGTGCTGGGACTGATTCTGGGCGGACAGGTGCTCATCGTGACATTCGGCGGGAAGATGTTCCGCACGGTGCCCCTTTCGGTTAGCGAATGGGCCCTCATCATAGCCATCACGTCGGTCGTCCTCTGGGTGGGCGAAGGGTTCAGAATAATAGAAAGGATGAAGCAGCGATGAAGATGCAGCTACAGTCCCTGAACGCTCAGCGCAGAGAGCTGCCTGCCGTTGCCACCGTCGGAACGTTCGACGGCGTGCACCTGGGGCACCGCTTCCTCATCCGTCAGGTGAAGGCCGAGGCCGAGCGGCGGGGCATGAGTTCGATGGTCATCACCTTCGACCGCCATCCGGCCACGCTCTTCGGCTACGACAAGCCCCTGCTGACCACCACCGAAGAGAAACTACAGCTCATCAGGGCCACGGGCATCGACAAGCTCGCGGTGCTGGCCTTCGATGAGGGGCTGGCACAGCTGACGGCTGGGGAGTTCATGCAGCAACTGCAGTCGCAGTTGCAGGTGAGAGCCATCGTGGTGGGCTTCAACAATCATTTCGGCTCCGACCGTCGGCAGGTGTCGCCCGAGTCAGCCCCCGAGGGTCTCGACATCATCGCAGCAGAAGCCTTTCAGGCCGACGGTCTGGACGTCAGCTCGACCGCCATCCGCAACGACCTCCTGCAGGGCGATGTGGAGCAGGCCAGCCAGCGGCTCGGCCGTCCCTACAGCCTGAGCGGCAGGGTGGTCCACGGACAGCATATAGGCACGCAGCTGGGCTTCCCCACTGCCAACCTCGACGTCGACAAAGGCCGACTCATTCCCAAGGCCGGGGTCTATGCCGTCAGGGCCGGAGAGCACGGGGGCATCCTGAACATCGGCACACGGCCGACCTTCAACGGCCATGAAACCACACTGGAGGTCCACCTCGTCGACTTTGAAGGCGACCTCTACGGCCGGCTGCTCACCATAGAATTCATCCGCCGGCTGCGCGACGAGCGGCAGTTCCCGTCGGCTGAGGAACTGGCCCGCCAGCTGCAAAGAGACAAAGTAGAAAGTATTCAAATACTGAAGCAACTATGAGCAAATCCACCCGCACTATCCTCGACGTCCTCCTCTTCTTCGTGGCCTTCATGGTCATCCAGGCGGCCGTTACCATCGTCGTAGGACTCATCGACCCCCAGTGGGTCAGCCATCCCACAGCCATCATCATCTCCACCTCGGTCAGCAGCCTGTTGACCATCCTGCTGTTCTTCCTTGCCCGCTGGACTCCCCTCCGCCGCGACTACCTGCGCAGCAAGCCCTGGAAGGTGCTGGTCTGGGCGGCCGTTCTCACCTTCGGAACCATCATCCCCTCGGAGGTGCTGAACGAGGCCATCGGAGCCAAGATGCCCGAAGAAATGGAACAGGTATTCACCCATATCATGCGAAGCCCTTGGGGTTATCTTGTGGTAGGCATCCTGGCTCCCGTCGCCGAGGAAGTGGTGTTCCGCGGTGCCATCCTGCGAGTGCTGCTGAAGGTCTTCAGCCAGGAGCGCCGCTGGGTGGCCATCATGCTCTCAGCCCTGCTCTTTGCCGCAGCCCATGGCAACATGGCGCAGATACCGCACGCTTTCCTGATAGGGCTGCTGCTCGGATGGATGTATTATCGCACGGGTAGCATCTTCCCCGGACTCGTCATGCACTGGGTGAACAACAGCATTGCCTATGTCACGGTGATGCTGATGCCCGGCCTGCAGGATGCCAACCTCATCGACCTGCTTCAGGGCGACCACATGAAGGAGATGCTCTACGTGGGTTTCTCGCTGTTCGTCATGCTGCCCGCCATCTACCAGTTACATTTAAACATGAAGAGAACACCCCAAGAAATAACAGAGAATGAAGACATTTGAAGAATTAGGCGTGAGCCCAGAGATACGGCGCGCCATTGAAGAGCTGGGCTTCGTACAGCCCATGCCCGTACAGGAAGAAGTAATCCCCTATCTGTTGGGCGAAGGCAATGAGGTCATCGCCCTTGCCCAGACCGGTACCGGCAAGACGGCGGCCTTCGGCATCCCACTGCTGCAGGGCATCGACACCACGAACAACGCCACTCAGGCCATCGTCATCAGTCCCACCCGCGAGCTCTGCCTGCAGATTACCGACGACCTGCGTAGCTTCGCCAAATACCTGCCAGGCATCCATGTGGAGGCCGTCTACGGCGGCACCAGCATCATGAACCAGATACATGCCCTGCGCCACGGGGCACACATCATCGTGGCAACGCCCGGCCGACTGATTGACCTGATGAACCGCGGGGCTGCAAAGCTCGATCAGGTGAGCAACGTCGTGCTCGACGAAGCCGACGAGATGCTCAACATGGGATTCTCCGACAGCATCAATGCCATCTTCGAAGGAGTGCCCTCCGACCGCAACACGCTGATGTTCTCGGCCACCATGAGCCGCGAGATAGAACGCATCGCCAAGACTTATCTGCACGACTACAAGGAGATTGTTGTGGGCTCGCGCAACGAGGGCGCCGAAAACGTCAACCATATCTACTACCTCGTGAACGCCAAGGACAAATACCTTGCCCTGAAACGCATCGTCGACTTCTATCCGCGCATCTATGCCATCATCTTCTGTCGCACCAAGCTCGAGACGCAGGAGATAGCCGACAAGCTCATCCGCGACGGCTACAACGCCGAGTCGCTGCACGGCGACCTGTCACAGCAGCAGCGCGACCTGACCATGCAGAAGTTCCGCCAGCACCTCACCCAGCTACTCGTCGCCACTGACGTGGCAGCCCGAGGTCTCGACGTCGACGACCTCACCCATGTCATCAACTATGGACTGCCCGACGACATCGAGAACTATACCCACCGCTCCGGTCGTACGGGCCGGGCCGGAAAGAAAGGCACCTCCATCAGCATCATCCACACCCGCGAACGCCGGAAGGTGCGCGATATTGAAAAGGAAATAGGAAAGAGCTTCGTCGACGGCACCCTGCCCACTCCGCAAGAGATATGCACCAAGCAACTCTATAAAGCCATCGACGAAATAGAGAAGGTGGACGTGGACGAAGACCAGATTGCACCCTTCATGCAGGACATCAACCGCCACTTTGAATACGTGGACAAGGAAGATATCCTGAAGAAGATTGTCTCGCTGGAGTTCGGGAGGTTCCTGGCCTACTATGCCGATGCCCCCGAGATAGTCAAGCCCGAGCGCACCAAAGAACCCCGTGAGGCCCGCGAGAAGGGCAAGGGCGGTCCGCGGAAGGCAGAGAAAGGCTACCGCCGGCTCTTCATCAACCTGGGCAAGGACGACGGTTTCTACCCTGGCGAAATCATGCAGTTCCTCAACCGCAACATCGAAGGCCGTCAGCAGGTAGGACACATCGACCTCTATGCGAAGTTCTCCTATATCGAGGTACCTGAACAGGACGCCGAACGCGTCATGCACAGCCTAAACGGCGTTGCCTACCGCAACCGCACCGTGCGCTGCAACGATGCCGACGACCGCGACGCCAAGAGCAAGAACACGGCAAAGGGCCGAGAGCCCCGCAACCATGAGCAGGGTCGCCGCCAGCGGTCGTCGCGCAAGGCGGAAGAGCCTCGGCGCAAAGACAACAATGCCCGCCACTACGGCCGCGAAGAATGGATGCAGTTCCTCCATCCCAACAAGATGAAGTTACGTGGCGAAGAGCCCGACTTCAGCGAAGAAGGCTGGGCACGCCGCAAACCCAAACGCAAGAAATAACGCTCATTAAGAGCACCAAGACGACATAAACCAAAAAGCCCTTTAAATAGCCTTTGACAAAACCAACATCAAAAAGGAATACACGCTATGAAGAAACTCCTCACCCTCAGCCTGCTGGCCTTCTGCGGAATGCTGGGCACACAGGCTCAAGACTTCTACGACATCAGTGTCAAGGATGATGCCGGCAAGGACATCTCGCTGGCCAAATACAAAGGAAAGGTTCTCCTCATCGTCAACACCGCCACACGCTGCGGGTTTACGCCTCAATACAAGGAACTCGAAGCCCTCCGCAAAGCCTATCAGGCTGAGGGGTTCGAAATCCTTGACTTCCCCTGCAACCAGTTTGGCGCTCAGGCCCCGGGAACCATTCAGGAGATACACCAGTTATGCACCGGACAGTTCAACATCAGCTTCCCGCAGTTTGATAAAATCGATGTCAACGGCCCCCATGAAGCACCTCTCTTCGCCTATCTGAAAGAGCAGAAACCCTTCTCAGGCTTCGACCTCAACGACCCCACTGGCAAGATGATGGACGAGATGCTGCGCAAGCACAATGCCGACTACGACAAGTCGGCCGACATCAAATGGAACTTCACCAAGTTCCTCGTCGACCGCAACGGGCAAGTAGTGCGCCGCTTCGAGCCGACAGAGAAGATGGACGCTGTAGAAGCCGCCGTCAGAGCTGAAATCAGTAAAAACATGTTTAACCAAGATAATACAACGACAATGAAAAGCTTTACTGCAAAACCATGGGTGCTCCCACAGCCTGTGCTGATTATCGGCACCTACGACAAGAACGGCCGGCCCAACGCCATGAATGCCGCCTGGGGCGGACAGTGGGACAACAACGAAATCTTCATCTCTCTCGGCTCTCACGCTACTACAGACAACCTCAAGGACAACGACGACCTCACCGTCAGCTTTGCCACGGCCGAAACCATGGTGGCTGCCGACTATGTAGGCATCGTCAGCGGCAGAAAGACACCTGATAAGGTTGCCCATACCGGCTGGACCGTTGAAAAAGCCCCCAACGTCAACGCCCCTGTTTTCAAGAACCTTCCCATGACCCTTGAGTGCCGCGTCAAGCAGAAGATTGACGAGTCGGAGACCGGCTACTTCCTCGTGGCAGAAATCGTCAACATCCTCTGCGATGAGCGTTTCCTCGCTGCCGACGGCAACCCTGACGTTGAGAAGATGGGTATCATCACCTATGACCCCGTCCACCACACCTACATCCAGCTCGGCAAGACCGTGGGCAAAGCCTTCTCGGCTGGTAAAGAGCTTAAGAAATAAGTCGCTCAGGCTCTATTATATATAAAAAGAAAGGAAGAAATACTATGGCAAAGAAGAAGATAGTCTTTCTGACCGGCGCCGGCATGTCGGTGGAGAGTGGGTTCAAGACGTTCCGCGGGCAGGATGGCCTGTGGGAGGAGTTTCCCGTTGAACAGGTTGCAAGCCACGAAGGATGGCTGGCTGACCCGAAACTGGTGAACCGCTTCTACAACGGGCTGCGCAAGAAACTCTTCCAGGCTGAACCCAACGAAGGACACCGTATCATCACTGAGATGGAGAAAGAGTACGACGTGACGGTGGTTACCCAAAATGTTGACAACCTGCATGAGAAAGCTGGTTCGAAGACGGTCATCCACCTGCACGGCGAGCTCACAAAGGTATGCTCCAGCCGCGACCAGTTCGACCCGCGCTATGTGAAGGAACTGACGCCCGACAACTGCGAGGTTGCCGAGGACGAACGGGCTGAGGACGGTTCGCTGTTGAGACCCTTCATCGTGTTCTTTGGCGAGTCGGTTCCGATGATCGGGGCTGCCGCAGAAAGCGTCGCCGAGGCTGACATCTTCGTCATCATCGGCACCAGCCTGAATGTCTATCCGGCCGCAGGTCTCGTGGGATACACGAAGCCGGGAATCCCCATCTACCTCATCGACCCCGAGGATGTTCCTACGGGAAGGATTCCTAACCTGACACACATTCGCAAAGGTGCCAGTGACGGCTTGAGAGAGCTGGTAGAGACGCTCCGAAACAAATAAAGACATGAACATTAGACGGGCTACCGAAGCTGACATTCCCCTCATCCGACAGCTGGCCGGCCGCATTTTCCCGGCTACCTATCGGAGCATCATCAGTGAAGAGCAGATAGACTTCATGATGGACTGGATGTACTCCGAAGACAGCCTCCGCCGACAGATGGCCGAGGGACACACCTATCTGCTCGGTATGGAGGGCGATGAGGCGTTCGGATATGTGTCGGTAGAGCAACAGGGGCCCGACCTCTTCCACTTGCAGAAAATCTATGTCCTGCCCGACCGGCAGCGCCAAGGGCGTGGAAGGTTCCTCTTTGAGTCGGCCCTGAGCCTGGTGCGAACGCTTCATCCCACACCCTGCACCCTCGAGCTGAACGTCAACCGCACTAATCCTGCCCTGGGATTCTATCGGCAGATGGGGATGCACATCGACAGGCAAGGCGACTTTGACATCGGACACGGGTTTCAGATGAACGATTACATCATGGCCATGACCGTGGTACAATAGAAAAAGGGGTGCCGTGACACCCCTTTTTCTGTTGTATCAGAATGATGTTTAGCGCATTGCCCAGAAGTTAGCGTTCATGGCACCTTCAACTTGTGACATACCGGCTTCATTCAGGGCTACATCCATCTGGCTGCCGTCGGGCATATCAACCTTGATGGTTCCGTCGGCATTGAAGCGGAAGAGCTCAGTGACCTGACCATCCTGAACCAGCGACCATGAGTCGTTAGCAGCATTATACTGCATCTTCACCTGCTCGCCGTTGGGTTTGGTAATCTCATAGCCATCCTTCAGGGTCTTTACAGCATAGAGCACGCCGTCGCTACCCATTACCTGCTGGGTCTTACCGACATTGGCCATGGGGCTGTTGCCCGACCAGAACTCAATCGTATTCAGCACGACTGCATCAACAAAGAGGCAGACGCCACCTACGATAGGCTGCAGGATGAGACCTACGATACCATTGATAATCTTACTGCCGGTCATGTTGCACTGCCACTTCTCATACTTGTTGAAGAGAGAGAACGAACCGATACATGATGTTGACAACATCGTTGCAGCCATCAAGAGCGCTGCTACCTTTACGTGTTTGATTTTCATATTGTTTTCCTTTCTTTATATAGATTATAAATATCTTTCGGCTTGTAAAGATAAAGGTTTTTCGCAAAAAATCCTTGACTTTACACTTGCTTTTAATAATTATTAAACGTTGAATGGTTGCCTCCAGGTGCATCCATTTTTCCATTCTGAGCATCCGAAGGCGGTGCGTCCACGGATAATGACTCCTTTTCCGCAAAGCGGGCACGGCTGCCCTTCGAGCGATGAGGGAGCTGTCGGCTGGGCCGGTTGTGGCGCAGCACCGGAAGACTTGGCGGCGGCTGGTTTCCTGGCGGCGCGCTTCTGAGGCTTCTTCTCTTGGGAAGAGGACTGCTCCATGATGGTAATGCGACGGTTGGTATTGTCGCGCAGCACGTCGCCTACAATCTCGGTTATCTGCTCCTTCAGCTCTCCGATAAACTGCTGGGCATCGTATTTCTGATGCTCAATGTCGCGGAGTTTCTTCTCCCAGATACCTGTCAGCTCGCAACTCTTCAGCAGTTCCTCACGGATGAGGTCGATGAGTTCGATGCCCGTGGGCGTTGCTACTAGCCGCTTACGCTCGCGGCGGATATAATGGCGCTTGAAGAGAGTCTCGATGATGCCGGCCCTCGACGAGGGGCGTCCGATGCCATTCTCCTTCAGGGCTGCCCGCAGCTCCTCGTCGTCGACAAACTTTCCTGCCGTCTCCATGGCTCGCAGCAGAGAAGCCTCGGTGTAGTAAGGCGGCGGCGTGGTCATCTTCTCTGTGAGGGTGGGGGTATGAGGTCCGCTCTCACCCTTGGTGAAGGTGGGCAGCGTCTTCTCTTCGTCGTCTTTCTTCTCTTCCGACTCATCTGCCACCTTGACATCCTTGGCATAGATGATGCGCCATCCGGGCTCGAGAATTTCTTTACCAGATACTTTGAACTCGATGCCGTCGACATCACCAAGCACGGTGGTAGTGGAGAACTTACAATCGGGGTAGAAGGCTGCGATGAAACGGCGGGCGATGAGGTCGAACACATGCTGCTCGGCATCGTTGAGTCCCTGCGGCGGCACGCCTGTGGGGATGATGGCATGGTGGTCGGTGACCTTGGAGGTGTCGAATACTTTCTTCGACTTCTTCAGGGCCTTGCCGCCTAACGGCCTGACGAGGTCGGCATAGGGTGCTTGGCCGTTGCGGATGGTCTTGTAGAGTCCGTTCATGATGTTCGGGCACTGCGGATAGACATCGTCGGGCAGGAACTGCGTGTCGACACGCGGATAGGTCGTGTATTTGTGTTCGTAGAGGCTCTGGATGAGGTTCAGCGTCATCTCTGCCGAATAGCCGAACTTCTTGTTGCACTCCACCTGCAGCGATGTCAGGTCGAAGAGGTTGGGTGGCAGTTCGGTTCCTTTCTTCTTCTCTACGCTGGTCACGGTAAAGGGCTTGCCCTCGATGGCCTGGAATGCCTGCTCGCCCTCTTCCTTTGAGGTGAAGCGGCCTTTGGTGGCGGTAAAGGTGGTGTCGCGATAGACGGTAGCCAGCACCCAATAGGGTTCGGGCACAAAGTTGTCGATTTCTTTCTGGCGGTTGACGACAAGGGCCAGTGTGGGCGTCTGCACTCGGCCAATGCTGAGCACCTGGCGGTTCTGTCCATACTTCAGGGTGTATAGACGAGTGGCATTCATACCCAAGAGCCAGTCGCCGATGGCTCGCGAGAGTCCGGCGAGGTAGAGAGGCTGGTAGTCGCTCTGGTCCTTTAGTTTCTGGAAGCCTTCGCGGATGGCCTCATCGGTCATCGACGATATCCACAGGCGTTTCACGGGACAGGTGGCACCGGCTTTCTGCATCACCCAGCGCTGTATGAGTTCTCCCTCCTGCCCGGCGTCACCGCAGTTGATAATCTCGTCGGCTGCCTGCATGAGGCGTTCGATGACTTCAAACTGTTTCTTGATGCTGTCTTCGTTGATGAGTTTGATACCGAAGCGAGGCGGTATCATGGGCAAGGCCGAGAGGCTCCATTGCTTCCAGCCTGGGGTATAGTCATGGGGTTCCTTCAGGGTGCAGAGGTGGCCGAACGTCCACGTCACTTGGTAGCCGTTGCCTTCTATATAGCTGCGGTGGTCGGCGTTGGCACCGAGGATGCGGGCGATGTCGCGGCCCACACTGGGTTTCTCTGCAATACAGACAATCATACTTTAGTCCCCAAAAGGGGGAGATTGGGAACACAATCCCCGAGGTTAAATAATCATTATTCTATGACTCCAGCGAAACCGCCGTTGCGGGCCATGTGGATGGTCATGGGGCTGCTGGCACTGACGGTACGGTTCTTATATACTTTATAGTCGACGGCCCGGCGGCTGGAGTTGACTCCGTCGGTGAAGAGCGTCATCTGACCGCTCTTTGCTCCGAGGAAGCTCAGGTCGATGTTGAGGTCGCGCTCGTCGTTGTCGTTGATGCCTCCGATGAACCAGCGGTTGCCCGAGCGGCGAGCCATGACGCAATACTTGCCGGGTTCAGCCAGCAGCACGCGCGTCTCGTCCCACAGCACCGGCACGCTGGTGATGAACTCGGTGCACTCAGGATTCTCGTAGTAGCGCGAGGGCGTGTCGGCCAGCATCTGGATGCCCGTTGTGAAGAGCACGTAGAGGGCCATCTGGTAGGCTCGTGTGCCACTGGCCATGGCCACTTCGCCCGTGGTATGGTTGTTCTCGGGCTGTACGTTGAGCATGCCGCCGGGTGTGAAGTCCATGGGACCAACGGCATTGCGAATGAAGGGCAGCCAGTTGGTATTCTCGGGTTTACAACGTCCGCCCTGCTCCAGGCCCAGCACGCCTTCGTAGGAAATCAGGTTGGGATATTTGCGCTCGAGTCCGGCAGGCTTGAACGATCCGTGGAAGTCGACCATCAGATGGTGCTTGGCTGCTTCCTTGCAGACACGCTCATAGTAGTTGACCATCCACTGGTCGGAGCGGTCCATGAAGTCTATCTTCACACCGGCGACGCCCCAATTCTCATACTCTTCGAAGAGGTTGAAGTTGCGTTCCACCTCGAGCCATGTCAGCCAGATGATGAGGTCGACGCCCTTCTCCTTGCCATACTTGATAAGGCGGGGCATGTTGATGTCCTTGTTGGTGTGGAAGGGGTCGGCGGTATTGACGGCCCATCCCTCGTCCAGGATGATATACTTCACGCCGTACTTCGAGGCGAAGTCGATGAAATACTTATAGGTATCCTCGTTGCAGCCGGCCTTGAAGTCTACTCCCCATGCCTGACGGCCGTTCCACCAGTCCCAAGCCACCTGTCCGGGGCGAATCCACGAGGCATCGCCGATGACGCTGGGCGTTGCCAGCACATACTCCATCTCGTTGGCCACGATGTCGCGGGCATCCTTCGAGATGACGAAGAAGCGCCAGGGGAAAGCTCTGGTGCCGTCGGTCTCGGCGATATACGAAGCCTCCTTCGTGGGGATGAGGAAGCGGTCCCACTGCTGCTCCACCTCGAGCGGGAACGGCGGGAAGACGGCCTTCATGCCACCCTTGCCGTCGCTGCGCAGGAACATGTGGGGATAGTCCTCGACAGCCGACTCTGAGAACAGCACCTGATAGCCATCAGGGGTCTGCACATAGAGGGGCAGGTAGTTCATGGGCGAATCCTGCTTATAGTCCTTGGCAGCGAGGTGGACGTAGCGCTCTTCGTAGTTCTGGCGGAACGAGCCGCACTGCGACATCGTCACCTGGCTCTCGCCGTCGAGGGGCAACACCATCAGCTCGTCGTCGACGGTCACCTGGCCCTTCTTTTCCGCCGTGAAGCGATAGGCCACGCCGTTGTCATAGGCACGGAATACCACTGCCCAGCCACCCTTCATCTGCAGGGTGACCTCATTGGCATAATTCTTCACCACGGCGTTCTTGATGGGCACCTCGCGACGGATGTCCTCACGGACAGAGGCCTTCAGAACTTTCTTCAGCTTAGGAGCCTTGCCCAGTTCCTCACCCGAGAGGGTAAGGCCTATCTGGCAGTCACGCAGCACGACATCCTGACCGACACTGACCGTATAACGCAGATCCTTGTCTACGTTCACTTCAACACTGACTTGCCCGTTGGGCGAGGCGAGCTGAACCTTCTTGGCAGCCCAGGCATCATGACTCCCTATTAGGACAGCCATAAGCAACAGTACTTTGATTGTCTTCATATGATTCTGAGATAATAATTCCGACTACAAATTTACACAAAAAGGCTGAGAAACCTGCCATTTATGCAAATAATTTAACATATTCGTTCCACTTTTGCAAATTGCAGGTGCCTTTCTTCCTATCTGTATATGAGCGTGGTGAGCCCCTCTGGACGCAGCACTTCCCGGGCTGCCTGCTGCAGCATCTCGGGTGTCAGGGCGTCTATTTCGGGGTAGAGCATCGTGAGGTCGCGCGGCGTGCCGCGATGCAGGAACGTCTTGCTGAAGTCCAGGGCGAAGGCTTCGCGGTTGTCGCAGGCCACACCCAGCTGTCCTTTCAGCTGGCGCTTGGCTGCCTGCAGCTGGCGTTCGGTCAGTGGCTGGGCGACGAGTTTCTCCAATTCCCGGCATACCATGCGCCGGCAACGCTCCACATCGTCGGCGTCGCAACCGAAATAGGTGGTCCAGGCACCTGCCTGCTGATAGCTCACCAGCGAGCTCTCCACGGTGTAGACCAGTCCGTAGCGCTCGCGAAGCAGCATATTCAGCCGTGCATTCATGCCAGGTCCGCCCAGCACGTTGTTCAGCAGATAGAGCGCCATACGCAGTGGATGTCCCATGGGGTAGGCCCTGCAGCCCATCATCACGTGTGCCTGATGGGTGCCGCGCTCTCTGACCACCATCCGCTCGCCTGCGGTCTGGCTGGCTGCCATCGGCAGCGGAGTCGGTCGGCAAGCCTTGGCCTGAGGCTGCCCGACAGGTGTGCAGCAGCGCATCAGCGTCCGCGGAAGGTCGCCGCCATAGACGAAGAGCACGGCATTGTCGGGCCGGTAATAACGGCCGGCAAAGCGGCGCACGTCGGCCGACGTATAGTTCCTCACCTGCTCAGCACGACCCAGGATGTTATGACCCAAGGGATGGTCGGGGAAGAGCAGGTTCTCGAAGTCGTCGTAGATAAGTTCCGAGGGCGTGTCGTTGTAGCTCTCTATCTCCTCGCACACCACCTCGCGCTCGCGTTCAAGTTCACGTTCGGGGTAGGTGCTGTTGAAGACGATGTCGGTGAGCAAGTCGATGGCCAGCGGCACATCCTGCCGCAGCACGGCGGCATGATAGGTCGTGTCTTCCTTCGTGGTGAAGGCGTTCAGGTCGCCGCCCACACGCTCCAGCGTGCTCATAATCTGCCAGGCCCGCCGGCGCGAAGTGCCCTTGAACGTCATGTGTTCACACAGATGAGCCAGACCCTCCTCGTCGGCATGCTCGTTGCCGGAGCCCACGCCGATGCGGTAGCCTACATAAGCCACGGGGCTGTCGCTGGCACCATGCACCACGCGCAGCCCATTCTCTAATACGTATGTCTTATATTCCATTTCGGCCGCAAAAGTAATAAGATTTGAGAGAAGAACAAAGAAAAACGTAAAAAAAATATAGCTCGCGAACGATGGACTCTGAACTATTATTCGTACCTTTGCAAAAAATAAGTCACAGAAAGTTATGCGTAAAGTCATTGGAATAGGAGAAACCGTGCTCGATATTCTCTTCCGCAACGAGCAGCCCATTGCTGCCCTGCCTGGAGGGAGCGTGTTTAATGCGATGGTGTCGCTCGGCCGTTGCGGAGTGCCGGCAGTCATGATGAGTGAAGTCTCTGACGACAGAATCGGGCGATACACCACCCGCTTCCTCAGCGAAAACGGTGTCAAGGCCGACCTCATCCAGACCAACCACCACACTCAGTCGCCCCTCTCGCTGGCGTTCCTCAACGAGAAAAATGACGCGGAATACCTCTTCTATAAGGACCATCAGCACGACTGCATCGACTTTGGCACTCGCGGAGAGGCCCTGCCCGACATCCAGGCCGACGACATCCTGCTCATGGGGTCGTTCTATGCCGTAAACCCAGTCATCCGCGACCAAGTCAGGATGCTCATCGAGAAAGCTCATCAGGCTGGCGCCATCATCTACTATGACGTCAATTTCCGCCCATCTCATCGAGGAGACGTGATGCGGGTGATGCCACAGATGATGGAGAATTTCGAATTCGCCGACATCGTCCGTGGCAGCACCGAAGACTTTGACACAATCTATGGCAAGCGCGACGCCGAAGCCATCTTCCAGGCCAATATCGCCTTCTACTGCCAGAACCTCATTTGCACCGATGGCTCCCAGCCCGTGAAAGTCATCACCAAAGGTGGTTTCAACAAAACCTACCCCGTGACGGCGGGTACCAAACCCGTCAGCACCGTTGGGGCGGGCGACAGCTTCAATGCCGGCTTCCTCTTTGCCCTGCTGCGCCACGACATCACCAAGCAGCAGATTAGCCGCGGGCTGGCACCGGCGCAGTGGGACGCTCTCATAGCCTCGGCACAGCAGTTCGCCGCCGAGAGCTGCCGCGACCTCTACAACTATGTCTCGAAAGACTTTGGCCGCCGCATGCAGGAGAGACAACTGTTTGCCGAATAATACCCGATGAAATGGAGGGTTTTTGAACTCCTTAAAAACTTGGAAACCTATGAAAATAACTAAAATCGGACTGCTGCCACGTATCCTTTTGGCTATCGTCCTCGGCGTGTTGCTGGGGCAGGTGCTCAGCGAAGGGTGGGTTCGCGTGTTTACAACCTTCAACGGAGTCTTCGGACAGTTTCTGGGATTCCTCATTCCCCTCATCATCATCGGCCTCGTCACTCCGGCCATTGCCGACATCGGCCGCACCGCCGGACGGCTACTCTTGATTACTGTCGGTATTGCCTACCTCGACACCATATGCGCCGGACTCTTAGCCTTCGGAACGGGGGCGTGGCTCTTTCCCGACATGGTGGCACGAACGGCTCACCTCGCCAACATAGAGAAAGCACCTGAGATACTGCCCTATTTCTCCATCACCATTCCACCCATCCTCGACGTGATGGCAGCCTTGGTGTTCGCCTTCATGGTGGGACTGGGCATTGCCTATGGGCAACACGGCGATGGAAACGTAAAATCTCCGATGAAATCGGCCTTTTTTGAATTTCGCGACATCATAGCAAAGACCATTGAAAAAGCTATCATACCGCTCCTGCCGCTTTATATCTTCGGCATCTTCCTGCAGATGACCTTCTCTGGTGAAGTATATCACATCCTAATGGTCTTCGCCCAGATTATTGTGGTCATCTTTGTCCTCCACCTGTTCATCCTGCTCTATCAGTTCTGTATCGCCGGCGGACTGACACGAAAAAATCCCCTGCGGCTGTTGTGGAATATGGTTCCGGCTTACCTGACGGCTTTGGGTACTTCCTCGTCGGCGGCCACCATCCCCGTCACGATGAAGCAGACGATGAAGAACGGCGTGAGTGAAGACATTGCCGGCTTCACCGTTCCGCTATGCGCCACTATACACATGTCGGGCTCGGCCATGAAGATAACGGCCTGCGCGCTGACCATCTGCCTGCTGGAGGGACTGCCTCATGCCTTCCCCACCTTCCTGCACTTCATCCTGATGCTGGGCATCGTGATGGTGGCCGCACCGGGCGTTCCCGGAGGAGCCATCATGGCTGCGCTTGCACCATTAGCTTCAATCCTGGGCTTCACGCCCGACCAACAGGCACTGATGATCGCTCTCTACATCGCCATGGACTCTTTCGGAACAGCCTGCAATGTGACGGGCGACGGGGCCATAGCACTCGTTATCAACCGCTTGAGTTCTTCAAAAGAGTCGGCCACCAACAGCTGACTCCGCCAGTCGCCACGAATCATTCCGCGCTGCTGAAGGTCGTCCATCAACTCAATCAGCTTCTGCCAGAAGCCATCCATGTTATACAAGATGACGCGCTTGCTGTGGTAGCCGATAGAGGCGGCAGAGAGCACCGTGAAGACCTCATCCAGCGTTCCCACACCGCCCGGAAGGGCCACGATGGCATCGGCAAGGGCTATCATCTCATCCTTACGGTCGCTGAGGTTGTTGGTCCAGATGTGATTGTGCACATGGGATGAGGTCCTTCCGCCACGTTCCACAATCTCAGGAATGACACCCGTCACCTTTCCTCCTGCATCGTAGGCAGCACGCGCCAACGACTCCATCAAGCCCTGGTTCGTACCGCCGAAAACGACCGTATGACCTTCGGCTGCACACCAGCGGCCCAACTCCTCGGTCAGTTTGAAATAATGCCCGGCAATCTGATTGTTGGCCGAGCAGAAAACACAGATATTCATCTTCTCTACAGCTTATTTCTTCGTTCTTTTAGCCTGCCAATAAGGCGTTTCTATTTGCAAAAGTACGAAGAATTCGTGAAAAGCCGACAAAAAGAATGTTTTTTTAGAAAAAAAGCCCTCTTTTTCAGATATTTTGTGTACTTTTGTGGCCATATTGAACTTTTTTGTTTGCATTGACAGTTAATGAAAGCCACACAACCGAAAATCTCGATTGTCGTCTGTACCTATAACACGGCAGCCTACTTAGAACAGTGTCTCGACTCTATCCTCTCCCAACAGTTGCAGGAATGGGAAGTAATCCTTGTTGACGACGGCAGCACCGACCAGACTCCTGCCATCTGCGACCGCTATGCCCATCAGGACGAGCGCATCCGCGTCATCCACAAGGCAAACTCCGGGCCTTCCGACAGCCGCAATATGGCCATCAGCCTGGCACGCGCCGACATCATCAGCTTCGTCGACAGCGACGACTGGATAGAACCCGACATGCTCAGCACCGCTTACGAGACGATGACGTCCAACGACACCGACATCGCCATCATCAGCTTCAGCCGCGACTTCCGAAAGAAAATACAATACCGCCATCTCGGCGAACACCCATCCATGCCCATCGAAGAGGCCCAGAGACTACTGCTGTCGCAGCACCTGCAGAGCTACATCTGCAACAAGGTGTTCCGCCGACAGCTGCTCGTTGAACCAATGCCCGTCGGCCGTTTCTTTGAAGACCATGCCGTCATCTACAAATGGTTCTCCCACGCCCGCCGAGTGTCCATCATCGACAAGTGCCTCTACCACTATCGACAGCGACAAAGCAGCACCAGCTACAACAAAAACATGGCCGACCGCCGCCGCGACCTCTTCATAGCCGACATCGAACGATATGAGTTTGCCAAGGCACACGGCATGGAGCAGCTGGGCGAACGTATGCTCGTCATCTCAGGCATCCGCGGAGCAAAAGACATCTCACGCTGCCAGCTCCCCCTCGAAGAGAAGAAAGACATCATCAAAAAAATTGCCGATGTCATCGGCCCACATCGCGACATCGTACGAAGCCTCAGCCTGAAGAAACGCCTGCGATTCTACGGCATCTGCAACCACCCCATGACGTTCATCCAGATCAGTCGCCTCAGCGGCATCTGGGCCCGCGCCAGAAAATACCAGACACAATCCCTTTTCCCCTGACAACCCACGCGAAAACAAAAACCGCAAGAAGATAGCTTATCGTCTTCGTTTCGTTTCCCTCCAACCGAAGGGATATTATTGAATTATCTTTACAAAAGTGCCCGAAATCCTCGCTGAGAAGGCCCGTTTTCTGAAATTATTTCTCCTCGGGCGCAAATAACGCAGTTTTGAGCCATCATGCGCAACCCGTTGACTGTGAGACAGATAGCGTTTCCGGCCTTGATAACCACCGACAAACCGACCAACGGAGCTGACCTTTCGGACAGCGAAGAGTAGGCTTTCGCTCAGACTTTAGGTACAAAAGTCATGACGATAAGTAAGAAATCGTCATGCGATATCTAAGAAATCTTGCAACGAATCGGTACAAAAGTCCTGACGATTTGTACCAAAAGTCTTTCGAACACCTTAGGAAGCGTCAAAAAACTGCCCCCGAAAGTCGAAATCTTTTTCTAGAACACCCGAAAATCCTGACAGAAAATTCCGGTAAAAAATCCTGACAAACGCCTCCAAATATCCACAAAAGTGATTCTTAGAACACGAATGGCACGAATCGAACGAATGGCCACCCTTAGGCCTCCAAAAACGCTCAAAAATAAGCAGGTGTTTGTTATTTTCGGCCCGATGGGCCAGTGAGAACTTAGCCCTGGGTAGCAAGTTGACAAGGAAAACGCCTGCAAGGGCAAAAGATTTACAATCCTTTCCTATTCTTTTGATATCTTGACTTTCCCTTCGGTTCAGGCCGTTTTTACCGACACCGGAAATATTCAAAAATCAGACAAAAATGCCAATACTTTTTGGTTGATTGTTGGAAACATTATGTTTTTTGCGGCCGCCGGCCAACCACTCATTTTTCGATTTTCACTTTTTGCTTTTCCCTTCGACCGGAGGGAGATTATATTCGCTCTTATCTTTTCTCGTTCAAGGCAGCCTGTAACCGTTTCAGTCTGTTCCATATCGTCTGCACAGGGGCGTCCATCACCCGCGCTATTTCCGTCGCAGAAAGTCCCATCTGCATCAGGTAGGCGGTTTGAATCATCGGTTCCTTGAGACGCTTACATGTCTTTTGCAGCATGGCGGCAAAATCCGGGTGCATCCGGTTCACGGTGGCATAGAGCCGCTGCCAGTCCTCCATCTTACTCTTTCCCAAGGCAACAGCCTTAAGTTCCTCATTTGTCATCGGCTCTTTGACTTTTGCCTCACCCTCCAGCAGCATCTTCATCAGGTCGTTGTTGTGTGCGATACGCTGTTGCAGTTGCTCCATCGTTGTTTTCAGCTGCATCTCGGCGTCCTTAATCTGCTCCTTCGCTTCTTGAAGCCGGCCGTCAAGTGTGGCCAGTTCTTTACCTTTCTCCCTGAGCAGGCGGTTTTTCTCATCTATCTTTTGCTGGTCGGTCAGAAGTCGCTGGCGGGTGGCTTTTATCTCCGTCTCCAGCCCGACGATGATTTCGTAGAACCGCTTTTTCCTATAATAGTAATAGGTCAGGAATGCCAGTGCTGCTAACAGGCATAGGGAGAAGCCTGTTACGGCCCAGAGTCTGAGGCGCTCACTTCGCAATAACAAGGCTTCCTCCGAGGCCTTGTCGCGTTGGTAGCGGTATTCGCCCAGGGCATTGCGCGTCAGCTCAAACTGACGCTCCCTGATGGTAGAGTCATTGGCTGCCTGATAGGCCTCTGCATATTCTGATGCCATGCGGAAATCACCCTTTTTCTGGTAGTAGAGCATCAGGCCCTTGGCTGCATCACATTTGCAGGAAATCCTCCGGGTATTCTCGAAAAGCTGGTGATAATGCAAGGCTGCAGCGTCTTCATTGCCTTTGGACTGATGGTATATTCCGAAATTCAGGTCATAATTATAGGGGCGCTTTTCTTCAGGTACGTCCTGCAGATAGCCGGCAATAGAATCGGCCTTGGCCCAAACGCCCATCCTGCTATAAGCCGCCAACATGACGGTCAGCGTGGGGACAAAAGCGTTTCTTTCATCCCTCCTCCTCATCATGTCATACGCCTCGTCCATATATCCGAGTCCCATAATCGAGTCGCCTGTCAGCATACATGCCGAGGCCACGTCCATCACATACCAAGGGTCGAGCATCCCAGAGCGTTTTCCCGTTTCATATCCTCTCAACGCCATGTTTAGAGCCTCTTCATAGTTAAGCTGGCGAGCGTAAAGATGCATAAGCTGTGAATAGCACTTCATCATCATCAGCGTGTCACTGCATTGGCCCTTTTCTGCCATCCCCGTTGCTGCAAGAAAGTTCTGCATGGCATGGGGACTATCGTGCAGGTCACGATATATACTGCCCATATAATAGTAGGCCCGCATCTGCCATATTTTACTACCATGACGCTTGAAGTATCTGACAACCTGTTTTGCCGAGTCGGCTGAAGACGGAGTCATCAGCTGTTTGTCCCGAAGACGAATGCACAACAGGTCAAATCGGTTGCGCACCTCGTCCGAAGACGATGTCTCTACTGCCTTTTTCAGATTGTCAGCCTTCCTGACGGCTTCATCCAACGCCGAGTCACTCAATAACCAGATATCTTCTGTCTGACTCTTCAGAAGCCTTTCCTGATGATCAGAGCAGGAAGATATAACAGCAGACAATGCAACCAATACCACACAAAGAATTATCTTTCTCATAACAAAAACCAGAAGTAATGCGCAAAGATACACCTTTTTTCGTTGGCAACAAACATTTTTACCTTTAATTTTCCCTTTATTTCCAAATAATTCCCAATAACGCCGGATTTTGGGATTTTTCAATAAGAGGAATAACATCCATTTATCTATTCATGAGACTCCTTTCTTTTTCAAGTACTTATAAAACACTCCAAAAACTTTAACTTATTTTATGGTAGCAGTTGGGATGACTTTTTCTTGCAAGTTCTTGAAATATATTATACTTTTGTTCCCAAATAAATGGAAGTGTTAACCCTAACCAGACAACAAAACATGAAAAAGAAAATAATTCTTACAATTGTTGCATCCCTTTTTGGCGTAACTATCACAGCGATTGCCCAAGTCCCCGGTTTTCCGACACCCACACCAGTAGATTCTCTGAACTTTATCCCGTATACAGAAGTTGACCCCATAGAATTTCCAGGAATTATAGCACCATGGGACGATGAAATAGGAGACGGTCATCGGATGCCGGCCAGTCCGCAATCATTGCCGATAGTTACTTTGGACACCGACCATGAAACGCTAAACTTTACAGGAGTGGAAGCCTGCTCGTCTATCACATACTTTATAATAGATGAAGAAAGCAATGTCTGCCTTACAGACGAGTTGACCTTGACAGCCGGCAACACAAAAACCATCGCTCTTGCCGCTCTTGCAGGCGGCGACTATACCGTCATCCTTCTGATTGGCCGACGATATTACATAGCAGAATTTACTATTTAAGGACAGAATTGTATATATAAATAGAATATTTTTTAATCATTGAACTATTTATTATTAAATTAACAATATGAATAACAATTACATTAAGAGTGAAAGAGAAGCAACCAGTTTGCAGGAGAAAAATGTGTCTTCCAATTATCAGGTCATAACCATCACTGTCAGACAAAAAGCCTCTAAAGTGGGCTCTGCGGTACTGATTCTGAATAATCGGCGCTATAGTGTTGATTTTACGGAAAAGAGTCTTTTTGAAGATACCACCATTAATGTATTATATGAGTATTTGAGACGGCAACTGGATGTATATTATATCGTGACAAGGACAAAGAATGGTATCAGGCTTGAGAGTGTTTTTGCCGATGGTATTGAAGAGGTGTCTTTCGATGGTGGTGCCACTGGTATTTTGGCAGAAACGGGCGTCACAAGTCTGCGTCGGGAAAAATCCTATAATCTGAGTCAGCCTGCAGAGCAGAACCAGGTTATTGTCATTGACGAGGAATACGACTTCGGCGGAGATACATTTGTGGTTCCTGCCAATTCAGTGCTTCAGTTTCAAGGCGGCTGCATCAAGAACGCCCGCATCAAGTACGACAATACCACCATCTCTGGTGCCTGCAATATTGTCAACTGCATCTGCACAGGCAGGCTTGCAAACACGGAGGTAACGCCGGAAATGTTCGGCGCAAGGAGTCTGAACTTTACAGACACGCTGTACGACATCTCACTGGCGATACAGAACTCTCTTGACAGCGGAAATTATAATGTCGTTGTGAACAATGAGACAGGGACACAATATGAGTGGAGAAACACGGTCAACCTGTTCGACTCTTCAATAACAGACTTCGGTGATGATGCCAATGCTCACCGCTGGAATGTCTGTATAAGAGGGAGTGTCAGCGCACCTGTTGTCAGGGTAGGCTCTGAATTTGGGAACCATACTATTATCATTTATACGGGTACAGCATTCAGATGCACCAACCAGAACTATGATTTCAGCAGCATTCCCTGGCCGCGCCTATACCTGCTGAACCTAGATTTCGTATTCTCATATAACCTGAGCGTGCATACCACGTTTATTGAGGGAATGCTTCACAGCAGCAGGTTGGAGGGCTTGAATGTATGCAATTGCTACAGGTTTATCAACGGAGGACTTAAAGTGACCAGCCTGGTGGCCAATTGCTTTGTGGAAGCATGTGAATATGTGTTTGGAGGCAGCCTGGGAGACTCAAAGATAGAAAGCTGCTATTTTACGGCTTTCAGAAGAGATGAAGACATTGAACCTGTGTTCTACATGAACTCCATAGAATGTTGCAACTCAAACAAAGTGGCAGGTGTCATTGATGCAACTATCTTTAGCAACAACTACATTGACTATTTCTATGACATCTTCGTCATGAGCGACAGCTGGATGAACTGTATCCGCACATACGGAAACACATTTGACATCTTCAAGTACTATGCCGTTTGTCGGTATTGGCGTAATGGCGTCATTAAAGAGCGCACCGATTATGCCGGATGTGTTATTATTTCTAATGGAGATGTGTTTAGACGCTGCAATAACCTTCCAGACCCGGGCGATGACGTGCCCAACAGCCAGACACACTCAACAGACCATCATTTGCGGTATAAGATGAAAACATATCTTCCGAATAAGGTCCCAAGAAATAATTCATATAATGGCAGCAAATATGAGTTCGAGATATATAGCATCTTTGGGAAGATCATGAACTATTCCGCCTTCCAGGTAAACTCGTTCATTGACCAGACAAACGACTACGTCTTTGCGAAGAAGACAGCGGAGCGAGATACCGATGCCTATCCTATAACCATTACAGAAGCGGATGCAAAGTTTACTTCTGGCCCCAGCTTTGCTTTTTCAGGGAGCGCCAACATCCATTCCGGAGAGTTTATCTGTGGTGGAAGACCTTCAATGTACCCGTTTTCACATCTATCCTCTTCTACCAATTACCTCAGCCAGGGTACCCGCTTCAGAAGGCCTGAGTTGAAAGACCTCCAGGACATGGGAGTGACAACATTGCCCACGACCCAATTGTTTCACGGGCGAAGAGTGCTCTATAACAATGAGATATGCACTTTCCGACAATTGTATGCAAACACGATTAACGGGCAATGGGTAAATCCACAGGGAGTAGTAAGGGGGACTGTCAGCTGACAGTCTTTCCCTGCGAATGAAGACTGGCTGATAATCAAATATTCTGTAGAATATCAATATAGTTATAAAGATATAAAGGTGTTAAAGGATAACATCTTTCTGCTAACAGGTGGGAGACATGAGAAAACTAATCGTGCTGTTGTCCGTAGTCTATAGTCTGTGTGCCTTGGCTCAGGAGAGTCTGTACGAGCAGATGAAGGGAAGTCTCGATGAGTCGTCACTGCCCCTGGTGAATGTCATTGTCGACATCGCAGCGGTCAACAGGACGGAATATGTGGCGGGCGAGATAGAGATTGCCGACTACCGGTGCAGGACAGAGCCTGACACGGCTACGGTGAGATACCACTGCAAGTACCGCATCCGCGGCGGCTCGGCGACGCGGTATGACAAGAAGTCGTTTGCCGTGAAGCTCACCGACGAGACCGGCGCCGACATGGACGTCAGCCTCTTCGGCATCAGGGAGGAGAACAGCTGGATACTCGACGCGATGGCCATGGACAGAATCAGGATGAGGAACAGGGTGTGCTTCGACGTGTGGAACGCCATGAGCCGCACACCGTACGAGACGAGGTATGACGACAGGAACGGTACGGAGGGCGTCTTCGTAGAGGTGTTCATCAACGGCGACTACCACGGCCTGTACTGCCTGACCGACAAGATAGACCGCAGGCTGCTGGGCCTGCACAAGGCCGAGGTGAACGATGCCGGCGAGGTGGCGGTGCGGGGGGTACTATACAAGGGAATAGCGTGGAACGGCTTTACCGACATCTGGCTGCGGTCATACTCGGAGGCCCCGACCGACAGCACCGTCTGGAACGGATGGGAGCTGCAATACCCCGGAGACCATGCCTCGCAAGCCACCTGGCAGCCGCTGATGGATCTGATAGACTTCTGCTCGGCGGCAACGCCAGACGAGACGTTCAGGAAGGAATACCGCGACTACTTCCATGAGGACAACCTGGCCGACTATGCCGTGTTCACCATGGCCCTGAACGTAGGCGACAATGCCTACAAGAATACGTTCCTCTCTGTTGCCGACCTCAGCCAGGGACATCGCTACCTGCTGACACCCTGGGACATGGACATGTCGCTTGGCGGACACTGGGACGGCGGGCACGACGAAACCTTGGCTTCCATCACCCGCTATAACCATATCGCACCCTTCAACAGGCTGGCCGTGCAGGACATCGACGGGTTCTGCGCCCTCATGAGCAGCAGGTGGATTGCCAACTACACGACGCTGTTCTCGCGCGAGGCGGTGGCCCGCCGGCTGGACGAATATGGCACGCTGTTCACTGCCTCGGGTGCATGGCAGCGGGAATACGAGAAATGGAACGGCAACCCGGTGCCGCTGGAAGAAGATATCTTTGACGAGCTGCAGTACGTGAAGGACTGGTACGGCGAGAACTACGCCGGCCTGTGCTCGCAATTCGGGACACCCGACCCGCAGGGCATCGCGGAGACGGCAGCCGACAGGCCTGCGGACAGTGGAATGTTCACGCTCGATGGAAGAAGAGTCATCAGCACAGCCGCCGGAAAGGGAATGTATATTGTCAACGGCAAAAAGGTGGTCAAGAATTAGAGCTAACAACTAACAATAATAATCAGAGTAAAGAAAGTGTAGCGTTAACTCAAGAGCCTGCCCCGTGTGAGGCAGGCTCTCTTCATGCATATACCATTGGTGTCCATTCTGTCGCGCGGAAATACCCCTACTGACTTGAGGGACTCAAGGGACTTTTTGGGAATAAGATTGTCCTTTGAGTCCTTATTGTCCGTAGACATCCTGCCCCCCTCCGCAGTTCCAGACGACGAATCTACCTTTTATGGTTTATGGCGCTACCGAGGGGGGTTATTGAAGGTATAGTATTGCCTCCGGACCCATATTGAAGAGCAGGTCGAGGATGCTGAGGTTGGGCTGAAAGCCGTGGCGCTGGCCATAGACCTGGAAATAGGGTCGGGGCTGGAAGTCTGGGTCGGGAAGGGGGTGCTTGGGCTGGATGACGTAGCGCCGAGGTGTTTCTTCTTCGGAGAAGTTTATGGCTATGCCACTGCCAGGGAAGGGTTGCGGCGGGATGATCTCTAACAACTCGCATATCTTCCTCGTGATGTCGAGATTGAAGTCAAACAGGTTGGTCCAGCGCTCTTCTTCAAAGAAGGGCCGGATGTCGTCGGCGTAATAGAGGAAGAAGGGACTGTCACCATAGGCTGTGCAGAGGGCGTTCCAGTGTTCGTGGCGCCACTTGCCGTGGTTGGAGATGAGTGGTGTGGAGTCTTGTGCGTATGGCTTACCTGAGGCCACGGGCACGATGAGTGCCTGCGGGCCGTTGGATGTCATGATGTAGCAGCGGTTGTGGTAGGACTGCTTGCGAAAGGGTTCGCCATGATCTACCCATACGGGGTCATGGCGAACAACTTTCTGATACCATTGGATTGGACCGAAGTAGGTAGGTGAAAGGATTGCGGGGTTGGCCATTTACTTGATGTTGTCGACCATGCGTCCGAGTCGGTTCCAACGGATTCCTTTGAATCCGCTTCGGTCGGGGTCTGACGACCACCAGATGAAGATGGGCTTGCCCACGATGTGGTCTTCGGGTACGAACCCCCAGTAGCGTGAGTCGGCAGAGTTGTGACGGTTGTCGCCCTGCATCCAGTAGTAGTCCATCTTGAAGGTGTAGCTTTTGGCCAACTGGCCGTTGATGTATATTTGTTCGTTCTTCACCTCGAGTTCGTTGCCTTCGTAGACGCGGATGGGTCGCTCGTAGATGGCGATATTGTCGATGTTGAGGTCGATGGATTCGCCTTTCTTGGGAATCCAGATGGGGCCATAGTTGTCGCAGGTCCATCCTGTTACCATATTGCGGGGGTAGAGGTCTTGTTCTTGTCCGAAGCCTTTGACGATGGCGATGGTGTCGACCAGGTCTCTGCGTTCTTCAAGGGCTTTGGCTGCTCGGTGTGTGAGTGGCATGACGACGTGGCGGTTGTAGGGAATGAGGTAGCCGTAGTCTTTCAACGAGCTCCATTCGCCGAGCGAGACGTCGAGGTCTTCGCGGGTTATGGCGAGGTCTTTGAGCAGGTCGTCGTTGAGCTGTGCGCCTTCGTGGAAGAGTACTTCATAGCGATACTGCACGTTGTCGGGCTCCTTGTTGGGCTGTCCGTCGAGGTAGATGATCCGGTCTTTGATCTGGAGGGTCTGTCCTGGCAATCCGACGCAGCGCTTCACGTAATTCTCTCGTCGGTCGGTGGGCCGGGCATCGATGTCGCCGTATTCGTGGGGGTTGTTCTTCAGGTAGTTTCTGCCGATGGCATAGATGAAGTCGAAGTAGTCGCGCTGCTGCTGGTGGTTGAGGTTGGCGGGGTCGACGGGGTTGGGGTAGTTGGTCTCGTAGATTTCGCGGCCCTTGCCGTAGCAGAGGTCGTAGAAGTAGGTCTGATAGACTGGCTCCGTGCAGATGGTGTCACCGGCAGGATAGTTGAATACGACGATGTCGTTGAGCTGCACCTGTCCGAGTCCTTTCACGCGGCGATAGTCCCAGTGGGGCCATTCCAGATACGACTTGGTGCCGATGAGCGGCATGGTGTGCTGTGTCAGGGGCATGGTCAGCGGTGTCTGCGGGATGCGCGGGCCGTAGGAAACCTTCGACACGAAGAGGTAGTCGCCTGTCAGCAGCGACTTCTCAAGTGATGATGAGGGGATGACGTAGTTTTGGAAGAAGAACTGGTTGATGAAGTAGACGGCTACGAGCGCGAAGACGATGGCATCGACCCACGACATGACGGCTCGGACGGGCTTCTCGGCGTCTTTCCACCACTGCCAATTGATTTTCTTCGTGATGTAGGCATCGAAGATGAAGGGCACGACAATGAGTCCGAGCCACGACTTCACCCAGTAGAGGAACAACAGGTAGAGTGCAAGGACGACGATGAACTTCGCCCATTGCAGTTTCATGTTTACTTCTTTCTTTTCTTTCTTGTATTTCTTTGTTGCCATAGTGGTTTGTTATTATCTTATTCTTCTGATTTATTAATTGGTCTTGGCTACGACTTCGAGTTTGATGTTTCCCAGTGTGTCAAAGAAGACAAAGTGTTCTTCCGTGGCCGCACTCTTTGCTTCCATGACGATGCCTTTGGCATAGCCGGCCGGCGAGAAGTCTTCGGGTTTGATGTGTTCATTGTCATACTTCCATAGCGTTTTTCCCTGGCTGTTGAAGAGTGCTCCTGTCGTATTGACCAGATAGACGTTTGCCAGCCGCAGGCCGGTGTTGTTCCAGTAGCTGCGGTCGAGCAGGTCGGCGGCCAGTGGGTTGTCAGGTTCGCCATTGGGTTCCGGCTGCAGGTATGCTTCTTCGCCATTGTTTCCCTGGATTGTGATGAAGATGCTGCTGTCGGATGTACGTCCGTTGGGGGTGCATAGTTTTGGGTGCTTCCAGTCGTTGTTCATGACGAGGGCGTTGGCTTCGTCAATGTTGAGGGTGTTGTAGAATGCCGTGGCTTTATCGAAACTGTTGCGAACCTCCATGGTAGGTGTGATGATGTCGTAGCGTTCGGTCTCGTTGTTGCGTGCCACGGCACCGCCGCAGACAAAGTCGGTAATCGTTGTTCCCGTGAACGACATATACTGCGATGGAATCTCGCTGACCTCCCGGCCCGTGGGGTCGATGATGACGTTCTTTCCGCTTGCATTACGCACGATGGCGTGGTTGCTGCTGAAGTCCCGGGCATATTTGTACTGTGGCTCGATGACGACGCGCCCATCGGCGTCGAGGTAGCCGAATTTCTGAAAGCCTCCAAGGAACAGCCGTCGTGCGTCTTTGAGCGGATAGGTGATGAAGCTGTTGGGGTTCACGTCGGGGAGAACTGCTTTTCCCTTGTCGTTGATGAAGAACATCTTGCCGTTGGCTTTGGCGACAGCCAGCCCGTCGCAGAAGTTGCCGACGGCTGTGATGGTAGGGTCGAGGGCTGTCGTCTCGCCTGTCTTTCGGAGGATATACCATTGGTATTTCGGGTTGTTGGCCGGGCTGCCCTTGGCGGGTGCGGTGTCGCAGACGGCACAGATGCCGTTGTCGAATCGCGGCGTGTCTTGTGTGCGCCATCCTCTGGTCGACACGGCCTTGGCGGTCTCGACATTATAGAAATTCCAGATGGTGCCTTTGCTGTCATATTTCTGTATGGCAAAGATGTCATCGTAGACATCAGTCACCTTGGCCCACTCGAAGTCGTCGAAGTCTACTTCTACAGTGGGATAGTCGCCCCAGCGCAGGCCATCGGCGGCATGGTCATCGCCTGTTGCTGCCTCTTTGATTTGCGAGGTGGCTTCTACGCTGATGTCGGTTTGCCGTGATTTGGTCTTACCTGTGTCTTGGCCGTGTTTAGTGCCTACCAGCAGTTCGGCGGCGTTGGTGATGCCTTCCTTGGTGTTCTGTTTGAGCGTTTCCACACCTTGTTTGGCTGTGTTCTTGGCTGCTTCTCCGATTTTCTTGAGGATTTGTGCTTGCGACGTTATGGAGAAGACGAGTGCAAGGGCGAGAAGGGCATGTTTCATAGGGGTTGTGGGGTTTAGGGGTGAATACTTAGAATTTAAACATGTCGCTGATGGTGAGCAGTCCGCTGTGGTTAAGCGTGTATTCCGCGGCGAGCACCGCACCGAGCGCGAATCCCCTGCGGCTGTGTGCGCTGTGGCTGATGGTAATGATGTCGGCATCGGAGTCGTAGCGGATGGTGTGTATGCCTGGTACCTCTCCGCGGCGGATGTGGTCGATGCGGAGCAGGGCGGGGTCGGTGGTTTCTTCGGCCCAGGCTGTCTTGCGGTCGATGTGCTCTACGATGTCCTCGGCCAGGGTGATGGCAGTGCCTGAGGGATGGTCGAGTTTGTGCACGTGGTGGGTTTCTTCCATCTCGACGTCGTACTGCGGGAACTGGTTCATCAGTGTTGCCAGATAGCGGTTTACGGCTGAGAAGATGGCCACGCCTACTGAGAAGTTGGAGGCCCAGAAGAGCGTCTTTCCTTCTTCGTTGCAGAGCCGGCTAATGTCGTCTCCGTGGTCTTTCATCCAGCCTGTTGACCCGCTTACCACTTTCACACCTTTGGCAAAGGCCTTCAGGTAGTTGCCGTAGGCAGCGGTGGGCGAGGTGAACTCGATGGCCACGTCGGCCGAGGCGAAGGCGTCGCTGTCGAAGTCTTGCTGGTTGTTGACGTCGATGATGCTTACGATTTCGTGGCCACGGCTGCGGGCTATGTCTTCAATCATGTGCCCCATCTTGCCATAACCTATCAATGCAATCTTCATAATCCTTTGCTTTAATTTCGTGCAAAGGTAATGATTTTTATTGATATGCGTATGTTTTTATAATTATTTAATCCAACTTTTTCGGGCATCAGTCATAGCTTTTTGCCGCTATTGTCAGAGATTCGTAAGCTATCAGAAAGTAAAATCGGCGATTTTGAAGAGTAAAATCGCCGAAATTGGTGACCAAAATCGCCGATTTTGATGAGTAAAATCGCCGATTTTACTTTCACGTTGATTATCAATCATCTGCACAGGGCTATCAAAGGTGGCTTGGAATAGTGGCGTTTTTCACTTCCCATGGGGATATGACATTCATTTCAGCAGTTGCGTCAGGTAGTCTTCGAGTTTGTCGTTGTGTGTCAGTCCGAGTTTGGTTCTGATGCGGTATCGTGCAGCCCAGAAGCTTTCCTTTGAGATGTGGCGTATATCCTGGATGGCGGTGCCGCTTTCTCCGAGGGCAAGGAGTGCGCACAGCAGTTGGTCGTTTTTGGTGATGTCGCTGTTTCTCTGCAGCAGGGCAGGGATGAAGTTTGGATATTTCGCATTGAAGTGGTTCATGAACCGTTCGCTGTCGCGTTCGGCCTGCCATACGTCAAGCGACTGCATCTCCAGGACTACCTCTATCTCCTTGATTCTTGATTCCGACTTCAAGACTCTTTCCTTGTGGCGTCGTGCGTTCCGCTCGAAGTATACGACCACAGCGATGATGGCAACCAAGAGGAGCAGCGACGTCATGAGCAGCAGCTTGTTTTGTTTTGCCTCATGCTGCAGGTTGATGTTCAGGTTGTCGGTAACCGTTTTCTGCTCTTTCATCTTGGAATTGATGATTTTTCGGAGTTCCTTGTCAGACTCGAGTCCGTCGGTCAGGTTTGCGTGAGAAGTAGCTCCTCTGTTCTCACTCTGCAGGGAAAGGATGCTCTTTTTCAGCGTCTCGATGTAGAAAGTCATATCCTCGACGACGGCGATTTCGAAAGCCTGCTTGTAGTAATAGATGGCGGAGTCGGCATCGTGGTTGACTTCGTAGGTACGGCCGGCGCTGCGTTCCAAGTCGAACAGGGTATAGATGTTCATCTTGTCGGTAGCATTGGCCACATGGAGGGCCTTTCGCATTTCGTTCAGTTCCTCCTTTCTTCTTGCCCACTGATGGTAAAAGGTTGCCATTCCCAAGTGCGCTTTCACTTCGGTTTCGCTATTCCGGCCTTCTGTTTTCTTCAGACATTCTTGGTATGCCTTAATGCCTTCGATGACCCGTCCTTGTCGGGAGTATAGAAAGCCCAAAAGGTAGCTGATTTCGTTTTCGTCGCCTATGGTGGAGTCTTTTTTGCAGATATTGGCGGCCTTCTGCACAAACTCCAGACTTTGGCTATAGGCTTTCACATTCTCAGCCGACAGGACGGTGGCTGCGACAAAGTATCGTCTGTATGCCAGATTCGGCGAAACCGTTCTGTTGTTATGTTTGTCAGCGCAAGCAGCCTTGACATTCGAGCAAACCTCAGCAGAGTCCAAGTCGAAGAGCGTAATCCAAGTCCTCAGAAGCTTTTTGTCCGGTCCGTCGTCCAGGTTGCCTGCATACAGCAAGGCCTCTTTCATCTGCCGTTCGTTCAGGTATTCATTCACTTGCAAGTAAGGCGTTTCGTTGTTGTATTCCCCGTGCGTACGACCCTCCTTGGAGCAAGCCCAGAAGAGTGTCGCGGCACCGGCCACGACAGCAAGGCCCGTGAGCAGGCGCCCCAGCCTCCTCGCCGTCTCACCCCTTTCACGTCCCCTTGTGCGAAGCAGCAAGGAGCGCGACCATCGAGGTGCAGACTGTGTTATGATACCTTTTCTTTTCAATGTCGGTAGAATAAATTCTTTTAAGTTGACTTGCCGGCTTAAAAGGCCCGTTCGCTCTTGGCTGCCACCTTGCGGCCTTTCTTGTCTGATTTCATCACATAGATGCCTTGCGATGGCCTCGACGTGCTGTTTATCGCAGAGCCGGCCAGCGTGTACAGCTTCCTTTCGCCTGTCAGTCCGTCGCTGCCGTCGGCAGCATCATGCCAGCCTTTCCCGATGGCGTCTATGAGCGTCGAGGTGTCTTCAAACAGCAGGATGGCGGTGGCGCAGGGAGCCAGGACCAGGTCTGGCGTTGTCAGGCTCATCATGGAGGCTCTTAGCAGCGACCGGTCTTCTTCCGTGTTCTCGTCGCATGCGTCTTCTCCCGTCACGATATAGGCCTTTTTCAGCGAGAATCCGTCGGGAACGTTGACTACAACCTCCTGCGGTTCGCTGAACGACCTGTTGACGATGGCGACGGCCAGCATGCCGTCGTAGTTCAGCGTTGCTGCGCAGTCTACGAAGCAGAGGTCGGCCTTTTGTCCTTTCAACGAGCTGTCAGTGTCACCTTCTACCTTCAGACTGCTCAGGTTGAAGTCCTTCATGCCCGGTCCCGTTACGCTGGCGCCGATGGCCTCGCCGGTCATGTGGCGGCGGTAGAGTTGATACAGATAGTAGCACACCGAGGGGTAGGCATCCTGACTGCCTACGGTCTTCACCAGTCCGTGACCATTGACGGGGAAGATATAGTTAGCCATCCCCACGTGGGGACTTGTGCGGATGAAGACGTTGAGCATGCCTGCCATGGCTGCAGCGTCGTAGAGTCGGCGGGCGTCCTTGCGGGAGAAGGAATAGCCCGTTCCGTTGAAGACGCTGTGGCGGCAGTTCCATTCGTCGATGCTGAGCCGTATGGGGTGTTCGGCTCTGCCGGCGGCAGTGTTGTAATCCTTCAGACCCTCGATAAAGAGCCGAAGGTTTGCCTCCACCAGTTCCGGTGCAAACAGCGTGAGCTCGGGCGATAGCAGCAGGCCGTCCTTCACCTGCGCCGTCATATAGTAGTGCATGGTGAGGTAGTCCAAGTATTCTCCGCATCGCTCCATCACGGTCTTGTTCCATGAGCCTGTGTGTCCGACGCCCAGCAGGCTGGTCTGCGGAAAGGCCTCCTTGACGGCTTTGGCGTAGTCGTGGAGCAGGGTGGCATATTCGTCGGCCGACTCCGACTTATGGAAGCGGTTGGCCAGATAGTTCTCGTTGCCCAGGCAGAAGAGGCTCACGCCGTAAGGCTCCTGATGGCCGTTGCGGCTGCGATAGGCGCCCATCGGTGTCTCCACGCTGCCGTTGACATACTCCACCCAGTTCAAGGCCTGTTGCAGGGAGTGGTCGAAGGCGTTGTTGTTGCCCATCGGGATGTTGATATAGGGCACGGTGCCCACCTTGTCGCACCACGCGATAAACTCGTCGGTGCCGAAGGTATAGTATTCGGTTCCTCCCCAGATAAGTTCCTTCTGTGGTGTTCGCTGCGGTCCGACGCCACGGGTCCATTCGTAGTCGTAGATGGCCGTTCCGGCGGGCCATCTCATCACGGGAATCCGCAGCCTTTCCAGCATCGCCGTCACAGCCATGTTCTCAGTGCCGTCGTTGTCCACGATGCCGCCATAGACCACGGCATCGTTGCAGTCTTCCAGCATCTGCCCGTATATCATGTCATCGATTCGGGCCTTGTTCGTCATGTCGGCAATGGTGACGGTTGTTTTTCCCTCCACTACGTTCTGGCTGAATGTAGGTTCCTGGGCATTGACCTTCGTCATGGCCAAGGCCGTCAGCATAGCAGCAAAAAGAAGTCTTTTCATATAATGTGAAGTGTGTGAGTTATTTGTTAAATGGGTTATAGTGGCTTCCCTTTGAGCCGTCGCTCTTTTCGCGGTCGAGCACCAGAGCGGGGTCTATCGTTTCCTCTATATTTTCATTGAGCAGGTATTGCCCTTGCATGACAAGGATTTTGCGCAGCTCCTTGGTGTCAACGTTTCTGGTCATGCCGTCCTCTTTGGCTGCCATGGCGGCTGCAGTGCCAGCCCCTTGACCCATCGCCATGCAGGTGGCCATGACGCGTATGGATCCAGCAGCCATGTGGTTGGCCGAGATGGGCCGTCCGGCCACCAGCATGTTGTCGAGCTTCGTGGGGATGAGGGCGCGGTAAGGCACCTCGTAGACCTTCTTGCCCGAGCCGGTGTAGATTTGCATCTTGCCCTGTCCGGGATGGATGTCGATGGCGTAGGTGCCGCATGAGATGCCGTCGTCGAAAGCCCGGCCTTCCAGGATGTCGGTTTCGTTTATAACGTAGTCGCCCGTGATGTGTCGGCTTTCCCTGACGCCCACTGTTGTGCCGGTAGACGCAATGAAGGCGTTCTCGAAGCCCCCGACGTGTTCTTTCATGAAGCGGAATACTTCGACCACCTGTCGATGCAGCCGGAGTTCGGCCTTCGTCATGTCTTTGGCGTCGATGCCCGAGATTTTCTGCAGTCGGGTGACGTTCATGGCGAACTGGTTGTGTGGCAGCTCGTACATCAGGATTCTGTTGGCCACCTCTTCGTCGAGTTTTCCCTTGGCGATGTCTTCTTTGATGAGGTCGTTGAGTCCAAGGAAGGCAATGCCCTTCTGGCTGTCAATCTCTTGGTCGGTTGGGCTGTCCTTGAGCAGGTTTCTGTTGCGCTTCATCCATGAGCGCAATGCCGCTGTGTCTACACCGGCAATCCTGAAGAAGAGTGAAACGGGTTGCATGATACCTTTTCCGTCGCCTATCTCGAAGTCGGCTCCTGCCTTGGCTGCTACGTCGCCGTCACCGGTGCAGTCGATGACCACCTTAGGCATGATGGCAGCTCGTCCCGACTTATTCTCAATGATGACGGCCTCCACCATTCTGTCCTTGGCAGCCACGTCGACACACATCGTGTGGAGCAGCATCTCCACGCCAGCCTCTTCAAGCATGTCCATCAGGACCACCTTGGAGCCCTCTGGGTCGAGCGGCGTCATGGAGGCGTTGTCGAAGGTCAGGTCGGTCATGTGCCCTTCGGAAAAGCCCCCCTCCACCATCCTGTCGACAAACTCCTCGGCAATGCCCTTCACCAGCTGTCGCCCTTTGATGTCGTGGAACGTGAACATCGGGTTAATCTGTGCGACGGTGAGGTTGCCGCCAACGAATCCGTATTGCTCAACGAGCATGGTCTTAGCTCCCATGCGTGCTGCGGCGATGGCGGCTCCGATGCCAGAAGGTCCACCGCCCACGACGAGCACGTCGGGTCTGCCCACGACGGGAATCTCTTTGGCAGGTTCAACAAAGACGTCGCCCCGCGAGGTCGTCTGACTGGTTTTCTCACATCCTTGGAAGAACAGTGCCAAGGACAAAAGTAAAAGTGTAATTTTTTTCATGGTTTCAGCATTATTTTTTTTCCATTAATAATATATAAGCCTTGTGGAGGAACCCCTGTCTGTCTGATGCCATGGAGATTGTATATTCCATGGGGGGTGTTGCTTGGGTTTACTGCTTTCTCTGTTTCGGGGTTGAGGACAGCGGTAACGATGATGGGGAAGGGGATGGGGTAGTCGAGTCCCTCGTGCTGGTTCCAGGGTTTTGTCTCGGAGCCCGTGTTGAGTTTCTCGCACACCGTGCCGTTTGTCAGTTCTTCTTTTGTGACGGCAGTTGTTCCGGAGTTAATCTTGGCTTTGGTGCCTGTGAGGAAGTAGCAGTTGGTGATGGTAGCACCTGATGGGTTGCGGGTAATGATATAGGTGTTGCCGTTTGCAGTGTTGATATCTATATTTCCTGCAACCAGACAGTTGCTTATCTTGACATCTTTCTCAGAGAAGCACAGTATGGCGGCGCTGTTGGTGGCTGTAGCGCCGGTGATGTTGCCGGCATAGACGCAGTCGGTGATTCGTCCTCCAGCCGTTGTGGTGGCGCGTGCCAGCCCGCCGTGGAATCCTGTTCCGCCGGTGGTGATGATGTCAACTTCGCCGACGCAGTTTTCGAGTGTGCCCCCGTCGAGGGTGTTGACGATGGAGGCCATGTATAGGTGGCTGGTGGTAATGGTACCGCTGACACGAAGGTTGCGGATGGTTCCGCCAAGGCCTCCAAAGAGGCTCCAGATATTGCCGGTTGAGGTCTTGTGGTAGTTGATGGTGTGGTATTGACCGTCGAAGGTGCCGGTATAGGCTCCCTTGTTGACAATGTAGTCATCGTCGCCGGCATAGCCTATCATGGGCAGGTCGTCGATGACGCCGTCGAGCAGGATGTCTTGCGTCAGCACGGCGTCGTCATCCAGATGGTTTCTGTTAGCCAAGATGCTGAAAGCCAGCCATTGCAGGTCAGAGCCTATCTGCCATGCTCCGTCAATATATTCCGGCATGAAGGGGAGCTGCGACAAGTAGTCCTGTCGGGCTTCGTCGGTGCTGAGGGAGCCGTCTCGGTAGGCAGCCATCAGGTTGTCGATGAACTGTTGGCTCTGTTCCGTCTCATCGCTGCTGAGGTGTTCTTTGAGTTGATTTACGACGGCCTTCAGTTCGACGCACTGTTTCATGAGCGTGATATAGGCTTCTTTGCTGTCGTTGATTTGTAGGAACAGCTCGCTCAGTTTGCCGACAAGGCTGTATTTCTCTTCGGTTGAATTGGTATTTCCGATGGCTTCGAGTGTTTCCTTCAGTTGGTCTTTCAGTTCTTGGCTGAAGTTTGGATAGCAGCCGTAGTCTGCTCCGTCGCTGGGCTGATAGTTGTAGAGAATGGTTTTGGCTCTTGCTGACTGCGAAGCCAGTACGTTGTTGATGGCGTCAGCGGCGTCTTCGGTGTCTCCGTGATAGATGACCTTGATGTTTCCGAATCCGAGCCATCCCGGTGTTCCGTTCAGGTTGATCTGCCGGATGCCGATAGTCAGCGTGCCGTCGGTGACTCGTATCAGGATGGTGTTTTTGTAGCGTCCGGCCTGAAGGGCATTGCTGCAGCCGATGATGCTGTTGGGGGTGTAGCCAATGATGTTGCCCTGAATGTCTTCTATCACATGGTCTGTTCCTCTGGCTCCCGGGGTGATAAAGCAGTTTTCTCCGTCCACGGCATCGTCGGCAGTTATCATGTCTTCAATGTTGGCTTGGAAGTAGTTGCAAAGGTTGTTGGTGTATAGGATGGCTCCGTAGTTGGTGCTGGCGAGGTTGTAGGCAGGATAGGGTTGGAAGGAACCGCCCACTTGCAGTTCATAGAATCCTTCTTTCACGCCATTGATGGTTTGGTGGATGTCGATAGGTTGGTTTCTGCTCTCGGCGATGGCGTTTCCGCAGTTGGTGCCGGGTGTTCCTTCCCAGTGGTCGAAGCCCTGTTGGAAGTCTGTATTGCGGAAGAGGGCGGTGACGTCGGTGCCGGGTGTCTGCTCGTAGGTGCGCATCTTGTTGAGCATGAGGTCGATGTAGGCGGCTTCTTCCTGTAGCACGGCCTCGTCGTAGGGTCGTTGACTCAGGATGTAGGGGGCTGTGCCGTGCGGGTAGGTGTTGTTGGGCAGGATGTCTTCGTAGAGATATTCGTCGAGCTCTGTGCGTATGGGGTTTTGGATGTCTTCGTTCTTTAGCAGTTCCTTGGTCTGGTTAGTTTTTGTTCTGTATTCCAGGTATGCTTTTGCGCTGTTGTTGAGGGCTGTCTTCAGGGGTGAGAGGGTGTCGTTGCAGTAGGCAATCAGGGCGTGCGGCGTGGTAAAGGTGGTCAGCAGGAGGAGAGCCTGTTCGAAGTCCTGTTCGAGGCTTTTCTGTGCCTCCAGGTTGGCGGTGTAGTTTCTCTGTGCTGTGGCGATGGCGTTGGCGAAAGCCAGCAGGGCTGCCGGTTCGTCGGCGTTGGCATAGATGTCTTCATAGGCGTAGACGATGTCTCCGTCGTTGCTCAGTACGGGTATTGGCTGTACTCCGATAGTCTGTCTCCAGAGGGGCTGTTCGGTTTGCCGGTCCATGAGGATGGTGCATGCGAATCCTCCTGTCAGGTCGTCGTCGGTGAGGGCTGTGACGTTACTGTTGATGGTTGCCGTTCCTTGGTTGCGGTAATAGCAGTTGGTGCATATTCCTTCGGTTCCTCTGTTGAAGATGCGGCTGGCGCCGTTGCCATTGTTGATGTCGATGTTTCCGCAGAAGATGGTGTTTCTGATTTGTGTTCCTGCCTCGGCGAAGCACAGGATGGCAGCGCTGTTGGTGGCGGTGGTGCCAGTGAGGTTTCCTGCATAGAGGCAGCTGCTGATGGTGGCTCCGGCTGAGGATGTGACGCGTGCCAGTCCGCCGTGGAATCCTGTTCCGCCAGTGGTGATGATGTCAACGTCGGATGAGCAGTTTTCGAGAGTTCCTCCGTCGAGGGTGTTGGCGATGGAGGCCATAAACTGATAGTCGGTAGTGATGGTACCGCTTACCTGCAGGTTGCGCACGGTTCCGCTGACGCTTCCGAAGAGTCCCCAAATCTTGTTTTTTGCCACTTTGTGATAGGTGATGGTGTGGCATTGTCCGTCGAAGGTGCCGGTGTAGGCTCCTGCGGTGACCATCGTGCCGTTGTCTGCGCTATATCCCACCATGGGCAGGTCGTCGATGACGTCGTCGAGCAGGATGTCTTGCGTCAGCACGGCATCGAGGCTGCGTTGTCCGCCGTTCACGGCCTCGGCAAAGGCTTCGAAGTCTTGTGGCGAGGCGATTTGCGCCACACCGTCGAGGATGGTCAGTTCTGTTGCCTTCGCTTGTGTCATGGCCGACAGGGTGGTCATGGAGGCAATGATCAGAGACAGGAACACGTATTTTCTCATTCTTTCAAATTATGTTTGCAAAGTTACTATTTTCTTCCGACACTATCATCTTTTCGACAGCAGTTTTTTTGCCACCTTAAAAACTTGAAGAGCCCGCAGCCACACAGGACTTTGGCGCGGTACTGCTGGGCTGAGGGCTCTTCGGGAGTGTGTTTTTTTAAAACATGGTACGTTTATTTCCAGAGATTAGTCTGGTGAGGTAAGTCGTTAGGACTATCATCCCAGTCGTCCCAGTCGTTGTCTTTGTTGTCCTTGCCGAGGGCGTCACCGTTATCATGACTGGTTGTTCCCACTTCAATGCTTCCGGCGAGGATGGTGCTCTGCGGAGCAATCACCGTCTTGGTGACGGCGGGCCGCGTGTATTCCTTCTTGATGATTATATTGTTGCTCATAGTCAAAATTAATTAGAAATTAATAATTAGTAATGAGTAATTTTGATTACCTTATTATTTTACCAGAAATTTCTTACCGTTCTGGATGAAGATTCCCTTGGTGGGAGCTGCCACGCGCTGGCCCTGCAGGTTGTATACAGGAGCAGTGTTTTCGCTCTTCACGGTCAGTTCTTCGTTGATACCCGTCTCGTCGCCAAAGCTGATGAGTATCTTTGCGCCAGCGCTGGTGGGCAGCTGGAGATATGCCTTGCGGGCGGCCAGTGTTCCAGAGCCGCTGGATGGGGCGAAGACAATCTTTCCGTCTTCCTTCACGAGGATGTAGTTGGTGTTGTCTCCGTCGGTAGTAGCCAGCTCGTGGGCGGTGACGTAGGGTTTCATCAGGTTGCTTGCCACGGCTTCGGCTTCATCGGCCACGGTCAGCGTCACGTTGCTTGCACCTTCGCCATAGAGCAGGACGCCGGTGTTGGCGGGGATGTAGGAGCCGATTTCTTCCACGGTGACCCATCCGCCTGAGGAGCTTGCTGCGCGGTATGCCTTCACGCCTTCGGTTGTTATGGTGTAGGGACGGGCGTCGCTGAAGGTGCAGTAGCCGTCGGTAAGGGTCAGACTGAAGGTGTTCTCGCTGGCAGAGCTATAGGTCAGAGCGTTGGTATTGGCTGAGGTTAGAATGTCGCCTGTTACGAGGTCTTTGAGTGCGCCGACCGTTGTGTCGTCGTCCATGGTCGCGGCAACGGGAACGTAGTCGTGTTGTAGCACGCCACTTTCATAGATTTGGAAGCTGAAGAGTTTCATATAGCCGAAGACACCGGCAGCTCCGCCAGTATTGCGCGCGAAAATATAGATGGGGATGGAGCCGTCGAATTTCATGTTGTCTTCGGCATTGCCAGGATAGGTCGTACGATAGCCGTCGCCATAGCCCGTCGTAATGGTGGCGTTGCCGTCGGTACCGCTCTCGAAATAGAGGATTTCACCCCAAGGGGCCAAGGCGTTGCTATAGCCACGAGCATCGTTGCCGTAACCGAAGTCGAAGGGATCATTGCCCGTGAGATACTGCCAGAAGGTGAAGGCGTTTGTCAGTACTGGTGTGGCGGCGGTGACGGTGCCGAAGAGAATGCGGTTGCCACTTCCAACGTTGTTGACGTTATAGGTCATCTTGACAGTGGTGTTTGCGGTGGGGCAATAGCCAGTGTTGATGTAGGGTGCTGCCGATGCATTGGCACTTTCAATATATCTGACCGGCTCTGTGCTGACAACGGTAGCAGGTACCTCAGGATAGCTAAAGGCAGAACCGGCCGACTCGAGGAACTCATCCTCTACGGTGTCGTAGAGTCCGGCCGTTTTTACCCCACCCACTTTTTTAAGTTTGGGTACATAGGAGTGCACCAGCGTTTCGCCCTCATAAATTTTAAAGCTATAGAGCTTCATGTGCGAATACCACTGTGTGGTTCCGTTGTTGTTCAGGGCAAAGATATACATGGCGCAGGTGCCATCCTGAGCATCGTTCGAAGGAGCTGCAATGGTGGCGGCAGGCTCTGACTCGCCATCCCTATAGATTTTAACGCCGTCGTCGTGGCTGGCTGTAATCTTTACCTTTTCGTCGGTGGGCATCTTGGCTGTACCTTGTTTGCGGTCAGGACAGTCAAAGGTACCGTAGAATAAAGTTTGGTACTGTTGATGGGCGAAAAGCATGAAAGCATTCGCGAAAGCGGCTTTTCTACTTCCGAACAAAATGGCATTGTTAGAGTTGTTGTTGGGAAATGCCGTCGAGTTGATGTTACATTCCATCTCAATACGGGTATTGGTCTTGTGGATGTAACCCGTGTTGATGTACGCACCATCCGATGTGCTCTCAATGTAGTCGATGTCGGTGTACGTTTGTGCAAACGATAAGCTACTAACAAGTAGCATTGCAAGTGATAAAACAAATTTTCTCATAGTAGTAAATGTTTAAATAGTAAAACTTTCGCGTTTTGGTTGCAAATTTAGTTTTTATATAAAGGTACGGCAAGAAAAAAAACAGAAAAATCACACCGGCAGATAAAAAATTCATGTGGAATTCATGTGCGATTCCCTTTATCACGCTTCTCAATAGTGGTTATATTCATGTCATGATGTCCACCTTTTTTAGGGTTATTCTATGGATTATGCCGAAGGATTCTCATGGTCTTTCCTTGACGGTCAGGGGATGTGACCAGCCCTTGGTCACAATGAGACCAGCCCTTGGTCACATAGAGACCAGCCTTTGGTCACAACGCTATCATCCGCTGGAATTGCTACCCAAAGCGCAGAAACAGTGCAGGGATAGAGGTCGTTGTGGCGGGAACTTCAGCTTTCGCAGAAGGACCCCAGAAAATGGCGTTATTCGAGGCTGGGCAGAGAAAAAAAGTGAAAAGATGGCGGTGGTTTCAGTTTTTTTGTGTAGTTTTGTATGCCGTAAACGATTTTGCAGAAAAAACATGGAGCTATTGTTGCACTACGTTTGGAAGCACCGTCTGCTTCCTGCCCGTCCCCTTGCGACCACAGACGGCCGGTCGGTGGAGATAATCGACCCCGGCCTGCACAACCGTCATGCAGGCCCCGACTTCTTTAACGCCAAGGTGAAGATTGCGGGCACGCTGTGGGTGGGGAATGTGGAGATACATCTGCGCTCGTCAGACTGGTATGCCCACCACCACGAACACGACGAGGCGTACAACAATGTCGTCCTTCACGTCGTGGAACAGGTCGACGGCGAGGTGACGACGGCCGACGGCAAGCGGCTGCCCCAGCTGCAGGTGGACATCCCCGACGAGGTGCGCCGACAATACGACGAGTTGCTCCAGAGCGACCAGTATCCCCCATGCTATCAGATTATTCCGGAGATGAGCCGGCTGAAGCTCCACGCATGGACGAGTGCGCTTCAGACGGAGCGCCTCGAGCAGAAGACGCAGGCCATAGCCCAGCGCGCCAAGGTCTGCGAGGGCTCATGGGAAGCAGCCTACTTCATGACGCTGGCCCGCAACTTCGGCTTCGGCGTCAACGGCGACGCCTTCGAGGCCTGGGCACAGAACCTCTCGCTCTCCTCCGTGGCACATCATCGCGACGACCTCTTTCAGGTGGAAGCCTTCTTCCTCGGTCAGGCCGGGCTGCTGGCCGAAGAGGCCATCCCCGAGCGCTATCGCCGGCAGGCACAGCAGGAGGGCTATTTCACCCGGCTGCGCAGTGAATATCTGTATCTAGCCCGGAAGTTCTCGCTCCAGCCGATGGACCATAAGCGCTGGCGCTTCCTCCGTCTGCGGCCACAAAACTTCCCTCACGTCAGACTCTCGCAGCTGGCCAACCTCTACTACAGCCGCCGGTCGGGACTGAGCCAGCTCTTAGACTGTGAGACACTGGATGCCGTGCGCGACCTGCTGCGGACTGAGGCAACCCCCTATTGGCAGACGCACTACTCGTTCGGCTCGGAGAGTCCTCAGAGCCGCAAACAGCTGTCGAAGGCTTCGCTCAACCTCCTGCTCATCAACACCGCCATCCCCATGCTCTTTGCCTATGGCCGACACCACGGCAACGAGCGCCTCTGCGACCGCGCCTTCGACTTCCTGGAGCAGCTGCCGGCAGAGAAAAACCATGTCGTCAGCATGTGGCAGCAGTGCGGCATGGAAGTGGACAATGCCGGCGATTCGCAGGCGCTGCTGCAACTGAAACGCAACTACTGCGACCGAAAAGACTGCCTGCGCTGTCGTATCGGATATGAATACCTCTCCTCCAGCGACAAGCCGAAGGTGCCTCATCCCACCATCGCACTGCTGGCAGAGGAAAGCTAACAACCATCACCTGACACCAATGAACTACGTCTTTGAAACCACCATGGAGGTCCGCGACTACGAATGTGACATCCAAGGCATCGTCAACAATGCCAACTACCTGCACTACACGGAACACACACGACACCTGTTCCTGAAAGACCGCGGACTGAGTTTCGCCGCCATGCACCGCAAGGGTGTCGATGCCGTCGTGGCCCGCATGAAGCTGAACTATAAGGTACCGCTGCGTTGCGACGACCGCTTCCGTTCCTGCCTGAACGTCAGAAAGGAAGGACTCAGATATGTCTTCACGCAGGATCTCTACCGACTCGAAGACAACCGTCTCAGCTTCCGCGCCGAAGTAGAACTCGTCTGTCTCATCGACGGCCACCTCGGCTCCTCACCCGAGTACGACGAAGCCCTCCTAAACGCTTAGCCGTCATATACAAGACCCCATTCTTTATTCCATCATGACACCAGAAGCACTATACAGCATTGCTCTCAGTCGCGCCAGTTATTTCTCGCCGGCTGCGCTCCTCCTGCTCTATCGGGAACTGGGTTCTGCAAAGGCCATCATGGACTATCGGCAGGACATCCGGCAGGTGTTGCCCGAAGCCTCGCCACGTCTTGTGGAAACCCTGCGGAATATGGATGAACTGCTGCGGCGCGCCGAGGATGAGCTGAAGTATAATGAAGCCCACAGCATACAGACACTCACCATCAGCAGTCCTGACTATCCTCAGCGCCTGGCTGAATGTGACGACGCGCCTGTCGTCTTGTTCTATAAAGGCACAGCCGACCTCAACCAGCAGCGCATCGTCAGCATCGTGGGCACGCGCCACTGCACCAACTATGGGCAGGACCTCATCCGGCGCTTCATGGCCGAACTTAAGAGACTGTGCCCTCAGGTGCTCATCGTCAGCGGACTGGCCTATGGCATTGATATCTGCGCCCACCGCAACGCCCTGGAGCAAGGCTACGAGACCGTCGGCGTGTTGGCCCACGGACTCGACGACCTCTATCCGCCCATTCACCGCCAGACGGCATCAGAGATGGTCAGTAAAGGCGGACTGCTCACAGAGTTCACTACCATGACCAATGCTGACAAGAAGAACTTCGTGCGCCGCAACCGCATCGTTGCCGGCATGGCCGATGCCGTCATACTCGTAGAGAGCGCTGCCAAGGGAGGTGGCCTCATTACATGCAATATCGCCCGCAGCTACGACCGCGACGTCTACGCCTTTCCGGGAGCCGTAGGCATGCCCAGCAGTGAAGGATGCAACAACCTCATCCGCGACAACGGCGCTGCACTCATCACCTCCGCACAGGACTTCGTCAATGCCATGAGATGGCAGGACGACATGCTCAGGCAGCAGGCACAGCAGCAAGGAATAGAACGGCAACTCTTTCCTGAACTCACACCCGACGAACAGCGCATCGTCGACATGCTTCAGAAACAGAACGACCAGCAGCTGAACATGCTCTCAGTGAAGGGCAACATTCCTATCGGTCAGTTGACGGCGCTGCTCTTCACCCTCGAGATGAAGGGCGTAGTCCGCCAACAGGCGGGCGGAACGTACCATCTGCTGGGGTAGCGAACTGTAATGAAAGCTTAAAGCAGTAGAAAAGAAATGAAAATAGGAACGATAGAACTTGGCGAGCGACCAGTGTTTCTGGCTCCGATGGAGGATGTGACGGACATTGGCTTTCGCAGACTGTGCAAGCGCTTCGGCGCTGCTATGGTGTACACGGAGTTTGTCTCGGCTGAGGCTTTGGTGCGGGACGTGCGAAGCACGGTGCAGAAGCTGACCATCAGCGACGAAGAGCGACCCGTCGGCATCCAGCTCTATGGCCGCGACGTGCCGCAGATGGTTGAGGCCGCCCGCATCGTGGAAGAGGCCAGCCCCGACGTCATCGACCTGAACTTCGGCTGCCCCGTGAAAAAGGTTGCCGGCAAGGGTGCCGGCGCAGGCATGCTGAAAAACATCCCCCTGCTGCTGGACATCACTCGGGAGGTGGTGAAGGCCGTGAAGACGCCTGTCACGGTGAAGACACGCCTGGGCTGGGACTGCGAACATATCATCATCGGCGACCTGGCCGAGCAGCTGCAGGACTGCGGCATACAGGCCCTCACCATCCATGGCCGCACACGAAGCCAGATGTACACCGGTGAGGCCAACTGGGAGCCGATAGGGCGGGTGAAGGCGAATCCGCGCATCCACATTCCCATCATCGGCAATGGAGACATCCGTTCGATGGATGAGGCCGACCAAGCCTTCGAGCGCTACGGCGTAGATGCCGTGATGGTGGGTCGGGCCACCTTCGGATGTCCATGGTTCTTCTCCCGCAGGCAGCTCTCCACAGACGAGAAGATAGACATCCTGGAGGAGCAGCTGCGCATCAACGTAGAGCGCATCGACGAATACCGCGGCATCCTGCACACGCGCCGCCACCTGGCCGCAAGCCCAGTCTTCAAGGGTATACCCGACTTCCGGCAGACGCGCATCGCCATGCTGCAGGCCAACAGTATGGACGACCTCATGACTATCCTCGAGCAATGCCGCAAACGGCTGACTTCCAACACCTGACATAACAATAAAACATGATGAAACGACTGACAATTCTTCTCACATGCATGGCCGTGGCGCTCAGCTGCTTCGGCCAACAGATGCTGGGTCAGCGGCCCAACGTGAAATCGCCCGTCATCAACACAGACGGCACCGTAACCTTCAACTTCTTCAGCCCCGAGGCTCATCAGGTGAGCGTGACGGGAGACTTCGATGAAATCCACTGGCAGACGCTGCCCATGGAGAAACAGGCCAACGGCGTGTGGACCGTGACAACCAAGCCCCTTGCCCCCGAGCTCTACTCATATAGCTTCAGCGTCGACGGGCAACGCATCATCGACCCTGCCAACTCTTACGTGAACCGCGACATCTCAACGCTGAGCAACATCTTCATCGTCAGCAAGGCGAGGGGTGACAGGGGTTACCTCTACCAGATGAATGACGTTTTGCACGGCAGCGTGAGCCGCGTGTGGTACGACAGTCCCTCGCTGGGCCAGCAGCGCCGTATGACGGTCTATCTGCCGGCTGCCTACGACGGCAAGCGGAGGTTTCCCGTGATGTATCTGCTTCATGGGCACGGTGGCGACGAGACGTCATGGGGCGACCTGGGGCGGGCTGCACAGATCATGGACAACCTCATCGCCGAGGGCAAGGCCGAACCGATGATTGTCGTCATGCCCAACGGCAACCCCACCTGCAATGCAGCTCCGGGATGGTGGCACGAGGGTATGTATACGCCCGACGGCAATGCCTTCAACGAACGCGGTGCAAAGGCTTCCATGGAGGAAAGCTTCATGGACATCGTCAACTACGTAGACGCTCACTATAAGACCATCAAGAAGCGCGAGGCCCGCGCCGTGACGGGACTGTCGATGGGTGGAGGACATACCTTCGGTATCTCGCGCCTCTATCCCGATGTCTTCGACTACTATGGTCTGCAGTCCGCAGCCGCCCGCATGGGCAAGGACGCTGAAAAACTGGACGCGCAGATGGCACGCCTCTTTGCCTCAAAGCCCAAGCTCTACTGGATTGCCATCGGTGAAGAGGACTTCCTCTATCAGATGAACAAGGACCTGCGCCAGTATCTCGACCGCAAGGGCTACCCCTACGAATACTATGAGAACGACGGCGGACACCTCTGGCGTAACTGGCGCATCTACCTCACCCTCTTCGCACAGAAAATTTTCCGGTAAGTGGGAGTCTCCCTATCGGTCGAAGTTAATAGTTAAAAGATAATAGTAAAAAGTGAAGAGTGAAAAACGCATCCCGTGAGGACATTTCGTTTTTCACTCTTCACTTTTAGTTTTTCACTTCGACCGAAGGGAGATTATTTACTTTTTACTTCATCTTGTCGGCAAGGACTTTCATCCAGAATCCTCCGATGACGGAGCGGGCCTTGAAGCCGACCATGCGGCCAGTCTTCGTGTCGTACCAGTCGGAGGTGGGAACGCGGCTCTCGGTCTCGTTCATGTAGTCCCACAGCGGGTCAACAAACTTTAGGAAGGTCTCTGTGTCGTCAGCCATAGCGGCAGTCCACATAATCCAGTCGTTCTTCGTGTAGTCCTTACGGATGTCGAGGGGCAGACCGTACTTATTCTGCTTGGTGAGGTAGTAGGCCACCTCGCGCTGCATGGCACCGTTGGGGAAGATGTTGATGTTCCACAGCTTGTCCCACACCATGTTATACTTCTGGCTCCAGGTGTCCTTGCGGTCGAAGGCCAGTCGGTAGTGGTCGCCTTCGCGGGCATCCTGCTCCCACTTCTTGGCCATCTCCTTGGCCTTGTTCATATATTTCGTGTATTCAGCTTGGTCGCCCTTGATCTTGGCCATCTCGGCAAAACCGGCAACGCCCATGATGGCCTTGATGGAGAGGTTGCAGTTGTGGGCCCAGTGACCGGCGAAGTCGTCGGTGCAGAGCTGGTTCGACGGGTCCTGACCGTTCTCCACGAGATAGTCGGTCCAGGTGCGCATGATGTCCCAGTACTTGTTGACGTAGCTGGTGTTGCCCTCAATCTTCGAGATCATGGCAGCCAGCGTCAGCATGTTGCCGGCTTCCTCGAGGGGCATGTCGCCTCCGTAGACCTGTCCGTTGGCAATGGGATAGGTACCGAGGTCGTGGGCGGCGAAGGGCTTGGTCCAGCGGCCGGAGAGCGAGTAGTCGAAGATGGAGGTCATCATGGCCTTCTGCAGGTCGGGGTTGTAGACGAGGAACAGCGGTGCCTCGGGGTAGGTCAGGTCGACGGTGTTGACGCAGCCGTTGGAGTTGTTCTCCTTGGAGAAGAAGAGCAGGTTGCCGTCCTTGTCCTCGAAGAGCTTGTGGGCAGCGATGACGTGGCGATAGGCTGCCGAAAGGATTTCAGCATACTTCTTGTTGCCGGCCTTCATGCCGTCGTCGTAGATACGGCGGTCGAGGTCGCGGCAGCGTTTCATGATGGTGGTGTAGTTGCGGTTGAGCTTCTCGAAGGCATCGAAGATGGTCACCTTGCCGTTGTGAGCCCAGTAGCCCTTGTAGCGCTCATACATATATTCAATGTCGAGAATCTCGTCGTAGCCGATGAGCATATAGGATGCAGCGCGCTCGCTGATGGTTCCGAAGTCGTGGGCATAGGCCAGTGTAGGCTGCTCGGCCGAGCGGTGGGCATTGACGATGCGGTGGCCGCGGGGCAGCTGGCCGTTGGCAACGAAGCCGTCGCGCTCCTCAAGGTCGGTACCGAGGCTGACATTGCCGTTGAAGCCAGGGATGTAGATATAACCCCAGTCGATGCAGATGCCGTCGCCCTTCTTGGCCAGGATGGGCTGGTTGATGGTGCCAGACTTCAGATAGCGCATGCCTTTCTGGATGGTGATGGATGATTGGGTGGGCTGGCTGGCCTTGTTCACGGCGTGGGTAGCCGAGGCAGAGAGATAGAACTGCACCTTGTGCTGCTTGCCGTCGGTGGGACGAACCTGATAGCTCACGTAGTTGACAGGCGTGGAGAGCAGGTCGAGGTCGTCGATGAGCATCGGGGCGGTGAAGACGAGGTCGAGCGCAACAGGACCGCACTGGAAGGTGTAATAGGTGTTGGTGGCGAGCACGTCGACAGACTTCTGCTCGGCCTGCTTGATGCTTCCGTCGACCTTGGAGACGTTGCGATAGATGCCCATGTCTACAAGGGCACCGCCGGTCTGGTTGTAGCAGTGCATGGCCAGGACGTTCTTGCCAGGCTTCAATAGGTCTTTCTTGTCACCGCTGAGGTTTACCTTGATGCCTTCAACGAGCGACATGATGCCGGTGCCCACCTGGGTGCCGTTGATGTACACCTCGCAGGCGTCGTCGTGAGAGAACACCATGTAGAGCTCGCCTTGCAGCTGCTCGGCAGTGAGCTCTACCGTGCGGCGCACCCAGATATCGGAGTGCTCCTCAGTCCAAGGCGTATGGATGAAGCTGTTGTTGTCGGTACCGAAAGCGCCCTTGCCTTCTTTCCAGCTGCTGTCGTCGAAATTAGGCTGCTGCCAGCCGTCGGCAGGCTGCTGGCGCACATAGCGACCCGTCCAGGCACCCTCCTCTGCCATCGGAGCAATGGATTCGAGCACTTTGCGGCTCTCGGAACCCATGAAGCGGTAGGTTTGGCCGTCAACGCGCAGAAGACCTTCAAGCGGTTTCTCGTCGCCCGTCCAGTGGGCAGTCTCACCGCCATTGAGCTCATCATAGGGCGACCAGACGGAGAAATAAGGGTCATTGACTACCAACGGCACCGACGGCAGTCGGAGGTCAGTTGGTTTGTAGGGTTTAAACAAATCGGCCGATTGAGCAAAAGCCATCGTCGACATGGCCACGCAGGCCAGCAGGGTGAATACTTTTTTCATCGTGTTGATATTTTTAAAGGTTTATTATTTTATAGGTTTCCATGCAGCGGACTGACGCCTTCAGGTCTTGCGATGACGCGTTTGCTGTTTCTCCGAACATTGGGGGCAGAGGCCTTTGAGGACGTAGTTGATGGACTCCAGCTGGAATCCTTCTGGCAGTGGCACCACGGGAACGTGGAGATGCTTCAGGCAGAATGTGCGGTGGCACTCGGTGCAATAGAAGTGTGTATGCTCGTCTTCTACCGTGCAGTCGCAGTCGTCGCTGCAGACGGCATACTTCAGAGCCCCTGAACCATCGTCGACGGCATGTATCAGCCGATGGAGCAGGAACAGTGAAAGGGTGCGCGAGATGGTTGACTTGTCTAGCTGGGGCAGATAGTGCTCGAGGTCGGGCAGCGACACGGCTTCATCGCCCCGTGTCATCTCGCGGAGTATCTGTAGCCGCGCTGCCGTAGGGCGTATCTCGCGGTGTTCCAGCTTGTGGGTGAAGTAAGCTTCGTCGGTCATTTCTATGATGATTCAATCAAGTAGCCGTCGGGAGAGATATTTCACGGGATAGTAGACGGAGAGCCACCCCACGGCCACGACGGTGACGAACACCAGCAGCACGTCGAGGGCATGTACGCTGACAGGGTAGGAATCGACGATGAAACTGCCAGCCGAGGAGCCGAAGCCAACCAGACCGAAAGAAGTCTGAGCCCAGCATAGCAGCAGTCCGATAATGAGGCCTGCAACAGCTCCGATGACAGCTATCAGTCGGCCTTCAAACATAAAGATTTGGGCTATCTGCCGCTCGCTGGCACCCAGGCTGCGCAGGGTCTGGACATCGTTTTTCTTCTCGATGATGAGCATGGAGAGCGAGCCGATGATGTTGAAGCAGGCCACGATGAGGATGAAGGTCAGGAAGATGTAGGCGATGAACTTCTCAATCTGCATGATTCGGAACGTGTCAGCCTGTTGTTCGTAGCGGTCCATCGCCTTGAACTTGCCTTGTGCTATCTTCTCTATCTTCTGCTTCACGGCATCCGTCTGGCCGGGCTCCTTCAGCTTCAGCATGAGCGAGGTGAGGCACCCCTGCTGGCTGAAGAGCCTGCGGGCAAAGGCGATGGAGGTGAGGATGTGAGCCTCGTCGTAGCGGCTTTGGTTGACTACGAAGACGCAGCCGGGCGACACGAGTGAGTCGACCACGAATCCTGTCTCGGGGTTTGACATGTCGAGCTGCCCCTCTCGCTCTGGAGCATAGATGCGCAGCCAGCCTCGCCATTGAGCCGAGAGACCCATGCTCTGTGCAAGGCGGATGCCGGGGATGCCGTATTCCAATGGTCCGGCGTGCAGCTCGAAGAGACCGTCGCCATAGAGGATGTCGTCGATGCGGGTGAGCTTCTTGAAGTTATCGTCGACACCCATGATGGTCACCATCTGCTGCTTGTCGTTATAGACAGCCAAAGCCATGTCTTCAACACACTCCGTGGCGATGAGAACCTCAGGGAACTGGCGTATCTCAGTCAGTATAGGGTCGTCGGCCGCAACCGACTTCCCCTCTGTGGGTACAATCTTCAGCTGTGGGTCGAAGTGCGTAAAGAGCGAGCCTACCAGGTCGCTGAACCCGTTGAATACGCTGAGCACGATGATCATTGCCATCGTTGCCACCGCCACCCCGATGACAGAGATGGCAGAGATGACATTGATGGCGTTGGTCGACTTCTTAGAGAAGAGATACCGCCGTGCTATATAGAAAGGAAAGCTCATAATCATTTTTTCCAGCGTCATTCGCCGGAATTATTTCTTCAGCAGTTCGTCGATATGGTCGATGTAGTCGAGCGAGTCGTCTACGAAGAAGCGCAGTTCTGGAATGATGCGCACCTGATTGCGGATGCGTGTTCCGAGTTCATAGCGTATGGTCTTCTGGTTGGCGTTGACGTTTTCGAGTATTTCCTCCGCTTTTTCCGAAGGGAAGACGCTGAGGTAGGCCGTGCAGACGCTCAGGTCGGGGCTGACCTTGGCGCGTGTGACACTGACCATGACGCCGTGCATCATGCGGGTCTGGCTTTGAAAGATGAGGCTGAGTTCCTTCTGCAGGAGTCGTGCCACTTTGTTTTGTCGTGTTTCTTGCATGTATTTATCTGTTTGTTTTTACCTTTTTGCCGTTTGTGATGATGATCTGGCCTTCTTTGGGCTGGCTGACGCGCTGCCCCTTCAGGTTGTAGAGCGGCGCTGCCTGCTCTGCGTCAGAGACCGTGGGTTGCGTGATGCCTGTCTCCGGAATCTTCGAGATGACGATGGAGTTGGTCCGGTTACGATAGTTGGCTTCTTTTCCAGCCCGAAGATAGACAAGGTCGGTGCTCGACTCGGTGAAGGTGGCGCTTGTTCCTCTGGGGGTGGTTCCGACGAAGAGCTGTATTTGATAGCCTTCCTTCAGCTTCAGCGACTCGATGTCGGACTTGGTAATTCCAAGGGCGGCCAGGTCGGCCTGCGAGAAGTTTCCCTCGGGCAGCATGACGGCATAGCCGCCGTAGTTGGTCTCGCTATATACCGTTGCACAGGCGTCGCGTGCACTGGTTGGGTGGGCAGGGAAGACGCGGTTCATGGCCGTGGCCCATTTGTTCAAGTCCCACGTCTCGTCGTTGTAGACCCAGACAAATCCTCCGACGACGCCGTTGTTGTTTTTCCACGACTGCATCTGGTTGATGGAGGTTTCCATGTCGGTCTGGTAGTTGGTCCGTCCGGCATGCAGGGGCAGGTTGCCCAGTTTCCAGTCGGAGGGGTTGTTGTAGGCTCCGCCGTCGTAGCACTGGATGAGCACGCGGTCGCAGGCTCCGGCATGCTGGCGGTTGAGCTGCGTGACGAGGCTGTTCCAGTAGCTCTTGTTTGTATAGGGAGCAACGGTGGTCTTATAGCCCAGTTCATACATCATGGCGTGGAACTTCACGGCCGATGTCGCATCGTAGGCATCTTCGTCGTCATTGTTCACGGCGTCAATCTCAGGCAGAGCCTCTTTCAGGGCCTTGAAGTTGCGGTAAAGGATAGACTCTTCGCCGGTGCCTTGGCTGTTGATGAGGTCACGGATGCGGGCATACGACTTGTTACCCCAGCCCCCGATGCAGATCTCTATGCGTTCGATGCTGGTGGGTTCGGTCTTGAGGTTCTTGACGTCGGCGATATAGTTAGGTTGTACCTTGTTGAATACATACGTTCCGTTGGTGCAGATGGTGCCGCCGGCCTCGCCGCCAGGGTCTACGGTGAGGTCGCCGTTTTCTTCCACGTTGACATTGAAGAGAATGACGTAGGTAAAACCTGAGTTACGTAATGTGGTTATAGTATTGGGTCGTGCGCGGCGTATATGGCCACCCACATAGACACCCGAGCCGGCCTGGGCCAGCAGGTCGCTCATGCCGAATGAGAGGCAGAGCAGAAGCAACAGCAGTCTAGTCTTCATATTTTATGATTTATCTTTTTTATGATTGTCAGTCCGTCGCGCAGGGGGAGCATGACCTGTTCCACTCGCGGGTCGCCGGCTACGTGGTCGTTGAAGCGTCGGATGCCGAGGGTCTGCGCGTCGTGGTCGTAGGCTGAGTCGGTGACGTGTCCGTCCCACAGGGTGTTGTCGGCCAGCAGGAATCCATCGTCGCTGAGCAGCGGCAGCAGGGCCTCGTAGGTTTCTACATAGGTGCGCTTGTCGCCGTCTATGAACATCATGTCGAAGGTCATCCCGAGCCGCGGGGCCTCGGTGTTGGCATCGCCGATGATGAGATGGACGCGGTCGGCATGCGGAGAGCGCCCAATCCATTCGCGGGCGAAGTCCTCCATCTCGTCGTTCACCTCGAAGGTGTAGATTTCGCCATCTCCGGTGAGTCCCTCAGCCATGGCGATGGCGGAGTATCCGCTGAACGTCCCTACTTCGAGGATGCGCCGGGGGCGTATCATCTGCACCAGCATCTTCAGCAGCCGTCCCTGCAGGTGTCCGCTGGCCATGCGTCCGTGGATTGTGCGCAGGTTGGTGGCCCGCCAGAGGTCGTAGAGCAGTTGCGGCTCAGGCGAGGTGTGGGTCTCTACGTAGGAACTGAGTGCGGGGTTCATCGGTTTTCTTTTTCGGTGGCAACCTTGACAGATGGCGGGCTTATGCATTAGCCAGAGCCTCGATGGCGAGTCGGTAGGAGTCGAGTCCGAATCCTCCGATGACGCCTCGGCAGGCGCTGGTGATGAGCGACGTGTGGCGGAATTCTTCGCGCTGGTAGACATTGGAGATATGCACCTCTATCACCGGCACTCGCAGCGAGCGGATGCAGTCGTGCAGCGCCACGGAGGTGTGGGTGTAGGCACCGGCGTTCAGCACGACACCGTCTACCTGCCCGAACCCCACAGACTGTAGCTTGTCGATGAGTTCGCCCTCGATGTTGCTCTGGTAGTAGTCAATCTCTATCTGCGGATAGCGTTGGCGCAAGGCCGAAAGGCAACTCTCCATGGAGTCGCTGCCATAGATGCCCGGTTCGCGCTGACCCAGCAGGTTCAGATTCGGGCCGTTCATGATGAGTATTTTCATATTTTTCTTCTTGCGGGCGAAGGGTTTGTCGCTTTTTTTTCTTACTTTTGCAAAGTAATTATTTGCAAAGGTAGTGATTAAAATGGAAATGAGCAAAAATTCGGCAGAAAATGTTGTGCGAAAGTATATGCAGTACCTGAAACTCGAGCGCAACTACACCCAGAACACGTTGGAGGCTTACAGGCACGACCTGGAGTGGCTGTTGCGCTTCTGCAAGGCGGAGCAGATAAGCGTGTTCGACGTTACCATTGACCATCTTCACGCCTATGCCGCCCAGCTGCACGAACATGGCATCGGTGCCCGCTCACAGGCCCGCATCCTCAGCGGCACACGTGCCTTCTTCCGCTATCTCGTGCTGGAAGACTACCTGCAGCAAGACCCCACCGAACTGCTCGAGTGGCCTACGCTGCCGCAGCATCTGCCCGAGGTGCTCACCACGGCCGAGGTCGACCAGATAGAAGCCTCCATCGACCTCTCCCACCCACAGGGACACCGCAACCGCGCCATCATCGAGGTGCTCTTCTCCTGCGGGCTGCGCGTCAGCGAACTCGTGAACCTGCAAATCTCCAACATCTTCGAGGAGGAGCGCTTCATCCGCATCCTGGGAAAGGGCCGCAAGGAGCGGCTCGTGCCCATCTCCGAGCGCGCCCTGAAGGAAATCCACCTGTGGTATGCCGACCGCAACCTCATGGACATCAAGCCCGGGGAAGAAGACTATGTCTTCCTGAACCGCCGCGGCAGCCGGCTGACGCGCACGATGATTCTCATCATGATCAAGGAGCAGGCCGCCCAGGCTGGCATCACCAAGACCATCTCGCCTCACACGCTGCGACACTCCTTTGCCACCGAACTGCTGAAGGGTGGGGCTGACCTCCGCGTCATTCAGGCCATGCTCGGGCACGAGGGAATACGCACAACAGAGATGTATACACACATCGATACCACCATGCTTCGCGAGGAGATACTCTCGCATCATCCGCGAAACATAAAGAAATAAAAGACCCCTTCCAAACACTTTCGTAACCCATTGAAAACAGATAGGTTACAAACCGCAAAGTAAAATAGCCTATTTTAGTCAGCAAAATAGCCTATTTTGGTCGGTAAAATAGCCTATTTTACTCAGACTTTTGGTACAAATCATTTTACGAAAGGTAAGAAACGTTTCCATGACACCTTGCTTTTCTTCCTCTAAAGAAACATAAATTCTTGATGCTTCTGGCCCGTAACTCGCTTTTTTTATGTAAATTTGCAGCGTCATGAAAGAATTTTTGCAGGTTTTGCGGCGCTTCATTCCGCCGTACAAGAAGTATCTGGTGCTGTCGGTGGTGTTCAACATCCTGTCGGCCATACTCAACATCTTTTCCTTCGCCACGCTCGTCCCGATGCTCAACATCCTCTTCCAGACGGGCGAGACGGAGAAGGCCACCACGCTCATGGAGTGGGACTGGGGCCAGGTGCAGGACGTGCTGCTCAACAATATGAACTACTATGTCAACGTGCTCATCGACAAGACCGGCGCCACGACCACCCTGCTCATCATCGGTGCCGTGCTCACCTTCATGACATTCCTCAAGACCGGCGCTTACTTCCTCTCGTCGGCCACCATCATCCCCATCAGGACAGGCGTCGTGCGCGACATCCGTAACCAGCTCTACCGCAAGATAACCTCGCTCTCGCTGGGCTTCTTCTCGGAAGAACGCAAGGGCGACATCATTGCCCGTATGAGCGGCGACGTGCAAGAGGTGGAGAACTCCATCATGGCCTCGCTCGACATGATCTTCAAGAACCCCATCCTCATCCTCACCTACTTCGCCATGCTCGTCTTCATCTCCTGGCAGCTGACGCTCTTCACCATCCTCTTCGTCCCCGTCTTCGGGTGGTTCATGGGAATGGTCGGTCGCAAGCTGAAGGCCCGCAGCATCAGGGCCCAGGCCCTCTGGAGCGACACCATGAGCCAGGTGGAGGAGACGCTCGGCGGGCTCCGCATCATCAAGGCCTTCTGCGCCGAAGAGAAGATGAACAACCGCTTCGACCGCATCAACACCGAATACCGCCGACAGATCATGCGCGTCAATACCCGCCAGCAGCTCGCACATCCGATGTCAGAGTTCCTCGGAACGGTGATGATAGTCATCGTCATGTGGTTTGGCGGACTCCTCGTCCTCAACCACCATTCGCTCGACGGCTCCATCTTTGTCTACTACATGGTCATCCTCTACAGCATCATCCAGCCGCTGAAAGACTTCTCGAAGGCGGGATACAGCATACCCAAGGGACTGGCCTCGATGGAGCGCATCGACCGCATCCTGAAGGCCGAGGTCGCCATCCAGGAACCCGAGAACCCCGTCCACATCCAGGCTTTCGAACATCAGATAGAGTTCCGGCACGTCTCCTTCCGCTACGGCGACCAGTGGGTGCTGCGGGATATCAATCTCGTCGTGCCCAAGGGAAAGACCATCGCTCTGGTGGGACAGAGCGGCAGCGGAAAGTCGACGCTCGTCGACCTCATCCCCCGCTACTACGACGTGCAGGAAGGTGAGGTGCTCATCGACGGCATTAACGTCAAAGACCTCGGCGTGCACGACCTGCGACAGCTCATCGGAAACGTCAACCAGGAGGCCATCCTCTTCAACGACACCTTCTATAACAATATCACCTTCGGTGTCGACGCCACCACACCCGACGAAGTGGAACGCGCCGCCCGCATAGCCAACGCCCACGACTTCATCGAGGCCTCCGAGCAAGGCTACGACACCAACATCGGCGACCGCGGCAGCCGACTCTCAGGAGGACAGCGGCAGCGAGTGAGCATAGCCCGCGCCATCCTGAAGAACCCGCCCATCCTCATCCTCGACGAAGCCACCTCGGCCCTCGACACCGAGAGCGAGCGGCTGGTGCAGGATGCCCTGGAACGGCTCATGAAGACACGCACCACAGTGGCCATCGCCCACCGCCTCTCCACCATCCGCAATGCCGATGAAATCTACGTCCTCCACGAAGGACGCATCGTTGAGAGCGGTACCCACGACGAGCTCATCGCCCAGGAAGGCTACTACAAAAAGCTGCACGACATGCAGCAGGTATAACCACCCCTGCGCCGTTTTCGTCTGGTGGCCGGCTTTCCCACCGGTAAAAAGTCCCTCATGAAAATAATGGAAAAGAAAAAACTCAACATCCTGCACACCCCCTTAGGTCCCGTCACGGCACTGGTCCTCAACCTCCTCATAGCCTTTGCCCTCTACTTCCTGGCGCGGGTGGAGTTCTTGCTGGAGAACCTCAGCCTCTTTGCCGACAGCGACTTCACGCTGGCAAGCCTCCTGACGATGGCCCATGGCGGATATATGTTCGACCGCACCGCCATCCTCTACACCAATATGCTCTGGCTGGTGCTCGTCCTGCTGCCGTGGCATGGCAAGGAAACCCACGCCTATCACCTCTTCTGCAAGTGGCTGTTTGTCATCGTCAACAGCATCACCCTCATCATCAACCTCTGCGACTCCGTCTACTTCCCCTACACCCTTCGCCGCACCACCACCAGCGTCTTCCAGGAGTTCTCCGGTGAGAGCAACCTCGGCAGCATCTTCCTCACCGAGCTGCTGCGCCATTGGTATCTGGTGCTTCTGGCCGGCCTGCTCATCTGGCTCATGTGGAAACTCTACGTCATGCCGAAGACCGAGCGCAAGTTCTATCGCTTCTTTGGTCAGCGCCTGAGCTTCGACCTCATCCAGCTCTTCTTCCTCTTGGTCTCCGTACCGCTCGTCATCGGCGGCATCCGTGGCGGGCTGGGCACAGGCATCCGACCCATCACCATCAACAATGCCAACCAATACGTGCAGCGCCCGTCCGAGTGCGCCATCGTCCTCAACACCCCCTTTGCCCTCATCCGCACCATCGGTAAGAGCGTCTTTCAGGTACCACCATATTATAATAGCATCGACGAGGCCGCCAAGGTCTTCAACCCCTTCGACCACACCCCCGCCAATCCTCCCAGCCCCAGCGACTCAATCTTGACAGTATGTCGCGACTCTATTGCAGCTCCCGCCGACTCCCTCGCAACGCCCAACATCGTCATCCTCATCGTCGAGAGCTTCGGACGCGAGTATATCGGAGCCCTCAACAGCGACCTTGACGGCGGAACCTACAAGGGCTACACGCCGAATGTCGACCGCCTCATAGCCCAGAGCCTCACCTTCCGCTATTCCTACGCCAACGGAAAGAAGTCCATCGACGGCATGCCCTCCGTGCTCTGCAGCATCCCGATGTTCGTCGAACCCTTCGTCCTCACGCCCTCTTCCATGAACACCTATACGGGCATCGCCGGCCTCCTGGCAGCCGAGGGCTATCACACCGCCTTCTTCCACGGAGCCAACCGAGGCTCCATGGGATTTCTGGCCTTCGCCAACAAGATAGGCTTTCAGGATTACTTCGGCCGGCAGGACTACGAGACCGACCCCCGATTCGGAGGACCGAAAGACTTCGATACCAATTGGGGCATCTGGGATGAACCCTTCCTGCAGTACTATTGCACGAAGATGTCCGAGATGAAGGAGCCCTTCATGACGGCTCTCTTCACCGTTTCCTCCCACCATCCCTTCGTCGTCCCCGAACAATATAAGGACGTCTACAAGGAAGAGCAACTGCCCATCCATAAGTGCATCCGCTACACCGATATGGCCATCGGCCGCTTCTTCGAGGCAGCCAGCAGGCAACCCTGGTACGCAAACACCATCTTCGTCCTGACGTCCGACCACACCAATCAGTCGAATCACGACGAGTACCGTTCCGACATCGGAACCTTCTCAGCCCCCATCCTCTTCTTCGACCCCAGCGGCCGGCTGCCAAAGGGCATGAGCGAGGCCGTGGCACAGCAGATAGACATCATGCCCACCCTGCTCGGAATCTTAGGCTACGACAAACCCTATCTCGCCTTCGGCATCGACCTCTTGCAGACACCGGCAGAAGACACCTTTGCCGTGAACTACCTCAACGGCACCTATCAATATGTGAAGAATGGCTACGTCCTTCAGTTCGACGGCACCCGGACGCGGGCCGTCTACAGCACCAGCGACCGCACGATGCGCCACAACCTTGCCGGAACCATCGACAAGGCCCTGCTGCAGCAGATGGAAAAAGAACTGAAGGCCGTTATCTATCAGTATATGTATCGCATGAGCAACGACCAGCTCATGCCCGCTCCCTGATTTTCCCGTCAACCACTTCGAACCAGCGGTCGAAGTCTTCCCGCGTGCGCTTCCATCGGTTGTGACTCCACAGCCAGAACTGCGGTGCGCGGCGGATGGTGGCTTCCAGCAGGTCGAAGTAGCGGTCGGTGAGCTCATACTCCGGCAGGGAGGCCGGATCTTTGGTAATCAGCTTAAACTCACCCGTATAATAACCCCTCTTTACGCGCTGCATCTCAAGGTAGAACACGGCATAGCCCGTCTGTCGGGCGATGCGCTCAGTGCCTGTGAACACAGGCGTGTCGGGATGGCTGAGGAACGTGCGCCAGTGGTGCATGTTCACCCAGTGAGGTATCTGGTCAGAGATAAATCCGATGACAGCCGGGCGGTTCTTGCGCCGCAGGTCGATGATACGCCGCAGCGTGTCGCGCATGGAGATGCACTCAGAGCCAAACCGCTGGCGAAGGGAGAGGTAGAGATGGTCGAAGGCCTCATTCTCCAGCGGACGGTAGATTTGCCCACACTGTGCCTCGGCAGGAACCCACAGCGGCAGCGTCGTCACCCATTCCCAGTTGCAGTAGTGACCCAGATAGATGGCGCACGACTGGCCGTTGGCGATACATTCAGCCACCTGCTCGGCACCCTTGAACTGCATCCGCCGCCGAAGGTTCTCGCGGCCCATCGTCATCAGCTTCACACTCTCCACCATATAGTCGCAGAAGAAGTGGTAGAAGCCGCGCTCAATCTCCTTCAACTCCGACGCTGACTTCTCGGGGAAGGCTGTCGAAAGGTTCTTCCTTACGATGCCGCGGCGATAGCGCACAACGTAGCGAACAACCACATAGAGCACGTCAGAAATCAAGTAGTGCAGCCACATCGGCAAGAGCGACAGCACATACCAGCAACCATATAATAATCGGTAGAGAATATTCATAGCGGCTGCAAAAGTACGGATTTTTACTTGTTAACCCAAAAAAAACAACTCCATTCCTGCCTTTTTTAGGTTTTTTTGAGTACCTTTGGCGAAAGTTTCACCATTTCAAGCGTCCCCGATAACACCAACCGCGTATGCCAAGACACTATCTGTTCTTCGTCTCCCACAGCTATTGCTACACCATCCTGCGCCCTCTTCAGCAGGCCATCCGTCGCCGGGGCGACGACGTGGCATGGTTTCTTGAAGCCACCTGTCCCGACCTGTTGCAGCCCGACGAGCTGCGGCTGCATACCATCACCGAGGTGCGCCAATACAATCCGCTGGCCGTATTTGCACCGGGCAACTACGTCTATTCCTTCTTCCCCGGCGTCAAGGTGGAACTCTTCCACGGCTATCCCATCAACAAGCGAAACGACCTGCACGACGACCACTTCAAGCTGCGCGGATGGTTCGACATCTATTGCACGCAAGGTCCCAGCAGCACAATGCCCTTCCGTCTGCTCGAGAGCCGCCACCGCTACTTCAAGGTCTATGAAACCGGCTGGTGTAAGGTCGACGCCCTGGCAGCCCTCCAGCAAAAGCCGTCAGCCAACAGTCAGCCCACCATCGTCTATGCCACCACCTTCACCCGAGGCATCTCCTCAGCCCCCGTCATGATTGATGTCATCGAGCAGCTCGCCGCAGAGCGCCCCTGGCACTGGATGCTCACACTCCATCCTAAAATCTCCGACCCTCAGCTCATAGCCCGTTATCAAGCCCTGGCCGACAGACTGCCCAACGTCACCTTCCATCCCCTGCTCACCTATGAGCAGCTGGCAGCCACCGACGTCATGCTCTGCGACACCTCCAGCATCATCATGGAATACCTGCTGCTCGACAAGCCCGTCGTCACCTATCGAAACACCCGTCCGGGAGACCATCTCCTCAACGTCACTGACCTGGCCGACGTGCCAGCAGCCATCGAGCAGGCACTCACACGTCCGGCTGACCTCCTGCAGCACATCAGAGCCTATGCCGCCCAACACGAAGCCCACACCGACGGACATAACTCGGAAAGGGTGCTCGACGCTGTCGACGACTTCCTGGAGAACTACCAGGGACACCTGCCACATAAACCGCTAAACCTCTTCCGAAAGCTCAAGCAACGGCTGAAAGTCCTTACTCACTAATAGCTCAGAAAAAAGCCCACGAGCCTTCCGACAGAGGTTACAACAAACAATAAGGACTCAAAGGACAACCTTATTCTCTCGCGTCCCTTGAGTCCCTCAAGTCAGTAGGGGGTAATTGTTGTTCCGCGCGACAGAATGGACACCAATGGTATATGCATGAAGAGAGCCTGCCTCAC
>CAMHUI010000010.1 GCA_946188345.1 uncultured Prevotellaceae bacterium | reverse complement strand
CTTGTTGCTTCCTGTCTGCACGGCCATGGCAGACGGGGTGGACCGCCTGGGCAGCATCCGCGACGGGATGAAGGCCGATGGATTTATAAATCCTTGCATTATAGCCGTCCCTTATCAAGGGACTCTAAATCCATGCGACTACAACGCGTGGGGCCGACAGACCGTCAGCCGTGACAGCATCGGCATCTACCGAGGCTACACCGGACAACAGCTGCTACTACGCAGAGATAGAACTATAGATTACTCATATTATATTATTAACATCAAGGAAAATGATTATGGAAAAGAAACTATTTGTATTAATCTTCATGCTGGCATCATTCTCATACAGTTTTGCACAGCTGACAGTAAATAGTAATGGCAGCATATCTATGGTGACAGGGTCTACGACAGCCAAAGACATAGAAAATAATAATTAACAAATAACTGACATAAGATGAAGCAATTATTTATTGTTCTAACCATGATGCTCACTGCATCTGGAACACGGGCTCAGACCTGTCCCGATGACAACCATCCACATGCCATTGACCTTGGCCTTCCCTCCGGCGCAAAATGGGCATGTTGCAACGTGGGCGCAACCACCCCAGAAGGCCACGGCAGCTATTATGCCTGGGGGGAAACTGAGGAAAAAGAGATATATGATTGGGCCTCTTACATCCACGGTGACGGCACAATGGAGACCTGCCACAACCTCGGACAAGACATCTCTGGGACGGAATATGACGTTGCACACGTCCAATGGGGTGGAGCTTGGGTGATGCCGACACAAGACCTAATTAAAGAACTAATCAACGAATGTTCATGTACTTGTACCAGAAGAAATGATGTTAATGGCGACTTGTTAACTGGTCCGGGCGGCGGAACGATCTTCCTGCCTGAAGCCGATTTCTGGAGGAATGGCAGTGCCAACAGTGCAGCAGACGCTTCGGAAAGAGAGTCCGACCAGTTTCCAAGTGCCGGCTACTACTGGGCTTCCACGCAGAGAGCTTCTGTCTCGAGCCAAGCCAGTTCTCTCCTATTAAGTTACGGCAATGCATCTTGGGACACCTACTTCTACCGAAGTTTCGGTATCTCTGTAAGACCCGTCATCATGGGAGTTGGGACATCGGTAAGTTCCACACCGTCCGCAGCTATGCGGGTCTATCGTCACGGAGGTTACCTAACGGTCAGTTCTTTGGAGGACGGAACGCCCGTCTCAATTTTCGATTTGTCGGGCCGGTTGTTGGCTGAGGGCTCTTCTCACGGCTCTACGGCCACGCTCTCCGCCAATCTGCAGGCAGACCAAATGGTTGTTGTACGTGCAGGCGGCAGGGTTATGAAGGTGGTGGTGAGATAAAAGGCGTTTCTCTTCTACGGACTTGAGGGACTCTTTGGACAGGGGAATAAGAATGTCCTATTGGTCTCTATAGTCCATAGAAACAAACCATCGCCTTTGTTGCACCGGACAACAGCTGCTACTACGCAGAGATAGATATATTATCATATTAACAGACGATTTATTAGGAAAAAATACATTGATAAACAACAAAAAAATAAGGATGCATGGTTTACAAATCACATTCTTGGTTGTCTTTATTAATGTATGAAAGAAATGATGATAAAAGATGCAATAGTATTCGAAAGAAAAGTAATAATAGAGTGATACCTCATGTAATTTACCATCCAGTCATTCGACAGATATAAATAACCTATAAAACCAGATTTAACCCTTTAAACAAAAGAACTATGAAAAAGATTTTTGCGATGATGACATTGCTGCTGTCGGCCCACGCCGCGATGGCAGTGACCTACATGACCAACGTGTGGGCAGAAGTGCAGGCCTATCCCACGGGTGCTGGCAAGGTATACCTGACGAGCAACGACCTCAACCCGCTCATGGAGTCGGGATGGGGAGACGTGAGTTCGTCGAAGTTCACAATATCAGTAAACGGCTCTACGGAATACTACCGTGTAGAGAACGGTAATTTCGTGCCGTTCTACATTCCTTGTTACTATGGCATTGTTCAGGCTGACGGCGGCGAGGACTACGACTGCGTAGGACTGGTGAAGCAGCTTCGTGAGGACGGCAACTACACCGACGAGGACTACTATCAGGGCGGCCCTGCCGTCTACGACAAGAATCCCGTGCTCACCATAACCCTCAACCGCGAGGGCGCCAACTATTTAAGATACCTCAAGTATGTGGGAATGGACGGCATTTATGTAGACATGAATTCAGGCCGCGAGGGCGAGAAGTACAGCGACCAGATGGTGATACCTGTCGAAGAATGGTCTGACACCAGGTTCAGCATGAGCGAAGAAGAGTTCTACTGGCTCCAGCACGACAAGACGGCAGCCGAGGGCTCATGGCCCGAGCAGCCCACGAAAATCTACGCCCTCTTCGAGAAGAAGGTTAGCGTAGAGATGCCGGCAGAAGGACAGATGCTCTTCTCGTCAGACAACAACCTGAAGATACAGGAAGGCAGCGGACTGCAAGCCTACGTTGTCTACAAGGTCGTTAATGGTGTGGGACTGCTGAAGGCCACCAAATCCATTCCTACCAATGTCGGCGTCGTGCTGAAGGGCGAGCCCGGACAGACCTATAAGTTCGACCGCATACCCGAACCGAAGACGCTCACCATCATGGATGCCAATGGAACCAGAAAGTACAACGCGCTGCTGTGCGAGATATTCGGTTTCTATCCAGAAGACGAAATTCTCTATCGCTACGGTAACTACGACTACGGTGCAGGCTTCTATAAAGCTCCCGCAGGACAGCAGCCCGACAATACATACCTCACCATGGCCCTCCCCGGCGGTACCGCCCCAGAGTTCTTCACCATCGAAGGCTTCACGACGGGTATCAATCAGCTGTCAACGTCCGACTTCTCAGAGTCGGCACCCGTCTTCGACCTGCAGGGCCGCCGCGTGAAGGATGCAGCCCAGAAGGGCATGTTTATTGTCAACGGAAAGAAGTACGTGGTTAGATAAAAAGAATTTTTTCCTTTACGGACTTTAGGGACTCAAGGGACTTTTGGGGAATAAGCTTGTCCTTTGAGTCCTTATTGTCCGTAGAGAGACACATGCCATCGCCTTTGTGGAACGGGGCAACTGCTGCAACCAACAGGATGTAGCCGAAATAGATGACGGCGGCGGTTAGGTAGGTTGTTTCTCTGAGCATGGACCGAAGGTATCGGCGTGGCTCTACATGCTGTCGTATTCGTTCTTCAGCCACTCAAAGCGTTTCGCTATCCATGTCTTCAGGCATTGAACCTCGTTGGCGTAGCTGCCCCAGATATCGTAGTTAGGCCATGAATAGGTATAGAGCGTATGCCATCGGTTTTCATTCTCTTGAACAGAATATCTGAGGTATCTTGCGTTTTCATTGATGTCTTTCATGATGTCATCCTGATGACTGTAGAAATAAGCGAAACGCTCCTTTACCTTGTCAAGAAAAGCCGGGTCTTTGAACAGTCGTGCGTACCACTCTACGTCCTTAATCCAAAATCCGTCGGTATTGAAATTGTCGTTGTAGTTGATATTGCCCAGCGAGATGTCATAATCCCATAGGGGCCCCATCTTTATCTTGTCGCCTCTTTTCAAATGCATATAGCAACTTGAAAAGAAGCATGCATCGTTGTTCTTGGTTATCTCGTTAATAAGATACCAGTCGACGAAGGAGTCCATGTCCAGATATTTCTGCCATCCTTCCTCGGGGTCGGTGAAGTTGCTACTGAACAGTGCCTTGTCGGCATCGCGCAGGTATTCCTTGATATAGTTGAAGTTTTCATCGTCATATGCAACATCGGGCGATTTGATGTTTACCGGCCACGGGATATGCGGTATGGTGAAGTATCTTGAGTCAGGATTGTCGGGGGCTCTTGAATCTATTTCGAGCAGAAATCCGTCATCGCCTACGTTGACCCGATGGTTTGCTATCTTAATATGCTCCCCCAGCTGGTAGTTTCCTTGGTAGCGTCCGTTCAGCATGACCTCGACAAAATGAAATCGAGGCGTATAATCCAGGTTGCTGATGGCACCCATATAGAAAGCTGTGGCTGTACGTAGCGCCGTCTTGTCTGAGTAGTTTGCCAACAGTACCCACGATTTGTCTGCGGGCTCGCCAAGTAGAGATTTTTTCTCTGCTAACTTAATTCTGTAAGGCTTCTTGGGCATTGACCATGTGCTGTTTCCCCGACCTTTGATTTGTCCGTCGACTTCTGTCACGTCGCCCGCTGCCCGTGTGACGACATCTTCAGCCAGCTTAAAGTGAGCCTGGAGATACTCCTCCTTTGATGTGATGTCGGTTCTGCCTTCTGTCTCAATCCATAATACAGGGAGTCCTGTAAAGGCATGCACGTAGACGGTGTATTCCTTTGTCTCTTCGCCCGAGTATACCCGAAGTTTCACGGGAGTCTTGAAATTGCAGCTTGTGACGTCGCTGATAATGGTTTCTTTGCCGATGGTCACACTGTCGCCCTCATAGGTTACGTGGGGTATCAGTTGCTTGTCATCCATGATGTTGGGCACGAAGCAGTCTGCGACGCTGTCGCCTATGATGGTGCAGGTGGCGTCGGTAATCAATACCCGAGGGTTGTTCTCTGCAGGAAATTCAATGCTTAACAGTCGTGGGGGCCGTTGCAAATCAGTTTGTTTATCCTCCAAACGGTCAAGTCGGTCTTCTACATCGTCAAGGCTTGTGCAGCTTGCGATGAGCAGGCAACACGCCAATGAGATAATCAGTTTTTGTGTATTCACTCGTAATAAATATAGTCGTGCGTAATAAATACAATGTCTGGCTTTGCCTTGAAGTGGGGCTTAGTCCATTCCGATGCGCTTGACCTGGTCTTCGAACTGGCTGCGCTCGCCGAGGGATTTTACCTTGATGCGGTTGCGGTAGTTGTAGATGGTTCCTGCGGGGTAGTTGAGGAATTCTGCAATACTGGCGCTGTCTTCGATGCCGAGTCGGATGAGTGCGAAGATGCGGAGGGTGGTGGTGAGCTGTTGACCGTGGGGCGTGATGCGTCCTTCCGGCTCGAGCAGGGCATTGAAGCGGTCGACGAAGTTGGGAAAGAGTCCGAGGAAGATGCGGTCGAAGTTGGCCAGGAGTTCTTTCTGCTCGTCTTCGCGCAGCTGTTCGGAGGCGGTAATCTTGATGACGTCGTTCGACTGTCCGGCTATTATCTTACGGTTGATTTTCAGTCGGTATTTGTCGAGTTTGTCGATGTATTGTGAGCAGATGCTGAAGAACTGTCCGATGTATTCCTCTTTAAGTCGGTTGGCTTCGCTGAGCTGGGCGTTGGAGGTGGAGAGCTCGCCGTTGAGGCTGGACAGCTGGGTGTTAAGGGTGGAGAGCTGTCCGTTAAGTGTCGACAGCTTCTGGTTGTTCTCGGCCAGTTCCGTCCGTGCCTTTTCCAGCAGCTTGCCTCTTCTGCGGGTGAACCCGTAGGATACGCCGAGTCCGAGTGCCAGGAGTCCTGCAGCAATGGCGAGGATGGTCATGCGCCGGTTGGCTCTCTGAAGGCGGTTGTTGTAGCTGTCGTTGATGGTTGTGAAGACGGGTGAGATGAGTGACGTGAGCATGCCTGCATTGAATTTCTGCACACATTTCCACGAGTGCTCCACGTATTTGTAGGAGCGGTTTGAGTCGTCTTCGTCGGCAAGCATCTGGGCAAGGTTCCAGAGTGACATCTGGTGCTTGGTGCAGTGGCGGATGTCGTTGATTGACGACTCTACGAGCCAGTACTTCCTTTCTTCCTTGTTGCCTCTGTGGCTTGCGATTTCTGCCTGATAGTAGGCCATGACGGCGTAGTTGCGCTCTTCCGGGTCGAGGCTCTGTGCCCATTGGTTGCATACTTCAGCGGCTTCGTCGATCTTGTTGAGGCGGATGAGCCGTGAGCACTGTTCCTGATAGTATAGCTGGGAGTCCTTGCCGGCTGTAGCCATCGCAGAGTCGTTGAAGGCCTGTGCCAGCAGGTGGTAGTGTTCCCGTTCGTCGCCGCTGCTCTCGTTGCCCATGTACTCATACAGGCTACCGAAGGTGAGGTAGTAGCGCGAGATGATGCTGTCGGGCAGTTCTTCTGCGTTGAGACCTTCAAGTTCGGAAAGCGCAATCTTATGGTTGCTCGAGTAGATATATTGGTTGATGAGCATGAGCTTGTCGTAGAAGATGGTGTTTCTGTCGCCTATCTGCCTGGCCAGTCCAATAGCCTTTTTATAATAATGTAAGCAGGAGTCGTTGACGAAGGAGTGGTATTGCTCGCCCAGTTCGAATGAAAGCCTATGGGCCTTCTGGCGGTTGCGGGTAGTATTCAGCAGCTGGCGCAGTGAGTCGATCTTGTGCTCCTTGGCTGCATCATAGCTGGCAGAGCGTTCTATCTCCTGGTCCAGCACGTGATATCTCGGGGCATGGCTGTTCTTCTGTGCGCTCAAGGCGCTTGCATGGAAGAGCAAGATGGAGAATATAGCTATTATCTGTTTCATTTTCATATTGTTTGGCAGCAAAGGTAGTCAGAAAAACCGATATTGCCAAAGAAAAGAGAGATTTTCTGTATATTTTTCTTGTTTTCTCTGTATTCTTTTTGTTCGGTAAGTAATCTCTAAGTTGCAGTAATTAAATTATTTATAAGATTTTTAATACTCTTTTTTTCTGTATTTTTGTCTGTATGTTCTCAATTGAATAGGGTTAATGTAGTAACTTTGCAAACAATAGTTGAAATTATTGAGAAGAAGGCCAGTTGGCAGTCGCATATCAGAAATTACGCCTACAGGGATGCACGAAGTGGGTTCGGAATGGGAAATAGTTAAATTCTATTAATTGAAGACTTAAATAGTTGGAAATAAGGAAAAAAGGAGTTATCTTTGCAGATACTTCTTTCTTTGAAAGAAATACCTTTAATATCTTGAATAAAATGAAAACTGGAAAACGATGCAAATGGCTATTGGTCGGACTGTTACTGATGGTTCGTAGTCTTTGTTTTGCTCAGGCCAGTCAGCCCACGTTGTTTTTTATCTCCAACAGCCATCTTGACACGCAGTGGAACTGGGATGTGCGTACGACCATTAACGAGTACGTCAGGAATACGATGCTTCAGAACTTTGCACTGCTCGACAAGTATCCGCAGTTCCAGTTCAATTATGAAGGAGCCATCAAGTATATGTGGATGAAGGAGTATTATCCTGCAGACTTTGAGTGCCTGAAGACCTATGTGGCCAATGGCCGTTGGCATGTGTCGGGTTGTGCGGTCGACGCCAATGATGTGATGATTTCTTCGGCCGAGAGCATCATGCGCAACTGGCTCTATGCCACGAAGTTTTTCCAGCAGGAGTTCGGGGTGCGTGGCGGCCGCGACATCATGCTGCCCGACTGCTTCGGCTTCTCGTATGCCCTGCCATCGTTAGCTGCCCACTGCGGATTCCGTGGCTTCCATACGGCTAAGCTCGGGTGGGGGGCTGCCGGCTACGACCAGCTGCCGCCGTTTGGCATCTGGCAGGGAGTAGATGAGTCTCAGATTTATGCCATCTATAAGCCGCATGCCTACGATACCCACGAAGATTACAATAAAGATATGGCCAACGATGCCGACATGCTTCAGACCATCAACAGCAACTACCAGAAATACGGAGTTGCTGCAGAGGTGCGCTATGTAGGACCGCGTGGCGACCGGGGAGGCGGTCTTCAGGACAATGCCTCGAAGGAAGGAGAGAATACGCCCTACTGGCTCAATTACAGCGTTGACAGCGAAGGCCCGGTAAAGGTGAGATTGGCTTCACCCGACGACATCTTTGACTATCTTGACACCTATCGCAACAGCAAATATCGTATCCACAACAGCGAGCTACCTATGCGGACGCATGGGGTGGGAGCCTATACCTCCCGCACGATGCTGAAACTCTGGAACCGTCGCAACGAACTGCTGGCCGATGCCGCAGAGAAGGCTTCGACGCTGGCACAGTGGCTTGGCGTGAAAGACTATCCGACGGAGCGATTGGCCGATGCCTGGGTGCGCAACATCTGGCAGGCCCACCACGACGGTCTTACCGGCACCAGTATACCTAATGCCTATCTCTTCTCTATGAACGACTACGTGCTGGCCAACAAGACCTTCGCCGACGTCGTGCAGGCAGCCTCTGCCGCTACCATCGCTGAGATGGACACCCGGGGCGAGGGGACTCCCATCATCGTTTATAATCCCCTGTCGTGGCAGCGGACGGATATCGTGGAATGTAGTATGACGGTCGGGCAGAAGCCTGCTGGCCTGCGCGTTAGCAATGGTACGGAGGAGGTGCTCTCTCAGGTGACAGGCTACGACGAGTCGACGGGAGAGCTGCGGTTTATCTTTGCCGCTACCGTCCCGGCCGTGGGCTATGCCGTATATCATGCCAACTTCACCGAGCCATCCGCGCTTACAAGCAGCCTGACGGCAAACGCCCAGCAGCGGCAGCTGAGCAATGGAAGATACAGAATATCCCTGAATGTATCGGGCGATATGACCATGCTCTATGACCTGGGAAACAGCCGCAACCTTATGTCTACCTCGCAGCTGCAGATGATCTATGACCACGAGGACACATGGCCTTCGTGGGAAATCTCTTATACAGACGTAACCCGTTCGGCAACGACCGTCAACGACAACGTGAAGATAACCCTTGCTGAGGATGGTCCGCTGCGCAAGAGTTTCCGCGTGGAGCGCAGTGAGCTGGGTTCCACCTTCGTCCATTATGTCAGGATGAATGCCCTGAACGATTGTATCGAGTGCGTCACCGAGGCCGACTGGCAGACCCATGAACGCATGCTGAAGGTGCAGTTCCCCTTCACTTTCTCCAATCCCAACGCCACCTATGACATCTCGCTGGGCACCATCCAGCGAGGAAATCGCACCACCGATTGCTATGAGGTGCAGGGCCACCAGTGGGCCGACCTCAGCACGCAAGACGGCGCCTACGGAGTCTCCGTGCTCAACGATTGCAAGTATGGATGGGATAAGCCCAACAACAATACGCTCCGACTGACCCTCATCCATACGCCTTCGACCAGTGACAGCTATACCTATCAGGCCGAGCAAGACCTTGGCGTGAACCACTTTACCTACGCCCTCTTCCCCCATCAGGGCAGTGTGGGCATTGCCACCCAGCAGCAGGCTTCTCAGCTGAACCAGCCTCTGCTGGCCTTCACCGCGCCTAAGCATGAAGGAACGCTGGGATGCCAGACGGGATTTCTGCAGGTCAGCACCGATGCCGTCAGCGTGAAAGCATTGAAGAAGTCGGAGTTTAGCAACGAAACCATCGTCCGTGTCTATGAGTGGGCCGGACAACGACAGGAAAACGTCGGTCTGACCTTCCCGGCCGAGATACTGAGCGTTCGTGAGGTGAACGGTCTGGAGCAGTCTCTGGAGATGTCGGCGATGGACTACTCATACACAGGCAAGACCCTGACATTCAATATAGGAAAGTATCAGCCCAAGACCTTTGCCGTGACGCTGAAGCCTTCCGATACGCACACCCAGCCAGCTGCCGCCCAACAGCCCGTCGACCTGTCTGCCTATTATAACATCGACGTGATGAGCAGCGACAGCAAGAAAAACGATGCAGCCACTTCCGTGGGCTATGCCTATCCGGCCGAGCAGGTCGCCGACCGCATCCAGTATCAGGGGCAGACCTTCCTGATGGGGCCACGCGAAGATGGTAAGAACAATGCCGTCCGCTTTCAGGCTCAGACCATTGACCTTGGCAGTGCGGCCACGATAGAGGGTCAGAAGTATCTCTATATGCTACTGGGTTGCACGAACCGCCAGGGCGGGCTTGCTGAAGTCATCGTCGGCGATGAGACCTATGTGCTGGAGGTGCCTTACGTAGGTGGTACGGTTGGCCAGTTGGCATCGCCTTTCAATGCCGGCACACGCTATCGAAAGCAGGATGTAGCGCTTACGACGACCCATAGCCACAACATCTCCAAGAACGCCAATGAGGCCTATGGCTTCCTCTATATGTATCATTACATCCTGCCGTTGCCCGATGGAGTCACTTCGTTTACGCTACCGCGTGATAATACCTTATTATTATATGCCGCTACCGTCAGCAACGACCAGTCTGTTGAAACGAAACCCCTTACAGAGCTCCCAACCTATATCGACTACAGCGAACTTGTAGGCAGTGAAGACCTCTGTGGCGAAAAGCTGACACCTCGGACGGTGAGTGCCAACAGTTACATCAATAGCAATGAGGCTCCCTCGATGGCCAGCGACATGAACGAACTGACGAAGTGGTGTGTCGATGGCGGCACCCAATCGCGACCTTATATAGAATATCGCTTTACGTCACCTGTCGAGGTGTGTCAGTGGATGGTGCTCCATGCAGGCTCAGAGTCTGGAAACTATATCACCAAGAGTTTCAAGCTGCAGTGCTACGAGGACAATAAGTGGGTTGATGTTGACGTAGTGACCGACAACAAGGAGAACAAGACTGTGCGTGGCGTGGAGCCCTTTACGGCAGAACGCATCCGTCTGCAGATTGAGCAAGGAGAGCAAAACGGCAAGACTACACGCATTTATGAGTTTGCGGTTTATGGTCGTGACGCCGCCAGCAGCACAGTAGACCATGTGAGCCATGTCGGTGAGTTGGCAATCACGGGTATGGACAGTCAAGGCAACCTGATTTGTCAGGTTCCTGCCGGTGTCGACCGGGTGACCCTCCACGTGACCAGTCTCGATGGCCGTCAGCTGTTCCGCGAGGAGTTCAGCGTCAGCGAAGGCCAGAACCAGCTGCCGATGAAAGCCAGCGAGGGAGTCCGCCTCTGTCTGCTCACAGCAAGACGCAACGGACACCCCATCAAGTCAGAAGCAATAAAACTTTTAATTCACAATATTTATTAACAACCAATTAAATCATTAAAGTTATGTGTAAATCATTACTTAAGAAGTCTTTGGTACTTATCGCCGCTTTGGCTGCATCGTTCACGGCATCTGCCCAGACGCAGATTACCGACGCTGCCGGTCTGGCTGCTGTATCTAATGACTTGGCAGGAAGCTATGTCCTTGCTGCCGACATTACACTGAGTGGTGAATGGACTCCTATCGGTACATCCGGTGCTCCTTTCACAGGAACTTTTGATGGTGCAGGACACAGCATCAAGGGTCTGACTATCACAGGCAACAACAATGGTGTTGGTCTGTTCGGTCAGGTGAATGGTGAGGTTAAGGACCTTCGCATCATCGGTGCCAATGTTCGTGGTAACGAGCATGTAGGTATTGTAGCCGGTCGCCTGCTGGGCGGTGGCGTCATCGACGGTGTGTTCACCTCTGGTATCATCAGTGGTCGCGACCACGAAGGTGCTATCGTAGGCCACATCGAAGAGTCTGGTTTTGTCTCCAACTGTATGTCTACGGCCTATGTTGACGGTCGTGAGTATCAGGGTGGTGGTATCTCCGGTTGGTCGAAAGGCAACAACTCGCTGGAGAACAACCTCTTCCTCGGCACCGTACGAGTCGGCGCCTGGGGTGGTTGCGGCGGTATCGTTGGCTTCTACGAGAACGGAACGACTACTGTCAATGGTAATGTAGTGGCAGCAGTCAGCCTCACTGGCCAGTATGGTGACCTGCCCGTCAGCGGAGACAACCGTTACACCCACGGTATCGCCGGCGGTCCTCTGAACGCAGAGTCGCTGCTGAGCGCTTCCAATAACCTTCTTTCTGAGGATACTTGGATCTTTAAGACAGATGGAACCGTTCTGAATCACGCCGATATGGACGAGGTTCACAATGGTAAGGATACCTCTGTGGCCGACCTGAAAAAGGCTGCCACCTACACAGGAATCGGTTTCGGCAGCGCTTGGAACCTGGCCGACGGCCGTTTCCCCGTGCTGGCTGGTATGACTGTCCCCTTCGACGGTGACTATATCATCTTCAACGAGATTCCCGCTGAAGCTTATGTAGGCAACACCTTTGAGACAGCAGCCTTCTCTGCCTTGGGTAAGGAAGTGAAAATCGTTTCCGACAACACGAGTGCCGTTACTGTCGACGGAACCGTGCTGAATTTCATTGCATCCGGTTCTGCCACCGTGACCCTCTCAACAGAGGCTGACGGTTACACTAATGGTTTCACAGTGAAGGCTACCATAAGTGTTCAGGACATGGACACTGACATTGCTACTCCTGCCGACCTTGATAAGATTCGCAAGAATCCGAGTGCCGACTTCAAACTCACAGCCGACCTCGACATGGCTGGTGTTGACTTCGAGCCTCTGCCCGACTTCTCGGGTACTCTCGATGGTAACGGCCACGTCATCCGCAATCTGAAGTATGAGAATGCCAGCCAGGCACAGGTTGCTCTCTTCTCCACCACCCACAGTGCCACCATCACTAACCTCGGTATTGAAGGAGCCCGCTTTGTGGGTAACGAGAATGTCGGTGGTATCGTTGGTCGCATTTATGGCGGTATGGTTTCTGGCTGCTATGTGGCTAATTCCTATATCGAAGGCCGCGACCACGTCGGTGCTATTGCAGGTGACCTGAACCAGGACGGCGGCGAAGGTGGTGTCATTGAAAACTGTATCGCTGATGCCCAGTGCCGCACACGTGAGTGGCAGCTCGGTGGTATCACGGGTGTTATCAATGCCGGTATCATCCAGAACACTCTCTTCTCGGGTATCCTCGATGCCAACCGCAATACCCTTGTCTGCGGTGTTGTCGGTCTGCTCGATGCTGACACCTATCCCTCAGAGATCAGCAATACGCTGACCGCAGCTGCTCACATGAACAGCCGTCAGAGCGGAACAGCAGAGCGTCTGATTGGCCTGGCTGGTCGTAACATGTCGCTGAGCAACAACTACATCATCAAGAGCTCGCTCCTCAATGGTGGACGTTCGACTGATCCCGGTGATGCCGACAGCGCAGAAGGTGCTCTGGTCGAGGATTCTGAGGCTAAGACCCGCGACTTCTATGAGAATGTCCTCGGTTGGGACTTCACCAATGTCTGGACATTCCTCGAGGGAACCGAAGGCAAGGCTTATCCCGTGCTCAAGTGGATGAAGGCCCCGCTGCCTACTACCATCTTCGACATGCCCGACGATGCAACTATCGTCTATGAGATGGGTTACGAATATGAGTCTATGGACAAGGTTCACGGTTCATGGGGTCAGCCTCTGAACTTTACCATCATCGAAGGTAGCGAATATGCTGAATATGATCCCAGTGACAACAGCATCTATGCCGGTATCGGCGGCTACTACAACGGTGAAGGAACCGTGAAGGTGAAGGTTTCCATGGATCCTTCTGTTGCTGACAAGTATACCGTGAAGGGTGAAGACACCTTCTCGATGTTCATTACCGAGAACAGTGGCGACAAGGAGATTACCACGGCTGAGCAGTTCTGCAATATTGCCCGCAACCTCTCTGCCAACTACGTGCTGAAGGCTGACATCGACATGACCGGTGTTAAGTTCGGTGGCATTGCCAATGGTGGCAAGGAGTTCACTGGCACACTCGACGGCCAGGGCCACAAGGTCATCGGCCTGACTGTTGAGGGTACCGGCACCGACTTCGGTGTATTCGGCAAGACGGTAGGCGCTACCATCAAGAACATTGCTTTCGAAGACTTCGTCGTCAACAACCCGAACGGCAACCACGTCGGTTTCGTCGGCTATGCCCAGGGTACCACCTTCGAGGAGGTCGGTCTGAACGGTAAGGTCTGGGGTAATGACCACGTAGCCGTGCTGGCAGGCGATGGTGATGACGTCACCGTGAAGAACTGCATGGTCTATGGCTATGTATATGCTTACTCGCAGGTTGGCGGCTTCTTCGGCTGCACGCTCGATATCGGTGCAAATGTTCAGAATAGCTACTTCAATGGAGAGCTGAACGCCTACACCCGTGGTTGGGTTGGTGGTGTCGTCGGTCTGATTGACAAGGCCGGTGGTACTATCACCATCGAGAACTGCGCTTCTATCGGCGACTGCTACTCTTATGGTGACGGAACTCCTCACGTTGTAGCTCCGTTCATCGGTGGTAACCGTGCTGGTGGCGACAATCCCGCTGACTGGAACACCATCTTCTTCCACAACAATATCTACAACGCTGATGCCATCATGGAAGGTGATGTCGACTGGCCTTACAACCGTTTGACCAACGATGGTGGCGACGTGGAGTCGGCTGTTGCCGTCACTGCAGAGTCGCTCAAGCAGGCAAGCACCTACACCGACCTGGGCTGGGACTTCACCAATGTATGGACCATGGGTACGGGCGACTATCCTTATCCCGTCCTGAAGAACGCCATGATGAATCCCGGACTGGGCATCAAGGATGTCAATGCAGCCGAGAACTTCTTCGGTTCTGCTAAGACCTTCAACATCATGGGTCAGCAGGTTGACGCTGCCAACGTGAAGGGCATCGTCATCATTGGCGGCAAGAAGATTGTTGTCAAGTAAACTGATTTTTCAGAGGGGATATGTCTGGGAGCTTGTTCTCCCTGACATATCCCCTTTCTTCCTTTCAAAGGAAAAACAATAAGGTAGTAAGTATTTATAATACCTAACATCTTTCTATATGAATAAAAGAATAACCGAAACAGCATGGAAGGGCTTGTTGCTCCTTTTGGTGACATTCCTTTCTATCCCAGCTATTGCTGCCTCCGTCAAGGTGTCGGGCCGTGTGCAGGACATCCAGGGTGAGCCTCTCATCGGTGTCACCATCACGGAGAAGGGTACGACCAACATCACCGTCACCGACATCAATGGCTCTTATACCATTACGACGACCACCGACAAGCCCGTGCTCGTGGCCACCTATACAGGCTTCAAGACTGAAGAGGTGAAGGTCAATGGTACGCTTGTAGACATTGTCATGCACGAAGACATCTCTGCTCTTGACGAAGTCGTCGTTACAGCAGCCACAACCACGAAGAAGATATCCGTGCTCGGTGCACAGTCTACGCTGAAGATGGAGCATGTCAAGGCTCCCGTGGCCAATATGTCGTCTATCCTGGCCGGCCGTGTGTCGGGTGTGATGTCCGTCCAGCGTACTGGTGTTCCCGGACAGGACGACTCCGACATCTGGATCCGTGGTCTCTCCACGCTGACCAATCGCAACGAAGGCCCGCTGATTCTTGTCGATGGTATTGAGCGTTCGTTCAACGATCTCGACCCCGAGGACATCGAGTCAATCACCGTCATGAAGGACGCTGCTTCGACGGCTGTCTACGGTGTGCGAGGCGGTAATGGCGTCATCATCATCACCACCAAACCCGGTGAAGTGAGCAAGTCCAAGTTCTCGTTCGACATCTATCAGGGTATCACCTCGCTCACGAAGATTCCTGAGCTCACCGATGCCATCACCTATATGAACGCCGTCAACGAGGCCTACAGTAACAGCGGACGTGGCACCTACTACTCGCCGAACTATATCACTAACACAAAGATTGCCAACGGCATGCCCCTCACGGCTGACGAGCAGGCCTATGCTGCTACTGTCGCCGACAACCCAACCATCAACAAATACCTCTATCCGAACGTAGACTGGATGAAGGAACTCTATCACAAGACTGGTTGGAACCGCCGTGCCAACGTGAACATCCGTGGTGGTGCACCCAATGCGCAATACTATATCTCGCTGTCCTACTACAACGAGAAGGGTCTCACCAAGACCGATCCCGCACAGGACTACAGCACCGAGATTAACTACAACCGCTACAACTTCCTGACCAACATCAACCTGAAGGCCACGAAGACTACTAACATCGACGTCGGTGTGAGCGGTTATATCTCCAGCGGAAACTATCCCGAGCTTGGCCTGGGAGAAATCTTCGGCTATGCCATGACCACCAATCCCGTCATCTATCCCGTGCAGTATCCCAACGGCGAGAACCCAGGCAACTCTCCCGACAACCGAGAGAACGACTCTCCTTGGGTTCAGCTGACCCGTCGCGGACACAAGAGCCTTGACGAGGTGCAGGTAAACTCCAACCTGAAGGTCACCCAGGACCTCGGCTTCACCGACTGGATGAAGGGACTCACAGCCCGCGCCCTCGTAGCCTTCGACGTACGTGCCAACCAGAACGTCGACTACAGCGTCTACGACTCAACCTGGAAGCCCATCCCCAACAAGGGAGCTGACGGCACATGGCTCGTCGACGATGCTCTGTTCCCCGTCATCGGTCAGGATGCCAACGGCAACAATATCTATGATACCAACCCCGAGGCCATGAAGCTCTATGAGCAGTATCGCGGCAACACTTCGATGAATGTGGCAGCCAACAAGTGGGTCTACCGTACGTTCTACTTCGAGGGCGCACTTGACTATAAGCGCATCTTCAACGACGTGCATACCGTCACCGGCCTGGTGCTCTTCAATATGCGCAACCGTCTTGATGCCAACGACTCGTCACTCTTCTCCGTGCTGCCCTATAAGCAGCAGAGCCTCTCGGGTCGTGTCACCTACGACTACGCCAACCGCTACTTCATCGAAGGTAATGTCGGCTACACCGGTAGTGAGAACTTCGAACCAGGCGAGCGCTTCGGCGTATTCCCTGCCTTCGCCCTCGGTTGGGTGCCCTCCAATGAGAAGTTCTGGGAGCCCATCTCCAAGTATGTGTCGTTCCTGAAGATTCGCTACTCCGACGGTGTCGTCGGTAACGACTCCTCTGGCGACCGCTTCAGCTACTTCACCAAGATTGGCGGTGGCAATGACTACAGCACCTACTGGCGTCGTAACGGAGCCGGTGGCGGCCGTGCCTACGATGCCTACGGATACAAGGCCCAGTGGTCGAAGATTCGCAAGCAGGACCTTGGTATTGACATCAATTTCTTCGGCGATGAACTCACCGTTGTTGTCGACCTCTTCAAGGAGCGCCGCGACAAGATTTTCGTCAACCGTCAGAATATCGCCGAAACCGGCGGTCTGGCACGCGACGTCTCGGCCAATGTCGGTATTGTGGAGAACAAGGGTTACGAACTCTCAGCCGAATGGAACCATCAGTTTGGCAAGGACCTCGTCATCTCCCTCCGCGGCAACATGACCGAGAACCAGGACAAGGTCATTGAGAACGCCCAGGCTACACCTGACTATCCTTGGCTCGACCAGCGCGGGCACAACGTCCTGGCTGAGTGGGGATACGTTGCCGAAGGACTCTACACCAGCACTGAGCAGATTCAGCAGCGCGGCATCACCCAGTTCGGTGAGACCTATCCCGGCCAGTTCGTCAAGCCCGGTGACATCATGTATAAAGACCTCAACGGCGACAACACCATCGACGATAACGACCGTCAGGCCATTTCTCGCGGTGACCTGCCACGCATCTACTACGGCTTTGGCGGTGACTTCCGCTATAAGAACGTTGGCCTCGGCATCCTCTTCCAGGGTGTGGCCGATGCTCATCGTATCCTCCGTGGTAACGGTATCATCCCGTTCCAGAGCTCTACAGGTGGCGGAACGCTTTATTCCAACATCACCGACCGTTGGTCGCCGGATGATCCTGAAAACACTGACGTCTTCTATCCCCGTCTGGCATGGGGCGGCAACGACCCGTCGAACCTCAACAACTACAAGGTCTCGACATGGTGGCTGCGCGACGTCAGCTTCATGCGCCTCAAGCAGTTCACTATCTCGTACTACTTCCCCAAGGCATGGCAGAAGAATGGCTTCCTGCGCGGAGGACGTTTCTATATCATGGGTGAGAACGTATTCACATGGAGCAAGTTCAAGCTGTGGGATCCTGAGCTTAATACCGACAACGGTATCTCGTATCCTAACACCAGAACCATCTCCTTCGGTGTGAACTTCAACATTTAATCTTTAATATTTGAGAAGAATATGAAAAAGAAAATATTTGGAATCATCCTGGCTGGACTGACCATGTTCTCCTTCACGGCCTGTGAAGACTATTTCGACGATGTGCCCAACAATGCCATGTCGCTCGAGGATGTCTTCGACAACCGCGGACTGACGCTCGAATGGCTCACCAACGTCTACAGCTACTTCCCCGACTTCACCAACCGCTACGCAGGCGGAACAGCCATGTTCTGGGGACCGGGAACCATCGAAGGATACCTGCCGTGGGACTGGGTGGAGACACACAACATCATCCACGGAACCATGTATCCTTCCACCGACTTCGTCAACCGTATCTGGCGTGAATACTATCGTGGCATCCAGTATGCTAATATCTATCTGGCCAACGTCGACAAGTGCGACCGTATGCCCGACAGCGAGAAGGAATGGACCAAGGCCGAGTGCCGCGCACTGAGAGCCATGTTCTACTTCAACATGGTAAAGCTCTATGGCCCCGTGCCCCTTGTGGGCGACCGCATCTTCGGTGTCGATGAGGCTACAAGCGAGTATATGCTGCCCCGTTCCTCCGTCGACGAGTGTTTCGACTATATCCTCAGCGAGCTCGACGATGTTCTTGCAGGCGGTCACCTTGTGTCGCAGTTTGCCGACGGCATCTACAATGCCCAGGTGAAAGGTAACATGACGCAGGAAGCAGTGGAAGGTCTCCGTTCCGTCGTGCTCCTCTTCCGTGCCAGCTACCTCTACAACGGCGATCCTTACTATCAGACGCTGGCCAATGCCGACGGTAAGAAGCTCTTCCCGCAGAGCCGCGACGAGCAGAAGTGGCGCGATGCCAAGGAAGCTGCGCTGGACATCATCAACAGTGGCAAGTTCAAGCTCACCTACCGCGATGCCAGCGACAAGCTGACAACCGACATCACCAAGGCCGACCCCTTCTACTCTGTCTTTGCCGCCAGCCGCGGCAGCTCCGACAACGAAGAGATGATCTACGGACGCACCAGCTCCTCCAACGAGACTTATGCCATGGTGCCACGCTTCGGCAACCTCGGTTCGAACTTCGACAAGGGTGGTGGTGCCTATTCCGTACCCCTCGAGTTCGTCGACCTCTTCTTCACGGCTGAAGGTAAGCGTATCGACGACGAAGGCTCTGGCTACTTCACCTACGACAACGACAACATCCCGACGGCAGTACGTGGTGAGAACGCCATCATTCAGGCCATTGAGTGCAAGGACACCTATAATACTCCTGCCATCAACCACTCTTACTTCCGTATCGCTTCCGGACACCCCGTCATGAAGCAGTTCTATGATCGTGAGGCCCGTTTCTATCTGAACGTCACCTTCCAAAACCGCCCGTGGGACTTCGACAAGGACACGCCCGTGGAGATGCAGTACAATGGCAACTCTGGCCCCAACGGCAACACCCACGACTATCCTATCTTCGGAACCATCACGCGCAAGCTCTACTATGCCAAGACCTCCAACTGGGATATGGCCATGGTGCTTCGTCTCGGCGAGGTTTATCTGAATGCTGCCGAGGCCTGCGCTGAGCTGGGCGAACTCGACGAGGCTATCGAATACCTCAATGTCATCCGTGCCCGTGCCGGCGTGGCAGAGTATAAGAGCTCAGCCAGCGATGCAACGACGGGAGTGCGTGGCAAGGAGAAACTCGACCTGCCTGCCTACGACCAGGAGACCGTGCTCAAGGCTATCTATCGCGAGCGCATCCTCGAACTCTCCTATGAGTCCAAGCACTACTTCGACGTACGCCGCTGGGGTGTCGCCAACGGCACATGGCGCGGCGACGACAACGCACCGCAGATGACCGACAGCTGGATCTATCCCGCCTACCACAAGGGTGGCGAAGGCGGCGAGATGTTCGGATTCAATGTCAACGCTATCGGGCAGACGGAAGAGAACAAGAACGTCATCTTCTACAAGCGCTTCGTGCAGGACACCCGCGTGTTCAACAAGCGTATGTCGCTCTTCCCCATTCCGCAGACCGATATGTATCGCAACGACCTCCTCGTGCAGAACCCCGGTTGGACTATGGACGAGGTGGCTGAATGATAGCATCATCCTTGGCTGGCCAGAGCACCGCCTGCCAGCCAGGCTCTGATGAATGAGCTCTGATAAATGAGTCCGCAATGCCTGTTTGTTGGCATTGCGGACTTTTTCATACCGTGGCTATTGGTGCTTCCTATTATTGCTGTCCGGTAAAATTTTCTTTTATATTTGATATTCCCTGTATATATTGCATTTTTTATAGATTTAATATGATTAGGGGTTGAAAACGGCCTTTGGTTCAGGCCGTTTTTACCGGACAGCAATAACTTCCTATGAGTTTCCATAGAGCATCCTATGATGGTTTAGCCTTGACCGTATGGACTATTAAGCCTCTCTGTGGGTGGGGGAGGATGCGGCACCGTTGACGAGCGGCGTAGGGGTACAAAAGTAAAGCACGCTGGCAGGATGTTTCTGTCAGCGTGCTTTGGTTATGATTTCAGCGTCGTTAGCTGTTGAGGTTTTCCTTATGGATTACTCAGCAACGAGTGTGAAGCGCTTGAAGTCGACAATCTTCAGTTCCTTGTCCTGCTGTGCGAGCCACTGTGTGACAGTAGCCTTGTCGCCGTCGCCGAACTGGAACTCCTGGTCTACGAGGCAGTTTTCCTTGAGGAACTTCTGCACGCGGCCCTTGGCGATGTTTTCAATCATCTGTGCGGGCAGGCTTGCTGCCTTTTCGGCTGCGGCCTTTTCCTTCAGTGCGCGGGCTTCATCGGCCTGCTCCTGTGTGAGCCAGCCCTTCTTCATGTTCGACTCGATGTGGTCTTCGCTGTCGACGAGGTTGGGGTTGATGCCAGCCTTCTTCAGCACGCTCTCAACGTACTTCTCTACCTGCTCGAGCTTGCTCTTCTCGACGGCGGTCTTGTACTCTTCGTCGAGGATGGCCTGAGGCACGCTCTCGGCGTTGAGGGCTACGGGCTTCATGGCGGCTACCTGCATGGCGAGCTTGTGGCCTGCTTCCTGGTTCTCTTTGTTGAGCTGTACCATGGTGCAGAGGGTGTGCTTGCCCATGTGGTCGTAGACTTCGATGTTCTCACCGGTGAGGGTGAGGTATCCGTCGAGTTCCATCTTTTCGCCTGTGATGCCTGAGCGCTGTGTGACGGCGTCCTGTACCTTTTGTCCGTCGGCGAGGACGAGTTCCTTGACCTGGTCGAGGGTCTCGCACTTGTTGGCCACGGCTGCATCGAGGATGCTGCGTGTCAGGGCGATGAAGTCGGCTCCGTTGGCAACGAAGTCGGTTTCGCACTTCAGGGCGATGGTTGCGGCGAAGCCGTTTTCTACTTTCACGAGTACGCATCCGTTGGATGTCTCGCGGTCGCTGCGCTTTGCTGCGATGGCGAGTCCGCGCTCACGGAGCAGCTCCTTGGCTTTGTCGAAGTCGCCGTCGGCCTCGGTGAGGGCCTTCTTGACGTCAGCGAGTCCGGCGCCGGTCATGGCGCGCAGTTTTTTGATATCGTCAATTGTGATTGCCATTGTTGTTTGGCCTCCCCCGGCCCCTCGGTTGGAGGGGAGTGCCTGCCGGTTGGTGGGGAGGGGGCGGGCACCTTTTGTTAATAATGTGAATTAACGTGCCGACTCCTTCATGGGTGTTGCCCATTCATTTGTCGGCTTGTTAATCTGTTTTATTCTGCTGCTTCGGTTTCTTCTTCAGCGGCGGGAGCTTCTTCCTTGCGGGCTTTGCGGGCGCGGCGGGGCTTGGCATCCTCGGCTTCTTCAGCCTGTTCGGAGGCGGCTTTCTCGTCGGCCTTCTCGGCTTTGCGCTCTTCGAGTCCTTCGGCGATGGCCTGGCAGCAAGCTGTCAGCACGACGTCGATGGAGTCTTTGGCATCGTCGTTGGCAGGGATGATGAAGTCGATGTTGTTGGGATCGCTGTTGGTGTCAACCATGGCAAACACGGGGATGCCGAGGCGGTTGGCTTCCTTGATGGCGATGTTCTCCTTGAGTACGTCGACGACGAAGATGGCGCTGGGCAGGCGGGTCAGGTCGGCGATGGAACCGAGGTTCTTCTCGAGCTTGGCGCGCTGGCGGGTTACCTGAAGGAGCTCACGCTTGGAAAGGTTGGAGAATGTTCCGTCTTCCATGAGCTTGTCGATGTTCGCCATTTTCTTCACAGCCTTACGGATGGTGGGGAAGTTGGTCAGCATACCGCCGGGCCAACGCTCGATGACGTAGGGCATGTTTACGCTCGTGGCCTTTTCGGCTACGATGTCCTTAGCTTGTTTTTTAGTAGCGACGAACAGGATTTTCTTTCCCGACTTAGCGATTTGCTTGAGTGCTTCTGCGGCCTCGTCGATCTTGGCTACGGTCTTGTTGAGGTCGATGATGTGGATGCCATTGCGCTCCATGAAGATGTAGGGTGCCATGGCGGGGTTCCATTTGCGCTTGAGGTGGCCGAAGTGGCAGCCTGCCTGCAGCAGTTGGTCAAAGTTTGTTCTTGACATTTTGTTTCTTTTTTTAATGGTTGTTGTTTACTTTCTTTTTTAATCTTGTTAGATCAGCCCCTGGGTAGTCCCCCGATAAGGAGTCTCAGGAGTTTAGATGCTAAACATGTCCAGTGTCTATCTTTTCAATGGTCAAACAGATGATTGTCCAATTGTCTGATAGATTAACGCTTACTGAACTGGAAGCGGCGGCGTGCCTTGGGCTGTCCGGGCTTCTTACGCTCAACTTCGCGGGCGTCACGAGTGAGGAATCCCTGACCGCGGAGGGTCTTCTTGTCTTCTGCGTTTACCTTGACGAGTGCACGTGCGATGGCGAGGCGGAGTGCCTGGCTCTGGCCGGTGAAACCGCCACCGTCGAGGTTAGCCTTGATATCGTATTCGCCGGTTACACCGAGGAGTTCGAGGGGCTGCTTGACGACGTACTGCAGGATGGCAGACGGGAAGTAGGTTTCGAGATCACGCTTGTTTATAGTAATTTTGCCGGTTCCTTTGGTGAGGTATACGCGAGCAACGGAGCTCTTGCGACGGCCGATTGCATTAATCTGTTCCATATTGTCTACTTTTCTTTACGTTTACTTATACAGGTTGATGTCGATTGCCTTGGGCTGCTGAGCCTCGTGCTTGTGCTCGGTACCGGGATAGATGTAGAGGTTCTTGAGCAGATGACGGCCGAGGATGCCCTTGGGGAGCATACCCTTTACGGCGTGGCGCAGGATGCGCTCGGTGCCGTCGGGACGCTTGCGCAGCTCTTCGGGAGTGCTAAAGCGCTGTCCGCCGGGATAACCGGTATAGCGGGTGTAGACCTTGTCGGTCTCCTTCTTGCCGGTGAAGTAGATCTTGTCGGCATTGATGATGATAACGTTGTCGCCGCAGTCAACATGAGGAGTGAAGCTGGGCTTGTACTTTCCGCGAAGCAGCTTGGCTACTTTCGAGGCGAGGCGGCCTACTACCTGGTCGGTAGCGTCGACGACCACCCACTCTTTCTGGGCTGTCTCCTTGTTGACGGAGATTGTCTTGTAACTTAAAGTGTCCATTTCTTTGTTTAATGATTTTACTACTAAAAAACTTTTTTTTCTCTTGACGTTTTCGGCTGCCGTGGCGCTATAGTATAAATGAACACGCTCGCGCGTACGCACATATCCTTAGCAAGCGAGCCACAGAGTGCTCCCGCTCACGAAACCTCGAACGCTGCGCAGACGATTCACTAACCATGATGTCCGGCCAAAGGCACCACTATTAACACTTCTGCGCCAGAGGGCTCTAAGGAATGCCCTCCGATAATAATCGGACTGCAAAGGTACGACTTTTCTTTCGTACGCGCGCAGAAATGGACTTTTCAACCTTGATGATTTAAGATATTTTAACCGGATTTTACTTATTTAACGTGCTGTCCATACATCGGCTGTCCGATAAAATGTGTACCTTTGTTCATGTTATTGATGTTTTGTGGTAAAAACAAAGGTAACAAAAAAGGCTGAAACCCAAGCGAGGGCTTCAGCCTAATTTTTTATATTGCTAAAAAACTTTTACCGGACAGCAATATTTTTTTTCTTACCTTCGGCGGTATTTGGCTATGCGACGGTTGAGGGCCTCGGCAATGCGGCTGAAGTTGCCGTAGCGGAGGTTCAAGAGAAGTTCCTCGATGGAGTATTGTATCTTGCGCCAAGGGTGGTTCCATGCGTTCAGCAGATAGATGCGTTCGCGGAAGGCTGGCTCCTCGACGACGTCAGTGGGGTGGGTGAGCGGGAAGCGCAGCTCGTATCGTGGCATGGTGAACATGCTTCTCAGCCTTCGTGGCATGGTGAGGAGCGAGCCGTTGTAGTGGGTTGAGACACCCTCAGCGCCTACGTTGTTGATGAGGTTTCGTGCGGGCATGGCGGCCAGGGCGTCGTTGAGAATCATCGACGACCAGAAGATAGTCTCGAAGTGCGCCCGTCCGGAGTCGCGGTGACGGCGGCTCATGTCGAGGAAGTCGCGCCGAAGGGTGCCGTTGTCGATGAGGCCCTGAATCTTCTTGATGGCTTCCGGGTCGTCGAGGAAGGCGTAGGTGGGGTCCCACTGTTCTACCACGCGCCGCCAGGAGGCCCAGCCCCAGATGCTGAAGACGGAGGTGAAGAAGTAGGGTTGTTGGGCGGCTTGCGAGGGCTGTCGGCCGATGGAGCTTTCCTCGGCATTGAAACCTGCTATCATCCATACCTTAGGATTGTCGGCATAGCGGTCGAGGAGTTCTTGGCAATAGGGGAAGAACGACTGCGAGGGCACGACGTCGTCTTCGAGCACGATGCATCTGTCGGCCAGCGAGAAGGCCCATCGCTGTGCGAGGTATCCCGACGGGTCGCAGCCTTGGTTGTGTGGCTGATAGTTGCGATGGACGTCGCAGGGCCAGTCGATGTGCTCGTCGCTCACAATCTGCCGGCAAGTCTCGATGGCTTGCATGTCGGCATCGTTGCGTGGGCCGTCCTGATAGAGGAACAGCCGGGCCGGGCGGGCCTTGCGCACTTCGTTGAACACCTTCTGCAGTGTCTCAGGCCGGTTGAAAAAGAGCATGAGCACGGCTACGTCGAGCGGCTTGTCGGGAGTGGGCAGGAAGTAGGGCGGAATGCCCTGATGGGGTTGCAGCCGGCTGAGGTCGGGCAGCTGCATATAGTCACCGTAGATGCCGCGCAGCAGGTGGTCGGCATCGTGGGGGATGCAGAAGGAGTGCCCCTCGAAGGTGTGGCTGGTCAGGGGGAAGATGTCGCGCTCGTAGCGTGGGTTATGGAAGGGGATGCCGAGTCCGCTGGTGATGACGGTCGGTCGTGTGAGGCCGTTGAGAAGTCTGAGCAGCGGGTGGACGGCATAGTGGTTTACCTTATATAACATACGCACGCGGGAGAGTTGGCCGCGCTTCCACCATTTGTAGGCGTGTCCGAAGGCGAACTCTGACAGCCTATGCAGGCTGATGTGCTGGCGTTCCAGCGGGAAGATGTCGATGTAGATGCCGCGGTATCGGAAGGCTTCGTCGTATCCGTTGCCTTCGCTGATGATGCTTCTCGTGTCGCGCACCTTGGCGTAGAAGAAGCAGTAGTTGGGGTCGGAGTCGTTGTCCTGCACGACGAGCCAGTCGGGCAGCTGCGTCTTGAGCAGCGGTAGCAGTCGCAGATAGTCCTTGCGCATCATCTCGATGTCGAGGTCGTCGTCCCAGGGGATGAACCCGTCGTGGCGCAGGGCGCCGATGAGGGTTCCCGAGGAGAGCCAATAGGGTATGTTGTTTTGGCGGCAGATGCGGTCGACCTCCACGAGGATGTCGAGCATGCGTTGCTGCATGCGCCGGTGCTGTAGCAGGTTTTCCGCCCACAGATAGATGTGGTCGATAGTGGGACATTCGATGCCGTTCTCGTGGCACATGCGGCGTATAGTGGCCAGTCCGTAGGGGATGTCTTCGGTGAAGTAGCGGCTGTCGAGGTCGGGCATATAGCCTCCCGTGGTGAGTTTCATCGGTGCCTTGATGCCTTTGAAGGCCTCTATTGAGCGCAGCTTTTCTGCCAACGAGGCGGCGTCGTGGCTCTCGTAGTAGGTCAGTACGTCGGGCATGCAGCCCTCTTCTACCTTCAGCTTCCTCAGGAGTGCCTGCAGCTCGCGGTCCATTTGGATATAAGACGCGGCGGCTTCGGTGGTCCACTGCTCATAGAAGAGTGGCACTTCCTGATAGAAGATGCCGGGATGCCAGTCTTTCCAGAGGTCATGAAGTCGGGCGGGATGGAGGAGGGGGTTGCTGTTGGAGAGGCTCACTTCGTAGTGGGAGTGCAGCAGTCTGACGGGCGTATGGAAGAGCGTTTGGATGGTCTGGCGCAGCTGTTCCTGATTGTCGACATGGTCCATGGCCACAGCCAGCTCGCTCTTGTAGCCCAGGAGGCTGGCGCGATGGCCGTAGACGGTGGTGCGGGCGATGAATGGCACGCGCTGGAATCCGAACAAGGGTTGGTTGGGGGGAAGGTTGTTTTCGGCTTCCAGGAAGAAGCCAGTGCTGCTGACCACGGTGCCGACAGCGGTAGAAGGCTGCAGGTGTGGGGCTATCTCTTTCATCACCGAAGCGATGGAGAAGCCTGGCAGACACAGCAAGACGATGTCGGCTTGGGCGACGACCTCTTCGGGCCTGTCGGAGATGCATCGGAGCATGCCTTGCATCCGGGTGCCGTCGGGGGTGTCAATCTGCAGGCAGGAATCCCACTCGCCGGGTCTTCTTGTGAGCAAGTTCACCGACACGTCGGGCTGGGCAGCCAGAAAGCCGGCCGTCACATGTCCCAGGTTTCCTCCTCCACAGATGCAGACGTTGGTCATATCTCTTGTTTTTTTTTTATCTTGCCAGTTCGCGCAGGGCAGCCACCAGCTTGTCGTTGTCTTCCTCGTTACGCACGGAGAGGCGGATGTAGTTTCGGCCTCCGAGGGTCATCTTCGTGTCGCAGTCTTTAATCATGATGTTATAGTCGGCCAGCAGTCGGCGGGTGAGTTCGGCCGAGGTGTAGCCTGAGGTGACCTGACAGCAGAAGTAGTTGGCCTGCGTGGGCAGCACACGAAGGTAGGGGATGGTCTCCAGTAGGCTCTGCAGCCGGTTGCGTTCGGCAATGAACCTGTGGCAGGCCTCGCGGTATTCATTCTCGTATTTGCCATAGATCTGCATGAAGAATTCGGCAAACGAGTTGATGTTCCAGATGCTGACATCTTTCTTGATGTGGGCGATGAGGTCTTTGTCGGCTGTTGCAAGGATGCCGAGTCGCAATCCCGGCACGCCGTATGACTTGGAGATGCTCTTCACGACGATGAGCTCCGGGTGGGTCTCGAGCGTGCCGTTGCTGAGGAGGGAGTTCTCCTCGAAGTCATCGCTGAAGTCGACAAACGACTCGTCGACGATGAATCTGACGTGTCTCTGTTTGCACCAGTCGGCCAGTCGCAGTACGTCTTGCCTGGCGATGAAGTTGCCAGAGGGGTTGTCGGGATTGATGAGCAGCAGCTGGCTGATGTTCTTGTCTTCATAGAAGTGCATCAAGTCGTCGGCCGAATAGCGCAGCAGGTCATTGTCGGCGGCACTGAAGGCTATGATGTCTTCCTTGCGGAAGCGGTGAGGGTATTCCTCGAAGGTGGGGTAGATGATGCCGGTCTTTCCGGTGAGTGTCTCCATGAGGCTCTTGATGAGTTCTGCTGCTCCGTTGCCGACGACGATATAGTCTTGGCTGACTCCGAAGTTCTTTGCTGCCAGCAGGGCGTTCACATACATGCCCGAGGGGTATTCCGTGAGCAGCACATCGAAGCTGGCGCGGAGTTCGTCTTTCAGTCTTTTTGGGGGGAAGTAGGGGTTGACGAGGTAGCAGTAGTCGAGCATCTTGGGGAATCGCCAGTGGCCTCCCCACCGGTAGTTGAAGCGATGCAGCATCTCGTCGTGGCCGGCAAAGAGTGTCTCGGCAATGTCGAGGTCCTGGATGTCGTCTATCTCGTACCATTTCTCGTTGCCCACAGGCAGGGCCTTCAGGTCGTTTCTGTCGAGCAGGGTGATGACGCTCAGCACCTGCTCATAGTATTCGTTGTTGCCCAGTGCCTGGCAATAGGCTTCGAGGAAGGGCACGTACTTGTTGCGCGAGAATTCCTGCGAGAACTTGTAGATGTTGACGGTCTTGTAGTATTGGTCGGCTTCCTCAAACCGGAAAGCCTTCTTGGGTACGAAGCTGGTGACGTGGCTGTCGGCATCGATGCGTACCATTGTGCCGTCCATCCACGATTCATACTTTGCCACGAGGGCAAGGTTTGGGTAGGGGTTTTCGGCAATCATGGGCAGCAGGCGGTCGGAGTAGATGAGGTCGCTCTCGATGAGCAGCGTGTCGTCTTCCTGCATCTTGTCTTTGGCCAGTGCCAGGGAGTAGATGTTGTTGGTGTGGTCGTAGACGGGGTTTTCTACGTATTCGATGCGTAGCCGGTCGTCGTATCGGTGGGCGATGTGCGCCTTGAGGTTTTCGGCCTTGTAGCCAACGACGATGACGACGCGCTTCAGGTCGAGGCCTGCGAGCTGGTTGAGCAGGCGGTCGATGAGTCTGACGCCGTTCACTTCAACCATGCACTTGGTGTTCTCGCGTGTCTTTTCTCCCAAACGGCGGCCCATTCCTGCCGCCAAGATGATTGCTTGCATATATCAGTTGCTTTTATTATTCTTCGTTGCGCAGCCGGTCGAGTTCGTCCATGAGGCTGTCGCTGGTGCCGCTGACGGTCTTCCGGCAGAACATTTTTCCTGACTGGTGAATCAGTGGCAGGTCGTCAGTGGTGAGTATCTTGATGTCAGAGTGATAGTCGATGTAGGTCAGGGGTGTCAGTCGGGCGAGGCTTTCGTATGCTCCTGTGGCCAGCTGGCATCGGTCGGCGAAGGGCGACTGGAAGGCCACGGTGTGGATGAAGGTCTCTGAGGGGGTGAAGCTGTTTCTGAAGTATCGGCGGAAGGCCGGCTCCTCTTCCCATTTCTTCAGGACGTAGGCGGCGAGCTGGGGTGTCAGCGCATGCCAGTCGGAGCCTTTGTAGAGGCGGTATTGCTGGCCGTTGGATGTGAATGTCAGGGGCTTGCTGAGGTGCAGGGCCTTGAGGGTCTTGCGCAGTGCCACGCGCAACCGGCTGGCCATCGACCCCCTCGCCCAGGCGTAGTTGTTCAGCGGCCAGTACTGGCGGTAGAGTCGGGCGCTCTCTCCTTGACCCTCCATGCAGATGCCTTGCAGCGGAATCCGGCCGTCCAGCCGGGTGAAGTAGTCGGTGATACGTCGGTTGCTCCATACGGGATAGTCCTGCCCGCTCATGGTGACGAGGTAGTCGAAGGGCGTGCCCTCGGCGAGGGCTGCGCGTATGAGGGCCATCTGATATTCCACCTGCCGCAGCGAGCCCCAGGTCACCTCCACGCGCTGTTCGAGCAGATGGACCCTCGGCAAGCCTGCCAGTGCCTCGCGGAAAGGCTGCATGTCGCACTTTCTGTCTACGTGGACGAAGAAGTGGGAGCCCTCGGGCAGGGCTTCGATGAGTCGCCTCACGTGGGGCGCATCGGTATAGGGTGAGAGCAGGAAGGCCAGTGTCATCCGGCAGCCTCCTTTCCTTTCTTTCTCAGGATGAATGCCATGCACTCGCTCAGAATCCTTGCTCCGGCCATCCGCAGCACGGCATAGTAGAGCATGGCAGCCACGACGATGCGCAGGGGTAGCAGCAGCCAGGGCTGAGTGATGGTACGTGTGAGCAGCCATGTGGCCCCCATCACGCCGGCGGCGGTCAGGGCAAACGGCAGCGTGTCCTTCAGGAAACTCATCAGGCGATAGCCCGTCAGCCGATGCACCAGACCATACCATACGAAGAGCCAGCCGATGTTCAGGGCGGCATAGGCCGTCACCATTGTCGGCAGTCCCTGGGGCCAGAGTGTCGAGAGCACTACTATCTGCAGGGCGCAGAGGCCGAGTGTGGCATACATGTAGAGGTCGCTCCGGCCCTTCGAGAGCACCATGTTGGAGAGCAGGGTGCACAGGGGCATGACGCAACCGCTCAGGCAGAGCAGCTGCAGGAGTTCCACGCTGGGCAGCCACTTCTCGCCGATGGCCAGGACGATGAACTCGTGGGCCACCAGCGCCAGTCCCAACAGCAGGGGGAAGGCCACGAACGACGTGAAGCGCATGAGTTTGCGCAGGGCCTGCAGCTGCCGGTCGGCGTCGCTCCTGAGGTCTACGAGCACGGGCTGGGCCACCTGCGATACCATGCCCTGAACCAGCGAGAAGGCTTTAGAGTCCCATTGGTAGGCCTGGAAGTAGTGTCCGGCCCGAATCTTGCCGAAGTGGCGGAAGGTGAGCACGTTGATGAGGTTGTTGTTCAGCTGGGTGGCAATGGTCGTGACCATCACTTTCCATGAGAACCCGAAGAGGTGGCGTATGGGGCTGAAGTCCCACTGCATCGTCGGGCGCCATGGCGAGAAATGCCATAGCAGGATGGTGTTCACCAGAACGAACACCAGCGACTGCGTGGCCAGGGCCCAGTAGCGGCAACCTGCAAAGGCCATGGCAACGCCCGTGAGGCTGGACATCAGCGTGGCCGTCATGCCCGCCTTGGCTATCTGCTTGGTGCGCAGGTTCTTGAAGAGCCAGGCGCTCTGCGAGGTGCTGAACGCCGTGATGACGACGGCGAGGAAGGCATAGCGAGCGAGGGGAACCACGGCGGCATTGCTGTAGTAGAGCCTGAGCAGCGGGGCCGCGAGGAACAGGATGGCATAGAGTCCGAGGCCCACGAGCAGGTTGAACCAGAAGACGGCGTTGTAGTCGCGGTCTCCGGGGTTGCTTTCGTTGGCCAGAGCGGTCTTGAAGCCGCTGTCCTTCAGCTCGGTGGCGATGGCGGTGAACACCACGATGGCCGCCATCATGCCGTAGTCGGCATCGTCGAGCCGGCGGGCCAGAATGATGCCGAAGACTACGCCGATGACTTGCATCACCAGATTGTTCATCCCGCCCCAGAACAGGCCGCGGGCCGTCTTCTCCTTCAGAGTCTCCATAATTCCTTGCAAAGATACGACTTACAATCCGAATAACAAAGAAAACGTCCCGCAGTTTATGTTTTTTTTATGATTACCCGCCATTCACCCGCCCGTGATGGCGGTCTGAAAACCACAACGTTTCGTCAAGATTTTTTACCGAAAATTTCTGTCAGGATTTTCGGGTGTTCTAGAAAAAGATTCCGGCTTCCGGGACCAACTTTTTGACGCTTCCTAAGGTGTTCGAAAGACTTTTGGTACAAATCGTCAGGACTTTTGTACCGATTCGCCCGATGATTTCTTAGAAATCGCATCACGATTTCTTAGTTATCGTCATGACTTTTGTACCTAAAGTCTGAACGAAAGGTAGCTTTTCGCTGTCCGAAAGGTCGGACAAGTTGGTCGGTTTGTCGGTGGTTATCAAGGCCGAAAACGCTATCTGTCTCACTGTCAACGGGTTGCGTGTGATGGCTCATGGCTGCGTTATTTGCGACCAAGGGAAAATAATTTCAGAAAGTGGGCCTTCTCAGAGCGGATTTCGGGCACTTTTGTAAAGAATATTCAAAAGGATGGTCTGCCCTGATGAAGGCAAGAAACAAATAAAAACTAATTAGAATAATCTTTGCCCCCTTTACGCTTCGTTTTTGTTTTCGTTTTTCTTCTTTTTCTCGAATGCTCTGTATTCCTTTCTTACGCGGCTGATGATGCAGCGTGGTACCAGGCCCAGCAGCGACTCGCGCCGGCTGATGCGTTCGCGTATCTGGGTGGAGCTGATGGGGTAGAGGGGCATGTCGACCAGCGTGACATTCCTGGGCAGTGTGGCTGCATCGATGGGGCATCCTTCGCGCGGATAGATGGCAATGGGGTAGTTGGCCAGGATGTCCTGCCAGTTGCGCCAGCGGTCGAAGGCGAGCCAGTTGTCGGCGCCGATGATGAGGGTGAAGCTGTGCTGGGGATAGGTCTTGCTGAGGTGCTGGAGGGTCTGCCAGGTGTAGGAGGGTTTGAGCAGCTGGAACTCGTCGTTGCGTGCCTGCAGATGTGGTTCGTTCTTCAGGGCCTCGCGAGCCAGCGACAGCCTCAGGTCGTCGCGCAGCAGGTTAGTCTCCTTGGCCTTGAAGGGGTTCAGGGGTGTCACCATCAGCCATATCTCGTCGAGGGCTATGGCCTTGCGCATCTGGCGGGCCAGGGCGATGTGGCCGTTGTGGATGGGGTTGAAGGAACCGCCGAAGATACCGATGTTCATCTGTTGAGGAAGTTGCTGACCATGTCGAGGGCCTCTTGCTTGGCCACGTCGAGGTCGTCGTTGACAAGGATGCGGTCGAAGAGCGGGGCGAAGGTGAGTTCGTATTCCGCCTTGGCCACGCGTTCGTTGATGGCCTCGGGCGAGTCGGTCTGTCGGCCTTCGAGCCGTCGGCGCAGTTCCTCTACGGAGGGTGGCTGGATGAAGATGCTCAGGGCACGGTCGCCATAGTATTTCTTGATGTTCACGCCACCCTTCACGTCGACATCGAAGACGACGTTCTGACCGTTGGCAAGCTGGCGTTCCACCTGCTCCTTCAGGGTGCCGTAGAAGCGGTTCTCGTAGACTTCTTCGTATTCGAGGAACTCGTCGCGTTCGATGCGCTGGCGGAATTCTTCGGGGGAGATGAAGAAGTATTCCACGCCGTTCTGCTCTGTTCCGCGCGGCTGTCGGCTCGTGCACGAGATGGAGAAGGCCAGCCTGAGCTCGGGATGCTCCTGCATCAGCCAGTTTACGATGGTTGACTTGCCAGAGCCGCTCGGCGCACTGACGATAATCAAATTGCCCTTACACATAAACTTCTGTTTGTTTTAAAAGAAATACTATGGTAGTAAAAAGAAAGTCCTACAGCGCGTTGAGCACCTGCTCCTTGATCTGTTCGAGTTCGTCTTTCATGCGGACGACGATGTTCTGCATCTCTGCATGGTTGCTCTTCGAGCCTGTGGTGTTGATCTCGCGACCCATCTCCTGTGCGATGAAACCAAGTTTCTTTCCCACGCCGTGCCCATCTTCCTGCATGGTCTCGCGGAAGTAGCGCAGGTGGTTGGTGAGGCGTTGTTTCTCCTCGCTGATGTCGAGTTTCTCGATGTAGTAGATGAGCTCCTGCTCGAGCCGGTTCTCGTCGTAGCTGGCCTCGGGTATCTGTGCGAGAGCATCGGTGATGCGCTGGCGTATCTTTGCCACGCGCTCCTTCTCGTAGGGCTCGATGCTGTGGAGCAGGGTCTCGATGTTGTCCACTTTCTCGGCGAACTTAGCCTGCAGGGCCGCGCCTTCCTGACGGCGGAATTCCGTGAGGTTGGCCAGGGCTTCGTCGACGGCCTTCTGCGCCACGGCCCATTCGGCGACGTCAAGCTGCTCGGCCTCGGCCTTCACCATGACGTCGGGCAGCCGCAGCAGCGTCGTCATCCAGTCGGCCGGCTCGGGGATGCCCCGGGTCTCGGCGAGGGTCTTAATCTGCTGATAGTAGCTCTCGACAAGGGGCGTATTGATGGTCGCGGCGTCGGAAGCAGCGTCTTTCTCTATCCAAATGGAGAACTCCACCTTGCCCCGTTCCACTACAGCAGCAATGGTCTGCCGCAGCTCCATCTCCTTTTCGCGATAGGCAGGAGCAATGCGGGTTGAGAGGTCAAGCGTCTTGCTGTTGAGGGCTTTCACCTCGACATGAATGGTTTTCTGTCCAAAAGTGGCTACGGACTTGCCGTAACCTGTCATTGAAAGTATCATATCTTCTTTTTATCGTTAATTTTTTGCAAAAGTACGCTTTTTTGAGGAGAAAACGCTCAAAAATCAGTAATTTTGCAAAATAATTTGGTAGAAAAGAATAAAATGGCTTGCATATTGCATATAGAAACGAGTACCGATGTGTGCTCCGTGGCCGTCAGTCAGGACGGAGTCTGCGTGTTCGAACGTGAAGACCATAGCGGTCCGAACCATGCCGTGCAGCTGGGTGTCTTCGTCGACGAAGCGCTGTCGTTTGTCGACATGCGACTGATGACGCTCGATGCCGTAGCCGTGAGTCAGGGCCCAGGCTCCTATACCGGTCTGCGCATCGGCACGTCGATGGCCAAGGGCGTCTGCTATGCCCGCGACCTGAGGCTCGTCAGCGTACCCACGCTCGAACTGCTCTGTGTGCCGGTGCTCCTGCGGGAAGGTATGGAAGACGACGCCCTGCTGTGCCCGATGATAGATGCCCGTAGGATGGAGGTCTATGCAGCACTGTATGACCGCTCGCTGAAACCCGTGCGCGAGGTGCAGGCTGATGTGGTCGACGCAGAAACCTATAAGGCTTATCTCGACGAGCATCCCGTATACTTCTTTGGCAACGGTGCCGCCAAGTGCATGGAAGCCATCAGCCATCACAATGCCCATCTCATAGAAGGCATCGAGCCTCTGGCCCGTTGGATGTTCCCACTGGCCGAGCGACGTTGCTTCGACGAGAAGTATGAGGACGTAGCCTACTTCGTCCCCTACTATCTGAAAGACTTCGTGGCCAAGCTGCCCAAGAAGCTGCTCTAAAAAATCACATGTAAAATCTCAAGTTATGAAAATAGAAGGATTGGACTACAACACCCAGCGCGAGAAGCTCATGATGCCGGAATACGGCCGTGAGATACAGAACATGGTCGACATGGCAATCGGACTGCCTACGCGGGAAGAGCGCCAACAGGCCGCCCAGACTATCGTGAGCGTGATGAAACGTATGTCGCCCCAGCCTCAGGGAACAGAAAACGCAGAACAGAAATACTGGGACCACCTGGCACTGATGTCTGGCTTCCGGCTGGACATCGACTGGCCCTACGATGTCAGCAAGGCCGTGCATATCACCACCAAGCCAGAGCCACTGGCTTATCCGATGCAGGACATCCCCGTGCGCCACTACGGCAGCCTCATCTTCGAGCTGTTGGAGAAGCTGAAGACGATGCCGGAGGGAAAAGAGCGAGACATCCTGACAGCCTATGCGGCCAACCAGATGAAGCGTAGCCTCGTACAGTGGGGCCATGGCTCTGCAGCCGACGAGAAGGTAGCCTCTGACCTGGCTCGATATACCGACGGCAAGGTGCAACTCGACGTCGACACGTTCCGATTCGAGAAAGTAGACATCGTCAGCGATACTGATAAGAAACGAAAGAAGAAATAAGAAATCGGAAGGCCTATGGAGTCGTTTGTCATAGAAGGCGGTCGCCCGTTGAGTGGGACCATCATACCGCAGGGAGCCAAGAACGAGGCCCTGCAGGTTATCTGTGCCACGCTGCTGACGAGCGAGGAAGTGCATATCAGCAATGTTCCCGACATCCTGGACGTGCGCAACCTCAATCTGCTGATGCAGGACATCGGAGTGAAGGTCGTCCGGCAGGCTAAGGGAGAGTTTACCTATCAGGCCGATGCCTTGAACCTGGAATACTTGGGCAGCGATGCTTTCGTGGAGAAGTGTTCTTCGCTGCGTGGGTCGGTGCTGATGATTGGCGCCCTCCTGGGTCGCTTCGGCAGGGCAGTGGTTGCGCAGCCCGGCGGCGATAAGATCGGCCGTCGCAGGCTCGACACCCATTTCCTCGGCTTCAAACATCTGGGCGCATCCTTTGCCAAGATAGAACACCGCAACGTCTATGAAATCAAGGCCGAACGGCTGAGAGGCTGCTATATGCTGCTCGACGAAGCCTCTGTCACAGGCACGGCCAACATCATCATGGCCGCCTGTATGGCCGAAGGGACCACGATAATCTACAATGCTGCCTGCGAACCCTATGTTCAGCAGCTCTGTCGCATGCTCTGCCGCATGGGGGCTCAGATTGAAGGCATCGGCTCCAACCTGCTCACCATCCATGGCGTCAGCGAGCTTCATGGTACCGACCATCGCCTGCTGCCCGACATGATTGAGGTGGGCTCCTTCATTGGCCTGGCTGCCATGGTGGGCAATGGCGTATGCATCAAGGATGTCTCGCTGCGCAACCTCGGCATCATTCCCGATACGTTCCGTAGGATGGGCATCACTATAGAAGTCGACGGCGACGACCTCTTCATCCCCCGGCAGGAGCACTATCGCATCGAGTCGTTCATCGACGGCACCATCATGACTTTGGCCGACGCCCCATGGCCCGGCCTTACCCCCGACCTTCTTTCCGTGCTGCTCGTCGTGGCCACTCAGGCCGAAGGCTCCGTGCTCATTCATCAGAAGATGTTCGAGAGCCGCCTGTTCTTTGTCGACAAGCTCATCGACATGGGTGCCCAGATTATCCTCTGCGACCCCCATCGTGCCGTTGTCATCGGCCACGACCGCAAGCTGACGCTGAGAGCAGGCCGTATGTCGAGTCCCGACATCCGCGCCGGCATAGCTCTGCTCATAGCAGCCCTCTCGGCCAATGGTACCAGCCGCATTGCCAACATCGCACAGATAGACCGTGGCTATGAGAACATAGAAAACCGTCTCAATGCCCTCGGTGCAAAGATAGAAAGAATACAGTCGTAGCAACCCCATATAGATACTATAGAAACTATAGTCACTATAAGAAATGATTAGAAAAGAAGACGTCTTCCCGATAGGCCGCATTGGCAAGCCTCACGGCATCAAGGGTGAAGTGTCGTTCCATTTCGATGACGATATCTTCGACCGGCTCGACAGCGACTATCTCATCCTTGAGGTTGACGGCATCCTTGTGCCCTTCTTCATGGAGGAATACCGTTTCCGAAACGACTCCACCGTGCTGGTGAAGTTCTGCGACATTGATATGCAGGAACAGGCCCGCCAGCTAACCCACTGCGATGTCTTCTTCGAGCGCTCCAAGGCCGAGGAAGAAGAGGAAGGCGAACTCTCATGGGCGCAAATCATCGGTTTCTCTGTCGTTGACAGTGCCAGTGGTCAACCCGTCGGCACCATCAGCTCTGTCGACGACTCTACCATCAACACCCTTTTCGAGGTCGTCACCCCCGACGGCAAGGACGTCCTTATCCCTGCCTCCGACGATCTCATCGAAGACGTGAACACCCATCAACGAACAATCACCCTCCATATTCCCGAGGGGCTTTTAAGTATATAAGATGAACAAACTCCAAATCTGCATCCTCGGTTCCACAGGGTCGATAGGTACTCAGGCGCTCGACGTCATCAGTCAGCATGCCGACCGCTATGAGGTCTATGCCCTGACGGCGAACAATCGCTATGAGCAGCTGGCCGAACAGGCCCACCGCTTCCGTCCTGCCGCCGTGGTCATTGCCAACGAGGCCCACTACGAGGCTCTGAAGGCACTGCTTGCCGACCAGCCCGATACGAAGGTCTATGCTGGAGCTCAGGCCCTCGAGGAAATCGTTGAGGCTGGCCCGATAGACATGGTCTTGGCCTCTATGGTAGGCTTCAGCGGCCTGGCCCCCACGGTCCGTGCCATCAAGGCCCGCAAGAAAATCTGTCTGGCCAACAAGGAGACGCTCGTCGTGGCCGGCGAACTCATCTGCCAGCTGGCCAACGAATACCACGCTCCCATCCTGCCCGTAGACAGCGAGCACTCTGCCATCTTCCAGAGCCTGGTTGGCGAGGACTCCAACGAGATAGAGAAGATTCTGCTCACCTGTTCGGGCGGGCCGTTCCGCACGATGACAGCCGAGCAAATCAGCCATGTGACTGCTGCAGACGCCCTGCGCCACCCCACATGGGATATGGGTGCCAAGATTACCATCGACTCGGCCACACTGATGAACAAGGGCTTCGAGGTCATCGAGGCCAAGTGGCTCTTCGGCGTGCCCGTGGAGAAGATACAGGTGCTGATTCATCCGCAGAGCATCGTCCACTCGGCGGTGCAGTTCCGCGACGGCTCGGTGAAAGCGCAGCTTGGCGTGCCCGACATGCGGCTGCCCATCCAGTATGCCTTCTCGTTCCCCGAGCGCCTGCCGCTGAACGGTCAGCGCCTCGATCTCTTCCAGAAGCCGCTGGAGTTCTTCGAGCCCGACATGCAGAAGTTCCGTTGCCTGCAGCTGGCCTACGAGGCCATGCAGAAGGGCGGCAACATGCCGTGCATCCTCAATGCGGCCAACGAGGTGGTGAACCTGGCTTTCCGCGAAGGTCGCTGCACCTTCCCCCGGATGGCCGACGTCATTGCCGGGACCATGCAGCGCGCCACCTTCGACAAGAATCCTTCGCTCGACACCTACTTCCAGACTGACAAGGAGGCAAGGCAGATAGCTGCTGAGATGTTGGGTGCTTGATGTCGGAATGGTGAATAAGAATGGTTGCCTGCGGCAACTCAAAAGTCAAAAGTAAAAAATCATAATTGAAGAATGGAAATATTTCTGATTAAACTGCTCCAGTTCATTCTGGCCATCTCGCTTCTCGTGTTGCTTCACGAGGGCGGACACTTCTTTTTCTCCAAGCTCTTCGGCGTGCGCGTCGAAAAGTTCTATATGTTTTTCGACGCCGGCATCGGCAAGTGGGACGGTTCCCTGTTGAAGTGGAAACCCAAGAAGAGCGACACCCAGTATGGTATCGGCTGGCTGCCGCTGGGCGGCTACTGCAAGATTGCCGGCATGATAGACGAGTCGTTTGACACCGAGCAGATGAAGCAGCCCGAACAGCCTTGGGAGTTCCGCACCAAGCCAGCCTGGCAGCGCCTGCTTATCATGATAGGCGGCGTGCTGGTGAACTTCCTGCTCGCCCTGTTCATCTATGCCATGGTGCTCTTCGCCTGGGGTGAGGACTACATCCAGCCTAAGGATATGACGCTCGGAATGAAGTTCAACCAGGAGGCCAAGGCCCTTGGCTTCGAAGACGGCGACATCCTCGTCTCTACCGACCGCGGCACCTTCAAGACCTTTGGTGGCGACCTATACCGTGACCTGTCGAAGGCCCGTGAGGCCACCGTCATCCGCAACGGCGAGGAGATGACCATCGCCCTGCCAGGCAACCTGAACATGCTGGGCATGCTGCAGTCTTCGCCGCGTTTCGTCTCACCCCTCGTACCTGCTGTCGTCGACAGCATCATCCCTGACAGCCCGGCCTCGATGACGGGACTGCAGAAAGGCGATAAGATAGTAGCAATCAACGACAAGCCCATCGACTCGTTCAACGAACTCACCGACCAGCTGGGACGGCTCACCGACGGCCTCGTCGACGCAAAGACCCATGAAGACAGCCTGGCACTGCGACAGGTCATGATAGCCTTCGAGCGCTATAACGGCACTGACACCATCACCTTCCCGGCCAATGCCACGCTGACCGAAGACATGAAACTCGGCTTCATGCCACGCAATGTCTACGAAGACTATCAGGAGACCCACGTCAGCTATGGCTTCGTGAAGAGCTTTCCTGCCGGCGTGAAGTATGGATGGAAAGTCCTTGCCGGCTATGTGGGCGACATGAAATACGTCTTCACGAAGGACGGCGCAAAATCGCTCGGCGGCTTCGGAACCATCGGCAACCTCTTCCCGTCAACTTGGGACTGGCACGCCTTCTGGCTCATGACAGCCTTCCTCAGCATCATCCTTGCCTTCATGAACATCCTGCCCATACCAGCCCTTGACGGCGGGCACGTGCTGTTCCTCATCTATGAGATGATAACAGGCCGCAAGCCTTCCGACAACTTCATGGTGAAGGCCGAGTACGTAGGATTCGGCATCGTGCTGCTCCTGCTTATCGTGGCCAACCTCAACGACGTGCTGCGCTGGATTGGAGTGATGTAGGAGATAGAACGGGACAATCAGCTTCTCTTCTCCCTGTTTATACAAAAAGCCGGAGTCCTCATGGTGGAGGAGTCCGGCTTTTTTGTGCGGATGGCAGGGAGAGGGGGAGGAAGTATAGCGGCTGATAAGGGTGTTGTTAATCGCTGGACTTCCGGTTGTCGGACGCTGAATGTCGGATTGTCATGCGCCACCCCCAGGCACTAAGTCAATAAAACGGCTTATTGTTCAGCAATCTTCTGCGGGCCGCGTACGGTCTCTGTTGCCTTCAGACCCGACTTCACTTCGATGTTAATGCCGTCGGAGAGTCCGGTTGTGACGGCGCGGCGCTCATAGTCAGCAGCAGTCTTGACGTAGACGAATGTGGAGTCGCCGCTGAACTCGATGGTGCTCTCGGGCACGGTCAGCACCTGCAGGGCCTCTGCCAGCACGATTTCGGCGTTGGCCGAGTAGCCGGCGCGCAGCTGGTCGTTGGTGTTCTGAAGGTTGATGGCAGCTTTGATTTCAAACTGGTTGGCTCCGTTGCTCTCGGTGGCTTTCGGCGAGATATACTCCAGCTGGGCTGTGAGCGTCTCGGCCTGCTGCAGTGCTCCGATGGTGATGCGCATGTTCTGTCCGGGAGTGAGCTGACCCACCTCGGTCTCGTCGATGTTACCTCGGAAGATGAGGTCCGACATGTTGGCCACGGTGGCGATGGTGGTGCCGTCGTTGAAGGTGTTGCTGTTGATGACCGAGTTGCCCACCTTCACGGGGATGTTGAGGATGAGTCCGGTGATAGTCGAGCGGATGAGCGTCGACGAAGCAGAGGCATTGCTCTGCGAAACGCCGTCGCGCACGACGCCAAGGTTGTCACGGGCTGCAGCCACTTCTTCGCGCGACTGGTCGTAGGCCTGCTTCACCTTCTCATACTCTTCGGCCGAGACGAGGCCTTTGTCGAAGAGCACCTTTTCGCGGTCGAAGTCCGTCTTCGCCTGCGCCACGTTGATTTCCGAGAGCCTGACGCGGGCTTCGGCGTTGCTCAGCTGGGCCATGTCGGGCACGACCTTCACCTTGGCGATGATTTCTCCCTCGCTGACGGTCTGGCCGGCCTCCTTGAGTATCTCGGTGATGATGCCAGATATCTGGGGCTTCACGTTGACTTCGTTGCGCGGTTCAATCTTTCCCGTTACGACGGTTGTGCGCCGCAGGTCCATCACCGTGGGGGTGAACTCTTCGAAGGTGACGGGCGTCGGGCGTGACTTCTGCCACAGGAATATGAACATCCCGATGAATACCAAGGCCAACAGGGCCAGGACGATAAATCTAAAATACTTCTTCATATCTTTATCTTTTTTCTTTTGTTTTCTTTCTAGGATCTCTTAGGATTTCCTAGGATATTCTAGGAATTTCAAGGTTTTCTGGGATTATTCTTCCCTCATAGCATCTACGGGTTTGATGGCCATGGCCCTTCCTGCCGGTGCCAGTCCTGCCAGCACGCCCAGCAGGCTGAGCAGCGCTACCGCCCCGAGGGCTGTCCAGAAACTCACCTGGAAGTGGGCCTCGGGGACGCCTTCGGTGGTATTGGCCAGCTCAAGCATCTGCAGCACCAGCACGGCAAAAAGGATGCCGCTCATGCCCGCCACAGCCGTCAGCAGGATGCTCTCAGAGATGATTTGCGAGAGGATGTTGCGCGGCGTGGCACCGATGGCACGGCGGATGCCTATCTCCGTCGTGCGCTCCTTCACCGTCACCATCATGATGTTGGAGACTCCGATGGCACCGGCCAGCAGCGTTCCTATGCCGACGAGCCAGATGAGCAGGTTGACTCCTCGGAACATGCTGTCCATCATGCCGAACAGTATCTCGGTGTTGAACACGGTGACGGCCTTCTCGTCGGTGGGGTCTATATGGTGGGCACGGGCGATGACCTCCCGGATTCTGGGTGCCACCTCGCTCATCGTCACGCCCCGCTTACCCGTCAGACAGATCATGTCGACGTGGTTGCCCATGTGATAGGCCTGCTGCATGAGGCTCATCGGGATGCAGACGCTCTCGTCGGCATTGCCGTTGATGCTGACATTTCCCTCGTTGTAGTCGACTCCCACCACGCTGTAGTAGGTGGAGTCGATGCGCACCAGCTCGCCACAGGGGTTGCCGCCTTGTGGGAAGAGGTTCTTGTAGACTTTCTTTCCGATGACGCAAACCTTGCGCCGCTGGGCTATATCCATGTCGTTGAGAAAGCGGCCGTAGCGCAGTCGGGGTTGCTCGACGTTGGCATAGTCGGGCAGCAGGCCCTTCACGTTGCACGAGAACTTTTTGTCTCCATGCACGGCGTTGCACCCCCATCGCGAGAGGTTCGGCGTGACGATGTCGAGCTCGGGGATCTGTGCCTTCAGCCGTTCAATGTCCTTATAGTCCATCACCCACCAACGCCCTTTCCGAAAACCGTCGTAGGGCTTGGTGGTGGTCTGTGCGAAGACGAATCCGGCATTGGTGGCAAAGCCTTCGAACTGTTTCGACAGCATCTCCTTCATGCCAGCTCCGCCTCCGATGAGGCCTACAAGCATGAAGACACCCCAGAACACGCCGAAGCCTGTCAGCAGCGAGCGCGTCTTGTTGCGGGTCAGCGTCTCGAGTATCTCGTGGTAGGTATCGATGTCAATCTTCATTCTGCTCTCAGTGCTTCAATGGGTCGTATCTGTGCTGCCTTGCGGGCCGGGATGAGTCCGGCAATGGTGCCAGCGATAATCATGACGAGGGTGGCCTCGATGCAGGTGGTAATGCCCACGGTGGGGTTGACAAACATCGTGGCCTCAAAGAGTCCGGTGCTCACCTTCTCGTGGCCGAGGGTGGCGTCCATGTATTGGTTGGCGGCGATGCCGAGAAGCATGCCGATATATCCGAAGAAGGTGGTGATGACGATGCTCTCGATAATAATCAGTCGGAGTATCTGGGATGGTTTGGCTCCGATGGCCTTGCGGATGCCAAATTCGCGGGTGCGTTCCTTGACGGTGATGAGCATGATGTTCGACACGCCTACGATGCCCGAGAGCAGGGTGAAGATGCCGATAATCCAGAGGGCCGTGCGGATGATGTTCATGCCGGTGTTCATCTGGAGGTTCTGCGTGAAGCGGTTCCACAGCCACAGGGCGCTCTCGTCGTCAGGCGCGGCACGGTGGTTCTTAAGTATCCGGGCGCGGTAAGCTTTCTCGAAGTTCTCGTTGTCCTTCATCGAGTTCAGCCCATGAAAGGAGAAGGCGATGTTACCCACGCGGTCGCCGTGGTTATACATGGTGCGCAGGGTAGAGAAGGCCGTGAAGACCCTGTTGCTCATCTGGCTTTCGTCGGCCTTGGTGATGCCTATCACTTGGAAGGCGATGTTGTCGAGGTTCACATGCCGCCCGATGAGCGTTGCGGGGCGGTTGGGCGAGAGTTCCTTAGCCTGGTCTTCGCTGATGACGAGCACCTTGCGTTGGTCTTTGATGTCGATGTCGTTGATGAAGCGGCCATAGCGCATCTCGGTCTTGTTGATGATGGCATGGTTGGGGAATACTCCCGACAGCTGGGTGCTGATGTAGTATTCTCCGTTGCTTATGGTGACGGTGCTCTGCGATAGTTCCGCTCCCACCTGGTCTATGTGCTGTGGAAACTCCGTTGCCGTGGCGTCGAAGTCTTTCTGTTGCAGCTGAATCCATCGGCCTTCTTTCAGTCCGTCATAGGGTTTGGATGTCTGCCATCCGTAAACCATCATGGAGTTATTGAGGAATCGGTCTGAGTTCTGCGTGACGGCATGGATGAGTCCGTTGCCGGCGCCGAGCAGGGTGATGAGCATGAAGATGCCCCACGCCACGGCAAATCCCGTCAGCGCGGTGCGAAGCTTGTTGCGCTTCGCCGTAGACCAAATCTCGTTCAGTATCTCCAATTAAATGAGTAATTAGTAATGAGAAATTATGATTACCCCTACCGGCCGGCGCTTCCTTCCCCTTGGGGTAGTGTTAGGGAGGGGCTCTCAATCACTCCGTCCACGATGCGGATGATGCGCTTTGTCTGGTTGGCCACGTTGGGGTCGTGGGTGACGATGATTTCCGTCATGTGGTCCTGCTCGTTTAGTTCTTTCAGCAGCTGCATGACCTCGACAGATGTCTTTGAGTCGAGCGCGCCCGTAGGCTCGTCGGCCAGGATGATGCGTGGCTGGGTGATGAGGGCACGTGCGATGGCTACTCGCTGTCGCTGTCCGCCGGAGAGCTCGTTGGGATAGTGGGTAGCCCAGTCGAGCAGTCCCAGCCGTTCCAGATACTCCAGGGCCATCTGGTGGCGTTTCTTTCGTGATACACCCTGATAGAACAGCGGGAGTTCCACGTTCTCTACCGCCGTCTTGAAGCCGATGAGGTTGAACGACTGGAAGATGAAGCCAATCATGCGGTTGCGGTATTCGGCAGCCTTCCGCTCTGAGAGGTCCTTGATAAGCGTGCCGTCGAGCCAGTATTCGCCGGTGTCGTAGTTGTCGAGGATGCCTAATATATTTAATAATGTAGACTTCCCCGAGCCCGAAGCGCCCATGATGCTCACGAACTCGCCAGCCTCAATGTCGAGCGAGATGCCCTTGAGCACATGCAGCGGCTGGGCACCGAAGTAGGTCTTGTTGATGTCTTGCAGGTGTATCATATACTATTCTGACGCGCGGCGAGGGGAGATAGTTGCAAGGGCGTTGCTGATTTTCTCTGACATCACCGTACCGATGACCACCTTCCCCTCAGGATTGATGAGATACATCGAGGGAATCCACTCCACGTGGTAGTCCTCGGCCACGGCTATGAGCACCTGCTGGGTGCCGTCGGCGTTTTTTGTCTTCCACTTGGTGAGGGGGCTTACGTGCACCCAGTCCATCTGGTTCTCATCGATGCACTTCGTCCATTTCTCTGCCTCGGTGTCGAACGATACGCTCAGGAATACCACGTCGGTATAAGCTTCGTGCATGGCCTTTACCTGCGGGATGTCTTTCCTGCAGTCGGGGCACCATGAGGCCCAGAAGTCGAGCACCACGTACTGACCGCGATAGTCGCTCAGCGACACTTCCTTTCCTTCGGGCGTCTTCAGCGTGAAGTCGGGAGCCTCGGTACCAGGTTTCAAAAGCGCTGTGGCGTATTTGGCGTCATCGTCTTCGGCTTCGGTTGGTTCCTGCACTTCCGGCTGACTGCCACCCTTGGAGTTTTTCACAATCAGTAGCACAACTGCGACTACGGCAGCGATGCACACTGCAAATGCTAATAATTTCTTCATATTGGTTTCTTCTCGTTTTTTTTGTGTAAATCGATAGTGCAAAATTACGATGTCTTTTCCTTTCAGCCAAACTTTGCAATGAGTTTTTAGTTTTTTTACGTTACTTCCGTCGGAAAAGCTTTGATTTTTGACAAAACGTCTTCATTTTCTGTCGTTTTCTTTGCAGAAAGGCTTTTTTTTGACTATCTTTGCCGAAATATTTTTAAGTTATGAAGCGTATATTTCTGATTATCTTTTCTCTTGTGTCTGTTGCTTATGGCCGCGCCGAGGTCTATGATCTGCTTTGCGAGAATCTTCATGAGCCGTTGGGCATCGACACCACGGTGCCTCACTTCAGTTGGAAACACCGGCTGACGCATGCCGGCCAGCGCCAGACGGCCTATGAGCTGCAGGTGGGCTCCGACGCAGCAGCCCTGGTCACAGGGCAGGCCGACCTATGGTCCAGTGGCAAGGTGTCGTCAGCCGAGCAAGTGCTGGTGGCTTATGGCGGTCAGCCGCTCACGAGCAGACAGCTGTGCTATTGGCGGCTCCGCACATGGGATGAGAACGACCGACCCTCAGAGTGGACCGAGCCCCAACGCTTTGCCGTCGGCATCCTCGACGGCATGCCGGGCGATTATATCGGCTATGAGGGAGACGTCACTAAGGTGCGTACGGATATCCACGTCGACGACCTGAAGCAGGGCCCCGTCTTCGCCCACATCAACTCGCTGGGCTATCATGAGGTCTTCGTCAATGGCGAGCGGGTGGGCGACTATGTGCTGCAGCCTGCTGTCTCGCAGCTCGACCGACATTCACTCATCGTGACCTACGACCTGTCACCCTATCTGCACTCGGGCGACAACGACATCATCGTGTGGCTGGGGCAGGGATGGTTTAAGAGTACCACCTTCAAGGCCCCATACAGCACTCCGCTGCTCAAAGCCGAGGTATGCCAGCTGGTGAAAGGCTCGTGGCAGACGCTCAGCAAGACGGACACTTCCTGGAAGGCCTCCTCTACGGGCTATAGCTACACCGGCAACTGGTGGCCGCTACAGTTTGGCGGCGAACGCCTCAACACCATCGTCCCCGAGCGATGGTATCAGGCCAAGCACTACGAGGTGACCGGCATGCGAGCCACGCCACAGCTCTTCGAGGGCAACCGCATCATCGACCGCCTTCAGCCCCAGACCATCACCCCACAGGCCGACGGCAGCATCGTCATCGACTTCGGCCGAGTCATCACCGGATGGCTGAAGGCCGACTTTGAAGGCCTTTCCAGGAGCAACATGGTCACGATGGAATACACCGACTATATTCCCCTTGGCGGAACGTTCGAGAGCCAGGGCGAGAGCGACGTCTATATTTCCCATGGCAAGGGAAACGACAGCTTCTGCAACCGTTTCCATCACCACGCCTTCCGCTACGTGCGCATCAGCGGAGCTCCCAGTGTCAAGGCCGAGGCCCTGCAGCTGAGTGCCCTGCCGAAGAGCGGCAACGTTTCGTCGTTCGTATGTTCTGACAAGGAACTCAATGCCGTTCATGACATGATTCACTATACCATGCAATGTCTGACCTTCTCGGGCTATATGGTAGACTGCCCCCACCTCGAGCGCACCGGCTATGGTGGCGACGGCAACTCGTCGACGATGACGCTGCAGACCATGTACGACGTGGCACCTACCTATATGAACTGGCTCTCGGCCTGGAGCGACAACGTCGAGGCCGACGGCTCGCTGCCCCACGTGGCACCGGCCGGAGGCGGAGGTGGCGGACCCTACTGGTGCGGCTTCTTCATCAAAGCCCCCTGGCGCATGTATCTGAACTACGGCGACCGCCGACCCATGGAGCGATACTATGAGCAGATGAAGCTATGGTTCGACTACGTAGACAAATACTCCGTCGACGGTCTGCTGCAGCCCTGGCCCGATACCAGCAACCGCATGTGGTTCCTGGGCGACTGGCTCGCACCCGATGGCGTCGACGTGGGCGGAGAGTCTGTCATCCATGCCAACAACTGTTTTGTGAGCGACTGCCTCGGCAATATGGCCACCATGGCACGCCTGCTCGGCAAAGACGACGAGGCGCAGCAGTTTGAGGAGCGCCGGCAGGCTCGCAATGCGGCCATCCATGCCAAATATTTCCATCCGGCCTACTACTATGCCAACGGCACTCAGCTTGACCAGTCGTATGCCATCCTTGCCGGCGTGCCCACCAGCGAGGGCCTCGCCGAACGCATCAACCAGCGCTTCCTGCGCGACTGCCGAGGCAAATACAAGACCCACATCGCAGCGGGACTCTTCGGCGTACCCATCTTCACCGAGTGGGCCGTGCGCGAGCGGCAGGCCGACCTCATGGCCGAGATACTCCGCCAACCCGACTATCCCGGCTACCTTAACATGATCAACAACGGAGCTACCACCACATGGGAATACTGGAACGGCGAGCGCAGCCGTGTGCACAACTGCTACAACGGCATCGGCACCTGGTTCTACCAGGCCCTCGCCGGCATCCGCCACGACGGCATCTCGGCGGGCTACCAGCACTTCATCGTAGACCCCCAGCCCGCCACAGGCGTCAACTCCTGCGAGGCATGGAAGCCTACGCCCTACGGCCTGACAGGCGTCAGCTGGACCAAGGATGCCGAGACGGGCAGCATGACCATCCATGTCACCGTTCCCGTCGGCACCACCGCCACCGTTTATGTGCCAGCGGCAGAAGACGAGACCATCTACGACGGCAACCGCAAGGCCGCCGACGTAGAGGGCAATACCTACCTCGGCTATGAAGACGGCCGGCAGGTCTATCTGGTCAGTGCCGGATGGCACATCTTCGGCCAGCAGCCCACGACCGACATCAAGCAGCCCAAGAAGTCGAAAAAGAAAGCTCGTCTGGCCGTGTGGCCCAACCCCGTCAGCGACGAGCTGCACTGGACCGCCGACGCCGAGGTCACCCGACTGACACTCTATAGCACAAAGGGTGCACAGGCCGTCATCACATCCGCCGACCGCGACACCGTCGACCTCTCGGGCCTGCCCGGCGGAACCTATGTCCTCGCAGCCACCACGCCCGCAGGCACACTCACGGCCAAGGTCATCAAGAAATAAACCCTACCAGAAAAAACATCCTCCCTCGGGAAGGACAATACCGAAAGCGGCCGCACCGGAAGCAGTCATTCACTGCCCGATGCGGCTGCTTTCATATAGACTTCCCTAAAGAAACTGAAAATGAATCATGGCGATTCGTTGAGTAAAATAGCCTATTTTAGTCAGTAAAATAGCCTATTTTGTTTTGTAAAATAGCCTATTTTGGTCGGTAAAATAGCCTATTTTACTTTTAGCTTTCTTAGTAATCTTTTCCCGAAGGCATAGAAAAGAGGTTGTAAAATGGTGCTTTTTACAACGATTTACCTAAAAACTTGTCAATTAATTCTTCATCTATAATTTCAGCACTTGGTCGCAGTAGTCGACCACTGCCATGCGGTGGGTGATGAAGATGATGGTCTTGTCGTTGGTGGAGAGGATGTTTTTCAGGAGTTGGCGTTCCGTGTCTGGGTCGAGGGCCGAGGTGGCTTCGTCGAAGAGCATGATGCTTCTGTTGCGTAGGAGGGCGCGGGCTATGGCGATGCGCTGTGCCTGGCCTTCGGAGAGTCCGCCTCCCTGCTCGCCGCAGAGGGTGTCGAGGCCTTCGGGCAGGTCGTCGATGAAGTCGGCGCAGCTCTTCCGCAGTGCGTCGCGCATCTCGTCATCGGTGGCGTCGAGCTTTCCTAAGCGCAGGTTCTCGCGTATGCTGCCGCTCATGAGGGTGTTGCCCTGGGGTACGTAGACGAAGTTGCAGCGCAGCCGGGGTGATGCCGGCAGGGAGTGGTCGGCAGGGCTGTAGAGGGTGACTTGTCCCTGCTGTGGCTTGAGCAGGGCGAGCATGAGCCGGATGAGTGTGGTCTTGCCAGCTCCTGTCTGGCCGAGGATGGCGGTGCAGGTGCCCGGGCGGAAGTCGAATGTGAGGTCGTTGACGACGGGCGCGTCGCTGTCAGGATAGCTGTAGCTGACTCCTTCGAGCCGCACGCCGCAGGGGGCTGCGAGTCTGATGGGGTCGCCCTGCTCTTCGAGCGGGTTCTCTTCGAGTTCCATGAGTCGCTCGGCAGCGGTGAAGACGCCGACGAAGGCCGGGGCAAGCTTCGTGAGGTTGCGGGCCGGGCCTTGTATCTTGGCCACGAGCTGCAGGAAGGCTGTCATGCCGCCGAACGACAGCGTCTTCTCCGACATGCGTACGGCGGCCCAGAGGAAGGCGATGAGGTAGCCCAGGGCAAAGCCGAAGTTCAGGATGAGGTTGGAGAATACGGAGAAGGCTGTGCGGCGCACGACGTTCTGCCGCAGCTCGCTCTGCGTGTCTTCCAGCCGGTCTACCATCTCGGCGTCGCCTTCGAGGGTCTTGATGAGCATGCGGTTCTGGATGGTCTCCTGCAGGACGCTCTGCACCTTGGAGTCGCTGTCGCGCACTTGGCGGGTCAGCCGGCGCATCTGGCTGACGTAGATCTTGCTGAAGAAGATGAAGATGGGGATGATGGCCACGATGATGACTGCCAAGAGGTGGTCCATCGTGTAGAGATAGCAGAAGGAACCAACGAACAGGGCCAGGACGGAGAGGGTGTTGGGCAGGGTCTCGGTGAGGAAGTTGACGACGGTGTTCACATCGCCCTCGAGCCGGTTGAGTACGTCACCCGAATGGCGTAGTTCCTTGCCGTGCCACTCTGAGCGCAGGATGCGGTCGAGCATGCGCTGCTGCATGCGGTTCTGCGCCTTGATGCCGAGGATGTTGCGAATCCATATGGCCGAGATGTGAAGTGCAAAGTCGGCCAGGATGAGCAGTCCCATCAGTGCCACGGCCCAATAGAGATTGCCCTCGATGGTGCCAGCTGCCACGTCGATGGCGCGCTTGACAGCCCACACCTGAGCCAGGCTGACGGCAACCTCAAGCAGTCCCACAGAGGCATTCAGGCATGCCTGCAGCCTGTTGCCGCGCCATGCCTGCCATAGCCAGCGGAGAATGGTCTTGGCACCATATTTGGTCGTAGTCTTCTGGAATAGCCCTTTCATTTCTTAACTCTCAACTCTCAACTCTCAACTTTCAACTCTCAACTTTCAACTCTCAATTCCCTTCCGTCGGCTCCCCACATCATCTTCTCGCGCAGGGTCGAGAAGTAGGTCTGCCGGGGAAACTTCACCATGTTCACCGTGTAGGGTGCCTTGCGGATGACGATTTCGGTCTGTTCGCTGAGTTTCTCGCTTCGCCCGTCGATAGCCACGAGGAAGTTGTGCGACCGGCTCTCAACGCTCAGTCGTATCTCGACGTCGTCCTTCAAGACGATGGGCCGGATGTTGAGCGAGTGGGGTGCCACGGGCGTCAGGCAGAGCACGCCCGTCAGCGGGGCGATGATAGGTCCGCCGTTGGAGAGCGAGTAGGCCGTCGAACCAGTGGGAGTCGACACGATGAGGCCGTCGGCCTGATAGGTTGTCAGGTATTCCCCGTTGACACAGGTGCGGATGCTGATCATCGATGCCGTGTCGCGCTTCAGGATAGCGATGTCGTTGAGGGCATAGGGAATACCCTCGATGTCGCTGTCGATATAGAGTGCCACGTGGCGCTCCACCTTATAGTCGCCCTTCTGCAGGGCGTCGAAGGCCGTCTCTACCTCATCGGCCAGCACGTCGGCCAGGAAGCCCAGTCGTCCCAGGTTTACGCCCACGATGGGGGTGCCCTTGGTTCCAACGCGGCTGGCAGCCTGGAGGAAGGTTCCGTCGCCGCCCAGCGAGATGACGAAGTCGGCGTCGAAACAGTTGCCGTCGAATACCGTCAGGTGGCAGGCCGGAACACCCATCTCGCCGATCAGGATGTCGGCAAACGTCTTGTCGACCATTACCTCGGCGCCCTTCGAACGGAGAACGGCTATCGTGCGGACTACGGCTTCAGCCTCGCTGCCGCCAGAGCGCTTGCCAAACAAAGCAAAACGGAGTGTCTTTTCTGACATAAACTACTTGTTTTGTGTGCAAAGGTAGTGTAAATCGGACATAAAAACAAAAGATTTTGGTCAAAAAGTGCACTAAAGTCACATATTTTCAATAAATTTGCAGATTGAAAAAGTATTTAAGATGAAGATTCCCAGCGAAAACACTTTTGTCGTTAGGTTGAAGACAGCCTTTCGCCAGTTGGATGAAAGGCAGCGTGAGGCTATGCCGGCCCGCCTGGAGCGTGTAACCGAGGAGCATACCTGCGAATACTGCGGCGAGACCTTCACAGGCCGCTATTGCCCTCAGTGCAGCACTGACTGTCAGCGCTCAAGGCTGACGTTCCGCAATGCCGTGCTCAACGTCCTCGACGTCTGGGGGCTGGGCAACCGTCCGATGTTCGGCACCATCAAGGAACTGTTCTGGCGGCCGGGCTATATGATGCGCGACTATCTCCGTGGCCGCCAGCAAGCCTATTTCCCACCCGTGAAGATGCTCTTCCTGCTCAGCATGTTCCTGCTTCTGGAGGCTAACCTGCTGGGCGTGCAGCTATCGAGCAAGGAATCCTATGTCAATATCACCGAAGGGCCGGAGGAGCAGGTGTCAGAGAAGGTGGTGGAAGCAGGAAATACCATCAATGCCATAGCCAATAGCGTGATAGAGTGGGTGTTTACGCATCCTGCTCAGATGACTATCATCCAGTGTCTCATCATCATCTTTATCATCGCACGCATCTTCCGTAACTCCCCGGCAATGGGCAATATAACACGTACCGAAGCCTTCTTTACGCAAATCTACGTGGAGTGTCAGTCATTCGTCATACTCATCCTCTGTATGCCGCTTTATGTGCTGGCCCACAGCGGGCAAGACATCCAGTTGCAAGCCTTTACCAACGCCGTCGTGCCATTAAATATTCTGATGTATGTCGTAGACTTCAAACAGCTATTCCAGTTCAGTTTCAAGCAGACCATCTGGAAAATTATCAAGCTATACCTTGTGCTCTTTGTCGTCATTCTGGCCGTCGTTTTCTTAGGAGGAATCGTGATAGGCTACGTTCTGATGAGTGCCGCAGGAGTTGTTTAAAGGGAAAAAGAAATAGTAATTAAAACAAATAAACCAAGTAAAAAAAGAAATGGCAAAAGCTTATGTTTTCCTCGCTGATGGCTTCGAGATTATCGAGGCCTTGGCTCCTATCGACATCCTGCGCCGCGGAGGAGTGGATGTGACAACCGTTAGTATCATGCAGCGTCGTGAGGTGATGGCCTCGAAAGACCTGCCTGTCATTGCTGACACGACCTTTGAAGAAGTCGAGAGCTTCGACGATGCCGACCTGCTGGCAATGCCCGGCGGATGGCCCGGAGCCGACAACCTGAACAAGTTCCAGCCCCTGCGCGACCTTCTCGTTGAGCATAACGCCAAGGAAAAGCTGATTGGTGCTATCTGTGCTGCCCCGATGGTGCTCGGCACACTGGGGCTGCTGCGTGGCAGGAAGGCCACCTGCTTCCCTGGTTTCGAGGAATATATGGAGGGTTGCGACATCACCCATCATCTTGTCACCGTCGACGGCAACATCACAACGGGCGAAGGTCCGGCTGCCGCACTCCCTTACGGTTTCCAGCTGCTGAGCAACTTCATCTCGGCCGAGGCACTGGAAGAGCAGAAGGTGACCATGCGCTTCAGACACCTGATGGACGGCGATTGATGGAATACTGAAAAAAGAAAAGATGAAGAGCATGGCAAGAGGAACGACGAACTATGTCATCATTGTTGCCGGCGGCAAGGGACTGCGCATGGGTGCAGACCTGCCGAAGCAGTTCCTGCCCATCGGCGGGAAGCCCGTGCTGATGCATACCATTGAGCGCTTCCGGGCCTTCGATGATGCGCTGAAGATTATCTTGGTGCTTCCCCGCGAGCAGCAGGCCTATTGGCAGCAGCTCTGTCAGGAGAACGCCTTCACCGTCGATCATCTTGTTGTCGACGGAGGGGCCACCAGGTTCCACTCCTCTTGGAACGGTCTTTGTGCCATTCCCGAAGAGTCGGAAGGCCTTGTCGGCATCCACGACGGCGTGCGTCCGTTCCCTTCCCTTGATACCATCAGCCGATGCTACGAGGCTGCAGCACAGACAGGGGCCGCCCTGCCTGTGCTGCCTGTCACCGACACCCTGCGCCACGTCCTTCATTCTTCACATACCGTGCCCCGCAGCGAGTATCGCATCGTCCAGACCCCGCAGGTGTTCTCCATCCCCCTGCTTCGAGCCTCGTTCAATGAGGCTTTCGCCTCAGGCGGTGCTTCTGCCGATGCATCTGCCTTTACCGATGATGCCTCCGTGGTGGAGGCCTGCGGCTATTCCGTCACCCTTGTTGAGGGCAACCGCGAAAACATCAAGCTCACCACGCCCTTTGACCTCACCATAGCAGAGGCCCTTCTGGCTACTGCCACCTAACCACAACCTGTCACCATGAACATCCTCTCGCAAGACATCAAATATCTGGCTGGCGTAGGCCCTTCGCGCAAGGAACTCCTCGAAAAGGAGCTCGGCATCAAGACCTGGGGCGACCTGCTGGGCTATTTCCCTTATAAATATGTCGACCGCAGCCGCGTCTACAGCATCGACGAGTTGCGGGGCGAGATGCCGTTCGTGCAGCTGAAAGGTCGCATCCTCAGTTTCGAGGAGTTTGCCATGGGGCCCAGGAAGAAACGCGTCGTCGGACATTTCACCGACGGCCATGGCGTGGTGGACCTTGTCTGGTTTAATGTCTTCAAGGGCTTCTACGACCAGTATAAGGTCAACGTAGAATACATCGTCTTCGGCAAGCCCACCATCTATCAGGGCCGCTATCAGTTCACCCATCCCGACATTGACAAGGCCTCCGACCTGCAGCTCTCCGAGATGGGTCTTCAGCCCTACTATGTCACCACCGAGCAGATGAAGAAGCGAGGCCTCACCTCGCGGAGCATCGAGCGGCTGGTCAAGACGTTGCTTGAGAAACTCTCAGACACGCTGGAAGAAACCCTTCCGCCCTTCATCACCGGTCCGTTGCACCTTATCTCGCGCAACGATGCCATGCGGTGGATTCACTATCCCCACAATGCCGACGAGATGAGCCGGGCCCGCCTGAGGCTGAAGTTCGAAGAACTCTTCTATGTTCAGCTGAACATCGTCCGCTATGCCAGCGACCATCGGCGGAAATATCGCGGCAATGTGTTTAGCCGCGTGGGCGATACGTTCAATCACTTCTTCTACCACCGGCTACCCTTCCAGTTGACGAATGCCCAGAAGCGTGTCATCCGCGAGATACGCACCGACTGCGGCTCGGGCCGGCAGATGAACCGTCTGCTGCAGGGCGATGTGGGGTCGGGCAAGACCCTTGTGGCCCTGATGTCGATGCTCATCGCCCTCGACAATGGCTATCAGGCCTGCATCATGGCACCGACGGAAATCCTGGCCGAGCAGCACCTGCAGACCATCCGCGACTTCCTCGGCGACATGCCCGTCCGCGTGGAGCTGCTGACCGGCATCGTCAAGGGCAAGAAGCGGCAGGCCATCCTTGACGGACTCCTCACGGGTGAGGTGCAGATACTCGTGGGTACCCATGCCCTGATAGAAGACACGGTGCAGTTCCGCAGCCTCGGGCTTGCCGTCGTCGACGAGCAGCACCGCTTTGGTGTTGCCCAGCGAGCCAAGCTGTGGGAGAAGAACGACAATCCCCCTCACGTGCTCGTGATGACCGCCACCCCCATTCCCCGTACCCTGGCCATGACCATCTACGGCGACCTCGACGTGAGCATCATCGACGAGTTGCCGCCCGGACGCAAGCCCATACAGACCATCCATAAGTACGACAACCAGACCGTCTCGCTCTATCAGGGCATCCGCCAGCAGATACAGCAAGGCCGGCAGGTGTACGTCGTCTTCCCCCTCATCAAGGAGAGCGAGAAGATGGACCTGAAGAACCTCGAGGAAGGCTATGAGGCCCTGTGCGACATCTTCCCGGAGTTCAGCATCAGCAAGGTGCACGGCAAGATGAAGCCCGCCGACAAGGAAGAGGAGATGCAGCGCTTCCTGCGCCGCGAGACGCAGATACTCGTGGCCACCACCGTCATCGAAGTGGGCGTCAACGTGCCCAACGCCTCGGTCATGGTCATCATGGATGCCCAGCGCTTCGGCCTCTCCCAGTTGCACCAGCTGCGCGGACGAGTAGGGCGCGGCGCCGACCAGTCGTACTGTATCCTCGTCACCAAGCGCGAGCTGGCCAAGGAGACCAAGACCCGCATCGACATCATGTGCCAGACCAACGACGGTTTCGAGATTGCCGAAGCCGACCTGAAGCTGCGCGGCCCCGGCGACCTCGAGGGCACCCAGCAGAGCGGCATCGCCTTCGACTTGCGCATCGCCGACATCGCCCGCGATGGACAGATTGTACAGATGGCCCGCGACGAAGCACAGAAAATCATTGATGCCGACCCCACCTGCGAGCGGCCAGAGTATCAGATGCTCTGGAACCGTCTCCGCGAACTGCGCAAGACCAACATCAACTGGGCCGCCATCAGCTGATTACCAACGAAAAATATAAAATCTGTTAACAAAACAAGGTTTTCCGTACTATTTTTCGTATCTTTGCAACGATATATGCCCCTTTGGGCGTTTTGAAAACCTGCAAAACTAAGAATATGATTTTAAGGAAAACGATAAAAACCTTTGCTATAGCAACCCTGATGTTGATGACTTCCCACGCCCTTCAGGCGCAGGATCTGCTGGCCCGACAGGCTCCTGTCGACCGCAAGGCCCGTGCCGTCGATACGCTCTATCTGCAGCGCATCATCGAGGAAGAGATGGAAGCATCCATTGCCGCCGACCTCTATGCCGACTTCGACAACAGCACCGTGCACAACCGCTCAGCGCTGCTGCCCGAGCAGTGCCGCATCGACCTGCGCGACTTCACCATGCCCACGCCCAGCCGCGTCGTCACGAGTAACTTCGGACCTCGCTGGGGACGCCGCCATGAGGGACTCGACATCAAGGTCTATACCGGCGACACCATCCGCTCGGCATTCAGCGGACGCGTGCGCATCGTGAAGTTCAACCGCGGAGGCTACGGCAACTACGTCGTCGTGCGTCACCCCAACGGACTCGAGACCGTCTACGGTCACCTCTCACGCCAGCTCGTCAGAGAAGGGCAGGAAGTGAAGTCGGGTGAGCCCATCGGACTCGGCGGAAGCACCGGACGCAGCACAGGCTCCCACCTGCACTTCGAGACCCTGCTCAACGGCGTGCCCATCAACCCGGCCCTGATGTTCGACTTCCGCATGCAGGACATCACCGGCGACTTCTATACCTACAACTCCTCTACCTACAGCGACGAGTCGGCCGAGGCCACCCGTCTGCGCGGTAAGATGGGCAACGGCGGCTATACGCCCGAGATGGTGCGTGGAGAAAGCGCACCCGCCTTCAACCCCGCCAAGGAGACCGCCTCGCGCAGTGCCGCAGCAGGAACCGTGAAGCAATACCACAAGGTGAAGAAGGGCGACACGCTGTCTTCTATCGCCCGCAAGCGCCACACCACCGTCGACCGCCTCTGCCGCCTCAATGGCATCAAGCGAACCTCGAAGCTCCGCCCAGGGCAAATACTACGCTACTCCTGATTTCAATCCAAATCATTTGATATCGGTAGTCCTTAACGTTGGCCTGAACCAAAGGTCGACGGCAGAAGGGAAAGTAAAAAGCCTCCAAAAAACAACAATAATAAGACAAAAATAATAATTGTTGGTTTTTGGAGGCATTTCTGTTTTTTATTGGAAACTAATTAAAACCAATTATAATAATCAGCCCCAGAGGAATCTGGACCAATCAGTTTTTTGTCATAGTCCTCTTAGTTTTTTGTCTTATTTCTGTTGACTTTTGGGGGTTAAAAGTTAAGTATTGGCGAGGGATGTTGTCAGAATTTTTTATCGAAAATTTCTGTCAGGATTTTCGGGTGTTCCAGCGAAAGTTTTTCTCTTTTTCGGCCAAGTCTTTCGGACTTTATTACCCATGTCAAAGACTTTTGGTACAAATCGTATGGACTTTTGTACCGATTCGTTGCAAGATTTCTTAGATATCGCATCACGATTTCTTACGAATCGTCATGACTTTTGTACCAAAAGTCTGAACGAAAGCTGGCTTTTCGCTGTCCGAAAGGTCGGGTTCGTTGGTCGGTTTGTCGGTGGTTATCAAGGTTGGAAACACTATCTGTCTCACAGTCAACGGGTTGCGCATGACGGCTCATGGCTGCGTTATTTGCGACCGAGGGAAAAAATTTTCCGAAAAGGCCTGCTCTCAGAGAGGGAAAACGGGATTTTTGTCAAGATAATTCTTATTATTGCTGTCCGGTAAAATTTTCTTTTATCTTTGATATTCCCTGTATATATTGCATTTTTAAAAGAATAAATATGATTAGGGGTTGAAAACGACCTTTGGTTCAGGCCGTTTTTACCGGACAGCAATAAATTCTTATATATGGAAGGAACGGATTTGCCGGTTATGTGGTTGCAGGTATTATACCGTCCGCCGAAACAAAAAGTCCCCTCCTGCCGCCCTTGTGTCGGGGCTGGCGGGAGGGGACTTCGGGGGGGTGGTTTGCTATGGTCTTTCTTATTCTGTCACTACCTTGCGGCTTGTTCCGTCGGTCTGGCGCACGATGCTGATGCCGCGCTGCGGTGCAGACAGCTGGCGGCCGTCGAGGGAGAAGAAGGTGTCGGCCTGACGGTCGGCGGCAGGAACGCTGTTGATGCCCGTCATCAGGTCGCTCAGCGTGACGGAGTTGGCATTCAGGATGGCAAACTGATGGGCGGTCTGTGCCTTTGCCGGGTCGAAGGCTACGTGGGCCACGACGCGCATGTTCTCGGGTTTCCATGAGGCGTTCAGCGTGACCTCGTAGTGGGCTGTGAAGTTGTCGCCGTCCCATGTAATGTCGTCGCCCGAGCTGGCTGTCACGACCTGGCGCAGCACGTTGTTATGGACGAAGTCAGAGACCCAGGTGCCCTGGTTGAGCTGTCGGGCAACGAGGCCGTTTTCCAGCAGGTAGACGGTGACCTTGGCGTTGGCCAGGATGCTGGCGGCGTTGTCTACGCCCTCTCCGCTGACGTCGATGGTGAGCTTGCGCGAGTCGGCATCGTAGGCACCTGTGACGTCGACGGTAGTGAGTGCGGGTACGGTGGTGTTGTCGAGGATGTTGCTATAGATGTCAGCCACCTGCTGGGCATACTGCTCGTAGTATCCGATGCCTAAGACCAGACCCGATCCGATGCTGGGGTTGTCGACGAACATGCGGTTGACGGTGGCTGAAGGCCAGCTGCTGGCGCCCATGAAGCGGAAGATGTCGTTGCAGGCGGTGAAGGTGTATGGGTCGGGATAGTTGGGGTTCTGAGTACCGTGTATGGAAACCCATTCCAGATCCGTGCGCATGGCCTGCAGCTTCTCGAGCATGCCGATGCCGAGCGGGCAGTAGGTGCATGAGGTCGAGGTGAACTGCTCGACGACGTGCTTGGTGCGCTCTTTCACCTGGTCGTAGGCCAGGAAGGTGGCAGCAGCCTCGTCGTCATCGGTGTTGGCGGCGGGGGCTTCGCCGTTCACTTGCCAAGCCTTCACGCTGAAGGTATGGTTGCCGGTGGTGAGGCCTTCAACGGCTGTGGAGCCGCTGATGGTCTTCTTTTCGCCATCCAGGGTCACGCTGCCCTTCACGGTGGCCACCTCGGCATCGTCGACGTAGAACTTCAGGTCGTAGTCGCTCATGGGGCTTGTGCCGAAGTTATGAGCCGTGACGGTGTATTGAAGGTCGTTGCCGGTCTTGGCATAGGGGGTGACGGAGATCTCGTCGATGACGATGTCGTAGGCCGGGAAGTCGTCCTTCTCTACGATGGCCTGCACGGCAGTCTGGCCGTAGCTGGAGAAGTCGTACCAGCCCGTTCCCTGCGAGAAGTTTCCGTAGACGAGGGCTCCTTCGGCAATGACATCGCCCACGAAGAAGAAGCTGTAGGCACCTGCAGCCTGCACGTAGTCGAAGCCGAGCAGGAAGGCCGTGGTGCCGTCGAGTTCGTAGGCCTCGGGCAGATTGACGGTGTTCCATCCTGCCTGGGTGCTCTCTACGTCAATTGAGACGGCGTCGGCAGCTATCTCTCCTGAGGCGGTGATGGGAGTGATGAATACGCGTGAGGCTCCGATGGAGTTGGCCACGGCAAAGCGGATGGCCACTACCTTACCGCCGGCGAAGCTCTTCGTCACCTCGGGGGTGATGACGGTAGCGGCGGGATAAGTGCCGGCGTTGCCAAGGGAGTAGGCATATTCGGCACCGGGCAGATCGTCGCTGACGTAGTTGCCCATCACTTTCTGGTTGCTGGGCAGGTCGACCTTGCGCGGAGCCTTCATGACTGATGGTTGGTTGAATACGCTGACACCCTGACGCTCAATGGCGTTCACGGGAGCCTGAAACACTTGCTGGGCCGATGCCTGAATGGTCAGCATGGCGGCCACGATGAGAAGTAAACTTTTTTTCATAAACAATTCTTTTTACCTTAGTTTTGTGTTTTTTATTGAATAATGTTATCTCATTCCTCATTTCTCATTTTAACGATTTCCTTGCGGATTTGTCCGTTGCTCATCCTGACGATGTTGATGCCTTGCCGTTGGGCAGCGAGCCGCTGTCCGCCAATGGTATAGCGCGCGGTCTCCCGGGCTTTGGCAGAGATGTCGCTGATGCCGGCAGAATGAGTGTCGTAGGTGAAGTGCAGCTGGATGGTGGCACCGGTGCCCTTGTCGTTCTTGCCAGAGTCGGTAGCCTTGATGCGTACCGTCATGAGGGCCTCGCCATAGGCACCGATGGCCTCGGGCAGCCATTCCGTCTGCAGGTCCCTGGGTGCGCTGTCGGCGATGGCGTCAGACCAGCCCGTGAGCGTGTAGTTGGTGATATGGTCGATGCTGTTGCAGCTGTTGGGGAAACAGATCTGCAGCGCTCCGTTGTCGATGCGCTCCACGCGGTATTGCAGGTAGCAGTAGGCCGTTGCTGCCGTTGCCTTCTGCAGGTAGATGCCGGCGGGCATCTGGAAGAACACGTAGCCGTCGTCGTCGATGGTCTCGCCGGCAGTAATCTCCACGGTGGTACCGTCGGCGATGACGTTGCCTTCGCCGTCGACGAATTGGAAATCGGTGTCTGTCTGAGCCTGTAGGGAAAGGGTGACCGACAGCAGGAGGGTGGTGAGGGTAAGAATCTTTTTCATTGGCTGTTTCTGGGATTTAATAGTATTTCATTCTCATTCGCAGGGTTTTGTGGTAGCTTGCAGCACACCTTCGGCCTCGTTGTAGACAAAGGCCACGACGTGAAGGTCGGCAGGCTTCCAGGTCGGGTCGAGTGGGGTGGAGTAGGTGGCTGTGGCCGGGCCCGTGGTGAGGATGCTGATGTCGTCGCCGAAGATGTCGCCGGTCAGCGAGGCGCGGAACACATGCTGGTGCACATACTCGCGGTCGGTGCTGCCGTCAGGGAGGTATTGTGTGGCGACGACGTTGTCTTCCGTGAGCCATACCTGCAACCTCCCGCTGAGAGCCTCGGCAGAAAGCGCCTCGACGGATACCGTCAGCACTCCGCCAGTCACCCTTGCTTCCTTCAGGGTGAGCGTGAGGGGCGTGGGCTTCTGCAGCGCATCGTTCACGGCAACGGCATATTGCGACGGGTCGTAGATGACTCCTCCCGAGCGGTTGACCATCGTTCCGGGTTGCGACTGAATGGCCCAATGCCGATAGTAGAGGTCGCCGGTCTCGGTGGCCAGCGGCATGAGGGGGCTGGATAGGGTCGTGCGGTGACCGAAAGGACCGCTGTGGATGCCTACGGCAATGACGTTCTCCCTGCCATACTGCGCCTGCAGAAGGGCAATCTCTTCGTTGGCCTTTGGACAGTTGACGCAACGCTGGCCGGTGAAGTCCTCGATGAGTACGGCTCGGCTGACCTCGGCCGGGGCTACATAGATGAGCCGTTCGTCTTCGTCGATGTGGCTACAGGCTGCAACGGCGATGAGTGCCAGGGCGATATATGGAATATGGCGTAAGCGCATGACGTTAGAAGTTATAGTTGTATGACAATGTGAATCCCCGGCTGGCTGGAACAAACCTGCAGACGCCACCCGAGCAGTCGTAGCTGGCCTGGGTGCGGCCGTAGCCTGCCTGCAGACGGTGGCTGCCATGGTTGAAGGTGACGTAGCCGTGGTAGTAGTGGATGTTGGTGCGCCCGACGTTATACTGGTCGCTCACAGTAATCATCCAGTGGGGCAGCAGCGAAAGCTCCAGCAGGCCGAACAGCCAGTCGCCGTCGTCGTCCTTGGAGGAGAGGTACTGCGCCTCGCCGCGGAGGGTGACCTTCTTGGAGAACTGATACTTGCCCTCGCCCACGAAGATGTTGCTGCGCACCATGCCGCCCTCGCCTTCGACGATGGTCTTGTTGTAGACCTGATTCATATACATGAAGTTCAGCTTCAGGGGCTTGCTGATGCGTTTCTCCACCTGCACGTTGATGTCCTGATAGTAGGTCTCGTCGCCCCAGCGCCAGAAGGCCGAGCCGTAGCCGTCGGTGCCGCGCTGGCCGTTGCCGAGGACGTGGCGGTCGATGGAGTGGATATGCGAGAAGTTCAGCTTGATGCTCGTGCCGTAGCGCCCGCCCAGCAGGGTGTTGCGCTTGAAGGTATAGCCTGCCTCGGCCTGATAGGCCCACTCTCCGAGGGGCTGCGTGGCATACGCGTTGAGGCTGGCCAGGGTGTAGGTGTGGGCCATGGTGAAGGCCGGCAGATAGGAGAGCGTCGACGAGTTTCCGCCGATGCTGCGACGGCTGCGCGACGACATGTTGTCCGAACGCTTGGCCTGCAGCAACAGACTCATGCCACGCTTGGAATAGCTGCCCGAGAGCATCGCCACATAGCCGCGACGATAGATGTAACCGTTGTCAAACGACGGGTCTTCCGTCTTTTGGGCATACTCGGCCAGCAGGCTGACATTGCCTTTCTGCAACTGCGAACGCACGTCAAACGAGTTGACGTTCTCTGGTAGTCGTAGCTTGTGGGTGGGGTCGGCCATGATGTCTTCCGTACGCTCGTGCTTGTTGACAAACGAGGCTCCTACCGACCAGTAGGTGTTGCTCTTCTTGAGGGCCGGTAGCCATTGGTCGACGTTCAGCTCGATGTCGCCGCCAGAGACAAGGGCGTCGTTATAGTTCCAGTAGTGGCGCTGATAGCCGCTGAGGGCTTTCACGCGGACTCCTTTCAGAGGCTCCGCCACAACACGGGCTCCCATCAGTGCATTGTCGATGCCGAGCGAACGCTCCTCGTAGGTGCGGAGGATGAAGCCCGAACCGAACTGCTCGTAGAAGTTACCGACGGTCACATCGAGTCCCTTGCAGTGCATACGTGTATAGATATGAGCCAGTCCCCATCCGCTGAAGTCATTCTCGAAGCCCGGCAAGGGACGGTCGAGGTATTCCAGGCGCAGACCGGCATCTATATTGCGGCTCATCAGCGAAACGTCGGCATAGGTGTTGGTAAGCCACGAGTGGTCGTAGCTGCCCGTGCCGATGGCGTCGTCCTCCTGAGGCAAGAGCACATCGGTCTGCAGGCTGCCGCTGACGACGACACCCGAATCAGGACTCTGAGCCATTGCCACAAGACAGCAACAGAAAGAACAGATAAGAACAATGTTTCTGATTGTTTTCATTCCCACGTCATTCCTCATTCCTCATTTCATTCAATTCTCTCACCGATTAAATTAGGTCAAAACAGACCGAAACAAACCTTAAATCAAATCGCGTAAAACACTGTCCGACAATTAACTCCGCTTAACTAACCTTATTCTTTACCTATTGCGTGTTTGCCCCTTTTAGAGTAATTTTGTACCGCCATTGTACCTCGGGTGGATGAGCAGAGGGTTCGTAGGGTGTTCCCTTAAATCATCTTGTTTCCTCTTAAATCCGCTTAATTGGTTTCCGTCAGGGACCATCCCCCGAAAAACGGCAGAAATTGACAAAATTACTCGATATGGGCAAGAATCAAACTTCACAAATTCCCAACATCCTTCTGTCCGTGAAGGATGCCTCCGTCGCCATCTCTGTCAGTTCAAAGATGGTGCGATTGCTTATTGCCTCAGGCAGACTGAAAGCCGTCAACCTCGGCAAGCGGATGACACGCATCAGCTTACAGGAACTCACAGACTTTGCCCAAGGGCAAGGTTGTAATGTCGTGCTACCTTCTTCTTCCCTTCCTTTTAATAATGACAAAAGGGAAAGGAATAAGAAGAATGCCAACGCCAAGCCGGAGACGGGCAACGTGAACAAGAAAGCTAAGTGCCGCATGACACCAGCCAGTGAGAAAGCCCCTGAAGGTGTTACACACAAAACCCATTATACAATGGCAGAGGTGATGAGCAAGTTCAACATCAAGTATGGTCGCCTTTATGAGATACGCAACCGCTATCAGTTGGCATCCATCCATGCCTGGGGTACGACTGCCTTCAGGAAAGAGGACGTGGACAATGCCATCGCCAGGTACGATGAGGAGCAAGGCAAGGCTCAGCAGGAAGCATACTACACCTGCTTCGACATCATGCAGAAGTACGGTTTGGGTAAGACGCAAGTACGCCGTTTTGCTGAGACACACAGTGTCCGCATCAAGAAAGCCAAAGGTGGCAGGGCTAATCTCTACCTTAAGGCGGACTGGGAAGCAGCCCGAAAGAAAGCCGAGAAAACAAGTGCCAGTACCAAGGCGAAACGGACATGAAGTTGGATATGAGAATGCAAATGTTGGTACTACTTGCAGAGATGGTTAGAACCAATCCTGTAATCCAAGGCTCAAAACGTCTGATTATAGACCGTTGTACCCTGATTGTAGCTTTGCAGTCAGTAACTTTGCAGAGCCATCTGAAAAAGATGTACCCCAACATTGGCAATCCTTTTGGAATCAAGGAATACAATGAATGTAAATGAATCATTAACCTGTTTCCGAGTATGGTTTTTGCCGAAATATCATACTCAAACGCTAACTCAGGTTAAATATGATGCATTGAGGGTCAACATTTTAGGCGCAACCTAAACAAAGGACGTACCTTTGCAATCGCTTGAAGTCCAGACCGCCCATGTTGGGCAGCGTAGGGCAACCGAATATAGACAAATGTAATAACAATATAAAATAGCAGATATGACGAATTTATGTACCAAGGTCACAGTGCGGAAGCGACCCATCAAGAACGGGCAGACATCGCTCTATCTCGATTTCTACCCACCAATCCGCAACCCGAAGACTGGCCGTCTGTCACGACGCGAGTATCTGGGCTTATACATTTATTCCAACCCTACTGAGAAGTTTCAGCAGGAGTACAACCGCAGCATCATGCAGAAGGCAGAGCTTATCAAGTGCCGCCGCACGGAGTCCATCATCAACGAGGAGTTCGGTTTCCTCGACCGCTCCAAAGGCCAGGAGAGCTTTCTTGACTACTTCAAGCAGTGTATGAACAAGACAACCAACAAGGCAAACTGGGAGGCTGCCTACAAGCACTTCGTCAAATATTCGGGTGGCGAGTGCCGCTTCTGCGACCTCGATGTAGCGTATTGCCAGAAGTTTGTTGATTATCTTTTGTCGGCAGAGTGCTATCATAACGGCAAGCCGATGATGCCCACCACCGCCAATAACCACCTCGTAAAGCTGAAAGCCGCCCTTCGTATGGCATACGATGACGGACATATCAAGGAGAACATAGCCAAGAAACTTGTCAAGGCAAAGGGACACGGCAACAAGCGGCAGTACCTGACCAAGGAAGAACTTGTTGCACTGTCAAAGGCCGAATGTAAGAGCGACGTGCTGCGCCGTGCCGGACTGTTCTCCTGCCTTACGGGTCTGCGCCTGTCTGACTGCATCCTACTCCAGTGGGAGAACATCAAGAAGTCGGGCGATGGCGGCTGGGTGCTTGACATCACCACCAAGAAGACAAAGACCGATGCCATCCTGCCCATCAGTGAAGAAGCACTTGCCCTGTGCGGCGAGCGTGGAGAGGGACAGGTATTCAAGAAACTGACACCGAACCTGGTTGCCGCCCACCTCAAAGACTGGATAAAGGCTGCTGGCATCACCAAGCATATCACCTTCCACTGCTTCCGTCATACCTTCGCCACCTTACAACTGGCAGGAGGCACGGACATCTATACCGTAAGCAAGCTGCTTACCCACAGTAACCTTGCCACAACACAGGTGTATGCAGAGGTGGTCAACGAACTGAAACGTGACGCATCCGAGCGCATTTCATTGAAGGATGATGCCAGTGAAAGTGCCACAACAGACAAAGAAACACTTGCTCAATAATATTAAACCAAAAACAAATTCACATGGAACAAAATGAAAGTAATCTCTCGTTCGACCAGCTGCCCAAGGCAGTCGGCGAACTCCTGACCAAGGTGGACTATGTGATTAGCCGCCTTGATGAGAAGAAGGATGCCGACGGTGCATCCCCAATCCAGGATGATGACCAGATGATGACGATGGACGAGGCCTGTCAGTTCATTGGCAAGAAACGCTCCACGATGTACTCCCTCACCTCTGAGCGACGCATACCATACCGCAAGCGTGGCAACAAGCTCTACTTCTTCAAGAAGGAACTCATTGAATGGATTCAGAGCGGAGGAGCATACGACAAGCCTTATACACTCTCCGAGCAGGAACAGGCAG
>CAMHUI010000009.1 GCA_946188345.1 uncultured Prevotellaceae bacterium | reverse complement strand
GCTGAAGTACACCCAGTCGAACTCCGTCTGCTACGTCAAGGACGGTCAGGCCATCGGCATCGGCGCCGGACAGCAGAGCCGCATCCACTGCACCCGGCTGGCCGGACAGAAAGCCGACATCTGGTGGCTCAGACAGCACCCAAAGGTGATGAACCTGCCCTTCATCGACGGCATCCGGCGCGCCGACCGCGACAACACCATCGACCTCTACATCTCGGAAGACGAGCACGACGACGTGCTGGCCGACGGCCAGTGGCAGCAGTTCTTCAAGCAACGCCCCGAGGTGCTCACCAAGGAAGAGAAGCAGGCATGGATAGCCCGCAACACGGGCGTATGCCTCGGCAGCGACGCCTTCTTCCCCTTCGGCGACAACGTGGAGCGCGCCCACCGCAGCGGCGTAGCCTTCATCGCACAGGCAGGAGGCAGCGTGCGCGACGACCATGTCATCATGACCGCCGACAAATACGACATCGCCATGACCTTCACTGGTGTCAGACTCTTCCACCACTAAGAGCCACGCGCCGCCGCTTGACGTCAGGACGCTCCACACCTAAGCATCACCGAGGCAGCCCTGAGCCCACAGGCAACAGCCCTGAGCCACAATAAGCCCCCGCCACAGGCCACCTGCGACGGGGGCTTTGCTATGCCCCGCACGAACAGCCCCGCACGCATCGGCTCCTCCCATGTCGGCGTGGGGCGGTTTTCCACACAGGAAAAAACGTCTCCCGCGTCAGTGTAGTACGGGGTTCCAGCACCATCTCTCACCCCCATTCATAACCCTTTGAATAACAACAAGCAAGACTTCATCAAGTAAAATCGCCGAAATTACCGACCAAAATCGCCGATTTTGGTCATTAAAATCGCCGATTTTACTTTGCAATTTCGCCGGTTTTGCATGAAGGTCATTTGCATATCTCAAAAAATATACTTACCTTTGCACCAAATAATACAATACTATGGCTATTTACTACAAACTCACCCAGAACAAAATCAGCAGCGACCGCAACTACGGCAAGTACTATGCCCACACCGTCAGGCAGGGCGAAGTGTCGCTGGAAGAGATTGAAAACGTCATCGAGCAGAACTGCACGGCGAAGGCCTCCGACGTGAGGCTGGTGCTCAGAGAGCTGTTCGACACTGTGAAGAACTACATGCAGCAGGGCTACGTGGTCGACCTTCGCGAGATGGGCAAGCTGTCCATCGCCGTCAAGAGCACGTGCGTGGACGACCCGAAGGAGTTCCGCCGCGACCGCCACATCACCGGCTTCCGCTGCAAGTACACTCCCCACGGCGAGCGCAACGGCGCCGGAAACGCCCAGCCACACCACATCCAGCGCAGCCTGCTGGAGGGATGCGAGGCCAAAGAGGCCGTAGAATAACGATGTTTTTCAACAGGTAACAAAACGCATCTTTGCAAATACCATCATCGTATGACTGACTTCAGACCCATGCGCCGCAAGGGACAGCAGCTGACTGCGGAGGCCTGCCAAGACGTCCTCCGGCACGCCACGGCAGGCGTACTCGCGCTGCAAGGCGACGGAGGCTACCCCTACGCCGTGCCGCTCAGCTACGTCTACGACGGCAAGAGCATCTACTTCCACTCGGCTCTGCAAGGACACAAGGTCGACGCCATCCGCCAAAGCGACAAATGCTCGTTCTGCGTCATCGAGCAGGACGACATCCACCCCGCCGAGTTCACCACCTATTACCGCAGCGTCATCGCCTTCGGCCGCATCAGCATCATCAGCGATGAGGAAGAGAAGCTGCAGGCACTCCGGCAGCTCGGACGCCACTATGCGCCCAACGACGAGGTCGGACTGCAGCGGGAGATTGACAAAGACTACGGCCGCGTGCTCATGCTCCGCCTCGACATCGAGCACCTCACGGGCAAAGAGGCAAAAGAACTGAAAAAGCAAACACACAATAAAACATACTGATTATGAGCGACATCGACGACATCATCGCAGGCGGCGGCATGGTCTTCAAACGTGGAGGCGGCCCCAAGCAGGACGAAGGCAAGGTGAAGACCAAAGCCAAGAAAAAGAAGTATATCACGGGCGCACACGGCTCCGGCTCGGCACGACAGAAAGCCAAATACCGCGAACAGCGGGCCAACAGGCATAAATAATAATCTAAAAATAATGATTTCCATAAAAAAAAGAACCTTCATCGCCCTGCTGCTCGGACTCTTTGCCCTGGCAGCACAAGGCAAGACCCACAAGACTCTGTTTGTCATCATCGACGGCATCCCTGCCGACTGCATCGAGCGCCTGCAGCCACCCACTCTGATGGACATCGCCCGGACGGGACGCTACCATCGAGCCTACTGCGGCGGCGACGTGGGCACCTACTCAGAGACGCCCACCATCTCTGCCATCGGATATACCAACATCCTCACCGGCACCTGGATGAACAAGCACAACGTGCGGGGCAACGGCAACATCAAGGCCAACTACCACTACCCCACCATCTTCCGCACGGCCAAAGACCAGCAGCGCCCCGTCACGACAGCCATCTACTCCAGCTGGATTGACAACCGCACCATCCTGCTCGGCGAAGGACGCGAGGAAACGAGGAACCTGAAGATAGACTTCGTGCGCGACGGCTACGACAAAGACGAGGCTGCCTACCCACACCAGAAGGAAGACCTGCATATCCGCGACATCGACGGCCGCGTCTGCCAGGAGGCAGCGCAGTGCATCTCTGACAATGCTCCCGACCTCAACTGGATCTACCTCTGGTATACCGACGATGCCTTCCACAACCACGGCGCAGGGGCGTTCAGCGACGAGGCCGTGATGAACGTCGACCGACAGCTGGCCCCCGTATGGAAAGCCATCCAGCAGCGTGAGAAGGCGAACGACGAGGAATGGCTCGTCATCATTACCACCGACCACGGACGCGATGCCTGGAGTAAAGGCCACGGCCGACAGAGCGAGCATGAACGCACCATCTGGATGATTACCAACCAGAGAAAGCTGAACAGAGAATTCTTCCGTCCCACGCTCTCGCATGTAGACATCTACCCCACCATCTGCCAATGGATGGACTTCCAGCTTCCGCAGGACATCGCCTTCGAGCTCGACGGCATCAGCTTCATCGGCAACACCGACATCTACGGCCTGCAGGCCTACGGCTACGACCAGACGGCACGACTCTCTTGGAAACACGACGGCAGCAAGTCGACAACAGCCACCATCTATCTCTCGACGACCAACGAGTTCGCCACGGGCGGAAAAGACAAATGGATGAAGGTGGCAGAAGTCCCGGCCCGACAGGGAAGTGCCGACATTGACCTCAGCCCCTACGGGGAAGGGAAATTCTACAAGTTCGTCGTGAAGACACCATCAACCACCCTCACCCGCTGGCTGGTGAAGTAACAGCACGCCGGCAAGAAGCCAATACTACCGAATCTCCTTGGAGAGCAGAAAAAGGGACGCGCATCAGCACGTCCCTTTAATCTTTTATACTCACTATCAGGAAACTCCGTCGGCTCCCTGAATCGCGCCGTCATTTCACGATGACTTTGCGGCCACCGATGATATTGATGCCCGGAACGGGATTCTGCAGGCGCTGGCCAGAAGCACTGTAGGTTTCGGAGGCCAGAAGAGAGGTACCGGAGGCTTGAGGCTGATTGACGGCATTGAGATTGATGGGCTCATAGGCTACGGGGATGTCGTATTCCATGATGTTGAGGTTGGCAAACTGGAACTTGAAGTTGACGCCGTCTTCCACGTTGCCGAACTGCAGGACCAGCATCTCGTAGTCCTGTTGCGGGGTGAAGTCGATGGAAACGGGCTGAGCCGTCGTGGCACCTTCCTGCAGGGCTGCTGCGCCGATGACGCCATCGCTGGCTCCTACGGGCCAGAAGGGATTGGAACGGGTGAAGTTCTCATTGTCGAGAACAGAGAAAGGCATGTAGGAGATATTGGTCCAACTCCACCACTGCGAGCAGCTGTAGTCGAACGAGAGGTTATACTCTGTACCCTTGGTCAGTCCGGTGAGCTTATACCACAGCGGCTCATGGCCGCCTTTTCCATTGTAGTTATTGATGACATTGGAGCCATCCTTGGAAATGCCACTGAAGGTAGACGCATACGTAGCGTCGTAGGACCAGTTGCTCAGGTTGGCATAGTCGGTTCCGATGCCGGTGGCCGGTTTGAGATATGTGCCCAACTCTTCAAAATGCCCATCGGTATAGCGGTATTCCTTATGGTCGGCCTCGTTGAGGAAGAGCTTGCCCTCATAGACGGTTGAGCCTGCATCAGGACTGAGGACAAAGGGTATGCCATTGGCAGCAGTGACAATCTCGTCAGTTAGCCGGTCTTTCAGTCCGCCCCGGCCATCAGCTGTGGCAACAGGTACATAGTCGCGGACCAGGGTCTCGCCTTCATAAATCTTGAAACTGTAGAGGCGCATATAGGCGGGAGATGTGTCGACGGTGCCATTATTGTTCAGATTAAAGATATAGAGGGGGCAGACGCCATCGGCCACACCCTTGTCAGAGGCTTTGGTGACGTAGGGTGTCTCTTCGCCGTCCTTATAGATAGACAGTTGTTTGGCATCGGCTTCAATACGAATCTTCTCTCCCGTGGGAACAACCTTACTCAGGTTCATCTCGCCGTCTGTGGTTCCGAAAGCACCGTTCTGGCGCACCCAGCCATTGTAGCGGAAATGGCTGAAGAAGGCGAACTCATTGGTGGCGTAAGCCTTGCGAGAACCAAAGAGGGCTGAGAAGTTGCGGTTGCTGGTAATGTTACACTCCATCACGACACGGGTATTGGCCGTGTGGGTGTAGCCTGTATTAATAAAGGGGGCCTGGGTCTGATCTACCATGTCGCAGGTCGTGGCGATGTATTCAATCTCAACGGGACGAGGCTCGGCCACCTTCAGATTGCGCACCTTCTCGTATACACCATAAGGCTCATACTTGCCGAGGTTGTTCAGCGCGTAGGTCTTACCGTCGGTAGGGTCGACGACGAAGGGCTCATCGCCGATGATCATTTTTTCGCGCAAAGGCACATCGGCGATGAATCGCATCAGCTCGCTCCAGTATTCTTCTGAGAACTCCCACTCGTCAGTGGTGTTACAGCCGTGGTCGCCAGTGGGATAGATATGAAGCGAGGTGTATACGCCTTTCTTCATCAGGGCGTTGGCATAGGTAGTGGCGGCAAGAGGCGTCACGGTCTTGTCGTCGGCAGCATGCATAATGAACGCACGGGGTGTCATCTCAGTCACCTGCAGCTCGTTGCTGTACTTGTCAATCATCTCTTTCGACTGATTGGAGCCCAGCAAGGCATTGCGCGACCCGACATGCACCAAGTCATCCTGGAATGACGTAACCGCATAGTTCAGAATCTGGAAGTCGAGCCGGGTCTCGTCATCTCTGAACTGAGTGGCGCCAGTGGCTGCCAGATGGCCGCCTGCACTGCCTCCCATCACGCCAAGCGTGGTGTAGCCGCCCCATACATCAGCCCTTTCGCGCATGATGGTGACAGCCCGCTTCAGGTCTTCAGCAGGAACAGTAGGATGGCCGTTGGGCAAACGATATTTCAATACTGCAAAGGTGATGCCCTGGTCAAGGAACCGCTGGGCGAAGTTAATGCCCTCAGTGCCAATCCAGACAGCGCCATAGCCTCCGCCAGGAACGCTGATAACGGCTTTGCCATTGCACTTCTCTGGCACATAGACCGTCAGGGTAGGATTAATCACATTGGTAACATACAACCCATGATTTACTTCACTGCCCGTCGCTCCATTATCGGTCGGCGGAGTCGTTCCCTGCCAAAGTCTCACCGTTACGGTGGGGCGCTGGGCTGACATGCCGAGCGGGAAGGAAAGGGCAAGGACTAATAATAACAAAAGACGAAATGAACTCTTTGCTTTCATGATACTTAAGTGTTTTTTGTGGTTATGGTTTGAAGTTTATGGTTTGAAGTTTATGGTTTGAGGTTTAACGGCCAAAAGCCCATTAAACCACAAACCTTTTTATTGATAATACTATTCGTAATAAAGCATGTCGGCCGGCAGTTCCATTGCGTTGACACCCTGGCCTTCGAGTTCGAAGTCAAGGCACTGGCCCTCATAGTCTTCAAAGTATTTGATGAGTATCTTGTGATAGCCCTGTCCGAGGTTCATCCGTGCAAGGATGCTGCCGGAGCCATGGCTACCGTCGTTGTCGACAACCAGTTTATCGTCAACCCATACCTTCGAGCCATCGTCAGAAGTGCAGGTAAGGGTATAGATGCCGCCCTTGTCAATCTTCAAGAGCGTCTGGAACTCATAGCCGAAGTGGTCTTCCTGACGTGCCTTGCTGATATCAACCTTTTCCATGACGCCACTTTCCTTGACGCCGCTGGCAGCCAGCTGCTCGACGCTCTCGAACGGACCTTCATAATACTTATAGCGCACTCCTTTTCCGCGAGGCGTTACCTGAAGTGCGGGGAACTCGCCGTAGTCGGTGATATAGGAAGCATCAACGAGGGGTTCACCCTTGAAGTGGGGATTGAATGGCTCTTTCTTCTGTCCGTCGCCGGGAGTAAAGTCGATACCGAGGATGTCGGCGATAGTAGCTGCCATCTGCTGGTTGTAGAAGGGGCCGTTGTCGGTGGTCTCACCAAGTTTCTCAATGCCCTTACCGAAGGCCATCATCCAAGTATTCTCCGAGCCGAGGGTGCCGGCACCATGGCTGGTAAACGAGGCCAGATAGCCGCGACCATGATCACAAGTGAGGAGATAGGTGGTCTTTCCCTTGTAGAACGGGTCGGACTCGCAAGCCTCAACAATGTTGCGGATGAATTGGTCGGTGTAGTGGGCGGCGGTGATATACTTGTCGTATTCTCCTGCATGAGCAAACTCGTCGGTGTCGCCAAAGGAGATATACATCACCTTCGGATGTTCGCTCTTCAGGGTTTCAATGGCATAGAGGTAGGTGAAGGCGTCATAGCGTTCAGACCCCCAGGGACGTGCCATCGTAGACATGACATCTGCGGCCAGCTGCAGTGTCGGCGTGGGATTGGCTGAGAGGTGCGGTTCATAGGCTACGCTGGCGGCAAAGCCTCCGCGCTCATTATTCACAGCATAGCGGATAGACTCCCATGAGCCATAAACCATGATGCGTCCTTTGTAGCGAGGATCTTGGTTGGCCACCTCGAACACGCTGACATTAGGATTGAGGATGGGGTCATTGCTGGTCACTCGCTCATCATCGGGCCAGCCGCAGAAGTTCTCGCTATAGCCAGGATAGGAGAAGTTCTTGTTGTTGGCCACCTGCATCTGGCTGCCTTTCTCGCGGTTACCGATGAGGAAGCCGTTGTCCTTGATGTAGCTCCATGTGAACGGCATGAGTGCCTCGCGACGCTCCTCAGGAGTCTCGCGCCAGAATCTGGCTGCCAGCGCTGCAGTGTCTTTCACAAAACGGACATCGCCTATGAGAGCTGAGTCGGCACCCGAGAAGAGTTCCTGCCAACGCAGACCGTCAAAGGTGATTACGACAAGACGCGGATCGTTGTCTCCCTTATTGCAGGAGGCCAGCGTCAGAAGCATAGCCAATGCGGCAAAAATGATTTTTTTCATAGCTTATAGATTTATATTATAATGTGTTCATATTTCGATGGTAAGGAAAGCTAGTGAAGCCGTGTTGGCTCCTATTTCTTCGTGGTCACCGTCCCGTTCTTCTTGATGATGAGTGTCTTCTGCTGGAGACAGTGGTTGGGGTGGTCGAAGATGATATTGGGATTGTATCGGCGCCCACAGAAGAACACTTCGAAGTGGACGTGCTCAGTGGTTGCATGCCCTGTGCGGCCTGTCAAGCCAATGACCTGTCCGGCCTCAACGCGGTCGCCTACCTTGACGAAGTTCTTCGACTGGTGGCCATAGAGTGTCACAAGGCCATTGCCATGCTTGATCTTGATGCAGTTGCCATATCCCGAGAAGGGTCCTGAGAGGATGACCTCGCCGGCAAAGGCTGCATGGACATCGTCGTTAGGATGGGTCTTGATGTCGACGCCGCTATGGATGTGCGTGCGGCGACGGTTGCCGTAGGGACTGATGACCTTGCTGTCGAGCAAGGGATAGCACCATTCATCACCTTCCATCTCGGCGAGGTTCCATTCGATGGTGTCTGAATTCTCGAATGGGTCGACGTCGGGAGAGAAGGAAGTGCGGTTCTTTTCTGCGCGTTCAACGGTGATGTCTATCCTGTCGGCCTCTTTCCTACAGAGCAGCACCTGACGACGCAGGCGGTGGCTCTTCAGGTCGATAATGGTTTCTGGATTGATACGCCGGCCGTTAATCATGATGGCAAAGGTACAGAAACAACGCTCGTCTTTGCCTCCTACGATGGCAATGGTCTGGCCGGCCTTCACTTTGTCGCCCACATGGACACGGTTCTCGGCATTGTCGCCATAGACGGTCTCAAGCCCGTTGCTATGACGGACGACGATGACATTGCCGAAGATAGAGTGCTTGTAAGAAAGGCGTACCGTGCCGTCGAACATGGCTTTTACGGCGTCGCCTTTGGTGGTTGTGATTTCGAGGTTGCCATTGTTGATAAGGCCCGATTTGCCAACGGGCAAGGGGAAGGAGTATTCTTCGTTCTTGAGATAGCGGAAGTCAACACGGAACGCATCGGAACGGTCGAACAGACCTGGTGTCTCCACACTGATAGACTGCTGCTCGGCTCCGGTGAAGTCCTGAGCCGAGGCGTACACTGCCCAAAGGAGCAGCATGGCAGCTATCATGATGTTTCGACAGGTTCTCATACGTCTTCTTCGTATTCAAAGTCCTCCAGTTCTTCGTAGTCTTCGATGTCGACATCGTCAACGTATTCGATGTCGTCGAGTTCACCTTCCTCCTCCATCTCGGCAGCAAACTGCGACATGTCCTTATCGCGATGGACAAGGTTCTCTTCGGCGATGATGCCTTCAATCTTGTTGCTTTCCGAGTTCAGTTCGGCCCAGAGGATGTCCTTCAGGTCGGTGAGTCCATAGCCCGTGACGGCTGAGATGAAGACCACCGGCAGGTCGTCGGGCAGCGTTTCGCGGAGCATCTCTATGAGCTCGTCGTCCAGCAGGTCGCACTTGGTGACGGCCAGCACGCGATGCTTCGAGAGCATATCGGGGTTGAACTGGCGCAGCTCGTTTAAGAGTATTTCGTATTCCTTCTTAATGTCGTCGGTATCGCCGGGCACCATGAAGAGCAACAAGGAGTTTCGCTCGATGTGTCGCAGGAATCTCAGTCCGAGTCCGCGTCCTTCCGAGGCTCCCTCGATGATACCTGGGATGTCGGCCATGACGAACGACTTGTTGTCTCGGTAGCCGACGATGCCGAGCGAAGGCTCCATCGTGGTGAAGGGGTAGTTGGCAATCTTCGGACGGGCGTTAGATACAGCAGAAACCAACGTCGACTTGCCGGCATTGGGGAAACCGACAAGGCCTACGTCAGCCAGGAGTTTCAGCTCGAGGATGACGGTCATCTCCTGCATGGGCTCTCCGGGCTGGGCATAGCGAGGGGCTTGGTTGGTGGCTGAACGGAACTGGAAGTTTCCCAATCCTCCACGACCGCCTTTCAGCAGGACGACTTCCTGACCGTCGTAAGTTACGTCGCAGACATACTTACCCGTTTCTGCATTGTAGACCACAGTGCCGCAGGGCACGTCGACGTAGAGATCCTTGCCGTCGGTGCCGTGGCATTTATCCTTTCCACCATTGCCGCCATGCTCAGCAAAGAGGTGGCGCTGGTACTTCAGGTGCAGCAGTGTCCAGTAGTTGTGGTTGCCACGCAGGATGATGCTGCCGCCCTTGCCGCCGTCTCCCCCATCGGGTCCACCGTTGGGGTTATACTTCACGTGCTTCAGGTGCATGCTGCCCCGTCCGCCCTTACCCGAGCGGCAGAGTATCTTGACGAAGTCTACGAAATTGCTTTCCATACAATTAATCAGTAATTAGAATTATGGTTACTTCTGCCAACTTGGGAATAACGCAAACAGCATGAGCAATCATAATTACCCATTACTCATTCCTATTACTCATTTATACTGTCTATCACCTCGCAGATGTCGCCGAAGATCCGGTCGAGAGCTCCGAGTCCGTTGATGTGGTGGCGGATGCCTTCGCGCTCATACCATTCGATGAGAGGCGATGTCTGGTTGTGGTATACGTCGAGGCGCTTCTTGATGGTCTCGGCATTGTCGTCAGAGCGTCCGCTCTCCTGACCGCGCTTGATGAGGCGGGTCATCAGTTCGTCCTCTGGCACGTCGAGCTCAATCATGGCCGCCACCTTGTGACCACGCTCGGCCAGCATCTTCTTCAGGGCTTCTGCCTGAGGGATGGTGCGGGGGAAACCGTCGAAGATGACGCCCTTATGCTCCTTGCCAAAGGCATCGTAGACGGAGGCGAGGATGTCAATCATCAACTCGTCGGGGATGAGCTGTCCCTGATCGATATATTCCTTAGCGGTCTTGCCGAGCTCAGTTCCGTTCTTAATCTCACTACGCAGCACATCACCTGTCGAGATGTGCTCGAAACCATACTTAGCGATCATCTTGTCGCTCTGTGTGCCCTTGCCTGAGCCGGGGGCACCGAAAATTACGATGTTCTTCATCAATAATTAGTAATGATTAATTAGTAATTGTGATTACCCCCACCGACAGTCACTTCCCTCCATCGGGAGGAACTGGGTGTGGGGCTATTTTATTTTATATATATCTCTGAGTGTCCGGCCTTGCTGGTCATAGTCGAGGCCGTAGCCAAGGATGAAGTCGTTGGGTATCTCCATGGCGGCATACTCGATATTGAGTGGCACCTGCAGCTTCTCGGGCTTGACGAGCAGGGTGCAGATATGGACGGCTGCCGGGTTGCGGGTACCCAGCGACTCTATCATCTGCTTCATCGTCAGGCCTGTGTCAACGATGTCTTCCACGATGACCACGGTGCGGCCCGTCAGGTCTTCGTTGATTCCGATGACTTCGCGCACCTTGCCCGTCGAGGTTGTTCCCTGATAGCTGGCCAGCTTCACGAACGAGATCTCGCATGGGATGGTAATTTCGCGCATGAGGTCGGCGGCGAAGATGAACGAGCCGTTCAGCACGGCCAGAAACAAGGGGTTCTTACCGGCCAGGTCGCGATTGATGCGTTCGGCAACGGCCTTCACCTTTTTCAGAATCTCTGCTTCCGGGATGAATGTCTCAAAGGTCTTGTCTTTGATAGTAACTTGACTCATAGATAGTTTTTCCTAATAATTCAGCGCAAAGGTACAAAGAAAAAATGAGAAAAGAGTAATAAAAAAGGATAAATCTCTGAAAAAATTAGTGGTTTGGTGGTCTGGTGGTTTGGTAGATTAGGGATATTACCTTTTCTGACAGTAACTTTCCTAAACGACCAAACCACCAAACCACTAAACGACCAAACGACCAAACAACCAAACGACCAAACGACTAAACGACTAAGCCACCAAACCACCAATCTACCAATTGGCAAGAAGCTCGTAGGGGATGTTGTCGCAAGTGACGGAACAACCCTGCGACGCTTCGGGGTCTTCCTCGATGGGAGAGTCAGTGGTCTTCTGGAGGGCCAGTTGCGGTTCTACGGTACGGATGACAGTGCGCGTCTGCCAGATAGTGTCGCGCACGGTTTCATGCACGATGACCGTATCTGTCTGCTGTAGGGCAACGGTCTGTGCCACAAGTTCGCTTTTTTCTCCTAATGAAGGACGAAGGCCAAAGCCGACGAGGAAGCCGAGGATGGAGGCAGCGGCGAGCCAGGCACCACCCCTAACTCCCCCCGACCAAGTCTTTGTGGGGGATGTCACAATCCGTTGCTGGGATTCTTCTTTCAGTTGTCGTGCCATCAAGATGATGTCTTCGTCGGTGATTCTATTTTTCTTCATAGTGTTTGAGTTGTTTGCGTATGATAGTCATTGTTTTGTGGAGCCGGCTCTTAATGGTGCCTTCGGGGACATCCATGATGACGGCAATCTGTGGCACCGTCAGTTCCTCCTCATATCGGAGGGAGAAGAGCTGGTGAAGGGGGTCGGGAAGCGACGAGAGCACTTCTTTCAGGGCGTCGTGCAGCACTGCCCGGTCCATATAGAGTTCGGTCTGCTGCTCTTCGGCGGGCTCGCTGTCGAGTGTGGCGAGATAGTCAGCGACATAGGCATGATGCCGATAGTGATTCTTGCAGAGGTTATAGGCTATGGTGAAAATCCAAGTGGCCGCATTGCTTCCCTCTGCATAGTGCTCGCGAGCTTCGAAGATACGGAGGAATACGTCCTGTGTGGCATCGGCAGCACGCTCGCCATCACCGCCCAGCTGTCTATAGAAGAACCCCTGCAGCCGACGGGCATAGCGACGGTAGAGTTCGTCGAAAGGCCCTCGGCCAGCCCCGCCAAGAGAGGGGGGATGGTTCCCCCTCTTGACAGCTGACAGGAGCTGTTCGTCGGACTGTTTCTGAAGATTGATGGAAAATAGTCGCATGGCTCTACTGCTTGTCAGGGTCGGTGGTGAACAATGTTGTCTGATCTCTCTCGGAGGAATAGATGAGGGTAGTACCGTCGTCTTTCTTTTTGGTGTGGAGTCGCATGGCGACCACCTGGAAATGCGTACCGCCATCCTCCAGCTTGCGAACCATAAACATGGATGAACCGACATTGAATACTTGCTGAGTGGTCTGGCCCAACATGGCATCAAGGATGCTATTGAGCAAAGCGTTGAGCCTGAAGTAGCGCTCCTGATCGTGTCTGGCGGCATAGTAGGGCAGCAGGTCGTAGAACAGGATGGCATAGTTGAATGCCAGTTGGTCGGCAGGTTGGGCGTAGTTCCGATAGTCATCTGGCCGGTTGACGGCAAAGGGGAAGCGGAGGTAGTCCAACAGGTATCGTTCATCGACATTGCGCCGTTTCACCTTGCGGTTGTCGTAGGGCACGGCGGAATAGCGCAGGGTGAGCCCTTCGTTATAGAGGTTCTCCTTCAGGTCGTCGGGCAGCCCCTTGCCGAGGACGAGCGTCGAGAAACCGTTGCCGGTGACGTAGACGGGTCGCTTGCTCTGGGTGCAGATGTACCGGATGACCATTTCGAGCTGTTTCTCCTGCTGCCACTCTTTCCTGTAGGCGCTGCCCGGGGCGAGGAAATCCTCTGACAGCCCTATCTGGCGGAAGACAGAGGACAGATAGCCGGGATAGGTGGCGAAGTTCTCACAATATAGGATTTTGTCCCGATGCACGCCGATGACGCGCTGCAGGATGAGTTTGCCGAGGATGTTGCCTTGGTGTTGTGCGATATAGACACCTCCCTCATCCATGCCTTGCAGCTCGTTGTAGTCGTACTGCAACTGCTCCTGCGGGAACTGTCCGCTGTCGTAGAAACGGCGCAGCATGTCGGTAAGCCGCATGGTGTCTTGCTGAGAGACGAGATAGGTAGCCAAGGTCTCATAGTCGGAGCCTGGGACGTCGTCGGGCATCAGTTCAATAGCACGTGCGGCATAATCGGTCTGGTCGGTGACTGCGGCGTCCGACTGATACATCCTGTAGAACCCATCATGGGCGCAGATGTTAAAGGTGTAGCTGTCGGGGATGGCCTTTTCCATGCGCCCCAGCACACTGGTTTCTTTCTTCATGGCGTGGTCGTAGTCCTCGCCCGTCAAGAAGTCAACATATCGCTTGCTGACCCAATAGAGGTTGCGCCAGCCGTTTTCGTCCTGCGGATGCTGGGCAACGTATCGGTTCCATTGGGTGTAGCGCTCTGCCACACTGGCGGAGTCAGAAAACAGAAGCGTGTTGATGACATCCTCGCTGAGGAGCGCTGTCCGCTGCGCATGAAGGGTAAGGCTGGCCACAAGGGCGAGAAGCGTAAAGGTGATTTTGCGTGTCATATCTGAATGATGAATTTTAAGTTTTGACTATTGATGATTACTTCTGAAGGTCGACTTTCATATCAGCATACACGCGAAATCGGAAATCGTTCTAAATAAAAACTGATTTTTCATTATTTTCTTATCTGGCTGCAAAGATACGAATAAAAAAATGAGAAAAGAGAAACGAGAAATGAGAACTGTGAGAAAAAAAAAACTTTTGCCCGCTTTTTCGCATAACTCCAACGAATGATAATGCCATGTTCATCCGTTGACAACACAGAGAGCAGGTACTGAAGTTGCCAATAACTCAAAAAACTTTGGAAATATGATTAAAAAGTTTCAAAGGTCTTGATGACCGGCTCTGCCCGGCTGTCGAGGATGCGCAGGCGCACTTCGGGCTGCCCACCGTCTTTGCCTTTGGGGAGTGGCTTGCTGAGACGAATGATGCGCTTGTGCCCGATGGTGGTCATCTGGTCGGTGGTGGGAATAGTCTGCCACTGTCCCTCGCCATCGCGATACTCAATAGTGAAGGCTTTGACACGCTGGCCACGAGTGATGTCCTCGGCAATAACGAAACAGTCAGAGAGTTTCATGGCCTTATAAGCCTCAAGGCTCTTGATGTCTTCCTGACCGATGAGTCCGTCGCGGTTGACGGGCACGTTGAGCAGGAAGGTTCCGTTTCGGCCAACGCTCTTGCAATAGATGTCAAAGAGCTGCGCGGGTGTCTTCACTTTGGCATCCTCGCTCTTGTGATAGAACCATCCGGGGCGGATGCTCACATCACATTCGGCGGCTATCCATTTATCGCCGTCGCTGTGGCCTGATGGCAACTCCTGATACTTGGGATAGCCGGCATAGACCTCGCTGTGGCGCAGAAAGGCCCAGTTGGTCTCGCCTGCCACACCGTTTTCGTTGCCTACCCACCTGCAGCCCGGCCCGCCGTCAGAGAAGATGATGGTCTGCGGGTTGTGGTTCCAGACGATTTCATGGATGCGCGGGTAGTTATAATAGGTTCTGCTGTCGATGCTGCGCTTTTCGCGGGCTCCGCCATAGTAGCCGTCGCCGCCGTTGGCACCGTCGAGCCATACCTCGAAGAGCGGGCCGTAGGTGTCGAGGAGTTCATTCAGCTGGTGATGGTAGTAGTCGACATAGTCCTGCGTGCCATACGATGCCTGATGGCGGTCCCAAGGTGAGAGGTAGAGACCGAACTTCAGCCCGTACTTGCGACAGGCGGCTGCCAGTTCACCGACGATGTCGCCACGACCGTGCTTGTAAGGGCTCTTGGAGATATTATAATCACCATACTTTGTAGGCCAGAGGCAGAAGCCGTCGTGATGTTTGGCGGTGAGAATGATGCCTCGCATGCCGGCATTCTTCAACACGCGGGCCCACTGCTCGCAGTCAAGCCGACGGGGATTGAACAGCTTCGGGTCGGCATCGCCGTAGCCCCATTCCTTGTCGTTGAAGGTATTCATGCCGAAGTGGATGAAGGCATAGGTCTCGAGGTCCATGTGGTCTATCTGTGCCTGAGAGGGCAACGGTAGCAGGGCATCGAAGGGTTCGACATTGAATCCTGAGACAACTATCATGGGTTCCTCTCCACGCGCATCGGCCTTGTCCCAGTGGATGGTGACGGTCTTCTGCTCGCCTGGCAGCAGGTGGAAGTAGTTGTCTGAGTAGCTGACGGGGAGTATCTGCTCGCCATTCTTCGCCCCGACGAGGTTCAGACGGAGCATGTAGGCGGGGATGGTGTCGGCATTGGTGATGATGAAAGTGTTCGGATTGCCATCGTTGGCAGCAAGGAGGGTGACGCGTGCCTTGGGAAGGTCGGCGAGGTCGTGCTGCGTGCCGTTGGTAGAGAGGACATAGGTATTATCGGCGGGGAGAGCGCCGGACACGGAAACGGAGGGAGAAATGCCGAGGCGGAGGAGATAGGTGCCCACGTGGTTGCCGGGAACCTCTACGGGGAAGCAGTCGAGGGTGGTGTCCTCCCGGGTTTGCAGCAGGCGGGAGGCGTGCCAGAGTTCCTTGCCTTCCTTATTATATATACGGGCTGTCACCTCTGTCGTTTGGTTTCCGGCACAAAGATTGACCAATTCTACTTGGTTGGTCAGGGGATTGTACTGGACATGCAGGGGCTCGCAGGCTTTCTTCACACCGAAGAAGGCTGCTGTGGGATTGAAGTAATAGTCGTAGGTCTGCCAGACCATCGACGGCCAACAGGAGTGGCTCATCCAGATGAGCAGTCCCTGACGCTCGCCGTTATGGCTGTTGGAGGCTTCGTACATGGCGCGGTAGCCGTCGTAGTTCTGCCATTGGGCCAGGCTGGCAAAGGTATCGGCGGAGCCAATTCCAGCGGAGAAGGTTTCGGGACCGAAGCGTTTGGCGATAATCTTATTGAACGAGGAACCGGCCTGGGCGCCTTGCTGGGTGAAGTCGTGACGCCCCCAGTATTCATTCTGAGGCCAGAGATGATGGGGTGCGAGCATGCGCTGCAGACTCTCGATGGTCGGTATGTTGGGCATGCCTCGCTCGGTGTGCAGCTGACCGCTCTGCTTCTCGAAGTATTCTTTGACGGGACGGGCCTGATAAGGACCATGACCGCTCACGCCATCGTCGGCCGAGGAGGGTATGTATAAAGCCCCGGCGCCCAACGGCGAGGAGGTGAGTTGTCTGACGATGTCGCGCAGCTGGTCATTGAGGCTTGCCGGGGGGTATCCTTCGTTGCGACCGCAGTAGAGGGCAATGGATGGATGGCGGCGGATGAGCCTCACAAAGTCACGGGCGTTGGATGCGAACATCGCTTCGTCGTCGGGGTCAGGGCCGTCGACGGGATTGGCCAGCCAGAAGTCCTGCCAGACCATGATGCCATGGCGGTCGCAGGCCTCGAAGAACTCTTCGTCGCCGGTCTGGCCCACCCAGTTGCGTATCATGTTATAATTCATCTGGCGGTGGTAGTCCACGGCGATGTCGTATTCCCGACCTCTATAGTTCAGGTTGTGCTCTGAGAAGCCCCAGTTGCCGCCAAGCGGGATGAAGCGACGGCCGTTGACGTGGATCTGCAGGCGTGTCATTTCGTCGCTGTAGGTCACCTCGCGGATGCCGGTCTGATAGGTCAGCGCAACTGACGACGGGTTGGCGGAAGATGATGGGGAAAGCGACGTCCACTCATAGGAGGCGGGATAGAGATAGGGGTCGCCATAGCCGTTGGGCCACCACAGTTGCATCTCGCGGTCTTTCAGCTGTGGGAATTCGCTGGGCGAGAATATGACTTCCTGCTCGGCAAGGGCAGGCAGGGTGACGGTCTTTTCGAACCGGATGTCGCCGATGGTTCCCTTCAGGACTCCTGTCACGCTGGCATCAAGGACATTCTTCAGAAATACAGCGGGAGCCATGGTGGCCTTGCCGTCGTTGAGGGTTGTAGAGACGATGGGATCGCTGATGATGACGGCGTCGGTGGCCGTCAGATAGACATCGTTCCAGATACCCACGTCACGACCGCGGACGGTGGTAATCCAGTCCCAGCCGATGGTGGCATGGAACGTAGGATTGTCGGCTCCGAGGATGCCGCCGTTGAAGTCGGTCGTCACGTCATTCTTCGTCTTCACACTACCGGGATGGGCCACGTTGCGGATTATGACCTGAAGGTCGTTGCCGGCATCCCAGTTGACGTAGGGTGTGATATCGAACTGCCCGCGCTGGAAGGCGCCGGCAATCTCTCCGACTTCCTTTCCGTTCAGCCTGACGGTTGCCTTCCAGTTGATGCCGTCGAAGTTGAGCAACACGCGCCGGCCCTTCATCTCGTCGGGAACGTGGAAGCTGCGCGTATAGAGGAAGTCGCGACTGAAGAACGACTCTGAAATCATCGAGATGTTATCGTCGTAGTTCGGGTCGGGCAGAGCACCGATATTCACATACGACATCAGGGCCGTTGCCGGCACCGTAGCCATAATCCTCTCCCCCTCATAGCAATGGCCATTCTGGCGGTCTATGGGGCAGAGTTCCCATCCGCCGCCGTTGAGCATGTATTTCCCATTCTGCCACCCTACGGAGGGCTGGGGGACAGTCTTCAGCCCGTTTCGGCCAAAGACCAGCAGCTCGGCCAAGGGTCCGCGGGTGCTGACCCGCACATAGCGGGCCTTCTGACCGACAAGGGTGTCGACCTGGGTCCAGTGAACCGCATCGCTGGATATGGCCAGCCGGTACGGCTTTGCTTCTTTCATCCAACGGAGGTTCACCTTGTCGACATCGGCTACTGTCCCAAGGTCTACGTAAGCCCAGGGGTCGGCATCGTCGGCAGCCGGCATCCAGAGGCTCGAAAAGCGTCGGCTGGGCGACATCGGCTGCAACGGCTTGCCATTCTTAAACAGCTCCAGCTCGGTGATGACCCAAGAGGCTGCATGCGGCTGCCGCAGGTGCAGGCGCAGACGGTCGAAGGGCTTCTTTACACGAAGGGGTATGCGCACTTCAAAACGGCGCGTGGGCAGGTCGCTGCCAACCTGCTTGTCGGGGTCAGTCTGCAAGGATTGCCACGTGGGCTCGCCCAGCAATGTGTCGCCCTGGACCACGGCACCTTTCAGGACTTTGAGCTCCTTTCCGGGGTAGCCAACGTCGAATGAGAGCTGGTAGCCCTCGGGAGTTTCTTCGTTATAGGCCACGAGGCCATGAACGACGGCCTCGTCGGTCTCGGGCAGAGTCATTTCCTGCCACTCCCAGAGCAGCCACGTATCGTCGCCCACAGCGATGGCACGCGTCCATTCGTTGCCGTCGAGCGTACTCTCGCGTTCGCGCTTCGAGAGCAGACCTGCAGGTGTATAAACATTCAACAGAGACGGCAACCGGACTGTCTCGACACCGTCGGTGAGCATCTGAGCCGTCAGGTTGTTGTCGAACGACGACGACTGATAGACTGCCCTGTGCAGGGCGATGTTGCGACTGTTCGAGTCTACCACAAGTGACGGACCTGTATACTCACTCGGCCGACCGGGATAGACACCGATACCGCGAGACAGATTCTGGGCTGACAGCTGCAGCAGGCTGGCTGCACTGAGCAATAGCAAGAAAACAGCTTTCTTCATTTCTTCAATGGTATAATTTGGTACAAAGATAGGCATATTCCCCGAAACAGCCAAGGAAAAACTACTTTTTCACCACCACTTCCCTACCCTTTCTGCAGACACTTCCTATGACATCATCAAATGATTTGTAGCAAAAGTCTGAGTAAAATAGGCTATTTTACTGACCAAAATAGGCTATTTTGCTGACTAAAATAGGCTATTTTACTTTGACGTTTGTAAGTGATTGTAAATAAAGGAGATAAAAAAGTCTCCATGAGATGCCTTTATCTGCGACGGTTTCGGCAGCCTTTCGCGAGGTATCTGCCTGCGCTGCCGGATGGAATCCTATAAGAAACCGCGGAGGAAGAAAAAACCAAAATGAAAAAAAATACGACAAAACGTTGTCATAATCAAAGATTTTACGTACCTTTGCGATTGGAAACCGTTGTCTAAGTATTATGAAGATATTCACCAGTGCGCAACTGCGCGAACTCGACCGCTACACAACGGAACACGAACGCACCACGAGCCTTGACCTCATGGAGCGGTCGGCCCGTGCCGTGACACATGCATTCACCTCCATCTGGAGCCCCAAGACCCCCGTCGTCATCTTTGCCGGCCCAGGCAACAACGGCGGCGACGCACTCGCCGTGGCACGACTGCTCTGCGAACAGAGCTACGACGTGAAGACCTATCTGTTTAACATCCACAACAAGCTCTCCGACGAGTGCACAGCCAACAAACGCCGCCTGCAGGAGAGCAAGTATGCCAAGACCCTCGTCGAGGTCACCCTCAACTTCGACCCGCCACAGCTCACCGCAGAGACGGTAGTCATCGACGGACTCTTCGGAACAGGTCTGAACAAGCCCCTCTCCGGAGGATTTGCCTCACTCGTGAAATACATCAACCAGTCGCCCGCACGCGTCGTCAGCATCGACATCCCGTCGGGTCTCATGGCAGAAGACAACACCTATAACATCCGCGCCAACATCGTGCGCGCCCACCTCACCCTGACCCTGCAGCAGAAAAAGCTCTGCATGCTGCTCGCCGACAACCAGCCCTATCTCGGACAGATACGCGTGCTCGACATACAGCTGTCGCAGGAATACATTCAGAAGACCGACTCGCAATACCGCTTCGTAGAAGAAGCCGACCTGAAGCCCATGCTCCGCCGCCGCTATGAGTTTGCCCACAAGGGCGACATGGGACACGCCCTCATCGTGGCCGGCAGCTACGGCATGGCAGGAGCAGCCATCCTCGCCACAAGAGCCTGTCTGAGGAGCGGCGTAGGAAAGGTCACCGTGCACACACCCCGGAAGAACAACGACGTGCTGCAGACGGCCGTACCCGAAGCCGTGCTGCACCTCGACCGCGAAGACCAGTTCTTCACCGAGCCCATGAGCACCGACGACTTCGAGGCCATGGCCATCGGTCCCGGTCTGGGAACAGCCGAAGGCACCGCTATCGCCATGATAGCCCAGCTGAGAAGAGCCACCTGCCCCAGCGTGGTCGATGCCGACGCACTTAACATCATCAGCAACCATCGAGCCTGGATGCAGCAGCTGCCGAAGGAAATCATCATGACACCCCACGATGCCGAGTTCGACCGACTCGTCGGCACCGCCAGCAACGGCAGCTACGACAGGCTGAGCAAAGTGCGCGACATGGCCGAGCGACTCAACGCCTATATCATACTCAAAGGCCGCTACAGCGCCCTCTGCATGCCCGACGGACACGTATTCTTCAACCCGACTGGCAACCCAGGCATGGCAACAGCCGGCAGCGGCGACGTGCTCACGGGCATCATCACAGGACTACTCGCACGAGGATACCAGCAGCGCGAGGCAGCACTCCTCGGCATGTATCTCCACGGACTCGCCGGCGACATGGCTGCCAAAGACCTCGGACAGGAGAGCCTCATCGCAAGCGACATCATACGCTACCTACCCAAGGCCATCAGAAAGGTGAGCGAGTAACGAAACAACAATAAATCAAGAACAATTCGAGCAGAGAGAAATAATATGAACAAGAAAATCCTATCAGCAACCACTTTCTTATCCCTACTTTTAGCACTCTTCGTCAGCCAGAGCGCGTTCGCCCAGCAGGCACCCATAGAAGGCACCTCCTACTACCTGCCTAAGACAGCCCTGCGGTTCTCCATTCTCATCGAGAAGACCACCTTCACCCCCGGCGAATACGCCCGCTATGCCGAGCGCTATATGAAGCTGCCCGTGCGCGAGGAAGCAGAAACCAGCTACCGCGTCGTGGGCATCAACATGTCGACCTATGCCCTGCCCGACTCCAACAAGCACTTTACGGCCATCATCGACCATAAGCACACCCTCATCAGCCTTGAACGCGACCAGAACGGCATCCTCAAGGCCATCAACGCCAAAGGCTACTCCATTCCCGAACCTGCAAAGTTCACGCCGGCACCCAAAGCCCAGCCACTCAACCCGCACGACTTCATGACAGAAGACATCCTCTCGGCTGCCAGCTCGGCCAAGATGGCTGAACTCATCGCACGCGAAATCTATGACATCCGCGACAGCCGCAACCAGCTCTCAAGAGGAGAAGCCGACTTCATGCCCAAGGACGGCGAGCAGTTGCGACTCATGCTTGGCAATCTGAGCACCCAGGAGCAGGCGCTGCTGCAGGTCTTTGCGGGCACAACCGAGGTTGACACCACCGAACACTTCGTCGACATCATTCCCAACGGAGAAGTCGACGGGGAAATTCTCTTCCGCGTTTCTAAACACCTCGGACTCGTCTCAAAGGACGACGTATCAGGTACACCTTATTATATATACGTGCGCGACATGCAGGTCATCCCCACCCTGAAATACGACATCGAGGAGGCAGCAAAACGCTCGAAGGAAGACATCGGTATCAACGTCAACCTGCCGGGTAAGATACAAATCACCCTGAGCAGCATGAAGAAGAACGTCGCCGCCTTCGAGACCCTGGCAGCACAATACGGCCGGGTGGAGAACCTCAGCGCCAACCTCTTCAACAAGAAATACATGACGAGGCTCACGCTCAACCCCGTCACCGGAAATGTAGACCAACTCATTACCGAACCACTGGAATAATCAACAACCTCCTATATGAAAATCCTCCTCTTACTGGTTGCCCTGACAACGGCATACAGTGCTTTTGCACAACACTCATTCATGGCCGGATAAGGCATCGCCGTGTTCTACCCAAAAGGCTATGATGCCAGCCAGCACTCACCTTCGCCCATCTTCGAACCGCTTGGAGATAACGATGAAAGTAAAGAAGGAAAAGAAGAATCCTACTGACTGGAAAGCATTTAACTTCATCAAACCAAAGCAATAACACCCACCAAAAGTAAGGATTAGAGTTATACAAGCAACTAACCGGGAAAGAACCTAACTAATTGATTACCACCGCTTATACTCAAATAGGCTGTAGTATATTTGTTATACATTATTTATATTCTCGTGTACGCGAGGAAATATTTATTAACTTTGCACCGAAATTTATTAATAACTCTAAACAACATGTTCAAATTAAAATTTCCGAACCTAAACTACAACACCTTGCCATTAGGGCTTGCGCTCTTCTGCACGGCAATGATGTTGTTTGCTGCTTCAGGTCTGTCACCTCTTCAGGCCGCCGTGCAGCAATCCGAAAATTTAGTGACCGGTATGGTGACCGACGAAAACAAGGAACCCCTGACCGGTGTAACAATTACCGTAGTCGGCAGCAATAACAATGCTGTTACCGACATTGATGGTCTTTTCCGCATTCAGGCAGAAAAGGGCCAGACTCTTGAATTTACCTACATCGGCTTCAAAAAGAAGACAGTGAAGCTGACAGGTGCGAAGCTGATCAACGTTGTCCTCGAAGAAGAAACATCCGAAATGGAGGAAGTCATCGTGACAGGTTACAGCAGCCAGAAGAAAGCATCCATCATCGGATCTATCGAAACCATCAAGCCCGATGAGCTGAAGTTTGGTACCGGCCGCACGCTGTCGAACAACCTCGCCGGTAAGCTCTCAGGTATCATCGGCGTACAGCGTTCGGGTGAGCCTGGATACGACGACTCTAACTTCTGGATTCGCGGTATCTCCACCTTCTCAGGAAGCAACTCCCCGCTTATTCTCATCGACGGTATCGCCCGCGACCTGAACAATGTCGACGTCAACGAAATTGAGTCGTTCTCGGTTCTGAAAGACGCTTCGGCCTCTGCCATGTATGGTGTGCGCGGTGCTAACGGTGTCATCGTTATCACCACCAAGCGCGGAAAGATTGGTGCACCTCAGGTGAAGTTCCACGTCGAGCACGCCATCAACGAGCCCACCAAGATGGTAGAGTTCCTCAATGCTCCCGATTATATGACCCTGCTCAATGAGCTGGCTCTGCAGGACGGTGCCGTTCAGCCCTTCACACAGCAGCAGATCGACCGCAGCCGTTCGGGCTACGACCCCGACCTCTATCCCAACGTGAACTGGATCGACGAGATCACCAAGGACTATGCCTATACCACCAAGGGCAACGTCGACGTGAGCGGCGGTTCCGACTTCCTGCGCTATTCTATCGTCGCCTCCTACTTCAAGGAGAGCGGTATCCTGGAGCAAGACAAGACGCTGCCCGTGAACAATGCCACCAACAACCAGCAGTTCAACCTGCGTACGAACATCGACATGGATGTCACGAAGACCACCTTGCTGCGAGTCAACATCGGTGGCTATCTGAACCGTTTCAAGAAACAGCGCTGCGACACCGACGCCGCCTTCAACGAAGCCTTCATGACACTGCCCTTCGTGCATCCCTCACGCTATAGCGACGGAGCCATTCCCCGCATCTCCAACCGAGCCAATCCCTGGGCTACAGCCACACAGGGTGGTTATGACTTCATGACCTCTTCGAAAATCCAGACTCTCTTCTCTGTTGAGCAAGACCTTCGTCAGATAACAAAGGGTCTGAAGGTAAAGGGCTCGTTCAGCTTCGACCGCTGGAACCGCAGCCGCCGCACCCGCACCTCCAATCCCCCCATCGTACTTCCTGCCACAGGCCGCGACGCCGAGGGTAACCTGCTGTATATCCAGGCATCCCCTGGCGACGAGTCAATGGGATTCGAAACTGGTACGGAGTATGGAAACAGCAACGTCTATATGGAAGCAGACATTATGTATAACCGCCGTTTCGGACTGCATGACATTGATGCCCTCTTCCTCTACAACCAAAACTCGTACGACGGCGGAGACATCCAGGATTATCGCAAACAGGGTATTGCCGGACGTCTGTCCTATACCTTCGACAACCGCTACGTCGGTGAGTTCAACTTCGGTTACAACGGCTCCGAGAACTTCGCCAAGGGCAAGCGCTTCGGCTTCTTCCCCTCATTCGCAGTGGGTTGGCTGCTCAGCGAAGAGCACTTCATGGAACCCGTCCACGACATCTTCAACAAGATTAAGTTCCGCGCCAGCTGGGGTCAAGCCGGTGACGACAACATCGGTGGTCGCCGTTTCGCCTACCTCACCACCCTCAAGACCGGTCAGGAAGGATACACATGGGGTACCACCGGACAGCGTTCATACGGTGGTATCACTGAAGGCGAAATCGGCGTACTGAACCTGACTTGGGAAACTGTCACGAAGAAGAACTTAGGTATTGAACTGGGTTTGTGGAACCTCCTCGACATCAACTTCGACATTTTCCGCGAGAATCGTAAGGACATCTTCATGAGACGTAGTATCGTACCTACACAGAGCGGTTTCGTCGAGGCTCCCTACGCTAACTTCGGCAAGGTCAAGAACGGAGGTTTGGAAGTCACTGTCAACATGCACAAGCAGTGGAACAAAGACCTCTTCACATCTTTCTACGCCAACTTCACCTATGCCAAGAACTGCGTCGAGGAATATGACGAAGCTGAAATAAAGAAGGGCACCCATCGCGCCCAGACCGGCCGCTCGCTCAACGAGCTCTATGGTCTCACGGCAGAGCGCCTCTTCACGGCTGATGACTTCAACGAGGACGGAACTCTGAAGTTCGGCATCCCCGAGCAGCGCGTCGGTGCTGCAACGCTCCATCCCGGTGACATCAAATATGTCGACATGAACGGCGACAACATCATCACCGAAGAAGATGAAGGCTTCATCGGAGGAACCGTCGACCCGCGCATCGTATATGGTTTCGGTGGTGTCATCGCATGGAAGAACCTCGACCTGAACTTCTTCTTCCAAGGCACCGGCGACACTCATCGCATCATTGGCGGCGGCACCGGAACGCCTTACTTCCTGCCTGGCGGAGGTACCACCACCGAGGGTAATGCCTATGCTGCCAACATCAACGACAGATGGATTGACGGCGTCAACGAAGACCCCAATGCCTTCTGGCCCCGACTGACCTATGGCCCGAACCTCAACAACTGCCGTGCTTCTACATGGTGGAAAAAAGACATGAGCTTCCTCCGCTGTAAGACCATCGAAGTGGGCTACACCCTGCCGAAGAGTCTTATGGAGCACATCTATTCAAAGGGCTGCCGCGTATTTGTCAGCGGCAACAATCTCTTCTGCATCTCTTCGTTCAAAATGTGGGATCCCGAAATCGGAACAAGCAATGGTCTCCGCTACCCGATGAACCGTTCCATTATGTTCGGTATCGACCTCAATTTCTAAACTAAGGAGCATTCATGTAGAAAGTAATAGTATAAAGATATGAAAAAGATTAAATTTACAATATATCTGGTGATGGGTCTGCTTGCAGCCAATTTCACCACCTCGTGCTCAGACTTCCTTGACAAAGAACCCGACACGGAGCTCACCACCGAAATGGTATTTCAGAACCGCGACAAAGTTTATTCGTGGCTCTCTTACATCTATAACATCATCCACACTCCCGACAAGTGGGCCCTGACCGCCGACGGCTATGAGATTCTGGCCGACGACCTCGTGGCCTCTCGCCGCTGGCAGCAGTGGGACTGGAAAGACGTACTCGGAAAAATTGACGGTTCATGGACCATCAACTCCCCCTGGGGCGGTAACCTCTGGCACATGATGCCCCGCTACATCCGTCATGGCTACATCTTTGAGAATATGGCCCACGCCCTGCCTGAGAACGACCTGCCGCAGAGCGAAATAGACAACATGAAGAACGAGGTGAAATTCCTCTGCGCCTATGGTTGGTGGCTGCTGGCCGAAAACTATGGCGGCATCCCCTTCAAGCCCGACTATATCGCTCCTACCGACTTCACGCTCTCCGAGCTGATGGTGGGACAGTCGAAGTTCGACGATGTAGTGAACTACTGCGACAAGGAAATGCTCGATGCAGCCAATGCCCTGCCTGCCGTCTACAGCGATCCCGCGAAGTATGGCCGCATCAACAAGATCATGGCGCTGACCGTTCGTGCCCGCATGCTGCTCTTCGCTGCCAGCCCCATCGTCAACGGCAACAAAATGTATGCCAACTATCGCAACAACGAAGGCGAACAAATCTTTAACATGACCTACGACCACAACAAGTGGGTAAAGGCAGTCGAAGCCATCAAGCTTGTCATCGACGAGGCAGAGGCTGCCGGTTATGAGCTCTATAAGGAAGTCGGTCCGAGCGGCGATATAGACCCGTTCATGTCGACCTACAATGTGCATATCAAGAAATGGAATGAAGGCAACCATGAGATTACCTTCCCCGTAACCAAGGGCAATGCCTACGCCGGCACCTTCCTTCGTGTTACTTCTGTCCGCAATGTTGGTGGCGGTAATGGTCTGGGTGTCTATCAGGGTCTTGTCGACGCATTCTTCACCGAGAACGGTCTGCCTATCGACGATCCAAACTCTGGCTATGTTGAAGATGGTTTCTCCACAAGCGTAGAGAAGCGCACGGACATCACCTCATGGCCTTATGGTACTGGTGTGGCCGGTGAGATAACCGCCAATGGCACCTATAACATGTACTGCCACCGCGAGCCCCGCTTCTACAATGCCGTTTCTTTCCACAACTCGTGGTTGGCTGTCGACGGAGGCCGTCCTTATAACTTCCTCTACAATTACGACGACAACGTCCAGAGTTCATCTCCCCACGATGCTCCTCAGAACGGCTACCTTGCCCGCAAAAGCCTTTGCGTGACTGACGACTACAACAATGGCGCTGTCATCATGACCGACCGACAGGCATTTCTCTATCGTCTGGCCTTCACCTATCTCGACTATGCCGAAGCCCTCAACGAGACCTACGACGATGCCAGCAAGCGTGTCGAAGCCCTCGACTATGTCAACCGCATCCGTGAGCGTGCAGGCGTTCGACAGTACACGTTCGACAACGTAGCTGCCGACGACGAGGACTACATCCATATCGACAACACTCAGGAAGCCACCCGCAAGGCCATCCGCATGGAGCGCCGCGTAGAGCTCTGCTGCGAGAACAACCGCTGGTATGACATCCGTCGCTGGATGATTGCCGAGGATATTCCCGAGATGAACGGTCCCTGCATGGGAATGAACGCCCAGGGCCGCACCCGCAACACCTTCCACCAGCGCACTGCTACTCCCGATCAGGACCGCGTATGGAAGAAGCAATACTACTGGTTCCCCATCTACATCGACGAGTATGAGAAGAACCCCAACCTTGTCGAAGGCCCGTTCTGGGTTGACTGATACCGTTTAACATGATGAATGTCAACAAGAAATAATTTGCCAATAAAAAGTAAATCACTATGAAGATTAATAAGATATTCATGCTTTTGGGTCTTGTGGGCCTCTTGGCTGCCTGCAACGAAGATCCCGAGTATTACAAGCTCGAGAATCAACCTGACGAGATGCATGTGCAGTCGTCTGTCGAGAAAATCATCCTCAACAAGGGCATTGCCAACGAGACTGCCATCACTTTCACGTGGTCACCCCAGTCGTCGCCTGTCAGCGCTGCCGATGTCGTCACCTACGCCATCCGCTTCTTTGACGAGTCCAACAAGACTGACAACATCACCGACCTCTTCGATGTTGGCGAAGCCTGCCAGTATACACTCACTCACGAAGAGCTGAACAACATCATCAGCCGCTGGGTTCCGGCCGGACAACAGGTGACGGTCACCGCTCAGGTGCTCGCCACTGTGCAGAACGAGACGAAGTATGTCAAGCCCGCCTCCTCAACGGTTAATTTCGTCGTGTCGGGCTACGAGCGCTTCCCCGAAGTCATCCACATGGTCATCACCGATGACGCCAGTGGTAAGGTCACCGTTCAGGACCTCACCCAGCGCCAGCGTGGAACGGGTATCTACGAAGCCACCTTCGACGTCTATCCCTGCACCTATCACTTCACCACCACCGACGAGCCTCTTCCTGCCTACGGACAGGCTGACGGCGAACAAATGGTCTATGTCACCGAGGGCGATGTAACAGAATTCGTCTGCGACGAGATTGGCACCCGCACGGTTATCGTCGATACCAATCCCGAATACAACGACTGCCGCATGATGGAAATCATCCAGCTGCCCAACGACAAGATGTGGATTGTGGGTATGGGAACATCCGTTGGATGGAACACCGATACTCCGGAAGGTAAGATGACGATGACCGGTGGCCCGCGTGAGCCTTATATCTGGTCATGGACAGGCCAGTTCTATAATGTAGAAGATGCCAAGAAGATTAAGGACGACTCTCCCGGTGAGTTCAAGATTGGACTTGGCGGTGGCTGGAGCGATCCTTTCCTCTATGCACCTTACGCCAATGCCGACCCGGCCACTGAACACGGCTTCAGCGGTCCTCGTCTTCAGGGCGACGGTGGAGACAACAAGTGGGTAGTCCAGACTTCGGGCATGTATAAGTTCTCGGTCTATCTGCTGGCCGACGACCCGCACACCACGTTCGAGCCTGTTGAATAAAATACGTGTTCTCGCCAAGGCAGACCAAACTTGCTTGATGTCTGCCTTGGCGAGAAAAGGTCGAATAAAATACAACCATCATAAAGAATAGGAATATGAAAAAAGTAGCATATCTTTTTGCCATCCTGCTGATGGCAGCAATCGGTTTCCAGTCGTGTGTCGACGAAGATGGTGCAGGTGTTCCTGCCCCCAAGAGCATGTTCATGGAGGCCAACGAATATAACGTCGACCTGACCAATGACGAGGTGCAGACACTTACGGTGCGCTGGATTGACGTTGAGAACGCCACCTACACCGTCACGCTCACGAATCAGGGCAACGACGTGACAGAAGAACTGACCAACGCTGTGACGAAGGGCGAGCTGAATGTCCTCTCAATGGACATCCCCTACGCTCAGCTGCAGGCTTATGTCGAGAAAGCAGAACTTGAAGGCCTTCTCGGCTGCGATTTCTTCATCAACATCACCGGCAAGCCCATCGATGCCAACCAGAAGACGGCCCTCAGCCCCGAGGGCAGCACCGTCCAGGCCACCGTACACTATGTTGAGTAACTATCTATATTATTAAAATAAGTAACGTAAGTATGAAGAAAAAGAGTTTAATGATGCTCATAGCCTTCGTATTTGGCATGGGCAACCTGTGGGCCCTCAACAAGGTTGACGAAGTCTACCAGATTGGTACGGCAGCCGAGCTCGTTGAGTTTGCAGGAATCGTGAACGGTGGAGAGAATGGCGCCAATGCCGTCCTCACGGCCGACATTGACATGACCAGTGTGTCATGGACTCCTATTGGCGATATTGATCATCGCTACACCGGAACCTTCGATGGTCAGGGCTACGTCATCGACAACCTGGTATACGAGGGTGGTGAGAATTCTGGTATTTTTGGAGTTGTCAACGGCGGCGTAGTTATTAAGAACCTCATTGCCGGTCCCAACAATGTCATCAAGGGAACCTCCAAGGTTGGCGGCATCATCGGCCGTTCCGACGGTTCCGGTTGGGTCACACTCGAGAACGTAGGCCATGAAGGCCGCGTCGAAGGTACCGGTGCCAACTGCTGCGCCATCATCGGCGTTGTCATGAACGGCGGGCCTGCCACCCAGATTACCAACTGCTACAACACCGGCAACATCAAGGCCGGCAGCGAAAGCGCCATCATCACAGGTTGGTTTGGCGGTCACGGCAGTGTCAAGGTATCTGGATTCTGGAATACCGGTAACATCGAGGCTGGTGGCGACGGCGACAACTTCCTCTATCGCAACAACAGCGGACTGAACACTTGGGAAAAGATCTACAGCATCAACGACAAGCAGAGTGCCACCGTCATCAACAATGACGACCTGGTTTCCGGTAAGTTTGCTTTCGAACTCAATGGCAATGCTGATGCCGGTGTATGGCTGCAGAACCTTGAGGGTAGCAAGGATGCCTTCCCCAACTTCCGCCACGGCCACGGCAAGGTCTATGCCAATGGTGAACTCAAGTGCGACGGCTCCGCCAAAGGCACTGTCACCTACTCCAACCACGAGGGTTCAACCCGCGACGACCACAGCTACGTCAATGGTTTCTGCTCAGCATGCGGAGAATATCAGACCGACTACATGACCGCCAACGGAGAGGGATTCTTCGAAATCTCCACCAACGCCCAGCTCACGTGGTATGCCTACACGGTCAACCATGTCAACGGCGCTGCCAATGCCATCCTCACAAGCGACATCGATATGGCTGGTGTCACCGGCTATACGCCTATCGGACAGGATGCCCACGACTTCAAGGGACACTTCAATGGCCAGGGACATCGCATCCTCAACCTCACCACCACTGAAGGCTACAACAACCAGGCTCTCTTCGGTCAGGCTGTAGGCCCGGCCATCATCGAGAATGTCATCATCGACAAGACCTGCACCATCAAGGGTGCTGCCTTTGCAGCTGGTATCCTTGGTCACGTATGGGGCGACGGCGTCATCGTACGCAACTGCGGCAACGAGGCCAACGTCACAGGTTCTGCCCAGAACGCCGCCGGTATCATCGGATGCTCGGAGAAGAAAGTTACCATCTCCAACTGCTACAACACCGGCACCATCACCGGCAACAAGGAGAGCGCTGCCATCTGCGGATGGATGGGTTCCAACAGCTCCGTCATCGAGAACTGCTACAACAGCGGTGCCGTCAACGGACAGGATGGCTCCAACCGCATGTATCGTAAGGGTGAAGTCACCGGACAAAACCTCTACGATATCGACGGCACTCAGGCCACAGCCTTCACCAGTGAGCAGATGAACAATGGTGAACTGGCCTTCCTGCTGAATGGCAAGGTCGACGGCGGAACCTGGCATCAGGCCCTCCCCGGCGACGACCATCCCGTGCCCTTCGGAGCCGACGACACCAAGGTCTACGCCAATGGTGAACTCGACTGTGCCGGCAATGCCAAGACCGGAACTGACGTCACCTACAGCAACACTGCCGGCTCTACACAGGATGCCCACACCTTCGTTGATGGCTTCTGCACGGTCTGCGGTGCTTACGATCCCGCTTTCATGACCGTCAACGGCGACGGATTCTTCGAAGTATCCGAGCCCGTACAGCTGAAGTGGATTGCCGCTGCATCGCGCGACAACTCCGCCCTGAAGGTGAAGCTCATGAGCGACCTCGACATGGCTGGCATTGAATTCAATGGTATCGGTGCCGACAACGACGGCAAGCGCTTCAACGGCGAAATCGACGGTCAGTTCAACATCATCAAGAACCTCAAGATGGACTTCGAACGCACGGGGGTTGGCCTTGTCAACGCTGCCACTGCCGGAGCCACCATCAAGAACCTCACCATGGATGCCTCATGCTCCTTCAAGGGTAATGCCGCTACCGCTGCCTTCATCGGTGCAGTACGCGAAGGCTCTGGAGAAATTCACCTCGAGGCACTTGGAAACGAAGCCGACGTCACCACCGTCAACCAGAACGCTGGCGGTCTGGTAGGCTGCAACTACGTAGGCGAAGTAAAAATCTACGTCACCAACTGCTACAATGCCGGAACTATCACCGCCGGTAACGAAGGCGGCGGACTCTCTGGATGGTTCGGAAACAATGCCGAGATGAACTATGTCTACAACATGGGTACGGTCAACGGTCCTAACAGCGAGTCGTTCGCACGTGGCAACAGCATCAAGCTCAACAGCTCCAGCTACGACGTGAAGACCACATGGGCAGGCATGAACGCCATCACCGAGGTCGAAATCACCGACGGAACCCTGCTGGCCAACCTGACCAACACCGTCTGGCACCAGACCTTCGGCGCAAAGGGACATCCCGTGCTCAACCACAACTATGAGTTCGACGAGACCTTCAAGGGCCAGAACCTCAACAACTTCACAGCCACTCAGGTCACTATCTACCGCACCACTGTTGCCGACACTTGGAACACGCTCTGCGTGCCGTTCAGCATGACAGCCGAGCAGGTTGCCGAGGTCTTCGGTGAAGGTGCCAAGGTAGCAGGCCTCACAGGCGAGGAAGGCGACGTACTCCAGTTCACCTCCATCCCCACCGGCGTCCAGGCCGGCAAACCCTATCTGCTCTGGCCCACCAAGGCACTGACTGCCAGCGATCCCATAGTCATCGAAGGTGTCAACGTAGCTACTACAGCTGCGGCAGCAGAGCCCGTAGGCGATGGTAGCGAACTCAACTTCATAGGTATCTACGAGCCCGCCGCTCCCACCAAGTACGATCTCTTCGTTGCCGCAGGCAACACCCTGAAGGCCAACGCCGCCGGTACCGAGCTGAAGGGACTCCGCGCCTACTTCAAGGACATCCGCGAGCACCTGCCCATTGGCGACGATGGCATCGACAATCCCGACGATATCCTGGCCAAGCGCTTCGCTGTCGACGGTGACGTGACCGGCATCATCGACCTGCAGGGCGAAGTCATCAGCCTCGACAACGTCTACACCATCAGCGGTGTCAAGGTGAATGAACGCAACCTCAAGAGCGGACTCTACATCGTCAACGGAAAGAAAGTCGTCATCAAATAAGGAGGAACAGCTATGAACAAGAAAGCATATATCATCCCCACACTGAAAGCACTCGACATCAACGAAGAGCAGCTGCTCATCAGCATCTCCGTCGACGGCGGTGCTGATAGCGACGACGTGCTCGTGGTAGGCGGAGACGGCGATGCCGATTCCGAAGGACTCTCGAAGTTCAACTCCGCCTGGGACGAATAACGACATCCTTTCAACCGCCACGGCGACTAAACGTTTTCGGTAAGCCAGATGAGCAGAGCCAAACTTGTTTGAGCTTTGCCATGACGAGAAAAGGTCGGTTGAAATCCAACAACAGCCAAGTCCACCCGCAAGCCACATGCCTGCGGGTGGACTTTTTTGCATACCCACCAAGACAAACGCCCCGATAGGCCATCATTCAGACAACAAAAGACGGCGACTTCCGATAGAAAAGAAAAAGTAATAAATCATCTATTGCAAAGTAATAGATCATCTTTTACTCAGTAATAAATCATCTATTACTCGGTAATAAACTATCTATTACTTTTAAGTTGGCTGCATTTCTCCTCACCTTTTTCTTGCTTAATCGATACTTTGGCGTTGCCGAAGGTACTTACGATGACTCTGTCGGCCTCTGTTGCGACTAGACCAAAATAAGTTTAGGGTGCTCGCTGCTCCGTCGGTTCGGAAAAACAAACTGAAAAAAAATGCCTTTTATTCTTTTGTTTTTCTCTCGCTTAATCGGTACTTTGGCTCTGCCGAAGGTACTTTCGCTTGGAAAAACAAACTGAAAAAATACCTTTTTTCCTTTGTTTTTCTCTCGCTTAATCGTACCTTTGTACGCATAATTGGTAATATCAGGAAAAAACCTTATGAAGAAACTACTGACTTCCCTGCTCTTTGTCTGCGGCCTCGTCATGCCGACCTTGGCCTGCACCAACTTCCTCATCGGAAAGGATGCCTCGGTCGACGGGTCTACCATCGTCACCTACAACATGGACAGCTACGGCATGTATGGCCGGCTGCCCCTTTTCCCTGCTGCACGCCATTTGCCGGGCGAGCTTCGCCACGTGGTCGATGCCGACCACAACCACTACATGGGCGAGATAGAAGAGGCGGCTGAGACCTATCAGGTAATCGGACAAATCAACGAACACCAGCTTACCATCACAGAGACCACGTTCACCGGACGCAAGGAGCTCTGCGAGCGTAACGGCACGCTCGACTACGTAAGCCTCATGAACCTCGGACTGCAACGGGCACGCACCGCTCGCGAAGCCATCACCGTCATGACCGACCTCGTAGAGCGCTATGGCTACGCCTCCACGGGCGAGACCTTCTCCATCGCCGACCCCAACGAGATATGGATTATGGAGATGATTGGCAAAGGCAAGGACGAGAAGGGTGCCGTTTGGGTGGCCATCCGCATACCCGACGACTGCATTTGCGCCCACGCCAACCAGAGCCGCATCCATCAGTTCAACATGCGGGACAAGGACAACGTGCGCTACTCCAAGGATGTCATCTCCTTTGCCCGGCGCAAAGGCTACTTCATCGGCAAGGACTCCGACTTCAGTTTCTCGAAAGCCTACTCACCCACCAACTTCCACATGCAGCGAGCCTGCGAAGCCCGCGTGTGGAGTTTCTACAACATGCATGCCGACGGCATGGAGCGGTACCTGCCCTATGCGGCTGGCGAAGAGGTGGACTCCGACGGCATTATACCGCTATACGTCAAGCCCAAGCACAAGGTCAGCCTGCGGATGGCCATGGACGGCATGCGCGACCACTACGAGGGAACACCCTTCGACATGACCAAAGGCCCTGGCGGAGGAGCATGGGAGTCGCCCTACCGACCCAGGCCTCAGGAGTTTGAGGTCGACGGCAAGACCTACTTCTTCGAACGCCCCATAGCAACGCAGCAGAGCTGTTGCACCATGGTGTGTCAGATGCGTTCGTGGCTACCCGATGTCGTGGGAGGCATCATCTGGTTCGGCAACGACGATGCCAACATGGTCACCTACACCCCCATTTACTGCCAGTCCACGCGCATCCCTACTTGCTACGATGCCCCCGATGCCACCGACCTGAAGTTCTCATGGAACTCGGCCTTCTGGGTGTGCAACTGGGTATCGAACATGACCTACCCACGCTACTCGCGGCTGATGCCCGACGTGCGCCGCGTACGTGAGGAGCTGCAAGACAAATACCTCGCCCAGCAGGCCGACATCGAAGCCAAGGCGGTGGAGCTCTGCGGGCAACACACGCCCGATGCCCGCGAACTGCTCACCCTCCACGGCGAAGCCTGTGCCAGCGAGATGCTCAGCCGTTGGAAACAACTGGGCGAATACCTCATCGTCAAGCACAACGACCTGGCCGTGAAACCCGAGACCAACGGCGAGTTCGACCGCACAGAAGACGGCCTCGGCGCACCGCCCCTACGCGAGGGATACAACGATGCCTATCGGCGCATCTTCGTGAACGAGACAGGCGACCGCTATCTCGTACCTAAGAAAAAAGAAACTCCTTGATACGTTCTATGTGCTTTTCACCGGCCCTCCGCCCCTGTTCATAGACCCGCTGCATCTCCTCCGGGTCATGTGAGGTGTAGCCAATGGTGATGTTCTCCTCTGGTCTGACAACATAAGCACGGCCAGCCTGCTCCTCCTGACGGACATAGGCCAACTCGGCATTATACATCGCAGGACGCTTCGACATCGCAGACAGAAACTTCGGATAGCGGCAGAGAGCAACCTTCATCAGCGGAAACAGTCGGTTCTGCTTCTTCACATAGCCCTCAGGCTGCGTCAGGATGACCACATTGCGGTCGTAGCCCTCGCCCTGAAAGAAACGCAGGGGAATTGAGTCAGTCACACCGCCATCCAACAGCCGGTGACTTTCCAGGCGGACCACCTTCGAGGCCAGCGGCATCGAAGCCGAGGCCCGAATCCACTCCAGACTGTCGTAGTCCACCCTGTCCAGCCGCTTATATACCGCCTCGCCCGTCACCACGTCCGTGCAGACCACATAGAAGGCCATCGGATTGGCAGCAAAAGCCTTCTTGTCAAACACGTCCACATACTCAGGCACATAGTGATAGGCATAATGAGCCCCAAAGAGGTCCCCCGTCAGCAACAGCGACCGCAGCGAACAATAACGCCAATCCTTGGCAAACCGCTTGTTGTAACGGATGGCACGACCAGCCTGACCCGACTTGTAGTTACAGCCAAAGGCAGCCCCGGCCGACACGCCCACAAGGCCGTCAAACCGGATGCCATGCTCCATCATCACATCCATCACGCCGACCGAGAACAGCCCGCGCAAAGCGCCGCCTTCAAGCACTAATCCACTTTTCATACTTGCAAAAGTACAAAAAGTTCACCTATCAGGCCGCTTTTTGCAACTTTTTTCCGTATCTTTGCGTCAAATAAAACAGAAAAAAGGTAAAAAGAGTAATTATAACCAATAAAAAAAGAAAGGAACAAGACTATGCTCATCACAACCACCCCGACCATTGAAGGCCGCCCCATTCAGGACTATCGCGGCATCGTCACCGGTGAAGTCATAATCGGAGCCAATGTGCTAAAGGATTTCATGGCTGGCTTGCGCGACTTCTTCGGCGGCCGCAGCGGCAGCTATGAGAAAGTGCTCATCGAGGCTAAGGATGCTGCCATGAAAGAGATGTCGGAGCGAGCCGAAGCCCTCCGCGCCAATGCCATCGTCGGCGTAGACATCGACTACGAGACCATCGGGCAGGGCAACTCCATGATAATGGTCGCCTGCAGCGGCACCGCCGTCGTCATCTGACACAACGCCACTCCTCTCGCCCGACGGATAGTTTTTTCCGATATAGGGGCTTAACACAAAGGGACATGGAATAATGGCATCTGGAAGAAAGTGCCATTGTTCTATGTCCCTTTGACATTTCACTCTATTCCACACAAAAAAGCGCTCTATGTATCTAAGTCGGGAAGAGCCTATCTGTCGAAGATGTTGACGAAGTGCTGCAGGATGCGGTGGTTCTGCGCCCGGGTGGTGATGAGGTAGCGGCGGTTGCCTGCGGGGTCGGGACTGAAGGAGGTGACTCCCTTGTCGTCAACATGGATGAATCCCTTTGCCGAGAGCCCGAACCAGTCGGGGCCTTCAACGGCATAGAGCACGGAGGTGAGGTCCCATGTGGCCCGGTCGTAGGGCATGGGCAGGTAGGCCTTATAGCCTTCTACGACGGGGGAATAGCGTAGGGCCTCGGAGCGCTTCTTTCCTTTCTTGTTCATCAGCTGCAGTCCCTTGGCTTCGATGCTCGTCGCCGGGAACTCGATGGCGTTACCGACTTCCCAGGGCGAGGTGACGAGTTCGGTGGGCCACTCGTGGAATACCTTCTTGGCCGAGGGGATGTCGATGAAGACGTTATACTCCGGGCGGTTGCTGCCGTCGAAGCCTCCGGCCATCGCGATGAGCGTCTTCACCTTGCGGGCTACGAGTTCGCGACCAGTCAGCGGGGAGTATTCGTCGGCTGTCGTGTCGAGCAGCCGGGCGAGGTTGGTGGAGAAACCTGTTGAGATGATGACGACAGAATGGTCGGGCTGTTGGCTGAGCAGCTGCCGATAGAGACGGTGGGCATCGGGCAGGGCCGTTGTATCCTTCAGGCTGCGGCGGAACAGCGGAAGGCCCTTGCGGTCCTTCATCAGGCAGACCTTGGCGGCGTAGTTGTCGTCGCCCCCACTGTCGGCTCCGTTGCGCACAATGCCGATGGGCAGTGCAGAACGGCCGTACCAGGTATTCAGAATGTCGATATACTCGGCCGAATAGCTGTTGTCCTTGTTAGTCATGACGGCCAGCAGGTTGATGGTTCCGAGGTCGGCATACTTATAGAGCATGTCGATGGCAAGGGCATCGTCGACATCGTTGCCCATATCGGTCTCGAAGATGACGGCGATGCCTTCACCTGCCTCTGCAGCGGTGAGCTGCTGGGCCCAGGTGAAGACGGGCAACAGCAGAGCCGCTGTAAATAAGATGATGTGCTTGCTCATTTACTTCTTCTTATAGTTGATCTTGGCCAGTATGAGGTAGTGGTCTGAGGGCAGTCGGCGCTCGTAGCGCTGGAAGCGGATTTCCTTCGGTGCGTCGCGACCCTGCAGCTGTTCGGGGTCACCTTTCTTGGTCCAGTAGCAGTTGGTGAGCACACCGTAGTGGTTGACCTCGAACTTGGGCGAGAGGAAGATGTGGTCGATGCGGCTCTCGGTCTTCAGGTCGGGCTTGAAAGCGTTGAAGGTTCCGTTCTCGCTGAAGCGCTGCTTGGCCACCATGTAGGAGTCGTTGAGCAGGCCTGACTTGGTGAAGATGGTGTAGATCTCGTCACGCTGGTCGACATTGAAGTCGCCGGTGAGGATGACGGGAGTCTTACCGTCGGTGAGCTCCTGAATCTTCTTCACTACGAGCTTGGCTCCCTCGCGGCGTGCCACGATGCCGACGTGGTCCATGTGGAGGTTGAAGTAGTAGAACTTCAGCTTGGTGCGCTTGTCGCGGAACTTACCCCATGTGCAGATGCGGACGCAGGCTGCATCCCATCCGAGCCCTGGCACGTCGGGAGTCTCGCTGAGCCAGAAGTCGCCGTGGTCGAGCATCTGGATATAGTCTTTCTTATAGAAGATGGCCGAGTGTTCGCCTGTTTCCTTGCCGTCTTCACGGGCCACGCCGATGTAGTCGTAGCCGTCGAGTCCTTTCAGCAGGTCGCGTATCTGACCAATCTTTGCTTCCTGGGTACCGAAGATGTCGGGCTGCTCGAAGTTAATCATGTCGCAGATGACGTGGACGCGCTGAGACCAGCCGTTGCCTTCCTGCTGGTCGTCATCGTTCTGATAGCGTACGTTGTAGGTGCCTACGAAGAGGCTCTGGGCGCTCATCGTCATGGCCATAGCCAGCATGAGCAGGATGAATGTTACTTTTTTCATAGTCTTTTCTTTTTTATTATGGTTTTCTGTTTCGCGTAATAATGACAGCATTTTACTTGATCTGCACCACTCCCTGCTGCTTCATGCCGTCCATGAGGATGCGCATGGGCTGTGGTAAGCGCACGTGGCGAACGTATTGGGTTTCTTCGACTGCCGGTAGCTGGTCGAGGACTTCCTTGTGGAAGAAGCCACCCTTGCCGCCTACGGTGAAGTAGCCCACGCCGAAAGAGGTGAGGTTCTGGAAGAAGTGGGTTCCCTGCGAGGGGTCCACGCGGTAGTTCTTCAAGGCCACCTCAACAATGAGTCTTGCCGCAGCTATGTGCGGCCACTTCACCGGTATGCCGAGCCAGGGGTCGCTACTGCCCCACCGTCCTGGTCCGATGAGCACATAGCCTTCGCCACGGTCGAGGAAACGGCGGTTTATCTGGTCTATCTCTACGGCTATGGCGGGGTTGTTAGCGGCTGTGAAGTCGTCGCCAGCCTTCACGTAGACCACGTCGCAGACATCTTCCACGATGCCATGGCCCAGGGAGTTGTCGGAACGCAACAGGCAGGCATCGTCGGGGATGGCCGTGAGGTCTTGGTCGAGCATCTGCTTGGAGTCTACAATGGGACGTATCTGCAGGAGGTAGAACTCGCCCTGTGGCTTGTCACCCTGAGTGATGTTGCAGGCAAACTCTATCTCCACCGGGCGCTTCATAGCCTCGGCTCCGCGCTGCATGGAGAGCTGCAGAATCTCTGGCAGCGGCAGGACTCCCTGCTGCAATATGCCCGAGAAGGATACAATCTTCCGGCCGCCTTCATAGAGCCCGTCGCGGATGATGTTGTCGTAAGGGTCGTAAGTGGAGACGAGGTGCTGCAAGGGAGAGGGGCCGTCGCCCTGTGTACTGCCTACATCCTTCACTCGCAGGGTGGGAATATTGAAGCCGTCGTCCACCTTGAAGTCATCGCCAACGTTCTTCATATCGAGGGCATAGAACTTCGTCTGAGTCTCTCGCAGAGCCGTCTCTACCTCACTGGTCTGAAGCACCTGATGAGGATGATGCGGCGAGACGCGCAGGGTCTGTCCGCCGTCGACGATATATTTTCCAAGTCCGAAGGCCAGCTGGGCGATGCCCTCGTCAGCGTGTTCGTCGCCGATGGGATAGTAGTTGATGCTGCGCAGCACGCCCGAGAAATTGGGATAGTAGTAGTCGCCATGCTGTTGTCCCACGACCTCCTGCAGGATGACGGCCATCTTCTCCTGGTCGATGACGTTCGACGTAGCCGTCATATAAGCCTTTGAGTCGCGGTAGTAGACGGAGGCATAGACACTCTTGATGGCCGAGGCCAGCATGCGCAACATCTCGTACTTATCGTCGAGATAGGGTATCATGTAGGTGGAATAGATGCCGGCGAAAGGCTGGTAGTGGGCATCTTCCAGAAGGGAAGACGAGCGGATGGCCAGCGGACTCTTCGTAGCCTCGAAGAAGGTGAAGAAGTCTTCCACCAGCGTGTCGGGCAGATGAGCATGCAGGAAGTGCTGCAGGATTTCCTCGTCGGGGGCATCGCTCAGGGCGATGGGATAGAGGTTGTTCTGCTCCATGAACTGGTCGAAGATGTCGGTGCAGAGCACAACGGTCTTCGGTATCTGCACCTGCATATCGGAATACTGGTTGAACTCCGGATGTCGCTTGATGATGTCATCGAGGAAAGCCAGTCCACGCCCCTTGCCCCCGAGCGAGCCTTCACCGATGCGGGCGAAGTGGGAGTAGGAGTCGAACTTCTGGCGGTCGAAGACGGCCACGACACCGATATTCTTCATGTGGCGGTACTGCACGATAGCGTCGAAGATAATCTGCCTGTGGGCGTCGACGTCCTGCAGTTTGTGCCACGTCACCGTCTTCAGGAACGCCGAGACGGGGAAGATGGCCCGTGCCGAGAGCCAGCGGCTGACATGGTTGCGCGAGACATGATAGAGCATGGAGTCGCGGGGAATCTTGAAGATGTTGTCCTGCAACTCCTTCAGCGATGACACCCGGCATACCTCCTCTTTCGTCGTCGGGTCACGGAAGATGAAGTCGCCGAAGCCCATGTGCTCTTCCAGCAGGCGCTTCAGGTCGAGACTCATCTTCTTGGAGTTCTTGTCTACGAACTTGAAGCCTTCAGCCTCGGCGCGTTGGCGGTTCTGACTCTCCGAGCTCTCCATGATGAGGGGCACGTACTCGTTCTGACTGCGGATGGCACTCAGCAACTTGAAGCCTGCCTCGGGGTCGCCCTGCTTGCCGCCGGCGCCACCCTTCGGAAGAGGCGAGCGCTCGTCGTGTGAAGCAGTCATGGGGAAGCGCACGTCACTGATGACGCCCAGCACATTGTCCGCATACTTCTTATAAATAGAGATAGCCTCCTCGTAGTTGCGGGCCAGGACCACCTTCGGGCGACCCCTCATGCGCAGCGTGGCGGCATGACGGTTCAGGGCCTCGGTGGCAAAGCTCTGGCTCTGCAGAAGCACATAGTTGTAGAGGTTGGGCAGGATGGAGGAATAGAAGCGGATGGAGTCTTCCACCAACAGAATCATCTGCACCCCACCCTCACGGATGTCATGCTCAAGATTCATCTTATCCTCGATGAGCTTGATGATGGAGAGGATGAGGTTGGTATTGCCGAGCCAGCAGAACACGTAGTCGAAGATTGACAGGTCCTCGTTCTCCATGCGCCGCGTGATGCCGTGGGAGAAAGGAGTCAGCACCACGCAGTGGATGTTGGGGAAGCGTCGTTTGATGCTTCTGGCAATGCTGAAAGCGTCGTTGTCGGCATTGCCTGGCATACAGATGACGAGGTCGATGTTCATCGAGCGCAACACCTCCTCAGCCTCCTGCTCGGTGCTCACCTGAGTGAACGTCGGCGGGAAGCGCAGTCCCAACTGGGTGTATTCGTTGTAAATCTTCTCCTCGATACGACCGTCATCCTCCAGCATGAACGCATCATAGGGATTGGCCACAATGAGCACGTTGTAGATGCGGCGCATCATCAGGTTCATGAACGTCACATCCTTCAGCAGGAAACGGTTCCACTCTTGCGGGATAGTCATTGGCAGATAGGAAATTAACAGATTAAAGAACTACGTAGCTACTCACTTCTCGCCCACAGATATCTCATCCAGGCGTAGTGGCGCCGGCGTTTCAGATAGTCAGGCTCGTCCATGTGGTCGTAGGCCTCCCGTTCGAAGGCGATGGCCTCATAGGCCCTACCTGGAAGCAGCAACCTCACCAGCCACTCAGCCACATACCACAGATAGAATCCCACGACGAGCATCTCCATCATCTGTGCCGTATGGATGCGCTCATGGCGGATTAGTTCGGGTGTCAGCGCCACGTCACGGCGGCACAGAAGCATCCCGAAAAGGTTCATGGCCGTAAAGCCCCGGAAGGGCAGCAGCCGGTTTCTGACAACCAGCATCTTCATTCCAAGCGACAAAGTTAAGAAAAAACGAGGGAAAAGCCAAATTTATTTGAGCTTTTCCGAGTGCCAAATAAGTTCGGCGGAGTCAAAGTTACGAAAAGTCGGGGGCAGAACACGATTTTGTTCTTAAGCGGAAAAATCTTCTAAATTTATTTGTTTTTATGCCGAGACGGAGTAACTTCGGTGGAGCCAATGTTACAAAAAGTCAAGGATAAAGCTTGAAAAGCCGGATGAAGGAAACTGAGACGATGGTGAAACTGATAGCCAGATTCTTTGAAAAGCTTTTGGCTATTTCACTTTTTACAGCTCTATGACGTGGGGATGGATGTCAGTGTCGTGGGTGGCGAGGCTTTCGATGCAGTTGGGGTTCATGGACTGCTCGCGAATCCACTCAAGCGACTGCCGCTGTTTCTTCTTGTCGAGCGAGACTCCGCTGGTAATCATCTCTTTCCACGACTTGGTGGCGTAGCCGCCATCTGAGAAGAGCAGCACGTAGCGTCCGTCCTCGCGGGTTATCTTCACGGCACAGAGTCCATCGCAGTGGCCGGGGATGTTGATCATCTTCACGGAGCCGTCGCCGAAGAGGTCGAAGGACTTGCCTGCGGGGCCTTCCGTGCCGTTCCATTCGAAGGTCTTCAGGTCTACTCCTTTCCACCATTTCTTTTTATATCGGATGACGCTGTTCTTGCGGGCGCACTCGAGTTCCTCGGCTGCGCAGAGGATGTGCTTGGCATCCTTCACGGCGCGCAGGCCGTTGGCATGGTCGCAGTCCAGATGGGTCAGCAGCACGTAGTCGAGCTGTGAGGGCTGGAGGCCCATCGTGGCGAGTTGTTCGTCGACAGCGGCTCCGAGGGGTATCTGGCCTTGGTTGACGTGATATAATATCCACGAGCCCAAGGACTTTATCTGCGCGGCCTTGTCGTAGACGCCATCGGGTGACATGTCGCGGTGCCAGCCTGTGTCGACGAGGATAAGGCCCTTCGGGTGTTCAATGAGATAGACTGATACGGGCAGCCAGATCCAGTCCTTCTTCGGGGTGGTCATTCCGGATGCTTTCAGCAGGTTGCAGTGGTCGCCGCCAAACGGCAGATAGGGTGAAACCCGGACTTCGCCGGTGTGCAAGACGTGTATTTTCATAGGCTATTTCTTAGTGGTTGTCTGTCATGATAAGGTTTTCAGCCCCATGATGGAGGCTATCAGGGTGGCGAGGAAGAAGAATCGCCAGAAGGTGGCGGGCTCCTTGAAGATGACGATGCCCACCAGGACTGCGCCGACGGCTCCGATACCTGTCCACACGGTATAGGCGGTGCCTAACGGCAGGGTCTGCGTGGCTTTGGCCAGCAATATCGCACTTAACACATAGAAGGCGGCGAAGGCTGCCATCCACGTCCACCACTCTGTTCCGCTAACGCCCTTGGCCCGCCCGAGACAATAGGTGAAGGTCACCTCGCACAGCCCTGCTAAAATCAAGATAATCCAGTTCATCACTGAAACCGTCTTGCCTGTTTGAGGGCTGCAAGACTATCTCGGCGACTCCTTCTAAGGCGATGCAAAGATACGTATTTTTTTCGTGAAAGCATGCTCAATTCTGGAAAAAAGAGGGGAAAACGCCAATTTTTCAGACAAACAGGACAATGAAATGTGACGGCATAAAAAATCTTGACAGAACACCCCTTTCAACTGCCCTAAGAATCGATTATTTTGAAATAAAAAATCTTTGGCCGTAAATAACGCAGTTTTGGCGATTCACTGTAACGCAATGATTTTCAGGAGATTGTATCAAAATATGGTAAAGTTGGGGCGTTAAAACGCCTGGAAACGGGCTTGCGAAGGCAGACTTTTGGTACAAAAGTCTTCATGATTTCTAAGAAATCGCATCACGATTTCTAGTAAATCGTTGGATGAATTGGTACAAATCGTGCTACGATTTGGTACAAAAGTCTTGAAGGGTGGGCAAGAATCTTGGAAAATAGTCTTCCTAAAGCCTGAAAATTTTTCTAGAACGATGATTTTCTATGACAGAAAATTTCGATAAAAAATGTTTACAATCGTAGCATTTTTTCAGTCCCACATGCCGCTTGGGTCTTCAACGTCGTCGTCGCTTCCCTGACCCCAGCCGCCATACCAGCTGTCTTCGTCGAAGTCACGGTCGTAGCCACGGGCCTTACCCTTCATGAACGAACGCTGCTCTTCCTCAAAGTCTTCCTCCATCATGGAAAGCCTCTGAAGCATGCCTTTCGACACCATGTAGTATATCAGCCAAACGAATATGACGAATAAACAACCTTTTTTCATTGAAATTCAAGCGGTGTTCTTCCGATTTTTGCTAACAGGTTACAAAGGTAGGAAAAAAAAGGGAATAACAGAAAGATTTTTTTGTTCTTTTTGTTTTGGAGGGCTAAAAATAGCTAAAATCTACGGTTCATCTACACACTCAGCCCCTCCCGAGATGAAGGACTCGTCACTTCTTTCTCTCGGGAGGGGCTGGGGTTGTATGGGTGGGTATGTGGCTCTTATTTCAGCACTACCTTGCGTCCCTGATGGATGAAGATGCCGTGTTTGGGATTGAGCACGCGGACGCCCTGCAGTGTGTAGTAGGCAGCATCATAGGTGTCGGCCTTTGCTCCCTCAGCCTCTACTGACTCTACGGTCGTGCGGTCGTCGATGCCGAAGAGGGTCTTCCAGTGGTAGACGCGATAGAAGTAGGGACGATAGAAGTCGGCCGAGCCTTCGGCGTTGAAGTTATCCCAGAAGTCGTCGGGGTCGGTATTGGTGGTGAAGACGAGCTCTCCCTCGCGCGACAGGGCGGGATGCAGGTTCACCATGTAGAGCCAGTGATACTTCTGGTTGCCGAGTTTGTCGATATGGTCGGGCAACATGAAGAGCAGGTGCTTCTCCATGAAGGGTCCTGTGGGCGATGTGCTGCGGAAGATGTTGACCTCGCGGCTGAAGTAAGGTGCCTGCATGACGAGGTAGTAGTAGTCGCCTTCCTTGAAGACCCACGGCAGGCTGCCCTGGTCGCCTGTGCCGATGATGGAGGAGCGCTCCATCTCTTCGTCTGTGGGATAGTTGGGCTGCCAGCTCCAACCGTCGCCCGACGCATCCTTCACGTAGTATTCCCAGTCGCTGTAGAGGTCGGCAGTCTTGGTGCGCCCTACGACGGGCTTGTAGCCCTTGGTGGTATAGAGGTAGTTGTGGCCGTCCTCATCCTCCCAGAGGGTGGAGCCGTAGGAGACGACGTTGTCGTTGATCTGATGTTTCACACTCTCGCGATAGAGGTAGTCGCCCTCATGTGGCAGATAGTCGGGTATGGTGGGCTTGTAGTAGTTCTTTGGCTCGTTGCCCTCGAGGCTATAGGTGGCCAGCGTCGTGCCGAGGTTGCGCAGTTCGGATGACTCTACGCCAAACCATATCATCTGCAGCTTGCCGTTGTAGATGCGTCCGTCGCCCGACCAGTAGACCTTGCCCTGGTCTATCTCGCCTGCGGCAATCTGTGCGTCGGTCTTCTCGCCCTCGGGGTGGCGCAGGTGGGTGCGGGCGTTCATGAAGGTGCTCTGGCTGGCGTCGGTCCAGTTGACATAGTCAACGAGCCACACGAAGTCCTTAGCCGCCTCGCCAGGCACGCCGTCGTGGGCCTTCTGCACCATGATGGAGTTGCGGGGGAAGCTGCAGTTCTTGCGGGCTCGGGTGCGGGGATGCACCGTTCCGTAGAAGCTGTCGTTGAAGGTCCAGAACACGTCGCCATTGGGCAGTCCCACGGTGAAGACGCCGTCGCCGCCATTCCATCCCGACGTACGGGTGAACAGCTTGTCATAGCACTTATCCTTATAGGCATAGACCATGCCCGGACGCGACTGTCCCTCCATGAGTTCGAGCTGCCAGGCGGGTTTCAGGATGGGGTCGGAAGGAGAACCGGCGTTGAAGGTACCGTCGGGATTGGTCACGACGATGCGCGTATCGGCCGTGAAGACCTTGCCGATATGACTGCCATTAAAGGTCGAGGTCTGCGTGTTCCAGCTGTCCTGCTTGACACCCACATCAGGCATTTTGTCAAACTCCACCTGTCCGGCGATATAGTCGAGATAGAACGTACCCGTCTTGTCATTGGTATTCACCGTGAACTCCACATAGATAGAGTCGACCTCGTTTACCTGCTCCTTCGTATTGAACAGGCTCTTGAACTCTTCCTCCGTGCCAAAGCCCAGCCAGGTGTATCCAATCTTCGGATAGTCACGGTTGAGCAGGTCGGCATACTTGTCGAACGCCACCATCGGGCGCTTGATGGTCTGCTTATACTGGTCGTCTCCCACATCGGTGCCAGGCAGGGGTACCTGCGTCATGACAATGTCGCCGCCGACAGTCCAACCCTCGGGCACGCAGATGCCGAAGAGCCCGTGAACGGTCTGCACGAGGCCATTGTCAGAGCCGCCGTCGCGCTTCACGACAAGCTTGGCCTTGAACGAAGAATTGGTGACTGCCTCGTGGGGTTGCTCCACAAGCGTGAAAGTATAGCACGAAGCCAACACCACTAACACCAGGCAAATACTGCCCAGAAACTGAAAAAGACTTGTTCGTTTCATATCACTTTATAATCGTTATTATTTTTCGCGTACAAATTTATATCTTTATGACGACACACATGCCATAAACCACTAAAAAAAATAGTTTATTTAACTTTCCAGAAGTTCGGGGAGTCATGACAAGGGATTAACGTGAGCCGTGGCCCATCAGCGGTATCTTTTAAAAAAATGTAAAGTATTGGGCTTTTTTATGGTCATTGAAGAATTATTGCTAAATTTGCGGTCGCTATGGGTACATTATACATTGTCCCCACACCCGTGGGAAACTTGGAAGACATGACGCTGCGAGCCATCAGAATACTGAAGGAAGCTGACCTCGTACTGGCAGAAGACACCCGCACCTCGAGTGTCCTGCTGAAGCATTACGACATCCAGCAGCATCTCGTAGCCCACCATAAGTTCAACGAGCACGGCACTGCAGCCAACATCGTAGAGAGGCTGCGGTCCGGACAGACCATCGCCCTCGTCAGCGACGCCGGCACACCGGGCATCAGCGACCCGGGATTCCTCCTGGCCCGCGAAGCCATCGCAGCAGGCATCGAAGTCATCACCCTGCCAGGCCCCACAGCCTGCATCCCAGCCCTCGTCAGCAGCGGGCTGCCCTGCGACCGCTTCTGCTTCGAAGGCTTCCTGCCACAGAAGAAAGGCCGACAGACAGCCATCAACAACCTCGTCGACGAAACCCGCACAATGGTATTCTACGAGTCACCCTACCGACTGCTGAAACTCCTCCAGCAACTGGCCGAAGTCTTCGGAGGCGACCGCCGCGCCTGCGTCAGCCGCGAGATATCGAAGCTGCACGAGGAAAACCGACGGGGCACACTCGACGAACTCATCAGCCACTTCACACAGACCGAACCACGAGGTGAGATCGTAGTCGTCGTGGCCGGAAAGGAAAAAGAGAAAAAAGAGAAAAAACAAATAAAATCAGAAAAACTATGAAACGCATCATCACCTACGTCCTCGGGCTCGTCGCCCTCACCATCGTCAGCTGCACCAACGGCAACAGCAACCAGCAACCGGCCGACATGTCGCAGTACGACTCACTGCAGCGCGTCATCGCCCAGAAGGACTACGAACTCAACGAAATGATGGGAACCCTCAACGCCATCCAGGAAGGACTACGCGAAATCAATGAGGCTGAAAACCGCGTCACCATCGTCAAAGACGGAGAAGGTGCCAACCGCGTCGAACAGATACGCGAGAACATCAAGTTCATCTCTGAAACCATGCAGCGCAACCGCGAGCTCATCAACAAGCTCAAGCAGCAGCAACGCGAGAGCTCCTACAAGAGCGAGCAACTCAAGAAGACCATCGACAACCTCATCCAGCAGCTCGACGAGAAAGACCAGCAGCTGCAGAACCTGCGGGCCGAGCTCGATGCCAAGAACATCCGCATCGACGAACTCGACAAGACCATCAACGACCTCAACGCCGACGTGACGGAGCTCAAGAACGACAACGAGCAGAAAGACACCACCATCGACAAACAGGACAAGCAGCTCAATACCGCCTGGTATGCCTGCGGAACCAAGAGCGAACTGAAGGATCACCGCATCCTCGACGGAGGAAAGGTGCTGCAGGGAAGCTTCGACAAAGGCTACTTCACCAAGATAGACATCCGGCTGGACAAGGAAATCAAACTCTACTCCAAGTCGGCCAAGTTGCTCACCACCCACCCCACCGGCAGCTATACACTGGAACAGGATGCCAACAAGCAGTATATCCTGCGCATCAACGACCCGGAGACCTTCTGGGCCGCCAGCAAATATCTTGTCGTACAAGTCAAATAACCCCTCACTTCCATAGACCGCATGTTCAACACTAACCAAGGCGAAGCACGACGGCAAGGACGCATCGAAGTCGTCTGCGGCTCGATGTTTTCCGGCAAGACCGAGGAACTCATCCGCCGCATGAAGCGAGCCAAGTTTGCCAAGCAGCGCGTAGAAATCTTCAAGCCCGCCATCGACGTGCGCTATTCGCAGGAAGACGTCGTCAGCCACGACCGCAATGTCATCCAGTCGACACCCATCGACTCATCGGCACAGATACTCCTACTCTCGGCCGACATCGACGTGGTAGGCATCGACGAAGCACAGTTCTTCGACCAAGGTCTCGTTGACGTCTGCAACGAGCTGGCCAACAGAGGCGTGCGCGTCATCATTGCCGGACTCGACATGGACTTCCGCGGTGTACCCTTCGGACCCATGCCGGCACTCTGCGCCATCGCCGACGACGTAACCAAGGTTCATGCCATCTGCGTCAAGTGCGGCAACCTGGCCTACGTAAGCCACCGGCTCGTAGACAACGAGAAACGGGTGCTGCTCGGAGAGACCGCCGAATATGAGCCCCTCTGCCGCGACTGCTACCAGAAAGCCATGGAAGAATCCGAACAAACAACCAACACCTAATCCCCACACATGCAAGAGAAAATCACCTTCGACAAAGTGGCCAGATGGACAGGCATCGCACTCATCATCATCAGCGTACTGTTGCTCATGAACTATCTGAGCAGCGTCCTGCTACCCTTCTTCGTGGCATGGCTCCTGGCCTACCTGCTCTACCCCCTCGTGGCCTTCGTCGAAAGAAAACTGCACATACGCTACCGCGTCGTCTCCATCATCATCACCGTCCTTGCCGTCACCATTGCCATAGCCGGAGCACTCTACTTCATCATCCCACCGATGATAGAGCAGTTTGCCAAACTCGCCCAATACATCACGGCATGGCTGCACCAGACCGCACAGACCGACGACCTGAGCACATACATCCAGCGCATCTTCAAAGAACATGAACGCGAAATCAACGAATTCCTGCACAGTAACGACTTCAATGAAGCCGTGAAAACCGTCGTGCCGCAACTCTTCAACTTCCTCGGACAGACCGTCAACGTCATCCTGAGCATCGTGGCCGCTGGCATCACACTGCTCTACATGTTCTTCATCCTGCTCGACTACGAATACCTGACCAACAACTGGATCCGTATCTTCCCGCTGAAGGCACGCCCCTTCTGGCGCAACCTCATGCAAGATGTGTCGCGCGAACTCAACAACTACATCCGCGGACAGTCGCTCGTAGCCCTCACCATGGGCATCCTCTTCTGTATCGGATTCACCATCATGGACTTCCCCATGGCCATCGGACTGGGCATCCTCATCGGCGTCATGGACCTCGTGCCCTATCTCCACACCTTCGCCCTCATCCCCACAGCCTTCCTCGCCATGCTCAAAGCAGCAGACACAGGGCAGAACTTCTGGCTGGTATTCGGACTGGCCGTCGGACTCTTCGCCCTGGTGCAAGTCATCATCGACATGATTGTCACGCCGAAAATCATGGGCAAGGCCATGGGCCTCAACCCAGCCATCCTCCTGCTGTCACTCTCCGTGTGGGGCTCGCTGCTCGGATTTATCGGACTCATCGTGGCCCTGCCACTCACCACCATCCTCATGGCATACTGGCAGCGATACATCACCCGCGAACATCTGGCAGAAGCGGCCCTGACAGAAACAACGGCAACGGAGGAAGAGGCAAATCAAACAACAGAAAAGAAAAAAACTGCCGAATAATTTGGCCGTTTGGAAAAAAGGCAGTACCTTTGCACCGCATTTGCGAGAAGACACCTTTTTGTGAGTGCAACAACAGGTCGACTCGTTAGCTCAGTTGGTAGAGCACAACACTTTTAATGTTGGGGTCTTGGGTTCGAGCCCCAAACGAGTCACTAAAGTGACAAAAGAGAGCTTCGAGGCTCTCTTTTTTTCGTTTGAGCTAGAGTCGAACAGGGAATCATCATGTGAGGGCTGAAGCTATTGCACTTCGAATGATCTGGGGACGCTGAGACGTGTCTATATCCTGCTGGAGCACCTTCCGCAGTGAATTTATTTGAGCATCTACAGCCCAACTCATTTCCATTCTATATGCACTCATAACTCTTATTAATGCCTCGTAAAAAAACTTCTTACCGATAATTAAAACATAGGCTGGGGTCCTACGATTCTTCCTTGATGAGGGTTATCTCGGCGGAGCCGTAGCAGCGGTGGAAGTCTTTGTCGTAGATGACGCAGAACTGTCCGGGCGCTACTCCCTGGATGAGGGCTTCGGAATGGATGAGGCAGACATCGTCGCTGCTGCCGGGCTCGACATGACGGTGGATGGTGGCATGGTGCCACTCGGGTGTGTGGCGTATCTTGAACGTGATGTCGACAGGCGCTCCGTCTTCTGGCAGGTCCAGGGGTTCGGTGAGCCAGTGCAGGCCATGGATGGCAAAATCGGTCTTCCACACTTTCAGCGGCTCATAGCCGTGGGTGACATAGAGGATGTTGTGCTCCATGTCTTTCTTCACGACGTTCCAAGGTCCTCCGCCCAGGCCGAGGCCTTTGCGCTGTCCGATGGTGTGGAACCAGAGTCCGCGATGCTGGCCGAGCACCTTTCCACTCTCCCACTCCACCACGTCGCCAGGTTCTTCGCCCAGGTAGCGGCGCAGATACTCGTTGTAGTTTATCTTTCCAAGGAAGCAGATGCCTTGCGAGTCTTTGCGGCGGGCATTGACAAGATGCTCGCACTCGGCAATCTCGCGAACCTCTTCCTTGCGCATGTGGCCGATGGGAAAGATGGCTTTCTGCAGTTGCCAAGGGTATATCTGTGCCAGAAAGTCGGTCTGGTCCTTCACGGGGTCGGGACAGGTGGTGAGCCACTTCTTACCATCTATCCACTCGGTCTGGGCATAGTGTCCGGTGGCGATGAGGTCGTAGTCGTGGCCGCGTTTTTCGTCAAAGGCTCCGAACTTGATGATGCGGTTGCACATCACGTCGGGGTTAGGCGTGAGCCCGGCCCGCACCTTCTCCATGGTGTAGCGTGTCACCTGGTCCCAGTATTCGCGGTGGCAGTCCACCACCTCGAGCTTGCAGCCGAAGCGACGGGCCACGGCCGTAGCCATCTCGAGGTCTTCCTCGGAAGAGCAGTCCCACTCTTCTTCCTCCTCGGGGCCTATCTTGATATAGAAGCAGTCTGGCTGCAGCCCCTGCCGGGCCAGTTCGCTGACAACCACCGAGCTGTCGACACCGCCTGAGAGCAGCACGGCAATGCGCTTGTCTTTTATTTCGTTCATATCCATAGTGTCAAAAGTTTTACTGGAGGGCATGCTCCTTACTGAGTCAGGGGCAGTCTTCCTCGGCTGTTCCCCACTCTGAGGGTTGGGAGCCCATCTGCAGTTCAAGGACACCGCCAGAGGCGATGTCGGCATAGTCGATGTATGACTTGGTATATTCCTTTCCGTTGAGCCTTGCCGACTGCACAAAGATGTTCTCGTGGCTGTTGTTGATGGCCCGGACGGTGAAGGTGCGACTTCTGCCCACGTTGAGCACGGCCTCGTCGACGATGGGCGACCCGATGATGAAGCGTCCGCCAGCTGGTTCCACCTGATAGAGTCCGACGGAAGATAGTATATACCATGCCGACATCTGTCCTACATCCTCGTTGCCGATGAGTCCGTCGCGGCCAGTGGTATACATCTCGCACATCACCTTCCTGAGCAGCGGGGCGGCCTTCCAAGGCTGACCAACGTAGTTATACATATATATAATATGGTGCGAGGGCTCGTTGCCGTGAGCATACTGCCCGATGAAACCACTGATGTCGGGTGATGCCTCCTCGCCCATGTCGCCTTCGGTGACGAAGAAGCGGTCGAACTTTTCAAGGAAGGGTTCCTTGCCCCCAAAGCAGCTGACGAGGCCATGGACGTCGTGAGGAACAAGCCAGGTGTATTGCCAGGCGTTACCTTCGGTATAGTCGTCGGCACGATGGATAACACGGATGGGGTCGAAGGGCTCGCGAAACTTACCATCGCTACCCAGGGCGCGCATAAATCCTGTTGCGGGGTCGAAGTACTTCTTATAGGAACGGCTGCGGTCGAAGTAATACTGATAGTCCTCTTTAGCCCCGAGTTCCTTGGCCACGCGAGCCAGTCCGTCCTCAGCCAGACAGTATTCCAAAGCCTTCGCCACGGTTTCGTTCGAAGGCTCGAGGTCGTAGGGTATGTAGCCGTACTGCTTCAAGAGGCCGAGCGAACGGTCGTCGCGCTGGGCTGTCTGCTTCATGGCATCGAGTGCTCGCTGCCTGTCGCCGACAAAGCCTTTCAGGGTGAGGTCGGCAAGCACTGCCATGCCCGGGTTGCCGACCATGCAGTCGGTCTCGTTGCCCATGAGGTGCCACACGGGCAAGTCGCCCTGCTGCTCGCATATATGGAGGAAGGTCTCGGCAAAGTCACGCTGGCGGTCGGGCATGATGAGTGTCATCAGCGGATGGGCGGCCCGATAGGTGTCCCAGAGTGAAAGTGTGGTGTAGTTAGTAAAGTCGCCGTGATGGTTCTGACCGTCGGCACCGCGGTAGTCGCCGTTCACGTCGCAGAACACTGAAGGAGCCGTCAGCAGATGGTACATCGAGGTGTAGAAAATCTTCTTCACCTCCACATCGTCGGTCTTGATCCTGATGCGCGACAGTTCGCTATTCCACGCCTCATCGGCCTCACGCACCACACGGTCGAAGTCCCAATGGGGCAGTTCGGCCTGCATATTGGCCTTGGCGCCCTCGACGGAAGTCGGCGAGAGGGCTATCTTCACGAGAAGTTCTTCTGGGTTGTTGCTGGAGGAAAAGGCTTTAATGACTGCAATCGAGCCGTGAGAGTCTCCATCCTCCCCTACCTTAGCCAGAGAATTGACTCCTATGGAGTCGGAGAACTCCATGACGAAGTAGGTGCTACGGTCATTGGCCCAGCCTGTTGAGCGACGATAGCCCGTGATGAGCGTCGGCGACTCCTGCTCGAAGTGGCAGTCGGTCATCTTGTCCCAGCCAATGCACTGGGCAAGGTCAAGACGGAGCAGCAGGCTGTCTTCCGCACTATACTTCTCGAAGGCGACGCGCTGCGTAGCCGTCATCTCCACCTTCACCTTGGGCTGATGCAGCTGCACGCTGTAGTAGCCGGGATGCATCCGCTCATCTTCATGGCTGAAGAGCACCTCGTGCTGCTCGGCATTGATGACGGGCAGCAGGGCGATGTCGCCGAGACAGCCGATGCCGGTACCACTGAGGTGCATGGTGCCAAAGCCAATGATGACGGAGTCGCTGTCGTGATAGCCCGAGCACCAGTCCCACCCACGGGTATACTGATTGGGGCCTGCCTGAACAAGGCCGGAAGGCACATTGGCTCCCATGAATACGTGGCCGTTGCCTCCGGTGCCTATGCGCTGGTCAATGAACTGCGTCAGCTGCTCTGGGGCGGCTGCCGGTTGTTGACTACACGACACCATGCCGGTCAAAGCCAGCAGAACGACGAGAAGGAATTGCTGTTTTCTCATATTGACGGTTGTTGATATTTAAGGTGTGTGGGCTACTGGGATAAGGCATTGATACAGAAGGTGAACCGTCTGTCCTGATACTTCACGCGGTGCTCTGGCAGTGGCCAGGCTCCCCAGGAGTCGATGCCGCCGACACCTGCCTGCAGATGGTCAATGCAGAGGGTGACATGGTCGGCCTGCTGTAGGTCTTCGGGATGACGCTGGTGCTTCTCCAGTCCTTCGTCAAGTTCGTCGATGTCATAGTTCAGAGCGCTCATCGAGAGGAAGTCCTTACCAGAGATACCCACGCGTACACCTTGGCTGCTATACATATTCCACCAACGAACGTCGGTCTTCGTGCCAGTCTCCTGCGGACGGATGTAGGGATAGAACTGCTCATCGACTGTCTGACGGTAAATCCCGACACGCTGTGAGAATTTCCTGTCCTCATAGTTCTCCACAGGTCCGCGGCCATAGTATTCTATCTGCTGGAAGCTCTTCGGCATGGAGGCTGTCATTCCGAAACGCAGCATGTCGGGCACATTGGCTGACGGGGAAGCCTTGAGCTCTTGGGTAACAATCAGGTTGTTCAGCCAGTCGTAGCGACAGCTGAGGAGCAGCTGGGCCTCCACTTCGGGCATATCAAAGGCAATGGTGACGAACGCTTCATATTTCTTCTCCATAGACACACTGATGTCAGTCAAGGCCAGTGTAGGGTGATGCCACACACCAAGCTTTTTCTGCAACTCTGCACCCATATCGTTGTCGGTGACTGCGCGCCAGAAGTTCGGCTTCAGGTTTTCGACAACCGGTTGTCCTTTGTGATAGACAGAGATGAAACCAGTCCTCTTGTCGATGGTCATCTGACCGGCGTCCTTAGGCGAACTGATGGTAACAAGGTCGTTAGTTTCGGTTTTCTTCATCTTGTCTGCCTTTCCACCAATCTGAATAAGCATATTCTCCATCATCTGGTGCTCTTGCGGGTAGGGCGTGACCATAAACTGGTCGTAGGCAACACGCTGTCCGGCTGCCATCAGCGGTTCAGCCTGCTTCAGCACGAAGTCGACATTCAACAGTCGTTCGCCGTTGAGCGAGAGATCATATAGCAGTTTGTCGGTTGGCGGCACGACAGCCTCATCCGCATGCAGGTTGATGCCCAGAGAATACTCCTTGGTCTGTTGCGGCTGGACGTCGAGATGGTCGACGATACCTGATTGTATGACATTGCCGTTTTCCAATAGGCTCCAGCGCAGCTGCACATTGCTCAGGTCGCGGAAGAAGTTCTCATTCTTGACGCGCAGGATGCCCTTGCTGGCATCTGCCAGCTCGGCCCAGATATTCTGGTAGTAGTAGCCAACCTCATACATGTGAGGATTAGGCACGCGGTCGGGCGAGATGAGTCCGTTGCAGTTGAAGTTGTTGTCTGAAGGGTCATAGTCGTTGTAGTCGCCTCCGTATTTATATCCACCCTTTCCATGTAATGCCTGGTCGACGAAGTCCCAGATAAAACCGCCCTGGAACTTTCCGTTCTCACGTACGATGTCCCAATACTCCTTGAACCCGCCGCAGGAGTTACCCATGGCATGGGAGTATTCGCATTGAATGAGGGGTTTCTGGTCCTGAGCTTTCTGGCTGCCGTTATAGCGGCGGCACCAGTCCTGCGAGGCATACATCGGACAACGGATGTCTGAGTTCGGCCCGTCTCCTGCTCGCTCCCAATGGATGGGGCGTGAAGGATCGGCTCGCTTAATCCAATTGTATACGGCGGTGAAGTTAGGACCGTCGACGGTTTCATTGCCCATTGACCAGATTACGATGCTCGGATGGTTGCGATAAGTTCTGACGTTGTGCCTGTTGCGTTCCATTATCTGCTTGGCAAACTGCGGCTTCTTTGCCTCCGAGTCATCATCATAACCGAAGCCATGTCCTTCCTGATTGGCTTCGGCACAGAGATAGATGCCGTATTCATCGCAGAGGTCATACCAGATGGGGTCGTCGGGGTAGTGGCAGGTACGCACGGCATTGACGTTAAACTGCTTCATAATCCGGATGTCCTGTATCATCCGCTCCCGCGAGAGGACATAGCCGCCGTCTGGGTCTATCTCATGGCGGTTGACACCTTTGATATAGATGGGCTGTCCATTGACCAAGAAACGGGCATCCTTGATTTCAACCTTACGGAAGCCCACGCGCTGCGTCGTCACCTCGACAAGGTCTCGCTGCACACGCTGTTTCTTACCTTTCCCGATGACCACGTTCTTGTAGGTACGTGCCACCAGGGTATAGAGATAAGGGGTCTCGGCAGTCCACTTCTTCGGGTTCTTAACCGTCATGACGACACCACCCTGCTTGGGCTGTGTTTCATCCCAAGCCTTGATTTGTTCTTGTGCTACGGTCTTAGCATCAGCATCCAGAAGTGTAAGGTCGATGTCAACATTGCCCGTTGCCAAGGCCTTTACCTGAAGCGTACCGTCCTGATAGCCGTTGACAAGGTCGGACGTTAACTGCAGGTCGTCGAGATGGCTGTCCTTTTCCCTACTGTAGAGATAAGAGTCGCGGGCCACACCCGAAAGTCGCCAGAAGTCCTGGTCTTCACTGTAGGAGCCGTCGCACCAACGGAACACTTGGAAGGCGATGAGGTTCTCCCCTGTATGGACGTAGGGCGTGATATCAAATTCTGCTGCAACCTTCGAGTCTTCTGCATAGCCGGCAAAATGGCCGTTCACATAGAGATAGATGCAGGAAGTCACCGAGCCGAAGTGGGCGATGACCTGCTGCCCCTGCCATGAAGCCGGCAGGGTAATCACGCGGCGATAGGAGCCTACGTGGTTGTCCTTGACAGGCACCTCTGGAGGATTGTCCTTGAAGTGTCCGCGCCAAGCGAATCCTATGTTAACATACTCCGGATCTCCGTATCTATTCTTCTCCTGTTGCCCTTGCCGCCCGGAGAGTTCCCAGATGCCCGGCACCGGCATCGTGCCCCACGTGGAGTCGTCAAGGTCTTCCCGATAGAAGTCAGTAGGACGCTGGTCGGCGTTCTCAACCCAATGGAACTTCCAGTTGCCGTGGAGCGACAGGAATCGCTTCGACCGCGTCATGTCACGCTGCAAGGCCACAGCCTCGTCTTCGTAGGCGAAAAATGTGGTGTGAAAAAGACGGTTAATCTCATTCACCTGCAGGTCATGCCACTCGGTGAATGTCGGCTCGTTCTGAGCCATCGCTGACAATGAAAGGGCCATCAGCCCCATCAGCATCAAGAATCTCTTTCTCATTTTGATATATGTTTTAATTATTTTTTCCAATCATCGGGTCTGTTGGTGATGATGCCATCAACGGGCCATGAGGGGGCTGAAGCTACATCCTCGAGAGTCCAGGCCTTCACCTCTTTGCCATGGGCATGAGCCGCGTCGATGAACGACTGACTGAGGGCTCGGCTGAAGACATTGAACGAAGCTACATAACAATACTTTTCAAAACTGAAACGAGTCAGGCCTACATCAAGGATGACGGGCAGTCCGGTAAACTTGGCCACTATGAGTTTCTCTAACCTCACTTTCGGGTCGAGTGCATGGAGGTTTTCAAGCACACTGTCGTTGAACGACTGCATGACGGTCCATGCCTCTGCGTCGTGGCGGCGTATCTCGTCGATGGTCTTCTGTTCGATGCCCTGGTAGAGGGTGCCGGTTCGTTTGATTTCCACCAACAGCTGGCAACGGCCATCAACGAGCGTAAGCACTTCGTCGAGCGTTGGCAGGTGCTCTTCCGTCTGCCGTCCGTCAGTATCGACGACCTTCAGCTGCTGAATCTCAGCCAATGTCAGGTCGCATATCTTTCCCTTTCCGTTGGTGGTGCGGTCGACGGTCTGGTCGTGACAGACCAACAGCTGGCCGTCCTTGGTCAGATGGATGTCCACCTCGATGGCATCTGCTCCGGCCTCAATGCCTCGCTCGATGCAGCTCAGCGTATTCTCCAAGCCCAGCGAGGCGCCGCCGCGATGGCCCACGATATGCATCTTCTTGATGGTAGCCTCATCATAGCCTTTGCCGACAAACAGCGATGGCAGAAACGGACTGAGCAGATAGGCTACTGACAAAACAAAAGCTAAAACGAGTATCATCTTTTTCTTTTTCACTTTTCACTATGATTATTTCAGGATTATATTTTTACTCCAAACATCTGCCGCATCAGGATTTTCACTACCTGTGCGAACCACGAGAAGCAGTCGGAGGTCTCTGTAACCTTTCCGATGGCTTCTATGGAGAAGTTATCGACAGCTGGTTCGTGGATCAGGGACCAGATGAGGAACTTTCCGAACTTGTGCGTGAACAGGTCGGAGAGCGTTTCTCCACTGGGGTGATAGCTGAGAATCTCTTCGCTGTAGGCTGATACGCCTGGGAATTTCAGGCCTGACACCTCGGTGCGGATGAAGTTGTCTACTTCGTCGGAGAAGTAGTTCTTAGCCGTACTGAACACATTCCCTACGAGCCGTACGAGGTCGAATCCGTAGATGCCTCCACGCTCTGACAGGTCAATGGCGTTGATGGTGTCGACCGAAGCCTGTGTCTCAAACTGTTGCATGATATACTTCAGCAGTGCAAGGCCTTGCTTGACAAAGCCGAAGTCGGCAATAAGTTCGCTGATGTTCTCAATGACATGATAGAGCAACTCCTTGTCGTGTTCACGACAGGCCTGGTCGATGAGTTCGTAGAACAGCGGCACAGGTCGCTCGTCGCCTTCGCGGCAGATGCCGTCGCCGACATGGGTGGCATAGACCACGCCGTACCACGTCAGCACGTTGCGCTTATAGAGTCCTCGCGGGTTGGCCTTCTCACTGCTTCGGGCCTTGAAGAGTCCGCGGCAGCTACAGGTCCAGTCGCGGCACTCCCGCTCGTAGACGCTGAGCAAGTCAGCGTTCTGGCGGTCGGACTGGACTTCTATCTGCAGCAGGTTATAGAGCATCGACATCTGGGAGTAGCGGAACCACTCGGTCTGACGGTAGCGGTCGGTGAAGAACTCCCTGAAGATGGGCTCCACATAGCTCCAGTTGGCCACGCCCATGATGACGAGCACGCGTTCCAAGACGAAGTAGCTCAGCGAGTCGCCCGTGGTATAAGCCTCGAGAATGGCATCGCGGTAGCCGAGGAAACGCCGTGCTGCTTCCTGATGGGAAGGATCAGTAGCATCGGTACCATAGTCGTTATAGAAACGCACGAACTTGACGAGTTCCTTCAGTGCCTCCCTGCTCCACTTGTCCTGCGGTGACGTGGCGGGAATGATGTGCTCGTCCCAGCAGTTCTGGTATTCGATGGCATTGTTCACGTAGTCGCTCTGGAACGTTATCTGCCGGCGCATGGCAATCTGGACAAAGGGCATGATGGCCCTGACGACACGGTAGTTCCACGTCAGATGCCTGACCACGTTTCTGACGAGGTCGAGAAGCGGGCCTATCTCCTTCCGGGCCTCGCCTCCGGCCAGCTGGCAGTCGATGATGAGCAGCACGCAGAGCCGTGTGGCCGTCTCGAAGAAGCTCATCGACCGCTTGCGCCATTGGGCATGGAGGGCTGTCGACAGCAGCCCATGTTCCTCGACGATGGCATACATCTCTTCTACGATGCGGCGTGTCAGGTTAGAGCGCAGGGGCGTATAGCTGAGGGTATAACGGCGGTTGGAGAGGTAGTAGGCATACATGCATGCGGTGTTGCGCACCTCCAGCACATCGTCTAACATCAGCGACCACACCAGCTGAAGGGCATCATGCCGGTAGAGATTCTCATTGAAGTAGTCGGACAGCAGTACGCCGTTCATCGTGCTGACCAGTGCCGTGTTGCGCAGCCGGATGAGCGGCGAGAGGTGGACCGACAGCTCCTTGTGCTCGGCAATGACTTCGGGGGTGGACTGGTTGGCACCAATCAGTCGGATAATCTCGTTGTAGCGGGCTATCTTGTCCTGATGTTCTGCATCGGAATAGCCGAGCATGGTCTGCAGGATGCTGAACAGCTCGTCTTCATAGTTTTCGCGGATGAGGACATCAAGGGTCTCGTTGACGAGCGTCAGCACGGTGAAGTCCTCACTGTGGCGGGCTGCCAGCGTCATGAGGGTCGTGGCATCGTGGGTGCGCAGATAGTCGATAATCAAGGCATTGCGCATGGCACCCATGAAGACCACATTGGTCACACCGCGTCGCAGGGCGTCGACGAAGACATCGGCTGCGATGGGTTCTTGGCGCTGTGCCAGCTGTCGGTCGACGAAGCGACGACCAATGGCATATTCGAGGAAACGCTCGTAGATGAACTGTATATAGACGGCTTCGCCGCGCTCTGTCTGCTTAGCCACCTCACGCAGCATGGGGCGCTCGGCCTTGTTAAGCAGCTCGCCATAGGCAATGGAGATGCCGTCGTCTTTGAGCAACAGCTTTGCAAGGACCGCCAGAGGGGAGCCTTCGGAAGCCTTTCTTATCTCGTCGAGACTGACGCCGTCGACGGGCTGCCCGTTGAGGTAGCTGTCGAGGAACCAGTCAGAAAGGGCATTGACGATGTCAATCTGTCGCCATCCGGCATAGGAGTTGCCAATGTCGGTGAGCATCTTTCCGAAGAGGGAGATGCTGGTATAGTCGCCCATCTGATCGGTCAGTGCACGCCCCAGGTAGTTGGTGCAGACGTATTTCAGGATGAGTGGGTCTTTCAGCCTTAGTGCTACGGGACGGGCGATGTCCGTGAAGTCGGTGGCCATCTGGTAGAGGCGGCGATAGATGTCGTAGGCCTCGTGGGCCTCCGTGTCGGTAAAACCGCGGATGACGGTCTCGTCGTCCTGCTCGCCGCGATAGACGAGCGGGTCGGTGGCCACCACCTTCGGCTGTATCAGGTTCTTCCAGGTGTAGGTGCGGCAGGTGAAGAGCACCTTGAAACGGCGGAAGTCTTCCTGCGCGAAGATGGTGCGGATAGCCTCATAAAGCAGCAGCGGACCGTTGTCCCCGGTGGCCTCTGTCTGATGGCCTGTGAGGGAATAAGGGTCGCTGGCGTATTTCAGGCATTCGTTGATGGCATCGAAGAATACGTAAAGCGTCCGGCCGGCTTCCTCGAACCGTTCGTGCACCTTGCGCATGAACTTCATCAGGTCGGCCTTCAACGGACGGTTGAACACCTGCTTCATCTTCTGGTCGAGGGTGACATTGGCGAAGTCGGCGGCATTGAAAATGAGCACGGCCTCGCCCTGACGGATGAGGGTCTCAGTCCAGAAGCTCAGCTGGTTGGTCTTGCCCTGCCCGGCCTCGCCTATCATGGGAAACAGCGTAGCGTCGCTGCCGACGAAGCGGCGGAGGGCTTCTGTAAGCTGCTGACGCTCAACGAATAGCTCCTGGTTGTATTTCTTCTCCTTATATATCTGTGCAAGGAAGTCGGCCGAAGCAATGTTCACCGACTGACGTATCTCGTCAAGGTTCATCTCCTTGGAGATGTCGAACGAGGGTAGCGTGCGCTTCATGCGCAGGTCGAAGGCCTGGTTGTGGCGGTCGTCGACAAGCATCTCCGAGCGCTCGTTGCTCGACACATACTGCACGGTTTCGTTGTCGCGCAGCGTCTGGAACAGATAAGGCACTCCGTCGGCCGTATAGAACAGCAGGGGGAAGAGGTCGAGCTGTTCTGCCGTTCCGTCGCCGGCCGGAAGCACCAGCACGTAGTGCCCTCCGTGGTTCTCGGGATGAGCGTCGACGAGCGGACTGACAGCCTGCAGCATGGCGTCGACATGTTGCATGATGCGGCCGACGACGTCCTCATAGACTTGTTCCGAGAGGGTCACGCCGTGGCCCTTATACTGGTTGCGCAGGGCCACAATGCTCGGCACGCGCTTGCCGTCGCCAAGCAGGAGATTGGTGCGCTTGCGGCCGGTGAGCAGATGGGTGCCCAGCGATGCCACCAGCGGATGTGCGGTGAGTTCTTGCTCGGCTGCCTTCAGCAGCGGTGTGAGAAGGTCGTTAATCCAAGTGCCGAACGACATCTGGCGGTTGCGGTCGATGGTGTTCAGATAGGCCTGCATGGTCTGCAGGCATTGTGGCGAAACGGTCTCCTGGCGTTCCTGCAGCAGACCGAAGAGCACGTGACTGACATACATCACGCTGACCTCCATGAAGTCTAAGAGCAGGTTCTTGGCCTTCTCAAACTGCCCCTGGGCGATGGCCTCGGTGGCCCGTTGCATGGGGTAGCTCAGCGTATAAGGCAGCTGGGGGATTATCTCTTTCGGTTCCATACGACGACAATGAGCAGGATGAGCAGAAGGATGGTAGTGATGCCGCCTGCCGTCTTGATGCCACCCAGGTCGAGGACTGACAGCAGGTCGCAGGTGCCAGAGATGATGGTCAACACGGCCAGGATGATTTCCAGCCTATGACCGCGCACGTCGTCAGCCTCTGCCTTCTTGCCCTCAACCACGGTCTCGAGCAGCCGCATCTTCTCCGAAATCTCATCATATTGCTCCTCTATATGCATCTGACGGGCACAATACTTGTAGAAATCGTTATGCTGAGTGTAGTCGCTGACGTTCGTATAGTAGGTGCAGGTCTTCACCGTGGCCAGCCGTTCGAGCAAGGCCTCGAGTTGGTCGAGCGAACGTTCGTCGGCCTGACGGCGGTTGATGTCGCTCAGCTCGCCAATCATCTGCAGCAAGGCATGGCGCTGGAGCACCACCATCAGGTAGATCCACAGATAGCGCTTCGAGAGATTGGCTGTGGCAAAGTTATGGAAGAAGGTCGACAAGCCCTTCTCGTCGTCCTCGGGATTCGACAGCACCAACATGGCCCCGCCCTCCACCGAGGCGCCCACATAGACATTGTCGAAGGTCTGCAAGAGCAGGTCCTCGTCGTCGAGTCGCTGCTGGGGCGGGTTATAGGTGGTATTCTGCGAGCGCACCAGCCTTACAAAGTCGGCCTTGCCCTGACGGCTGCCGGCTGCACCGTCGGCATACCACTGCTCGCGGGGCACGCGCAGATAGGTGAAGAGATGAAGGCGCGTGCGGTTGAAGAGGCGGCAGCCGTCACCGAAGTCGGAGAGCAGGAAGCCGATGAGGTCGTTCATCGTCCACTGCGGCCCCGTAGCCTCGTCATAGCGCAGCGACATGCCCGAGGCCATACGGCGGTACTTCTCCACCGCCCGCGGGTCTAATGACTGCAGGTCGGCATCGAGCACACAGAGCGGAGCCTGACGGTCTATCTTGTCCTGATAGTAGTTCAGCGTGACAAGGTCGGTCAACTCGGTATGGCGACTGTCGAGGCTGATGGGAATGAGCAGCAGCCCATTGCGCGAGAATCTGTTGACCAGCAGCTTCACCGACATCAGCTCCTGCTCCTTGTCCAGGAAGCGGAACGCCAGCCCTGAACGCTGTTGGCGCCACGTAGCACCTGCGAACCCGCGCCACGCCGACAGCCGGCCAAGCAGCGCCTGCTGCTCAGGGGAGTCGTCGGCCGTAGCCTTGCGCGACGGACGCAGCGTATAGATATCGTAGCTCTGAGACTCCTGAGGCAGCGACTGGCGGTTGGCCGCATTGGCCTTCGCAAGCAGCCATTGCTCGATATAGTCGTAGAACACCTGCGTCTCCAACTTCAGCTCGGCAGGCTGCCAAAGCCCCACCTCGGGCACTCGCCAACGGGCCTCGTCGATGCAAAGAGGCACCATCATCCACGTATAACTCTCTCTCAGTTCCATAGCAGTGAAAGTCTATCTTAGGTTTATAGCTGCAAATTTAATAAATAAATCCCAATATGCCAAGAAATAACGGCAAAAAGGTGGCTGGCGGATGAGTGCGATTCGGCTTTGGTGTCAATCCAGTCTGGTACCCGGCTGGGCAGCGCTGGCTTATTGGCTGATGTGCCCTGTCAGGACGCTGAACAACCTGCGCACACGAGAATACCAAGCCTTCACAACGACTATGGCAAGACTTCTCAAAATGAAAGGTAAGACATCTGAAAGTAAAATCGCCGATTTTGATGAGTAAATTCGCCGATTTTGGTCGGTAAAATCGCCGATTTTGGTCACCAAATTCGCCGATTTTACTTTGACGTTGATTACCAATCACATACGGAAAGGTTGTCAGGCATGCTGACTGAAGCTGTAAAGATGAAAGGAATGAGCGGGGAAATTGCTTGTTTCGCGATACGATGGTACGGCGGATGAACATAAAAAAGCTATTGCTGTCCGGTAAAAACGGCCCGAGGGGCCAATGATAACTCAGCCCAGGGCAACGCCCTGGGTGTGGAAGTTGCCAGAGAATACGCCCCGCAGGGGCAAAAGAAACACATGAACGAAATCTTTTGCCCCTGCGGGGCGCATCTTGCAATTGCCCTTTTTCCCAGGGCGTTGCCCTGGGCTGAGGTCTTTCTGGCCCTTGACTTTCCCTTCGGCCGTCGACCTTTGGTTCGGGCCGTTTTTACCGGACAGCAACATAAAAAAGCCGGCTTGCAAAAGCACTTTTGCAAGCCGGCCCAATAATTGTCTGTTTCAGAGGGCGACTGTTTACTTCTTCGCCTTACGGGCTTTCTTGGCCTTCTTCACGGGCTGCTCGGCGGCGAGCTCATCGGTGAAGGAGTAAGGTGCTGCGTCGAGGCTGGTGCCGCGCTGGGTGTTGGGCTGGTTGCCCATCACGTAGTCGATGGTAGCACCCTTCAGCAGGTCGTCGTGGGTGAGGTAGTTCTTGTCGTAGGGCACTCCGTTGAGTCGCATGGCCTGCACGTATCGGTTCTGGCGCTCCTGGTTCTGGGCGTTGATGGTGACGGTCTGGCCGTTCTCCAGATGAAGCTTCACCTGGTCGAAGTAGGGCGTGCCGAGCACATACTGGCCGCTGCCGGGACAGACGGGATAGAAGCCCATGGCTGAGAACACATACCAGGCCGAGGTCTGGCCGTTATCCTCGTCGCCGCAGTAGCCGTCGGCATTGGCGGAATAGAGTTTGTCCATGGTCTCGCGAATCCAGTACTGCGACTTCCAGGGCTGGCCGGAGAAGCCATACATATAGAGCATGTGCTGGATGGGCTGGTTGCCGTGGGCGTAGTTGCCCATGTTCATGATCTGCATCTCACGGATCTCGTGGATGACGCCGCCGTAGTAGCTGTCGTCGAACACGGGTGGCACCACGAAGACGGAGTCAAGCATCTGGTTGAACATGTCGCGGCCGCCCATGAGGTTGATGAGTCCCTTCGGGTCGTGGAAGACGCTCCACGTATAGTGCCACGCGTTGCCCTCAGTGAAGGCATCGCCCCACTTATAGGGAGAGAAGGGACGCTGGAAGGTACCGTCCTGATTGCGTCCGCACATCAGCTTATACTCGGGGTCGAAGACGTTGCGGTAGTTCAGGGCGTGCTGCTTGAAGGGGGCCAGTTCCTGCTCGCTCTTGCCGAGGGCGCGGCCGAACTGGTAGATGCACCAGTCGTCGTAGGCGTACTCCAGCGTACGGGCCACGTTCTCGTTGATTTTCACATCGTAGGGCACATAGCCGAGCTTGTTGTAGTACTCCCATCCCAGGCGGCCGGTCGACGATACCTGCGGATGGACGGCATTGGCGCCATGGACGACGGCCTCCCAGAGCGTCTCGGCATCATAGCCGCGGATACCCTTCAGGTAGGCATCGGCAACGACCGATGCGGAGTTGTTGCCCACCATGCAGCCACGATGGCCGGGGCTGGCCCATTCGGGCAGGAAGCCACTCTCAAGGTAGTCGTTGACGAGTCCGGCCTGCATCTTCTGTGCCATCGACGGATAGACGAGGTTGACAAAGGGGAACAGGCAGCGGAAGGTGTCCCAGAAGCCTGTGTCGGTGAACATATACCCGGGCAGCACCTCACCGCTGAAGGGGCTGTAGTGCAGGGGCTGGCCGTCCTTGCCATACTCGAAGAAGCTGCGGGGGAAGAGCACCGAGCGATAGAAGCAGGAGTAGAAGGTGCGCAGGTGGTCGATGTCCTGGTCTTCCACTTCAATCTTGCCCAGCACGTCGTTCCAGCGGTTGAAGGCGGTCTGGCATACCTTGTCGAAGCTTCCGCCGGCAACGGCAACCTCCTGGAGGTTCTGCTCGGCCTGTTCAAAGCTGATGAAGGAGGAGGCTACGCAGACGTTGACCTGCTCGCCACGCTTCATTGGTTCGAACTCGACGATGACGCCGGCATGGCCACTCTCCAACTCAAGGCCTTCCCTGAAGTTGATTTCTTTGTAGCTGTCGCCCCGACGCTCGCCTTTCACGTCGACCGTCTTGACGTTCTTGAAAGGATGGTCGAAGACGAGCACGAAGTAGTTTTTGAAGTTCTCTGGCACGCCGCCGCTGTTGCGGGTGGTATAGCCGATAATCTTGCGCTCGGCAGGGAGGGCTTTCACATAGGAGCCGCGGTCGAGGGCATCGACGATGAAGCTGGCCTCCTGAGTCTCGGGATAGGTGACGCGCACCATGGCAGCACGCTCGGTAGGCGTAATCTCAGTGGTCACATCGTAGTCGGCCAGATAGACGCTGTAATAGTAGGGCTTGGCCACCTCGGCCTTATGGGAGAACCATGAGGCACGCTTGTCCTGATGGAACTCAGGCTTGCCCGTCTCGGGCATGAAGGCAAACTGGCCGTAGTCGTTGATCCAGGGTGAGGGCTGGTGGGTCTGCTTGAAGCCACGCAGCTTGTCCTCGGTGTAGACATAGGCCCAGCCGTCGCCCATGCGACCTGTCTGAGGCATCCAGAAATTCATACCCCACGGCAAGGCAATGGCTGGATAGGTGTTACCAGTTGAGAGCGAGCCCTTAGACATCGTACCCACAAGGGTGTTGACATAGTCCACGGGGGCCTGCTTCTTGACTACTGCCGAGGCCGACGTGGCCATACCAAGCAGCATGAGCATAAGTGTTGTCTTGAAGAATTTCATAAAGATTTACTTGATAATTGTTTCATTTACTCTTGCAAATTTACTCAAAAAACGCACCACAGCCAAATATACAAAGAGATTATAACAATTTTTATTAAAAAAATATTGCTGTCCGGTAAAAACGGCCTGAAGGGCCAATGAGACCTCAGCCCAGGGCAACGCCCTGGGAAAAAAGGGAAATTACAAGATGCGCCCCACAGGGGCAAAAGAGTTAGATTTCAATCTTTTGCCCCTGTGG
>CAMHUI010000008.1 GCA_946188345.1 uncultured Prevotellaceae bacterium | reverse complement strand
TCCTCCTTGAAGAGGTTCACGAGAATATCGGTGTGGGGAGCCGAGGTGTAGGGGAACAATCCCTCGCCGTCGAAGACAAACAGCTTGTCAACGCCGTAAGGGAGAATCTGTTCTTCCACCTTGCCCTTGATGCCCGTACCGGCAACGACGGCATGGAGTTCTACGTTCAACTGATTGGCAAGCTTACGGCCTTTCGTCAGCAATTCCTGTGAAACTTCCTGCACCAGAGTACCTTCTATTTCACAATAAACAAATACAGCCGCACCCCCGACCCCTCTCCGAGGGGAGAGGGGAGTAGATACTCCCGCATTTTGAATGTTATTTTCAGTATTCATATTAAACTTTATTTAATTCTTCTTTAATTCGAAGTATCACCGACTTGACATCAGTGTTGACTTCTTCATTCCTAAATCGGATGACTCGAAAGCCTTTTTCCTGTAGATAGTCAGTACGGATTTGGTCGTCGTGCTGTTGCTGTTCATCATCATGATAACCACCGTCAACTTCGATGACCAGTTTTTCTGAAAGGCAGACTAAATCGGTAATGTAATCTGAGACTGCATGCTGCCTACGAAACTTATAGCCTTGCAAACTGTGGCGCAGCGCATTCCAAAGAATAATTTCGCTTTCAGTCATCTCCCTACGATTCTTCCTTGCAAAATCTTTCAACAAGTCATATCTGTCGGGAGCCGCAGTTTCGTACTTATAGCCCATTTCTGTTCCTATTCTCAAGACTATCTACTCCCCTCTCCCCTCGGAGAGGGGCCGGGGGTGAGGCTTAAAAAATCTTTTCAGCCACCAGAACCTTTACGAGACCCTCTACATCGGCATCGGAAGCCGTCAAAGTCTTCGACTCCTTAGCCTGGAAAACGATGTTCTTAACGGCCTTCACCTTCGTGGGCGAGCCGGCCAGACCACACTGGTTGGCATCACCGTCGACATCAGCAACAGACCATTGGTTCAGGGTCAGTTCGGGACGCTCGTCGTAGAGATAGTCGTAAGCGGTACCTTCTGCCGGGCGCTCCATGGGACATGTCGCACGCTTGTACTTCATCACAAGCTTGGCATTCTGCGGACGGCAGGGAGCAGCGCTTCCGTTCACCGTGACGACCACTGGAAGCGGTGCTTCAACAGTCTCTACGCCACCGTCGATATGGCGGCGGATGAGAGCCTTGCCGGCTTCCACCTTCAGGATTTCCTCGGCGTAGGTCACCTGGTTTAAGCCCAGCTTCTGAGCCACCTGCGGACCTACTTGGGCGGTATCGCCATCGATGGCCTGGCGGCCACCAATTACCATGTCGACATCGCCAATCTTCTTAATAGCCGTGGCCAGTGCATATGAGGTAGCCAACGTATCGGCGCCGGCAAAGAGACGGTCGGTCAGCAACCAGCCTGTGTCTGCGCCACGATAAAGACCTTGTCTGATGATTTCACCTGCACGAGGGGGACCCATCGTGAGGATTCCAACTGTTGAACCCGGATGCTGCTCCTTCAAGCGAAGGGCCTGCTCCAGGGCATTCAAATCTTCAGGATTGAAGATAGCGGGCAGCGCAGCACGGTTAACCGTGCCTTCAGCCGTCATGGCATCCTTGCCCACGTTGCGAGTGTCTGGCACCTGTTTGGCCAGAACTACAATCTTTAAAGCCATATTCTTATTTAATAATGTGAAATTTCAGCCTGCAAATTTACTAACTTTTTGTTTGTTAGCCAAATATTCTCACCGAAAAAAGCACAAACCAACCTTTTGTTGGCTCAAAATGAACGATTTGTGCAAAAAATCATTCTTGCAGCAGGCCTATCACCTGCACCTGGGGACGTTGAGAGAGCTCGCCAGGATTTGTTCCAGGCTGGCCTTCGGGGACGGCGAGGCCATTGCGGTGATAGAAAGCCGTCCAATAGGGAAGGATTCGCCCCGAGTCATCGTGGAATGACATGGGGATAGGCTGGAAGAGAAGCTTCCCTTGCGCATCGACAAAAGAGAACTGCACCAATTCGGAGCAATAGATGGCCTCGTTATCGCATAGGTAAAGGCTGTCATAAGGTTGTCCCAAATAGCGCCGGGCATTGGCAATGCTCTGAGCCACGTCGGCATGGGCTACTCGCCCTTGCAGCCAATGCCCATCCTGACATAGCAGAGAATCGACGACCGTGAGATGCACGCCCTCACTGGGGACGGCTTCAAGAACACTGTCGGGGGTTATGACGATGGCTACATGGTCTATCATGCCTGGCGTAACGTCGGTAATGGCGTTGCCTTCAGCCACGACATGAAAGAGCAGGTCGCCAGCGGCAAGCTGACGGACGGCAGCCGCCGGACGGTTGCCGCCACAGGCACCGAACAGCAGGCTGCAGCCTACAAGAGCCGATGCAAGAAGGCAGAGTCTACTCATTCGCATACTATCTTTTGGAAGAAGTCGGGCCTGTGGAAGTCGGGGTTGGCAATGGGAATGGGAAAAAGGGAGAGAAAATGAGGTTTTGGCAGCTTGTCGCCACATTTATAGATATTGACTCTCAACGCCATTCCGCCGAACGAAGTCAGCTGGTGATGCCACAGGGCGGTTGCCGGGATGCGGAGCTGCAGTTCCCACGTCTCGGGTGCCGGCTGACTGTCGAAGGGCTCACGGCCCAGCGAAGACTGGCGTTCCACACGCTGCAGCACCTCCGGCGGGGCCAGCTCCCTACCCTCTCTGTGAGGGCCGTAGCCGATGAGCAGCATCCCGGCTGCGTTACACTCGAAGTTGTAGTAGGCGTCTCCCTGCGGAGGCATCACGAAGAACTCGCAGCAGGAGTCTTCCCAAACGTGTCCGTTGTCGTGAGGCGCTATGGCACGCACGATCTGCTCTTTCACGCGGAAGTGCAACAGGAGGGCATCGCCTGTATGGGCAAGAGCGACTTCGACTTCGGGCCTATAGGGGAAGTCGTGTTGCCAGGGTGCATTGGCCAGCGGAAGGAATGTCGACGGCGTTTGGGAGAAAGGTATTGTTATCATAGGAGTCGCTGGAAGAAGGCGCGCATCTCGTCCTGATGGTTCATGGCCTCATGGAAGAGGCGCTGCTGGTTGAGCGTGCGGACGAGGTTATGCGCCGGATATTGAATCTTGTAATAGGTGTCGCCGTTGATATAGTCGGTCAGGAATCTGACGCACTGCATATAGGGGAACAGGGCGGCTGCATAGGGCAGCAGGTCAGTCTCTTGAGGTGTAAGGAATGTTCGTGCGCCCTCGACATAGCCGCGGGTGAAGGCTTCGAAGATGTCCATGCGGAAGTGGATGGCATCGTAGTCGTTGGAATCCTCGGCCACGGTATTGGCTGCAGTTCGCAGGAAGTCGCCGTAGTCGGAGAAGATGAAGCTGGGCATGACGGTGTCGAGGTCGATGACGCAGAGCACACGGCCCGCCTTGTCGAAGAGCATGTTGTTGACCTTTGTATCGCAGTGGCAGATGCGCTTTGGCAGCTTGCCTTCGCGATGGAGGCGTTCGGCCTGAGTCATCTCGTCGGCATAGGGCAGCAGGTCGTCGAGGATGCCTTGCACCTCTCCCACCCTTCCTGCTGCATCGGCAGCGACGGCCTCGCGGAGCTGTCGCAGGCGGAGCTCCATGTTATGGAAATCGGGTATCGTCTCGCCGAGCTGTTCAGGCATGTCGGTGAGAAGGGCCTCGAAGCGGGCAAAGGAAAGGCCGCAGTCATAGGAGGAGGCAGGGGTGACATCGCTGACGGTCACCGTTTCGGGAATGAATACGGAGAGGCGCCAGTAGGTATCGGTGGAGGCATCGTGGTAGAAGGTCGCGGGGAAACCGTGCCCCTCGAAGGATGGAGAAGATAAGGGGGATGCGAGGGGCATGAAGGTGAGTGTTGGCACTCCCTTGGCGCGGAGGTGGCGGGTGACGCTTTCGATGTTGCGTTGCAAGAGGGGCACATCGGTGAAGATGGCATGGTTGATGCGCTGGAGCACATAGTCAGGCTTGTCAGCCTCAGCCGTCTTCACAAGCAGGGTGTCATTGATGAGTCCGCTGCCCAGGGGCTTGATCTCGGCTACCATTCCTTCGTGCTTGAAACGGCTGATGATATCTCTTAATAGCTCTTCATTTTTCATGCTGTATCTCTTTTATAAAGGTTTATATTCCACAAAGGCTTCCATGGCTTCATAGCAGGCCAGTCCGAGTTTGTCGTATAGGTCTGCCGTGGCTCGGTTGCGGTCTTCTGCCCGCTGCCAGAAGAGTCGCTCGTCGTTGCCGAGGAAGGGAGCACTCTCCATCTGCGACTGGTGTTTCAGTATGGCGTTGCGTTTGGCACGGAGTTCTTCGGGCGACATGGGCACGCACATCTCGATGTTCTCGATTTCCCATTCAGCCCAGGCGCCACGATACATCCAGATGCGGCAGTCTTTCAGCCAGTCGGCACCGGCTTTCTTCTCTTCGTCGACGGCGGCAAGCACGGCGTCAGTACACTTGCGGTGGGTTCCGTGGGGGTCGGCCAGGTCGCCGGCCACATAGATTTGGTGAGGCTGTATATCCTGCAGGAGTTTCTGGACGATGCGCACATCGGCCTCGCCCATCGGCAGTTTCTCTATCTTGCCGCTCTCATAGAAGGGCAGGTCGAGGAAGTGGACCTTGGAGAGCGGTATGTGGTTGAAGGTGGAAGCGGTGCGGGCCTCGCCACGACGAATCAGGCCCTTGATGGTCAGGATGTCGCGCGTATCGCTGTCGCCGGTCTTCTTCTGTGCGAGGAAGTCTTTTATCTCCTGATACTTGCGCTTGATGACCTCGTCCTTGTCGTTGTCGAAGAGCTGGTTGAATCCGTTGATGAAGTGCATGAACCGCGTCACTTCCTCATCGCCTACGGCAATGTTTCCGGAGGTCTGGTATGCCACATGCACGTCGTGCCCCTGAGTGACGAGTCGCTGAATGGTTCCTCCCATCGATATGACGTCGTCGTCGGGATGCGGCGAGAAGACGATGACACGCTTGGGGTATGGCTTGGCACGCTCGGGCCTGTAGGTGTCGTCGGCATCGGGCTTGCCGCCTGGCCAGCCCGTGATGGTGTGCTGCAGGTCGTTGAAAATCTTGATATTGGCATTATAGGCCGAGCCGTAGAGGGCCAGCAGTTCAGAGAGGCCGTTCTCGTTGTAGTCTTTATTGGTGAGTTTGAGTATGGGCTTGCCCGTGAGCTGACAGAGCCATACGACGGCGGAGCGCACGAGTTTGTCGGTCCAGTTGCACGACTTCACGAGCCAGGGATGCACGATGCGTGTGAGCTTGGCTGCTGCTGAGAGGTCGATGACGACATGGGCATCGTTGTGGGTCTGGAGGAACGAGGCCGGCAGCTGGTCGCTGATGGGCCCTTCCACGGTCTGCTGGATGATACCTGCCTTCTCCTCGCCCCAAGCCACCAGGAATATCTTCTTGGCCGAGAGGATGGTACTGATGCCCATGGTGATGCTGCAGGGCGGTACGGGCTCGTTGTTGCCGAAGCTCATGGTCATCTCTTCGCGCGTCAGCGGGTCGATGAGGATGATGCGCGAGGTGGATGTCTGGGTGGAGCCTGGCTCATTGGTGGCGATGTTTCCGATGCGCCCGATGCCGAGCATGATGATGTCGAGACCGCCAAACGACTGGATGCGCTGCTCGTAGAGCCTGCAGAGGGCCTGCACATGGTCCTGGCTGATGGTGCCGTCGGGCGTGAAGACGTTCTGTGGCGGCACGTCTACATGGTCGAGGAACCGGCTGCGCAGCTGACCGATGGCGCTGTTTGTGGTGTCTGCCTTCAGGGGGAAGTATTCGTAGGCGTTGAAGACCACGACGTTATGGAAGCTCAGCCCTTCCTCGCGGTGACGGCGGATGAGTTCCTGATAGACGGGGGTGAGCGAGAGGCCCGTGCCCAGACCCAGCACGCAATACTTGCCATCCTGCTGACGGGCACGCATCTTGGCCTCGATGACATCGGCGATATGGTGGGCGCCAGCGTCCTGATGGACGAAGATGTCGGTCGAGATCTTCTCCATCCGGGTCAGTTCCGAACGGTCGACAGCGGTCTGCGGCTGATAGATTTCCACAGGAACCTTGTTCAGCACAATCTGCGAACTGAGGTTCAGTCGCACCTCTTCCTGAGACGAAGACGGGCGTGGGGCAGTTTCAGTTTCCATAATCATTAGTATTATTAATGTCGTTCGATAATGCTTTCAAGGGACAAAGATACTAAGAATAATTTAAAAAAGAACCGTTTTCCAGAAAAAAAACGAAAACTCCCGGCAGCAACCTGTCAGGAGTTTTCTTTTCGTATGGCGTCCGCCCTTGCGGGCAGGCATTTACTTGCGCTCGATGTCCTTGAAATACTTGTATGTGCCAACGCGAAGCTCGTCGGTGGCAGGCTCGTCGCAGACGATGATGCCGTGAGGATGCATCTGCAGGGCAGAAATCGTCCACATGTGGTTCACGGAGCCTTCGACGGCAGCCTGGAGGGCGCGCGCCTTGTGGTGACCGTTGACAAGAATCATCACCTCGCGGGCAGCCATCACGGTGCCGACGCCTACGGTCAGGGCTGTCGTGGGCACCTTCGAGACGTCGCCGTCGAAGAAGCGTGCATTGGCAATGATGGTGTCGGTGGTCAGCGTCTTCTGGCGGGTGCGGCTGCTGAGGCTCGAGCCCGGCTCGTTGAAGGCGATGTGTCCGTCGGGACCGATACCGCCGATAAAGAGATCGATGCCGCCGGCCTCCTCAATCATCTGCTCGTAGTGGCGGCACTCCTCGTCAAGGTCCTTGGCGTTGCCGTTGAGAATATGTATCTGGTCGCGAGGGATGTCGATATGGTCGAACAGGTTGCGGGCCATGAAAGAGTGATAGCTCTCGGGGTGGCTCTCGGGCAGACCTACATACTCGTCCATATTGAACGTGATGACATTCTTGAACGACACGCGACCCTCCTTGTTGGCCTTCACCAGACAGGCATACATGCCCTCGGGAGAACTGCCGGTAGGAAGACCCAGGACAAACTTGTGGTCGGGGGTGGGATTGAACGCATTGATGCGCTCGATGACGTGCTCAGCGGCCCATTCTGACAGCCGGGCGTAATCTTTCTCAATGATAAGTCTCATGTTGCTAACTTTTAATGTTGTTATATCCTGGACAGAATCCTTCTGTCTTTTTTCGGGTTGCAAAGATACACAGAATTCTGAAAATCAACAAGTTTTTTACTAAAAAACAGCAACTTTTTCATGCAAAATCCGTGCAAATCCTCACCTTTTTCGTCTATTTCCCTACACTTTTTTGTTTTCGTCCAAAGTTATCCGCCCCCTGCCCTGCTCCCATTCATGGGCCTGGAGCAGTTACCCACAAGCGCGATTTCTGTCAAGATTTCTTACCATTTTTAACACTTCATTTCCACCTGAAACAGCTTACGTTTTTGCACAAATAAGACTTTTTGTGCAGGTTTTTGGCGATATTTTTCACGGCCGACGACAAAACGCACGGACTTTTGTACCAAATCGCAGTCAGATATGTAGCAAATCGCAGGGACTTTTAGTACAAATCGCAGGGACTTTTGTACCAAATCGTTCCATGATTTGTACCGATTCTCTGTGTTATCGCACACTGTGCGTTTGTGCATTCCGTCCAAACAACTGACAATCAAGACATTGAACAAAAACAAAAAAAACGGTCTCTCATCACCCTTTTCCTTGTCTGGAAAACGATTTGAGAGACCGTTTGTAAAGATAATTCTAAAAAATTAACATTTCCTTTCCTGCCATGTCGGGCCACGGGGCATGGTTTCCCTGTGGAAGAAAAAGCCGCCTGACAGCGGAAGCAGGGCGGTACTTAGTCGCCCGAGGGGCGGAAGCCCTCTACTTTGGGTCGGCGGCCGGGCAGAAGATGAGTGGCATAGTTGTAGCCGCAGCGGTCGTAGAGGTCGACAAGTCGGGGCAGACGGGCCTTGAAGTTCTCAAAGTCGCGGCGCCCCTTGCACCACTGCACCTCGGCGAGGGCTGCCATGCGCGGCAGTACCTGATACTCGGCCTGCTGCGGGAAGGCCACATACTCCGTCCAGAGGTTCGCCTGCAGCCCCAGCACATGGCTGGCCTCTGCGGCCGTGAGCCCGGCCACGGGGTCGAGGCTGTAGACCCGCTCCACGGGGATGAAGCCGCCACAGAGCGTGGCCTCGTTGGCACCGGCATCCTTCACCTGCTGATAGTCGAAGTAGCAGTGCGACGTTGGCGACATGATGACGTCGTGGCCCTGCTTGGCAGCCTTGACGCCCGTCTCGGCACCGCGCCAGCTCTGAATGGTGGCACTCTGGTTGATGGGGCCTTCAAGAATCTCGTCCCAGCCGATGATACGGCGACCGCGGGAGTTGACGTATTTCTCGATACGGTTGGTGAAATAGCTCTGCAGGGTGTTGGCCGACAGGTGCTGTTGACGGGCCAGGGCCTTGCACTTCGGGCACTCCTTCCAGCGGTCGCGCGGGGCCTCGTCGCCACCGATATGGATGAACGTCGAAGGGAAGAGGTCGATGACTTCACCAAGAACGTTCTCGCAGAACTCATAGACCTTCTCGTTGCCAAGGCACAAGACATCGTCGAAGATACCCCATCGGCGCGAGAGGGCGTAGGGGCCGCCCGTGCAGCCCAGCTCCGGATAGGCCGTGAGCGCAGCCAGCATGTGGCCGGGCATGTCAATCTCGGGGATGATGGTGACATGACGCTCGGCAGCATATCGGATGACATCGCGTATCTGATCCTGCGTGTAATACCCTCCGTGGGGCGTAGCATCGTAGACATGGGTGTTGCGGCCCACCACGGTCTCCGGCCTCACCGAAGCCACCTCGGCCAGCCGGGGATACTTCCTGATTTCGATGCGCCAGCCCTGGTCGTCGCTCAGATGCCAGTGGAAGACATTCATGTTGTGCATGGCAAGGAGGTCGATGAAGCGCTTCACGAAGTCCACCGAGAAGAAGTGCCTGCAGCAGTCGAGCATCATGCCGCGATGCCCGAAGCGTGGAGCATCCTTGATGGTGGCGGCGGGGAAGCTGATGCGCTCCGTCTTCTCGCCCAGCGGCAGCGACTTGCGCAGCGTCTGGATGGCATAGAAGACACCCTTCGGCGTGCGACCGCTGACGACGATTTCGCGGGCCGAGACCTGTATCTCATAGCCTTCGGCGGAGGCGATGTTGCGGTCGAGCACGAGGCGGATGACCTTGCCCTTGGGCTTGTGGGTGCTCACCTGAAGGTGTAGTCCTGCTGACTCCAGGAAATACTCGCTCAGGAAGCAGGCATTGCGCTGCATGGCTTCATCGTCGGAAGCGGCATAGACCACCGTCTCAGCGTCGGCAACGAAGGGATTGGCCATCACGGCATCAACGGTTTCAGGAAGGGGGACAACCTGATAATCGGCCGTCGGCAACAACTGGGCCGAGGCATTTCCGACGTGCAACAACAGAAGCAGCACAAGGAGGGTTGGGATTTTTCTCATCTGTCTTTCATTTTTTTAGTGCAGTGCAAAGGTAAGGCTTTTTTCACAATAACACATAAAAAAGCACCCCATTTTTTTGGGATTTTGTGCATTTTCCATTAACTTTGCACTTTATTATAATATATGGAAATTGAATGAAGGAATTTGTCATCTCCGAAGCCAAAGCCGAAACCGCCATCCTGGTAGGCCTCATCACAAAGGAACAGAACGAAGCAAAGACCAAGGAATACCTTGACGAGCTGGAGTTTCTGGCCGACACAGCAGGCGCCGTCGTCGTGAAGCGTTTCACCCAGCGGGTGGGCGGACCGTCGTCGGTCACCTATGTCGGTAGCGGCAAGCTGCAGGAAATCAAGGAATACATCAAACGCTGTGAGGATGCCTACGACGACTGGATGGAACAGCAGGACGGCTCGCCCCTCTCACCCGAGGAACTGGCAGCAGCCCCGCAGCCCGTCGGCATGGTCATCTTCGACGACGAACTCTCGGCCAAGCAGATACGCAACATCGAGAAGGAGCTCAACGTGAAGATTCTCGACCGCACCTCGCTCATCCTCGACATCTTCGCCATGCGTGCCCAGACGGCCAACGCCAAGACACAGGTGGAACTGGCCCAATATCGCTACATGCTGCCTCGGCTGCAACGACTCTGGACCCACCTTGAGCGTCAGGGCGGCGGCTCTGGCTCAGGCGGAGGAAAAGGCTCTGTGGGACTGCGCGGACCCGGTGAGACCCAGCTCGAGATGGACCAGCGCATCATCCGCCAGCGCATCTCGCTGCTGAAGGAACGACTCGTAGAAATAGACAAGCAGAAGACCACTCAGCGCAAGAACCGCGGACGACTCATCCGCGTGGCACTCGTAGGCTATACCAACGTGGGCAAGTCGACCATCATGAACATGCTGGCCAAGAGCGAGGTGTTTGCCGAGAACAAACTCTTTGCCACCCTCGACACCACCGTCAGGAAGGTGACCATTGAAAACCTGCCCTTCCTGCTGGCCGACACCGTGGGATTCATCCGCAAGCTGCCCACCGACCTGGTAGACTCCTTCAAGTCGACACTCGACGAGACACGCGAGGCCGACCTGCTGCTGCACGTCGTAGACATCTCGCATCCCGACTTTGAAGAACAGATACAGGTAGTGGAGAAGACACTCGCCGACCTCGGCTGCGCCGACAAACCCTCGATGATTGTCTTCAACAAGATAGACAACTACCACTGGGTGGAGAAAGAGGAAGACGACCTCACACCGATGACGAAGGAGAACATCTCGCTCGACGAGCTGAAACGCACGTGGATGGCCCGACTCAACGAGAACTGTCTCTTTATTTCTGCCCTGGAGCGACAAAACATCGACGAGTTTCGCGACACCATCTACAAGAAAGTGCGCGAACTGCACGTCCAGAAATATCCCTACAACGACTTCCTATACACCGTAGAAGAATAAGATTAGAAAACAGCAGAGAAAAGAAAGTAGTTAAATAATCAAGAACCAGACAAATAAAGACTTATGAGAGATTACAGAAGCCTCACAGAACAAGAAATCTTTGTTCTCGAGAATAACAGCTGCTGGGCAGAAGACTGGTCGCGCGTCATGGTGGCCGAGGAATTCCGACCCAACTACTTCCATCGCGTCATGTTCTATGGCGACATCCGACTGGGAAACTTCGAAAAAAGCGTCGAGGTATCGACAGGATTCGTCAAGCACTCGGGCATCAACGATGCCACGCTGCGCAACGTCACCATAGGCAACAACTGCCTGATTGAGAAAATAGGAAACTACATCAACAACTACAACATCGGCGACGACTGCTACATCTCCAACGTATGCACCATCGAGACCACAGAAGGCGCCACCTACGGCGAGGGAAGCCTCATCAGCGTCCTGAACGAGGTGGGCGAAGGAAACGTATACCTCTTCCGCGCACTCAACAGCCAGCTGGCGGCGATGATGGTAAAATATGCCAACGACAAGCAACTGCGCGACACACTGGCCAGACTCATCAAGGAAGAAGTGCGCATCACCCGGCCCGAGCGGGGAACGATTGGACGCAACGTGAAAATAGTCAACTCGAAAGACATCACCAACACCATCGTCAAGGGCGACTGCGAAATCAGCGGAGCAGCAAGGCTCTCCGACTGCTCCATCCTCTCGTCGAAGGACGCATCGGTGTATATCGGAACGGGAGTCATCTGCGAGAACTCCATCATCTGCGACGGCTGCAGCATCACCAACTCTGTAAAGATGCAAGACTGCTTCGTAGGCGAAGCCTGCCAGATTACCAACGGCTTCACGGCCGAAGCCAGCATCTTCTTCGCCAACTCCTTTATGGCCAACGGCGAGGCCTGCGCAGCCTTCTGCGGACCCTTCTCAGCCTCACATCATAAAAGCTCGCTGCTCATCGGCGGACAGTTCTCGTTCTACAACGCAGGGTCGTCGACCAACTTCTCCAACCACGCCTACAAGATGGGACCCATGCACTACGGCACCCTCGAGCGCGGCACGAAGACTGCCAGCGGAGCCTACATCCTGATGCCGGCAACAATAGGCGCCTTCTCCGTATGCTTCGGAAAACTCATGCACCATCCCGACACACGCAACCTGCCCTTCTCCTACCTCATGGCCTACGGCGAGACCATGTACCTCGTACCCGGACGCAACATCACCACCGTAGGACTCTACCGCGACATCAAGAAATGGCCCAAGCGCGACAAGCGCTCCGCCAGCTCGCAGAAGAGCATCATCAACTTCGACTGGCTCTCGCCCTTCACCGTCGGAGAAATCATCCAGGGAAAGGAGATACTCGAAAGCCTGCGCAAGTCATCGGGCGACGACGTCTCAACCTACAACTTCCATGAGTACGTCATCAACGCCTCATCCCTCCGCAAAGGCATCAAATACTACGACATCGCCCTGCGCATCTATCTCGGAGCCGTCTTGAAACGCGCCGTAAGAGAAAACTTCCTGCGCAAGCCACTAACAGAAACCGGCAAGGGACCATGGAACGACCTCTCGGGACTGCTGCTCCCACAAAGCGAAGAGCTACGCCTCGTCGACGACATCAAGAGCGGAGAAATCACTTCCATCAAGGAAGTCCTCGATCGCTTCACCGAAATCAACGACCACTACTCCGAATACCGCTGGGCATGGACCTACCAGATGCTCCTCGACTACTACCACATCGACGAGCTCACCACCGAAAACGTCATGACCATCCACGAAGACTACGTCAAGGCCCGCCGCGCATGGATAGCAGAAATCCGAAAGGACGCTGAGAAAGAATACGCCATGGGCGACGTTGAACAGGAAGTCTACGAAAACTTCCTCGACCAGCTCGACCACGAGATTGACTATGAAGACTAAGGCATTATTTGAAACGATAAAGAAAAAAGACTATTATTAACATGTAATTCCAAACATAATGAAAAAGTATCTTTTAATCTACTGCTTCTTTTTGTTTCTTGCTGCATCTTGTGGCAGCAAGTACGAGAGCGTGAAGGGCGACGACATGCAGACCCGCATCTACACGCTGGACAACGGGCTGAAGGTCTATCTTTCGGTCAACAAAGAGGCCCCGCGCATACAGACCTATATCGCTGTGCGGACAGGTTCTAAAAACGACCCCGCCGAGACCACCGGCCTGGCCCACTATCTGGAACACTTGATGTTTAAGGGCACCAAGCAGTTCGGCACAACCAACCCCGAGGCCGAAGAGCCATTCCTTAACGAGATTACAGAGCGCTATGAGGCCTATCGCCAGCTCACTGACCCCGAGGCACGACGTCAGGCATACCATGAGATCGACTCCGTGAGCCAGCTGGCCGCACAATACAACATCCCCAACGAATATGACAAACTGATGGCTGCCATCGGTGCCGAGGGAACGAACGCCTATACATCGAACGACGTAACCTGCTACACCGAGGACATCCCCTCTAACGAAGTGGAGAACTGGGCCAAGATTCAGGCCGACCGCTTCCAGAACATGGTCATCCGTGGCTTCCACACCGAGCTTGAGGCCGTCTACGAGGAATATAACATCGGCATCGCCCAGGACCAGCGTAAGCTCTGGCAGGCTCTGTCGGCCATGCTCTTCCCCGGTCATCCCTACGGTACGCAGTCGACCATCGGCACACAGGAACACCTGAAGAACCCATCGATCGTCAACATCAAGGACTACTTCGACCACTGGTACCGTCCTAACAACGTAGCTATCTGTATGGCCGGCGACTTCAATCCCGACGAAGTCATCAAAACCATTGACAAATACTTTGGCTCATGGCAACCCGGCGAGGACGTCAAGCAGCCTGAGTTCCCTGCACTGGAACCCATCACTGCCCCACGCGACACCTCCGTCTATGGCCTGGAAGCTGAAGCCATCTGGATGGGTTGGCGATTCGACCGAGGCAACTCCCTGCAGGTAGATACTCTGAACCTTATCGAGAACATCCTGAGCAACGGCACTGCCGGACTTTTCGACCTCGACATCAACCAGCAGATGAAGATGCAGGGTGCATGGGCCGGAGTAGAGCAGCTGCACGACTACAGCGGATTCATCATGGGCGGAACTCCACGCGAAGGACAGACGCTCGACGAGGCTAAGGAACTGATGCTCTCCGAAATGGAAAAGCTGAAGGCCGGCAATTTCTCCGATGACCTGCTGCCTGCCGTCATCAACAACGCCAAACTGCAGTACTACAACTCCCTGCAAAACAACATGTCGCGAGCCGGAACATTCGTCGATGCCTTCATCAACGAAATCCCCTGGGAGCAAGAAGTGCAGCACATCGACCGCATCTCCAACATCACCAAGGAAGAGATTGTGGCTTTCGCCAATAATCATTTCAAGGACAACTATGTCGTCATCTACAAGCGCCAAGGTGTAGACAAAACCCTGAAGAAGATTGACAAGCCTGCCATCACGGCCATTCCCACCAACCGCGACACCGTCAGCCAGTTTGTGAAGGACATCCAGAACGCCAAGGTAAAGCCCATTGAGCCTAAGTTCGTCAACTTCAAGAAAGACCTGAGCTTCGGCCAGATTAGCCAGAACCTCCCCTTCGTCTACCTACAGAACACGGAGAAGGGCAGCTCGTTCCTCGGTTTCCGCTATGAGTTCGGCGACGAAGCCGACCTGCGCTTCAACTATGCAGCCGACTATCTCAACTTCCTCGGCACAGACTCGCTCACCAACGAGCAACTGAAGCAGGAGTTCTACAAACTGGCCTGCACCTACAGTGTTTCTGTAGGACAGCGTAGCATTGACGTGCTGGTCAATGGCCTCTCGGAGAACATTCCTGAAGCATTGAAACTCGTCGAACACCTTCTGCTGAACGCCAAGGTTGACGAGACAGCCTGGCAACAGTTCGTGGCTCTTGAAGAGAAATACCGCAACGACAACAAACTTAACCAGCGCACCAATTTCTCTGCGCTTGTCAACTATGGCATCTATGGCGAATACAACTCCACACGCAACGACATCAGCATCGACTCCCTGCGCAAGGCCAATCCGCAGGAACTCCTCGATCTGCTGAAGCAGCTGCCCGAGTATCCCCACACATTGTTATATTATGGTCCGATGAGCCAGAAGGAACTCACCGCTATGTTGAAACAGAGTCCCTTCCAGACAGCCAGCGGCCAGCGGCCGATTCCCGAAAACAAACATTATGTCCAGCAGCTCACAACCGAGAACGAGATCCTCATTGCGCCCTATGATGCCAAGAACATCTATATGCGTATGATTCACAACGAGGGACGTGAATGGTCGGCCGATGATGCTGCCGTAAAGGCTCTCTTCAACGAGTACTATGGCGGTGGCATGAACACCATCGTGTTCCAGGAGTTGCGCGAGGCCCGCGGACTGGCCTACAACGCTTTTGCCGCCTACGTAGAGCCAAGCTATAAGGACCAGAAGGAATACTTCTTCACCCACATCATCACACAGAACGACAAGATGATGGACTGCGTGCACCAGTTCCATGCTATCCTCGACACCATTCCCGAAAGCCAGCAGGCCTTCGACATTGCCAAGGAAGCTCTGACCAAGCGGCTGGCCTCACAGCGCACCACCCGCTTCGGACTTATCAACGCATGGCTTGCAGCCCAGTGGCGCGGCATCGACTACGACATCAACGAGAAAATATACAATGCCCTGCCCGACATCACGCTGCAGGACGTCGTACGCTTCGAGCAGGAACAGATTGCCCGCAAGCCTTATCGCTATGTCATCCTCGGCAATGAGGCCGACCTCGACATCAAGAGCCTCGAGGAGATAGCCCCCGTACGCCGACTCACCACAGAAGATATCTTCGGTTATTAATTTCTAAAAAACAATATTTGATGAAAACACTATTTATTAGCCTTTGCGTCGCTTGCCTGGCAGTATCATGCTGCCGGACAAACGACAGCTCGGCACAATGCAACGGTGCCGACAACGAATCATGGAAAACAGTATTGCAACAAAAGATGGCCCTGCTGGGTCATCGCAACTGGATTGTCGTGACTGACATGGCCTATCCGCTTCAGAGCAACCCCGGCATCACCACGCTCTTTGCCCCGGAGAGCTATGCTGAGGTCATTGGTGAAGTCAACGCCCTCATTAAGGACGCGCCCCATGTGTTTGCCCACATCTACCAAGACCAGGAGCAGACACGCCTCAGCGAAGAACTCGCCCCAGGCTGGGGTGAATACAAGGAGAGCGTCGGCAAGGTTCTTGGCGCGGAAGATGTCAAGCTCGTCCCCCACGAAGACCTCATCAAGCGGCTCGACGAAGTGAGCAATCTCTGTCAGGTCATCATCATCAAGACTTCGCTGACCATCCCCTACTCTTCCACGTTCTTCGAGTTGGACTGCGGCTATTGGGATGCAGAACGGGAAGCCAAGATAAGAGAATAACGCCTAAAAACAGAGCAGCACATGAGAATTCTGACCGTCTGTCTGCTGACATTGTTTCCCTTTCTTGGCGTCAATGCCCAGAAGAAGGAGGTGCCGCACATTGTAAACTTTGTCAACTTCATCCGCGACATCGAGCCACGCGACGAGGACATCACGCCCAAGGTGCTCTTCGATACCACCAAGAATGAGGCCGAGGCTATTCACCGCTATGGCTTCCGGGGCACGTGGCTGTTGCAATACGATGCCCTCATCGACAGCCGTTATCAGGAGATGATGCGCGAGGAGCTGTCCCACGGCTGCGAGGTAGGTGGCTGGTGGGAGATTACCCAGCCCCACGTAGAAGCCGCCGGACTGACGTGGCGCGGACGATATCCATGGGACTGGCATGCCGACAAGGGCTTTGCCGTAGGCTATACGCAGCAGGAACGCGAACGCCTCGTCGACGTCTATATGGAGAAGTTCCTGGAACTCTTCGGACAACTGCCTGCCAGCATCGGCTCGTGGTTCCTCGACGCCCACACCATGGCCTATATGCACGAGAAATACAATATAGAGGGATGCTGCATCTGCCGCGACCAGGTGGGCACCGACGGCTACACCCTCTGGGGAGGCTACTGGGCCGGCGCCTACTACCCGTCGAGGGTCAACGCCTACATGCCGGCACAGACACCCGGCGGACAGATCGACCTGCCCGTGTTCCGCATGCTTGGCAGCGATCCCCTCTATCAGTATAACGCCGGCGTGGGAGGAGCCGTGCAGAGCGTGAGCACCATGGAACCCACCTACGAGAACGCCCAGAAGCCCGAATGGGTGGGCTGGTATCTGCGCTGCATGACCGACGACCCTGCCCTGGGTTTCACCTACCTGCAGGCCGGTCAGGAGAACTCCTTCACATGGGATGTTTTCAAGGAAGGATATAGAGTGCAGCTGCCACAGATTGCCGAACTGCAACGACAGGGCAAACTGAAGGTAGAGACGCTCATCGAGTCGGCCCGGGACTTCCGTAAGAAGTATCCCGTCACGCCGCCCACGGCCTGCACTGCCATGAGCGACTACACCGACAACAACGGCCGCACCATCTGGTTCAACAGCCGCTACTACCGCACCAGCATACTCTGGGAAGGCAACCGCATGGGCATCCGCGACATCCACCTCTTCGACGAGCACAAGGAGAGCCCCTATTACAACCATGTCTGCACCTCCAACCAATGCATCTACAAGACCCTGCCCATCGTCGACGGATGTCTGTGGAGCACGGCCGACGACATGGCCAGCCTGCGTTTCTATCTCATGACGAAAGACGGCACGACGGAGGAACTGCATGGTGGCGAGCCCGTCATCAGACAAGAGGGGAAAGGCATGAGCGTCAGCTGGCCGCTCACCGACCGGCAAGGCACAATCCGCCTCATGCTGACCGAAAAGAAGCTCTCCGCCACCTGTTCCGACAAGTCGCTGCGCTGGTGCATGAAACTGAACATCCAACCACAGGCACAGCTGCCTTTCCAAGTTATCAACGGCCACACCCTGACTGCCAAGGACGAAGGGTTTGCCTATCAGCTCACGCTCCGCAAAGGAACCTTCGAGGACCTGCGCCGGCAGCAGGGCTGGGCCTACGGCGTCATGCCCGAGAAAGGTAAGATTGAAATGATATTCCAATAAACAATCAATAAAACAAACAAAACATTATGGCAAACAAACCCGCTTTTAAGTACGCTCCGATGTTCCAACTCGGAGAAGACAAAACCGAATACCGACTGCTCACCAAGGAAGGCGTCAGCACGGCCGAGTTCGAAGGCAAGCAGATCGTGAAGGTAGCACCCGAGGCACTCACACTGCTCGCCCAGCAGGCCTTCCACGACGTAGAGTTCATGCTGCGCCGCGAGCATAACCTCCAGGTGGCCGCCATCTTGGCCGACCCCGAGGCCTCTGAGAACGACAAATATGTAGCTCTGCAGTTCCTGCGCAACGCCGAGACGGCCGCCAAGGGCATCCTGCCTTTCTGCCAGGACACCGGCACCGCTATCATCCACGGCGAAAAGGGCCAGCAGGTGTGGACAGGATTCGAGGATGAGGAAGCTCTCTCGCTCGGTGTCTACAACACCTTCACTGAAGACAACCTGCGCTATTCTCAGAACGCCCCGCTGAACATGTACGACGAGGTGAACACGCGCTGCAACCTGCCCGCACAAATCGACATCGAGGCCTGCGAGGGAGCAGAATACCGCTTCGTGATGGTGGCCAAGGGTGGCGGCTCGGCCAACAAAACCTACTTCTACCCCATGACCAAGGCGACCATCCAGAACGAAGGCACCCTGCTGCCCTTCCTCGTTGAGAAGATGAAGAGCCTCGGCACGGCAGCCTGCCCGCCCTACCACATCGCCTTCGTCATCGGCGGCACATCGGCTGAGAAGAACCTGCTCACCGTGAAGCTCGCCAGCATCAAGTACTATGACGCCCTGCCCACCACGGGCGACGAGACGGGCCGTGCCTTCCGCGACATCGACCTCGAAGAGAAGCTCCTGAAGGAAGCCCAGAAGATCGGACTCGGCGCACAGTTCGGCGGCAAGTATCTTGCCCACGACATCCGCGTCATCCGTCTGCCGCGCCACGGTGCCTCCTGCCCCATCGGCATGGGCGTCAGCTGCTCGGCCGACCGTAACATCAAGGCCAAGATCAATGCCGACGGTATCTGGCTGGAGAAGATGGATGCCAACCCCGGCGAACTCATCCCTGCAGAATTTGCCAAAGCCGGCGAAGGCCAGCAGAGCATCGTCATCGACCTCGACAAGGGCATCGATGCCGTACGCCAGGAACTGACGAAGTATCCCGTCTCCACCCGCGTCAACCTGAAGGGCACCATCATCGTGGCCCGCGACATCGCCCATGCCAAGTTGAAGGCCCGTCTGGATGCCGGCGAGGAGATGCCTCAGTACTTCAAGGACCATCCCATCCTCTATGCCGGACCGGCCAAGACGCCCGAGGGCTATCCCTGCGGCTCGATGGGACCCACCACGGCCAACCGCATGGATCCATACGTTGATGAGTTCCAGGACCACGGCGCATCGCTCGTGATGATTGCCAAGGGCAACCGCTCAAAGGTCGTCACCGATGCCTGTCAGAAACATGGCGGCTTCTACCTCGGCACCATCGGTGGCGTGGCAGCAGTGCTCAGCCAGTCGAGCATCAAGAGCATCGAGTGCGTGGAATATCCAGAACTCGGCATGGAAGCCATCTGGAAGATTCGCGTAGAAGACTTCCCCGCCTTCATCCTCGTCGATGACAAGGGCAACGACTTCTTCCAGCAGCTCAAGCCCTGGTGCCCTTGCAAGAAATAATTAGTAATGAGTAATTAGAAATGAGTAATTATGATGACCCCTGCCGGCATGAGCTGTTTGCCCAACAAGGATGAGGGGAAATCATAATTACTCATTCATAATATTGAATAATATAAACACAATGGAAACTGTTTGGAGTTGTATTCCGTCTTGGATTCATGATGGAAAAAACAGGAAAAATGTTGTAAAGAATTTCAATGATGCCGCCAAAGATGCTTACATCAAGGGGGGGGTGCCTTGCCTATTAAAGTGCTGCTTTTCAAGAGGAAATAAAACATACAAGCATTCAACATCTTCATGGTTCTATTCAGGAATACGTATTTTAGCAATGGTAAACGACAATTTATCAGACGAAGAACTCAATCGCATCGGGTTGTCTTTTTTGTCTAACAAGGAGATTGTACGTATGCTAATTACTTTAGGGTGGGATACGTTAGAAGTAATTAATTACACTGGAGATGTTGGTTTCCAATGGAAATTAACCAACTATTCAAAATAAAATTGTTAACCAAAGAAGAAAACTGCGACCCAAAGGGGCAATGAGATATCAACCCAGGACTGCACCCAAAGGAGTTGCAACATATTTAAACTGCGCCCCGAAGGGGCAATGAGATATCAGCCCAGGGCACCGCCCTGGGGAATAGCATCCGATTCGCAAAGCGCCCCGCAGGGGCAAAAGAATATGGCACAATCGCTTTGTAAAATATATCTGCACATTATCTTTCACACAAAGACGACGAGTCCGTTGGTGAGCGAGGAACATCTCACACAGATGCACGCCTATATAGCTGCGTTGGTCAAGACTACAGGCTGCGAAGTTATTCGTATCGGAGGAACAGAAGATCATGTCCACACATTATTGATACTCTCAAATACCGAAACCGTTGCACATATAGTGGAAGAGATGAAGCGCAATAGTAGCAGGTGGATAAAAACGCTCTCGCCATCGTATGAGAAGTTCGCTTGGCAAGGAGGATATGCAGCATTCTCCGTGAGTCAGTCGCAAGTGAACACCGTCATCAATTATATTGCGAACCAAAGAGAACATCATAAGAAACAGAGTTTTCGTGAAGAGTATTTGCAATTCCTGGAATTATATAGGATAGAGTATGATGAGAAATATGTATTATCCGACTGATTGTCTACATTCTTTTGCCCCTTCGGGGCGCGAATACGGTCGTCACCCTACCCCCAGGGCGGTGCCCTGGGCTGATATCTCATTGCCCCTTCGGGGCGCGTCCCCTACCATCTATTCCACCACTGGAAAGTTGCGGAAATAATTATAAACAGGGCTGATATCTCATTGCCCCTTCGGGCGCGTCCCCTACCACCTATTCCACCGCTGGAAAGTTGCAGAAATAATTATAAACAGGGCTGAAATATCACTACCCCTTCGGGGCGCGTCCCCTACCATCTATTCCACCACTGGAAAGTTGCGGGAATAATTATAAACAGTGAAAACATATTCAAATCCGACTATCATTATGAAAATCAAATTATCCTTCATCTTTTTCTTTTTGACTGCCGTCACCTCCGGCTACGCCCAGAAATATCACGACGCAGCAGCCTTTGGACTGAAAGGGCCGGTGAAAAGTTTTGTAAATACCGAATTTTTAGCTTCAGGGACAATATGGGAAGACGCGCTGGGGCCTTACATGGTATCGTCTGCCAGTTTTGATCAAGATGGGAAATGTACCCAATTTCGGCAAATCGGTAACTATACGATAGAGAACGCGGTCCATGATAAGAATGGAATGTTGATATCCTATGAGGTTAACAAGAAAAATGGAGATGTCTACAAATACTCCATTGAATATGATGAAACCAATCTCAAGCTGACCAGAAATCAGCATATCTATTATGCAGATAAAAAGAAGTATTCTTACCCTGAACAAGAATGTATTGATATCTTCTCATACAATTCGGATGGGATAACCTTCAAAAAAAACTACAAATACAGATTCGTCAATGTTGACAAATACAAAGAATCTAAAGAAGAAATCTATTTTGTGCTTCGTACCGACCAATATGGTAATCCCACACTCATACGTTTATTTGATGACGATGGTAATCCACGCTATGATATCAAGAAGAATATTACCTATTGGCCAACTGCTGCCCCAGCCGCAAAGGCGCAAACAAGTACGACAACAGCCACGACGACCGTCAACCCATCTTCAACAAATACGACAGCCGTTAAACCGTCAACAACAAGCACAACTTCTGCTGCGGCCACAAACGACGCGGAACTAACGACCGTCACCTTCAAGCAGATGGTGACTCAGATGCAGACGAATGCAAAGCAATATCAAAACTATCGAATTGACTTGGTCAGTTCCGACCCCAGTGGCTCTTTCACCTACAACTTCTTCAACCGCAGTCAGGACGATACAGGAATAATTATGTTTCAGCTTGTGGCCGATGCCGAGGCCATGGGGATTAAGCTAAAGCATTATAAAGACAAGAAAGAAGAGGGCTACAATGGCAGCTACAATGGATACACCATCAACATTCATTCTATAAAAGGAGCCAATGGTGGACTGTACAACGATGTTGTGCTGAAAGTGAAACCCGCAGGAGCGATTTTTTAATGATTTGAAAAAATAATTGCCAAAAAATTTGCAAGATTGAAACATTCTGCTTACCTTTGCCGCAGAAATCATTACAAAAAGATACAGAACATATGAAACAGAACATGTCTAACAACTGGTGGTGGCGTCGCTCAAGATTGAAAAAGTCGTGAGTCGCTAAAGCCGTGTAGAGACATCTGAGATACACAAAAGGCCTGCCGCACTTGCGACAGGCCTTTTTTCTTAGAAGAATCCTACCCCCGCCCCCTCCCTAAAGGGAAGGGAGAGAGAAAAAAAAGAGAGAATAAAAAATAAATATGTTAGTAACACAAAAAACAAGAGAACTATGAGACAAAAGAAATTTATCCTCGAAGAGAGTGAACTGCCGAAACAGTGGTATAACATCCAGGCCGACATGCCCAACAAGCCACTGCCCCCCATACACCCGGCAACGAAGCAACCCCTTGGCGTCGACGACCTGGCGCATATCTTCCCTCGCGAGTGCTGCGTGCAGGAACTCGACCAGGAACATGCTTTCATCGACATCCCCGAGCCCGTGCTCGAGAAGTATAAGTACTACCGCTCGACACCGCTCGTACGTGCCTACGCCCTGGAGGAAGCCCTCGGCACGCCGGCACATATCTACTTCAAGAACGAGAGCGTGAACCCGCTGGGGTCACACAAGATCAACTCTGCCCTGCCGCAGTGCTACTATGCCAAGGCCGAAGGCACCACGAACGTCACCACCGAGACGGGTGCCGGCCAGTGGGGTGCAGCACTGAGCTATGCCGCATCGGTGTTCGGACTCGAGGCCGCCGTCTACCAGGTGAAGATCTCCATGCAGCAGAAGCCCTACCGCTCGAGCATCATGCGCACGTTCGGTGCTGCCGTGACGGGTTCGCCCTCCATGTCGACCCGTGCCGGAAAAGACATCATCACCCGCGACCCGCGCCATCCCGGCTCGCTCGGAACGGCCATCTCCGAGGCTGTAGAGCTGGCCACGACGACTCCGAACTGTAAGTATACGCTGGGCTCCGTGCTCAACCACGTGGCCATCCACCAGAGCATCATCGGACTGGAAGCCGAAAAACAGATGGAGAAGGCCGGTGAATATCCCGACATCGTCATCGCCTGCTTCGGCGGTGGCTCGAACTTCGGCGGCATCGCCTTCCCCTTCATGCGCCATAACATCAAGGACGGCAAGACGACGGAGTTCATCGCTGCCGAGCCGGAGAGCTGCCCGAAGCTCACGCGCGGACAGTTCCGCTACGACTTCGGCGACGAGGCCGGCTATACGCCCCTGCTGCCGATGTACACGCTGGGCCACGACTTCAAGCCCGCCAACATCCACGCCGGTGGTCTGCGCTACCATGGTGCCGGAATGATCGTCTCCCAGCTGATCAAGGACGGACTGATGCATGGCGTCGACATTCCGCAGCTGGAGACCTTCGAGGCAGGCATGCTCTTCGCACGCACCGAAGGCATCATCCCCGCACCCGAGTCCAGCCACGCCATCGCCGCTACCATCCGCGAGGCCAAGAAATGCAAGGAGACGGGCGAGGAGAAAGTCATCCTCTTCAACCTCTCCGGCCACGGGCTCATCGACATGACGGCCTATGAGCAGTATCTCAACGGCGACCTGATGAACTACAAACTCACCGACGCCGACATCGAGAAGACCCTGCAGAGCGTGCCACAGTAATGTCAGGATTTCTTACCGTTTTTAACACTTCATTCCGACTGGAATGAGACATAAAACCTGCACAAACCAACGATTTTGTGCAGGTTTTTTCGTTCTTTCTACGCCAAAAATTAAATATCTTCCGAAGATTTGTGGCAAATCGCAGTGACTTTTGTACCAATTCATGAAACGATTTCTAAGATTTCGCATGATGAATCGATAGAAATCGTTAAGACTTTTGTACCAAAAGTCTATGCCTCCGGTAAGGTCACCGGAAGAGTATTCTTATAAGACTATGGAAATCAAGCAGATAGAAAAAGCCCGAAAAATGCGACTTTTCCCATGCATTGAACACTTCAGAAGCGTTGTGAACGGTGTTTTGTAAAGAAAAATCAAAAATTTTAACAATTCACTTTCACCCATTCGTCGGGGAAGATGTCGGGTGCGGTCCATTGGGTGTTGGCATACCATTGGGCCGGATAGAAGTTTCTGGCTCCTTCGTGGGGTGCAAGGTAGGCGCCCCAGAAGCTGAAGGTGGAGTTGGCGATGATGTGGTGCCGACAGCGGGTCATCAGGTATAGGTCGGCCCAGTCGGGCTGGCCGTTGTCGTGTTCTACGTAATGGGCCCCGTCGAAAGCGAGGTGTTCGCGCGTCCAGGCGATGTCATCTGAGAAGAAGAACAGCTCGGCCTCGGGTGCCTGCTGCCGCAGGGTGTCGATGGCTTTGCGGTAATAGGCTTCGGGACAGGTGCCGAAGTTCGTGATGTTGGCAGGATGCAGATAGTCGCCCCTTCGCACATGCACGGCAACGCTGCAGGGCGACTGCTCAATCTTCTCCAGCCACCCCCTGCCGACCCAGCGGCGCACGTCGCTGCGGAAGGGCAGCACCGAGGCGGCATCCGTGATATATCGGCGGTCCTGACAGTAGTCGTCGATGAGGAGGCAGGCTGGGTCTTCATCGTCGAAGAGGCGGGGAAAGAGTCCCGTTCTTCTGATGCCCTTTAGCAAGAGCGTCAGCGCCATCACGGGCAGGCTGACGGGAGGCATCACCACGTCGAAGCACTCGCTGAGCAGCGTTCCGCCGTGCATATTGAGTTGCTGGCGGTCGTAGTGCATGAACACCCGCATCCCGGCAGCCCGCAGCTGCTGGTAGCGACAGTATTCAAACAGCTGGTTGCCCAGCCCACCTTTCAGACAGAGAAGCTTCATGGATAAGTGAAAAAACGAAAAAAGAAAAGTAAAAAGTTTTGCCGCAACGCAAACCGACAATCATCCTCCCAACTCTATGAAGTAATCATAATTACTCATTACTAATTACTAATTACTAATTACTAATTATTAGGACAGTTCCAGCTCAAAGGCATTGGTCAGCAGCTCTATGGCTTTGTTGCTGTTGCGTAGCTTGATAAACAGTTCCGGCTTGGTTGGCAGAGGCTTTATCTCTTCAGGCTTGGCCAGTCGCAGCTGGAAGTCTATATTGCCATTGTGCAGTTCCTTGGCCATGGTGGCTCGGATACGCCCCTTGATGGCCACCACCTCGTTGAAGAGCATGGGGTTCTCGATGAGGAGCTCGATGTTGGGATGCTCTGTGATGACGGGAGTCATGTTCTTGAGTCGCTGGGCAATGGCTCTCATGGCCGGAATCTCCATCATCCTGTTGCACATCAGGCGCCAGTGCTGCAGCAGCTCTTCCGGGGTAAACTGCGCGTGCTCATCTTTGTTTTCTACGACAGGATCTTTCTGATAGGCTGGTCGCTCTGGGCCGCGGCGAAGGTTGGCAAAAGAGGATGTGATGCGGGAAAGGGAAGTCAGCATGCCCCTTTGGCCTCCCTTCGGGATGGAGGTGCCGGCCGGCTGCGGTGCTGCTGCCGGCTCTTTCCTCTCCTGGGAGGTAGGTTCAGAGGCGGGATTCGGACTGACTTTCGGGGTTTCTTCCTTTCGCTCGGTTTGTGCCACCTGCTGAGCACCGTTGGGCCGAGCGTTCATTTGTTTGTGGAACAGGGATTTCAGTCGCTTAGGGCTACGCCCCGCGCCAGGCACGTCGTCGGCAGGCTGCGTCACCTGAGCCACCTGGATGAGGGTGAGCTCCACAAGCAGCCGCTTGTTGTTGGATGCCCGGTAGTTCACGTCGCACTGGTTCATAATCTTCAGCGCCTGATAGAGGAACTTCACCGGGCAGCGCTGTGCCTGCTGCTGATAGCGCTCGCGCTGCTTCTCGCTGACCTCAAGCAGGGGCAGTGTCTGCGGGTCTTTGGCCATGAGCACGTTGCGCACGTGGCTGGCCAGCCCAAGCACGATGTTGCCTCCGTCGAAGCCACGGCCGATGAGCTGGTTGAGCAGCACCATCAGGTCGCTGACCTTGTTCTCCAAGGCCAGGTCTACCATCGAGAAGTAGTTGTCGGCATCGACCACGTTGAGGTCTTCGATGACCTTCTGGTAGGTAATGTCGCCCTGACAGAACGATGCAGCCTGGTCGAACATGCTGAGGGCATCGCGCATGCCGCCGTCGGCCTTCTCGGCAATGAGGGCCAGGGCTTGCTCTTCATACTGGATGCCTTCCTTCTGGGCCACCATCTTCAGGTGCTCGATGGTGTTCTGCACGGTCATGCGCTCGAAGTCGTAGATCTGGCATCGCGAAATGATGGTGGGCAGTATCTTGTGCTTCTCGGTTGTGGCAAGGATGAAGATGACGTGTGAGGGCGGCTCTTCGAGGGTCTTCAGGAAAGCGTTGAAGGCAGCCTGGGAGAGCATGTGCACCTCGTCGATGATGAACACCTTATACTTGCCCACCTGAGGCGGTATGCGCGTCTGGTCCATGAGGGCCTTGATGTTCTCAACTGAGTTGTTCGAGGCGGCGTCGAGCTCGAAGATATTGAACGAGCGCTGCTCGTTGAAAGCCTGGCACGACTCGCAGTGGTTGCAGGCCTCGCCGTCGTCGGTGGGCGTCAGGCAGTTGATGGCCTTGGCAAAGATGCGGGCGCAAGTGGTCTTACCCACACCGCGCGGACCGCAGAACAGATAGGCATGGGCCAGCTTGCCGCTCTTGACGGCGTTCTTCAGCGTCGTGGTGAGGGCCGACTGGCCGACGACACTGTCGAAGGTCATCGGACGGTACTTGCGGGCTGATACGATATATTCCATGTGTAAGCGTTAGGAGTTAGGAATCATGAGTTAAAAGCCGGGCGTCAACCCGAAACCCATTTCTTTCTGCAAAGATACGACATAGCCGACGAAAAAACAAAGAAAGACTATTCTTTTTTATCTTTTTTAAGTTTCACTGACATCGGCTGTCCCTCAGCCGACTGCCCCCCTCGGCGGAAGGAAGCACAAGACGACAACCTCCTAAAAGATAAAAAAACATAAACTGCAGACCGTTTTTTCGGTTTTGCTTTTTTACTTATCTACTTTTTATTACCTTTGCAGTCGAGTCTTGCCACTAAGCTCACGAACTCTAAAACTCCCAAGCTATGAAAAAGTTTTTCAATGGGCTCATGCGCGTTTTGGGCCGATATAAATACCTGATTGTCGTCATCGTCGGCGTGCTGTGGGTCAGCCTGCTCGACGAGAACAGCTGGCGCCGGCGCGTGCAGCTGCAAGGAGAGATTGATGCACTAACGGAAGAATATCAGGAGTATGCCCGGCAGAACGCTGCCGACAGCGTCCTGCTGGACAACCTGAAACGCAACCCCAAAGCCTATGAGCGAGTGGCCAGGGAACGCTATTTCATGAAGGCTGACGACGAAGACGTATTCGTGCTCAGCGACGACGAATAACAAAAACGCTATGAAACAACTCACGACACTTCAAAGCATCACACTGGCTGCCGGAGCCATCCTCATGGCCGCAGGCGCAATCCTCTATATCGTCACTTGGCAGTGGAGAGGCATCTCCTGCTGGCTCTATCTGGCCGGGGCCATCGCCTTCGCCACTATCGGAGCCATGCAGACCTATCAGGGAAGAAACATCGTTGTCAGACGCCTCAAACGCATCCAGGCTCTCGCAGGGCTGCTATTCGTCGTGGCTGGCATGCTCATGGTCAACGACACCTACCAACTCACTGCCCCACTCTTCGAGGGAAGGCATGTGGCCTACGTCAACTACCTATACAACAAATGGGTACTGCTGCTGCTCAGCGCCGCGCTCATACAGCTATACACAACGCTGCGCATCGCTTCTGAACTGGAAAAAGACAAAAAAACATAAAACACTGCCCTTTTGACTTAAATTGCATTAAACCAACCCGCTGAAACCTGCAAGCAATAATCTTTTTTCTTATCTTTGCAAGGTTAAACGAATAGAAGACTATCGATATGAAACAATTCTACACCTTCGTGGCAACCCTCCTCATGCTGACGGCATGCGGAAGCAAATATAACATCCAAGGCCAGTCGAGCATCACAGCCCTCGACGGCCACAAGCTTTACCTTGACATCCTGCAAGACAACGAACTCAAGGCCATCGACTCATGCGAGGTCATCCACGGACAGTTCCACTTCAGCGGCCCCTTTGAACAGGTAGCCATGGCCCACATCTTCATGGACGACCAGCAGCTCATCCCCCTCATCCTTGAAGACGGAGAAATCCACGTCAACCTTGATCTGGCCCAGCAGACCGCAACGGGTACGCCACTGAACGACTCGCTTGCCAGCTTCCGCAGCCAGTACAACCAGATACAGAACATGCGCAGCGAGCTTGTCCACCGCCACGACCAGGCCATCATGGACGGCAGCAACATGGACCTTATCTACATCAACCTCGCTGCCGACGAGAACCGGCTGGCACAGCAGGAAGACAGCCTGCTCACCAATTTCATTACAAGCAACTTCGACAACGTGCTCGGCACAAGCATCTTCTTCCTGATGACCATGAACATGCAGTATCCACAGCTCACACCGTGGGTAGAATACATCATGAGCAAGGCCACCGACAACTTCAAGGCCGACCCCTACGTCAAAGACTACTACGAAAAGGCCCAGGAGAACCAGAAGATTATGAACGGCATGGCCACGCCAAAGGAGCCAGCTCCCACAGAGTCGCAACCCGAAGCGCCTACACCCAACGAACTGGCACAACCCCAACCCATGAAATGAGAACACTGATACGTGGCGGAAAAATCGTTAATGAAGGCCACACCGTCAGTGGCGACATCATCATAGAAGACGACCTTATCGGCAGCCCCGACTCCGACGTTTCCGAGGCTACCGTCATCGATGCCACCGGCTGCTACATCCTGCCAGGCATCATCGACACCCACGTCCACTTCCGCGAGCCCGGCCTTACCCATAAGGCCTGCATCGAGACAGAGAGCCGCGCCGCCGCATATGGCGGTGTGACTTCGTATTTGGAAATGCCAAACACCAATCCGCAGACCACTACGCCTGAAGCACTCGAAGAGAAATATCAGCTTGCCGCGCAGGAAAGCCACGTAAACTATGCCTTCTTCTACGGTGCCACCAACGATAACGTCAAAACGTTCAAAGACATAGACCGCAGCCACATTCCTGGCATTAAGCTCTTCATGGGTTCCTCGACAGGAAATATGCTTGTCGACCGCATGGAGACCCTGAAGAACATCTTCCAGACTGCGGCTGAGCTGCAACTGCCCGTGATGGCACACTGCGAAGACACCGGCATCATCAACCGCAACATGGCAAAGGCGCAGACATCCTACGGCGACGACCCTCCCATCTTCCTCCATCAGCTCATCCGAAGCGAAGAAGCCTGCTACAACAGCACACGCCTGGCCACGTCGCTGGCCATGACCTACGGCACGCAACTGCACATAGCCCACGTCTCGACAGCTCGCGAGCTGGAGTTCTTCGGACAGTCACGTCTCATCACCGCTGAAGCCGTCGTGGCCCATCTGCTCTTCACCAACCGCGACTACGACACGCTGGGCTCGCGCATCAAGTGCAACCCGTCAGTGAAGTCGCCCATCGACCGCAAGGCCTTGCGCGAAGCACTCAACAACGGACAGATAACGACCATCGGCACCGACCATGCCCCTCACCTGCTCAGCGAGAAAGAGGGCGGCTGCCGCAAGGCCGCATCGGGCATGCCCATGGTGCAGTTCTCGCTGCCTGCCATGCTCGGCCTCGTCGATGAAGGCGTGCTCACCATAGAGCGCCTTGCCGAGTTGATGAGTCACAACCCGGCCCGCCTCTTCGGCATCAGGCAGCGCGGATTCATCCGGCAAGGCTACAAGGCCGACCTCGTTGTAGTCCGGCCACAAACCCCTTGGACGCTCTCCACCGACGACATTCAGAGTCGATGCGGATGGAGCCCGCTCGAAGGACATACCTTCCAGTGGCGCATAGAACAGACATTCTGCAACGGCCAACTTATCTACGACCACCACCGTCAGCAGCCCTTCGATGCCGACTACCACGGAGAGGAGCTTGGGTTTAGGGTTTAGAGTTTAGGGTTTAGAGTTTAGAGTTTAGGGTTTAGAGTTTAGAGTTTAGAGTTTAGAGATTTGATTCAACGTATCGTCATATTTCTCCTGTTGCTTATCCTGCTGCCCGACATCTACAGGGCATGGTGCAACTCCCGACGCAAGAATAAGAAAGGCGTCGGACAACGTTTACTGCGCTGGATTCCCTCACTGCTGATGGCAGTGGCAACGATTCTATTGGCCTGCACCAACGGCTTTATCCCGCACGAGCGCATCTGGCTCGACCTCTATATCTGGGTGCTCGGACTATACTTCATCCCCCGCTTTGCCCTGCGTCTCTGTACTGCCCTCGGCAGACTGTTCCGTCCGCTGAGTCGCAGACGCCGCAACTGGGGAAGGCCCATAGGACTGCTGCTGGCCTGCTGCTGCCTATACATATTTATTTATGGCAACACCATCGGACCGAGGAAACTGCACGTGCAACAGATGGAAATGACCTTTGCCGACCTGCCGGAAGCCTTCGATGGCTACCGCATCGTGGTATGCTCAGACCTGCACCTGGGTTCCCAACGACAATCCTTCGTCGAACGAATCATTGACACCGTCAACCTGCAACAGCCAGACGCCGTCTGCTTCCTGGGAGACCTGCAGAATACCGACCCCGACGAGCTATACCCCTACACCACCCTGCTGCGCTCCATCTCTGCCCGTGACGGAGTATTCTCCGTGCTGGGCAACCACGACTACAGCTACTACTCCTGCGAGAAAGACGAGGCCATACGTCAGGCCAACGAACGCGAGACTATTAACCGCGAGCGTCAGGCCGGCTGGCAGGTACTGATGAACAGCCACGTGCCCATCAGCCGTGGCAGCAGCACCATCTACATGGCCGGTTCGGAAAACTTCAGCGACCGGCCTTACCGCCCCTCGATGGCTGACATACCGCAGACGCTCGACGGCATCCCGCCCAAGGCCTTCACCATCATGCTGCAACACAATCCCAAGGCCTGGCAGGAAGACATCGTCGGCAAGACCGACGTCCAACTGACCCTCAGCGGCCACACCCATGGTGGACAGATGTCGTTCTTCGACCTGCGCCTCTCGAAGAGCCGCTATACCGAAGACAGCGGACTATACACTCAGGGGCATCAGCGCCTCGTCGTCACCACGGGCTTAGGAGGGCTCCTACCCTTCCGATTTAACATGCCGCCCGAGATCATCGTCATCACCCTGAAGAAATAAGACACCATCAACAATATGCTTAAGACCCTGCTCTACCGAACCTACCAGTTGCTGATTGCCGCCCCGCTCATCCTGATTGCAACCATCATCACGGGCGTCGTCACCATCATTGGCTGCACCCTTGGCGACGGACACTTCTGGGGCTACTACCCGGGCCGTCTTTGGTCGCAGTTCATCGTGCGCATCCTGCTGCTACCCGTCCATGTAGAAGGCCGGGAGAACCTTAGCGAAGGCCAGTCGTACGTCTTCGTGGCCAACCATCAAGGTTCATTCGACATCTTCCTCATCTATGGTTTCCTTGGCCGCAACTTCAAGTGGATGATGAAGCAGGGCCTACGCCGCATGCCCCTGGTTGGACGAGCCTGCGAGGCTGCCCACCACATCTTCGTCGACCGCAACAACCCGAGCAAGATACGACAGTCCTACGAGCAAGCCAGGGAAACCCTTTCGGGCGGCATGTCGCTCGTTGTCTTTCCCGAAGGCTCACGAACCTTCACCGGCCACATGGGTAAGTTCCGCCGCGGAGCATTCATGCTCGCCGACGAGTTGCAACTGCCCGTCGTACCACTGACCATCAACGGTTCCTTCAATGTCAAGCCCCGAATACGCGACCTCTATTGGGTGTTCCGCCATCCGCTCTCCCTGACCATCCACGCCCCACTACATCCCGTCGCTCAAGGAAACGACAACATACGCCATCTGGAAGAGTCCTCCTATCAGATTATCATGTCCGGGCTGCCGACCGAATACCAGGGATACGTCGAGAACCCAGACCAATAAATACCAACTTCTAACTTTACCACCTCATGAACTTAAGAAAAATACTTTCCTTCATTCTGCTGGCAACAACCCTCGGAGCCACGGCCCAGAGCCTTGACTTCGGCTACAACCATCCATGGACAGCCAAGACCTTCTATAACCCCGGCCGACATTACGACGGCAGCTGGCCACAGCTCTGCCAGACCGAAGCCGGCGACATCTACACCGTCAGCCTGCCACAAGCCACCAACGACATTGCTGAAGCTCAGGTGCAGCTGAAAACGCCCATCAACCTTTATGCCGACCATACCTACCAGTTGCGCCTTATCCTGACAGTAACCAAGGGAAGAATTCCAAAGGCCACCGTACTGATAGGCGAGTGTGAAGACGACAACTTCATAGCAGGCACCGCCAGTGTCACCATCCCCACAGCGACCAATAGCGCTGCCGTCGTCATCAAGGGCATAACGGGAACCGATATCTATGACACCAAGCTTTCTTTCCTCTTCGGCAACAACGAGGCTGGCTCCGAGGTGCAGATATCCGATATATCTCTTCGCGATGTCAGCAACGCCAACCGCGACATCTGGCAGGGCACCGTCTTCTTCATCCAGAGCTACTATGCCCCTGACGGATTACGTACCAACGATCCCAAGATTACCGGAGCCAATGAGACTCTTGCATGGACAAAGCCCGACTTCGATGCCTCCTCATGGGAAAACACCCTTATGCCCATTGGCAGCGACGGATTCATCCCCGAGGTGATGACCATTTGGCAGGGAGGCGACTACAATAACTACTGGATTCGTCGCGAGTTCAACCTCGACAAGGTTGAGCGCACCGCTGGATATACCCTGAAACTCTGCCACGACGACTCCTACAAAATCTATGTCAACGGCCACCTTCTCGCACAGGGCGAAGACTGGACCACAGGCAAGGAGTTCATCGAGATACAGGTCCCCTCGCGCTTTCTCAACGAAGGGAAGAACGTCATCGCCACCTACCAGCAACAGAACTTCGGCGGAAAGTTCCACGACTGTGCCTTCACCGTCACACCTGGCATGTACGATGACTACGACGACATCGACCCGGCCGATGCCCTCGTAGCCAACGAAGTGCAGGTGGGCAACATCGACCAGTTTATCGACCACTCCTACAACTACGGAGCATGGGTCGAGCTGCGCAACACAACCGACAAGACAGTCAACCTCGGCGGCATCCATTTCTCCGATGATCCCGACGACCTGACGAAACATATGATACCATGGACCTACGGCACTATCGGCCCACATGAGTATGCCGTCTTCTACTTCGACCATCATTCCTCGCAAGGCACGTATGGCGACACTGCCAACAAGCAGATTCCCTTCCAACTTAACGAGGAGGGAGGCACACTCTACATCTCCGACAGCTATGGCGAACCCTTCATCACCCTCACCTACCCCGAAGCCGTCCCCCGTTGTTCCTATGCCCGAGTGAGCGAGGACTCCGACCAATGGCAGTTCACGGGAACGCCTACGCCAGGAGCCTCGAACGCCGACAGCGAGTTTTCCGCCAGCCGACTCGATGCGCCGCAGGTAGACACCGACTCACGACTCTTCGACACACCCTTCACCATCCACGTCGACGTGCCTCAGGGAGCTGTGCTCCGCTATACCCTTGACGGCACTACACCCGTGGCCAGCAGCACAGCAAGCCGAAATGGAGACTTCACCATCGACGCTACTACGACCCTCCGCCTCAGACTCTTCCAGAAAGGCATGCTCCCCAGCGAGGTCGTCACACGAAGCTACATCCAGCGCGACCGCGACTACTACCTGCCCGTCATCGCTATCTCCACAGACCCGCGCAATCTCTACGACGACTACATCGGCGTCTACTGCCAGGGAGTCAATGGTGTCACCGGACACGGCAACAACAGCGTGCGCAACAACCTCAATATGGACTGGGAGCGGCCTGTCAACGTAGAACTCATCTCTGCCGATAACCGTATGGTGGTAAATCAGGAAGCCGAGTTCAGTATAGCCGGCGGATGGAGCCGACTCTATGCTCCCAGCTCCTTCAAGCTCAAGGCACGCAACCTCTACGAAGGACGGAAGACCTTCGACCAGCCCTTCTTCACCACCAAGCCCTTTAACAAATACAAGCAGATTCTTGTCCGCAACGGCGGCAACGATAACGACTCTCAGGCCCATGGACGAATCAAGGATGCCATCATCCAGCAGACCCTATCCACCAGCGGCATCTACGTCGACTGCCAGGAACTGCAGCCTACCCATGTATTCTTCAATGGCGAATACATCGGTATGCTCAACCTCCGCGACCCTGCCAACAAGTTCTATGCCACAGCCAACTACGGCTACGACAAAGACAACCTCGATGCCTTCGAATACTCCAACGGATACTTCCAGAAAGCAGGCGACCAGCAGTCTTTCCGTCAGTGGGTCGACCTCGCGGCCCAGGCTGAAGATCCTGCCATATACGCCCAACTGCGAGACTTGGTCGATATCGACGAGTTTGCCAACTATATGGCAGCCATCACCTACATCGGCTCGTCCGACTGGATCTGCAACAGCAACAACTCCAAGGGCTTCCGAAGCCGCGACGACGGACGGTTCCACATGGTGCTCTTCGACGTAGACTGGGGATTCAGCAACGCTTCCGGTCTCGGCACTCTTATGCAGAGCAATGCCAACGACCTCATCCGCATCTTCAAGAACAGCGTCCGCAACGACAGCTTCCGCCGGCAGTTTGTCGATGCCTACTGTCTCATGGGCGGCAGCGTCTTTACCCCTGAGCGTTCCAAGGCCGTGGCCGACAGCCTCGCTCAGCTCTTCGAGCCCGCCCTCGCCATGGAAGGCAAGCAGCCCTGGTCATCCTACAACGAGCTCGTCCCCAACATGACCGGTGGCGACCAGCGACGCCAGCGCATACGCACACTCCAGCAATATATGAATCTTGGCGAAGGAATGAACGTCAGCCTCAAGGCAAACATTCCCGAGGCACAAATCCTTGTCAACGGTCAGCAAGTGCCCTTGGCCAAATTCGACGGTACGCTGTTTGCACCGGTTACCCTCGAAGCCTCCGCACCCGCAGGTTACGACTTTGCAGGATGGAAAAACATCAGCAAGACCTCTACGACCCTTATCAGCAAAGGCGACGAGTGGAGCTACTACGACCAGGGCGGCCTCGACGACACGAATTGGCGCGCTGTCAACTTCAACAGCAACGACTGGCCGACCGGCACTGCGCCCATCGGCTATGGCAAGGATGGGGTTGCCACAGAGACGGCCCACAACCTGCCAACTTACTACTTCCGCAAGGCCGTCACGCTCACCAAGGCTCCTACAGAAGAGGATGTCGTGACCCTCGACTGGACAGCAGACGACGGTTTCATCGTCTACGTCAATGGTGTCGAAGCAACACGCCATCTGATGCCCGAAGGTGAAGCCACCTACAACACCTTTGCTACAACGTATGCCCCTGCCAATCCCGACACCGGCACCGAAACACTGCCAGCCAATCTTTTCCGCAGAGGCAAGAACGTCATTGCCGTTGAAGTGCACAACAACAAAATCTCCTCCACAGATATACTTTGGGAGGCATCTATTGCCATTGAGCAGGCCAGTGCCACCAGCGTCACCGAGGAACGCATCCTGCATCTCGACGAAGACAACGACTGCCAGCTCACGGCTGTCTTCCGGCCTATCAAGAGCCAATACCTCATCACTGCCGGGGCTACCCCCGTTGTTGTCAACGAGGTCAGTGCCGCCAATACCATCTTTGCCAACGACTACAACAAGCGCAACGACTGGATTGAGCTCTATAACACGACCGCTGAGTCTGTGGACATCCGGGGAATGTATCTCTCCGACGACCCGCAAGAGCCCCACAAGTGGCAGATTACCGATGATGTCTGCAGCACGCTCATACCAGCCCACGGTCACTTCGTCATTTGGGCCGACCGCCTTGACCCTGTCACTCAGCTACACGCACCCTTTAAGCTGGGCAACGACGACGGCCAGTGCGTTCTCCTGACGGCAGTCGATGACTCATGGAGCGACCGGCTCGACTATTCCGTCCATAGCGGTGAAGAGAGCGTCGGTCGCTATCCCGACGGAGGCAAGCGCACCTACTTGATGACACGTCCGACCATCCTGAAACCCAACCAGCTCACTACTTATGCCCAGTGGCTGTCAGGTATCGACAGGAACTTCGACCCCAACGACTATAACGGCATCGATCAGACGCTCAGACCGACTGACGGACAGACGGGCAACCGAACAGTCGACCGCTACTATTCACCCGACGGTCTTCTTCTTGATGGCCCGCAACCTGGCCTGAACATCGTGCGCACGACTCGGCCCGACGGCACTGTCATCACACGAAAGGTTGTCGTCAGATAAAAGGCGGTGGATTAGGAAAACTGAGAAACCATGTAAAAAAAGAAGAACGCGCCACCATGACGCGTTCTTCTTTTTGTTTTATCTTGTCTTGGCAAGGTTGTAATTGTAGTATTCCTTGCGCCCGGTGATGTCTTCTACGATTTCGAGGAATGGCGGCAGTTTCACGGTCTCGTCTTGCGTGATGCCCTTGGTTTCGAGGATGAGCAGGCCGGGTGTCGGCAGCCTATATTCGTCAAGTTCGAAGTACTGGCCTTTCCAGATGAAGCTCCGGCGCAGCTTCTCAATAGTCTGCCTGTATGGGTCAGCCTGCTGGAGCATGGTCTGGTAGAGGTTGGAGTTGATTTGTTGTTCAGTCTCGATGAGTTCATGGGGTGAGACGCGTTTCTTTGAGTTGAGCACGTAAACGGGCTTGCCGCCCCAGATACGTCTGCGCAGGCGCACTTCGCTGTCGGGGTCGGCCACGAGATAAGTCTGGGTAATCTGGCTCTCGGTGCTCTCGGGAAGCTGCCCTACGATGCGCACGATGTATTTCCGCTCTTCCTCGATGGGCTGCGGCAGGGCCAGCACGTTGCTGATTTCCTTCAGCACGCGGTTGAGCTTTGCCTCGAAGTCGTCGTGGTTGTTGATGACGCGCAGGTGTGGATGCCCAGTCCATGCCTCAATGACTTTCTTGTCGAGCATTCGAGCAATCTGGAGTCCGGCCTCATCGGCGGGCTCGTTACGCGAGGCATTGTTGGTTGTTGTATAAAACTGCTCTGCTCCGTCGGCAGCGGAGACGAGATGTAGCACGGCATCATAGCGCCCACGCAGTTCGGCAGTGTTTGTTCCAACAGCGCGCGTGATGTCTTCCCACATGGTCGGGGTCATATAGGCAGAGATATCGAGCGTGCCGCGGTCGCACACGATGAGACAGGGCTGGTTGTAGGCTTCAGCCATTCTCAGGAACTTGTCTTCGAGGGCCATCTGAAGTTCCAGGGTGGCTTTCTCACCCTCGTAGAAGAAGGACTTGTTCTTGGTGAGATAGTCCATGCCTGCCTGGGTAAACATGGTGGGTACTTCAGGCAGGGTGAACACTTTGAAGCCGAGGCTGGAGAAGTGCTCGATGACTTTGACTAATGCCGTTGTTTTTCCGGCGCAGGGTCCTCCTGTGAGGACGATTTTTGTAATGCTACTCATATCGGTGAGTTATTGTTTGGGGGGTAAAGTTGTCAATCTGTTTATCTGTTCGGCTTCTCCCACGACCCACAGAATGTCGGCTGGTTCGAAGCGATGGTTGGGGTCGATGGCGGTAAGGTCTTGCTGGCCCTCTTCCACGCCGACGACGAGGCATCCATAGTATTCGCGGATGCCACTCTCGCGCAGCGTCTTCCCCACGAAGGGTGAGTCGGCAGAAAGGACAATCTGTCTCAGGTGCATCTCGCGTTTCTCAATCTCGGGGTCTTCCTCGATGAGTTCGCCTCTCAGCGACTGTCCGAATTGTCGCAGCTGCTCGTCGGTACCAATGACTTGTATTCTGTCGCCGGGGAAGAGCACAGTCTGTCCGCCGGGGATATTGATGCGCTGACGGCCACGCAGGATGCTGCTCACATGAACTCCGAAACGCTGGCGGAACTGCAGGCTGTTGAGCGTCTTTCCTGCCCAGGTGGAGTCTTCTGGCACATCGAAGTCGGTGATATGGATGTCGCGGTCTGACAGGCGTCCCTCAAACAGGGGGCGCTTACGGCCGCTGACCTGTGCGGCTATCTCGCGGGAACGGAGGTTCTCAACGAACATTCGCTCAAGCCTGATGCTGCGCCGCTTGATGCCGCGCGACAGAATCATAACCAGGATGAGCACCAGGGCTATGCACACGATGAGGGCATTGCGGAAGCGGCTCAGGTAGTTCACCACATAGAAGACGAAGGCCATGGCTATGACGATGCGCACGAGGATGGTGAACACGAGGGGCAGGCGGTTGATGCGTTGCTCTGTCCAGAGGGCCTTGAACTCCTCGCTGTGGTTCTTCTTCATAATCATGGCTCTGAGGAAGGGCGAAATGAAGAGCAGTGTCAGCAGTCCCGTGAAGGCGTTGGCATACCAGTGGAACTCCCACGTGGGATGCAGGTTGCGAGTGAAGGGCAACACGAAGCGGAACATCAGGGTGATGACAGCAGCCGAGAGGATGCTATAGATAAAGGTATAGAGTGCCATCTGGGTAAGGAGCCTTCGCCAGTTGCTCTGCTCAGCCTCACTCGTCTGGCGGGCTGCCGAGAGGCGGTTCAGACGGCGAATCCACTTTTTGGGCAGGCGGTGCTCAAGGACTTGGTATGCTGGCTCAGCGGCCCGTATCATATAGGGTGTGAGGAAGGTCGTCACTACTGACACGGCTACGACAACGGGATAGAGGAAGTCGCCTATAACTCCCAGCGACAGGCCCAGCGAGGCGATGATGAAGGCAAACTCGCCAATCTGTGCCATAGAGAAACCACAGCGCATGGCGGTCTTTAGGGGCTGTCCGCTCAACAGATAGCCGAATGAGCCAAAGACGGCCTGACCAAACAGGATAGTCATCGTGAGTACCACAATGGGTAGCCACTGCGAGGCCAGAACCTGCGGGTCGACCAGCATACCGACAGACACGAAGAACACGGCGCCGAAGAGGTTCTTCACGGGCTCTACTACTTTGATAATCTTGTCGGCTTCGATGGTTTCGGCCAGGATGCTACCCATCACGAAGGCTCCGAAGGCTGAGCTGAATCCCGCACTGGTGGCGATGACTGCCATCAGGCAACAGAGCCCCAGGGCAACGATGACAAGTGTCTCCTCGGTCATCAGCTTGCGCGTCTTGCGGAGGAACAGTGGTATGAGGAAGATGCCGACGACAAACCAGAGCACAAGGATGACGACCAGTCGCGCCACCTGTCCCAGCAGCTGCGAGCCGTCGGGGTCCTTACCGCTGGCGATGGTCGAGAGCATCACCATCATCACAATGGCCAGCACGTCCTCCAATATCAGCACACTCATCACCAGCGAGGCGAAGCGCTGCTGGCGCAGCCCCATATCGTCGAAGGCCTTATAGATAATCGTCGTCGACGACATGGCGAGCATACCGCCTAGGAAGATGCAGTTCATCTGCGACCAGCCGAAGGCGTGGCCCACAACGATGCCGAGCATCATCATCGAGAAAACGATGCTCAGGGCTGCTATGACGGGCGAGAGGCCCATCTTCAGAATCTTCTTGAACGAGAAGTCGAGGCCCAGCGAGAATAGCAGAAACATCACGCCGATATCGGCCCACGTCTGTATGTTCTCCTTGTCGACGACGGATGCCAGATAGGGCATGTGGGGCGAGACGAGGAAACCTGCTACGATATACCCCAGCACCAGCGGCTGCCGGAGCTTCTTGAATATCAGCGTCACCATTCCGGCAACGACCAATATCAATGCCAAGTCTTTGATCAGGGCATCCATTTTCTACTCTTTCCGATAGGGGGACATTTTTTTTGACAGAATGACTAAAGAACTTTTTTTTAGACAGACAGACTTAGGGCTTTTTTCAAGCACGCTGTGTGTCTCTGACAAAAAAAGTCGCACTGTCGAGGATGTCAGTCGTTATAGCTGGCTGTCAGCTCGCATATCTTCACGATGACGTCGACGGCTTTCTGCATAACCTGTATGGAGACGAACTCGAAGGGGCCGTGGAAGTTGACTCCGCCTGCGAAGATGTTCGGGCATGGCAGACCTCGGAACGAGAGCTGTGCTCCGTCGGTACCGCCGCGGATGGGTTCCACCTTCGGGGCAACGCCGCTCTCCTGCATGGCCTGCAGCACGATGTCGATGACGTGCATGTTGGGATCAATCTTCTCCTTCATGTTGAAGTACTGGTCGCGCAGTTCTACGCGCACGGTCCCCTCGCCGTATTTCTGGTTCATCTGTACGGCACAGTCTTCGATGAACTGCTTGCGGTCTTCGAAGCGTTCCCGGTCGTGGTCGCGTATGAGATACGACAGCTTGGCCTCCTCGGTGCGGCTCTCGATGCTCAGCAGGTGGTAGAAACCTTCATAGCCCTCGGTGGTCTCGGGGATGTCGGTCTCTGGAATCATGTTGTTGAACTCGCAGGCCAGCCGGTTGGCATTCACCATTTTGCCTTTGGCATAGCCTGTATGCACGCTGACGCCTTTGATGAACACCTTGGCTCCTGCCGCGTTGAAGTTTTCGTATTCCAGGTCGCCGAGGTCGCCGCCGTCGATGGTATAAGCCCACTGGCACCCAAACTTCTCCACGTCGAAGTGGTGAGCGCCCATGCCTATCTCCTCGTCGGGATTGAAGCCCACGCGGATGTCGCCGTGCTTAATCTCGTCGTGGTCGCGCAGATAGCACAAGGCCTGAATGATTTCTGCGATGCCGGCCTTGTCGTCAGCACCGAGCAGCGTGGTGCCGTCAGTGACGATGAGGTCCTCGCCCACGTGGCTAAGCAGCTCGGGGAACTTTGCGGGCGAGCTGACGATGCCGGGCGAGAGTTCAATGTCGCCGCCTTCGTAGCTGCTGACAATGCGGGCCTTAATGTCGGCGCCGCTGGCGTCGGGCGACGTGTCGTAATGGGAGATGAAGCCAATAGTGGGAATCTCCTTCTTGGTGTTGGCGGGCAGCGTGGCATAGATATAGCCCATGTCGTCCATCTCTACGTCGTCGAAGCCTTCAGCCTCAAGTTCCTTCTTCAGGTAGTCGGCAAAGATAAGTTGTTTGGAGGTACTGGGCACGGTCTGCGAGTCTTCGGCAGACTGCGTGTCGAACTTCGTGTAATTGATAAATCGTTCTGTAAGGTTCATATCTGATGATGATTAATTACGTTTGACTCTGCAAATTTACAGAAAATATCGCAGTCTGCCTAAATAAAACATCAGTTTTTTCAACTCTTCATCCACTTTTTTCGCCCTTTGTGTCCCGGCCTACTTCGCAAGCTACGCCATTTGTCCGTCCATTTCATGCACATTCGTTGGCAAGCCTCCGAATGATGGCCGGGGCCTTCAGTGGATGATAACAAAGACTTCATCCGTTGAAGGCTGGGACTTCAGCGGATGAAGACTATGTTATCTCTACCGGGCCACAGGGCATGCCGGCCTCGGCAAGCGGAGTAAGCGGGGCTTTCTGCTATTTCGTTGCCGTGGCCTGTCGGTACTTGGTCAGTGCAGTCTGGTAGGCGATGTAGGCATCGGTCATCTGGTCGCGCGTCAGCTGATACTGCTGTTGTGCCTGCAAGAGGTCGCTCATGGTGCTTGTCCCAGCCTGATAGTAGTTGCGGTTCAGCCGCAGGTTCTCGTCTGCCTGTTCGATGCCCTTGCGTGCCAGGGCCAGCTGGCGGTAGCTGGTCTCCACTTCGTTCCAGGCATTGTCCATGCCGATGACGAGCAGTTGTGCGTTGGACTCCATCTGTTCGCGGGCGTTCTCGGTGGCAATCTTCTGCCGGCGGATAGCATGCGAGCCGCCCCACCAGCCGCTGATGGGCACGCTGACGGTGGCAAAGATCATTCCGAAGTCGCGGCCCTCGTCCATGAGGTCGTTGTAGGTGTATCCGGCTCCTACGGCCACCGTGGGCAGTTGCTTGCCGATGGCCATCTTCCGCTGCAGCTCGCTGGCGTCGACGTTTTTCTGCAACAGCTGGTACTCCGGCGTGGCAGCAAGGCTGGTCTGATGGTCTTGCTTCAGGCCGGCGGGCAGCTCCACATCGGGGTTTACCTCGGCAGCCACGTCGATGTCCTCGCCATTGCAGCCGATATGCTGTGCCAGAAGCTGCCGGCAGAGGCGCAGGCCGTTCTCGGCTGACAGCCGGTTGCTCTCAATCTCGTTTACCTTCAGCTGCACCTGTAGCAGGTCGTTGCGCGTGGTAAGACCGGCATCAACGGCCCCCTGCACGTCTTTCTCCAACCGAAGGAGCATCTCGCTGACGGCATCGAGCGTGCGTAGTTTCTCCTTGAGCGACACCACCTGCCAGAAGTACTGTTCAGTGGTCAGGGTTACTTCGTTTTCGGTCCTCTCCACTTGCAGCTGTCCGGCCTCTACGCCAATCTTGGCCAGCCGGTTGCCGTTGACTATCTGGCCACCAGCGAAGACGGGCTGCACGGCCGATACAGAGCCGACGATGCCGTTCTTCATCATCCCCATCGAGAAATTGGAGGGGATGAGCCCGAGCATCTCCTGCGGTATTACGGCCAGCATCTCTTGCGGCACGCTGGAGAACATGTCGGCTGTGGAGACATCCATCTTGGCCATGTCTTTGTTCGCATTGAAAGCGAATCCCGTGGCCGAGAGTTGCGGGAAGTAGTTGGTGAAGGCCTCCTTGCGCTGCTCCTCGGCCGAGCGCAGGTTGCCCTGGGCAGTGCGCAGGGTTGTATTGTTCTCGAGGGCCATCCGGCGACAATCGTCGAGTGTGAGGACCCGCTGTGCTGAAGCCCACTGACTGCAGCCCAAGGCGATAACGAGGATGAGTGTTTTCTGTTTCATTGCCGATTCCTTTCTGTTTTCCCCCTGCGGGGTTGTTCCCACCATCATATAGGCCACGGGCATGACGGTGAGGATGAAGACCATCGTGATGAGTGTTCCGAAGAAGATGACGTTGCCCATGGGTCCCCAGAAGAGGCTTCCCTTGATGACCATCGGCAGGACGCCCATCGAGGCAGCTGCCGAGGTAAGGAAGATGGGCCGCATACGTCGTTTGGCAGCGTGGATGATGGCTTCGCGACCCTGTCCCTGGGCCCGCAGCTCATCGGCATAGTCGTACATGATAATGGCGTTGCGCACAAGGATGCCCATGAGCGAGATGAATCCGAGGAAGCAGGTCATGGTGAGTTCTCCCTGAACCAGAATGCCTACGGCCGTACCAAAGAAGCAGAGCAGCAGGCTGGCCATGAGCAGCAGGGCCATGGAGATGCGCTTGTAATGGTAGACGAGCAGGAAGAAGATGATGACGACCGCTATGATGAGTGCGTTGACCAGCATCGGCATGTTGTCGGCATTTTCGGCTATCTCGCCGCCCCAGGCCATGGTGATGCCCTCGGGAAGTTGTATGTTGCCGAGCCTTTTCTGCAGGTCGGTGCTTACCTTGGTGACGTTTTTCCCTCCACGCACCTCGGCCATGATGGTCGTCGTGCGCAGGCCGTTGCGGTGCCCTATCTGGCCATCCTGCCAGACGGGCATGACCTGAGCCACCTGCCTAAGCGGCACCTGTCGCAGACCTCCCTCGGCGGCTATCATCTCATCGCCGAGCTGCTGCCGGGAATTCATCTGTGCCTTCGTGCCCTTCAGCATGATATTGACAGGATAGTCATCTTGCCAGACAGTGGCAATAGGCAGTCCGTCGGCGTTGTATCGCATCATCATGGCCAGTTCGGTGGTAGCATTCGAGATGCCCATGCGTCCGGCCTGCTCGGCGTTGAGCCGTATCTCAGTTGCGAGCAACGGCTCGAGCATGTCGTTGCGCACCAGCTTCAGGTCGGGCTGGTTGCGGAGGACCTGCGTCATGGAATCGGTGGCTGCCTTGAGCACTGGCCAGTCGGTGCCGGTGAGACGCAGTTCCACGGGGTTGGCTTCTGAGCCGTAGGTGAGCTGTTTGAAGCGGACGTAGGCCTCGGGGAAGGCTTCTTCGTACTTGGGTTTATACTCGTCGAGCAGTTCCACGGTGGCCTTGCTCGAGACGGTGTTGACGATAAACTGTGCATAGTTGGGCCCTGCGAACTGGGGCGCATAGACCACATGGAAGCGCGGCGAGGAGAGTCCTTTAAACGAGGCAATGGAGACGATGCGCGGGTCCTGCTTCAGGATGTGCTCCAGCGAGTCGGCCAAGGCTACGGTCTTGTCGAGCGAGGTGCCTGTGGGCATATATATTTCCACGGCAAACTGGTTGCGTTCTGCCTGCGGCATGAGCCGCTGGGGCAGCAGCCCCATGATGACGGCAGCCAGCACGACGCTACCCAGGGCGCAGGCGATGACTGTGCGGGGATGGCTGAAACAGCGGTCGGCCAGTCTGTTGTAGGCTTGCTGCATCGTGTCGAGGAACGAGAACTTCTTTTTTCCGTCGGCGGCTTTCCCTGCGGGTTCTTTTATGAAGTGGTATTGCAGGTAGGGCACGATGAGTTCGGCCACGATGAGTGACACGAAGAGCACGATGCTCACCGCCCAAGGGAACGACTGCAAGGCATCGTTGATGCTGCCGCTCGTGACGATGAGGAAGGGGAAGAACGTGATCGAGATGGCCAGCGTGGCGGTGAGAATGGACTTGAAGAAGTGTGTCGCAGCCTGCACGGAGGCCTGCCGTCGGTCCATGCCGTTGCCGATGAGCTCCATATAGGAGTCGATGATGACGATACTGTTGTCGACAATCATTCCCAGCGTCACGATGAGTGCCGCCAGTGTGACCGTGTTCAGTTCTATATGGAACGTGAAGAAGAGCCCCAGCGAGATGAAGATGGAGATGGGTATGGTCGACGCCGCCACAAGGGCCACACGCATCGGCATGAGCAGCAGCACGACGATGATGACGGCGATGACGGCGATGAGCAGTTCTTCGAGGAAGTCTACGACGGAGTCTTTGACCACCTTCGCCTGGTCGGTGATGCGGAAGAGCTTCACGCTCTGCGGCAGCGTCTGTTCGAAGCTGTCGAGCTGTCTGTATACCTCGGCACCCATGTCGGTGATGCTGCGGCCGGGCTTGATCTCCACGCTGAGCACCAGGCACTTCACGCCGTTGTTGGTGACATACGACGACAGTTTCGGGTACTCATGCCGCACGGTGGCCACATCCTTCAGCCGTACCGTGGTGCCTCGAGGGTCGCTCCAGACGATGGTTTCCTCGACATCGGCCACGAGGTTCAGCGGCCGGGCCACGTAGATGGGCGAGTCGTAGCGGCCATTCTTCAGCGTACCGGCCGTGGTCGTGAAGTCCTTGCCCATCAGCGTCATAGCTATCATCTTGTCGCTGATGCCATATTGCGCCAGCCGGTCGTAGTCTACGTAGACGGCTATCTGCTCCTGCTGCTTGCCGAAGACACTCATGCGGCCCACGCTTTCAATGGTGCGCAGACGGTCCTGCAACTCGTCCATATAGCCTGACAACTCGCGGTAGGTCTTGTCGGGTGACTCCATCGTGATGAGCATGGCCGAGGAGTCGCCGAAGTCGTCGTTCACCTGCACGGCCAATACACCCGAGGGCAGCGACGCCTTGAAGGCCGCCACGCCATGCTTGAACTTCGACCAGAAGGCGTCCTTGTCCTGCACGTCGTCGTTCAGCTCTATCTGTACGATACTGATGCTGTTGCGACTGTACGACCGCGTCTTCTGCTTGTTCACCTCCTTATACGAGAAGACGTACTCCTCGAGGGGCTTTGTCAGCTGCTGCTCGATGTCGAGTGCCGAAACGCCCGGGTAGACGGCCACGACGACGCCTTGGCGTATGGTCACCTGAGGAAACTCATTCTTGTTGATTTTATACAGGCCCACGATGCCGAACACAATCAGCACGGTCGTTATCATCAGCACAATCTGATGGTAGCGCATGGCCCATTCTACGATGTTGCTTCGCTTCTTCGTTTCCATCATTCTTCCACTTTCATGTCGGTTGAAACCTTCTGCTGTCCTGCCACGATGACCTTCATGCCCGGTTCGAGTCCAGTCGTCACGACGACATTGTCGCCTGCGTTGGCACCCAGGGTGAGGAAGGTTCTACGCGCCTTGCCGTCGGCCACGGTCCAGACGAAGGGCTTGTTGTCGGCATCAATCTGGATAACCTCGGCGGGCAGCGTCATGGGATTTCCCGATGCTGCCCCCTGCGAAGAACCTGCGCCATCGCTCCCCTCCCCCTGATGGGTCTGCGCGAGGGGCTGCGCCTGGGATAGCTTGACCTCGCACATCATACCTGGCAACAGATCGTGACGGGGATTGGGCACCAGAGCTTTAACCTCATAGGAGCGCGAGATGGGGTCGGCGCTCACTCCTTTCTCTACTACACGTGCGCGAAAGGTACGGCCTTCCAGGGCAGGCACCGTCACGTCGAGCTCCATGCCCCTGCGGATGGAGGCTATCTCCTGCTCGGGCACGCTGACACAAACCTTCACCTGCCCGATGGTGACGAGTTTCACGACGGGCAGACCTGGAGCTACGCTCTGTCCTACCTCTGCCGACCGTTCGGCCACGTAGCCGCCGAAGGGTGCATAGAGACGGGCGTCGTCGAGGGCTTTCTTGGCTATCTGTTCCGACGAGAGGGCCTGCTTCACCTGCGTCTCTATCTCTATCCATTTGATTTCGGGCAGCGACCCGTTGTCGTGCAGCTGGCGCATGCGCTCCTGCGCATCGAGCGCCTGCTCCTTGGTGGCCAGCGTGGCCTCGTAAGCATGGCGCAGGGTGGCATCGTCGACGGTGGCGATGAGCTGGCCGGCGCTGACCGTCTGTCCTTCGCTCACATGGATGCTCTTCAGCGTCCCCACGGTCGAGAAGCTCAGCGACGTGGCACTGGCCTCCTCAATGGTGCCGCTGTAGTGCAGCTGGGCTCCTGCGGACGATGCTCCGACGGTCAGTGTCTTTATTTTCACTGGAGGGATTTCTCCCGAACGTTCTTTCTCATGGCTGCAGGCGCTGAACGTCAGCACGGTGGCAGCCAACAGGGTGATAGTTTTTCTGTTCATTTTTTCTTATGTTTGTTTTGCTATTTTCTCCAAAAATTGTCCTCTTCCTCCTCTTCGGATGAAGGAAAAAGATGATTCGGATTGCAAAATTGGCAAAAAATGTTCAATTTACGATAGTACAAAAGGCTAATTATATGTTCTATTTTCAAGCAAAGCGAAAATTAGAACATTTATTTCACCAAAAAGTACTTGTTTTTTGCTCAAAAATAACGAAATTTGCATCGCCGAAAGGGTTTAGAGTTTAAAGTTTAGAGTTTAGAGTTTAGAGTTAAGTGTTTAGAATTCCTGTAAAAGACTATGAAATCGACCGATTCTTCTTCCACAATGATTGACGTGGGCTTCAACATGCCGATGCCCGAGGAGCTGATTCCCATGCGCATCATCTATAACGACGACGAGCTTGTCGTGGCCGACAACCTGCGCGACATGCCCGACTTCCAAGCCTACAAGATGACGTTCAACGTGCTGCTGCAGTGCCGCCACGGCGAGGCGCAGTTCAACGTTGGCAACGAGGCCGTGAGACTTCACGCCAACCAGACCTTCATCTGCCACAGCCACGTGATGTTGACGCACGTGATGATCAGTCCCGATTTCGACGGCACCATCATCTGCGTCAGCGACCGTCTGATGAAGAACATCCTGCAGAGCCAGGCTGGCATCTGGAACCATGTGCTCTACCAGAACCACTACTACATCATCGACGGCCCGGAGCCAACGTCGCCACACAACGAGATTGACGAGGCCATCATCGAGTTCTTCCGCAAGTCGAAGAGCCCTTTCAAGCAAGACATCCTTGTGAGCCTCCTGCGCGCCGCCTTCCTGAGCATCTGCGAACACTTCCTCAACGACGGGAAGAACGCCAGTCAGCAGTACGCCGAGAACTCCTCGCGCATGGACGTCCTCTTCCAGCAGTTCCTCGAGAACATCAACCGCCGACAGAAGAAGAAGGTCAGCGTGGCCGAATATGCCGACGAGCTCTGCATCACGCCGAAGTACCTCTCCACCATCTGCCGCAAGGCCAGCGGAAAGTCGCCCATCGAGTGGATAGCTGAGTATGTCGTGGCCGACATCAGTTTCTACCTGCGCAACACCAACCTCTCCGCCAAGGAGATAGCCGCCAAGGTGGGATTCGCCAACTCGTCGTTCTTCGGCAAATACGTCCGCGAGCACCTGGGCATGACGCCGGCTCAATACCGGAAAAAGAAAGCTGTTTAGAGTTGAGAGTTGAGAGTTGAGAGTTGAGAGTTTACGGTTTACGGTTTACTGTTTAGAGTTGAAAGACGACGACCAGAAAAACCATCCACACCTGCCACTTGATTCAACCTTCCAAAATCATCCATGTAGACATGGACCAATTCTTTGCCGCAGTCGAGCAGCACGACAACGCTGAACTTCGCGGCAAGCCCGTCGCCGTAGGCTACGACGGCGAGCGCGGCGTGGTGTCGACGGCCAGCTACGAGGCCCGGCGCTATGGCGTTCACTCCGCACAGAGCATCCTGGTGGCCAAACGTCTCTGCCCGGAACTCATCATCGTGCCAGCACGCTTCGAACGCTATAAAGAGGTCTCGACACAGGTCATGGACATCTTCCACGACTACACCGACCTCGTCGAACCACTCTCGCTCGACGAAGCCTTCCTCGACGTCACCCACAACAAGGTGGACATGGCGCTGGCCGTCGACATCGCCCGCGACATCAAGCGGCGCATCAAGGAAGAGACGGGACTGACTGCCTCCGCCGGTGTCAGCTACTGCAAGTTCCTGGCTAAGGTGGCCAGCGACTACCGCAAGCCCGACGGCCTCTGCACCGTGCACCCCGACCGCGCACTCGACTTCATAGCCCGACTGCCCATAGAGCGCTTCTGGCTCGTAGGGCCCAAGACCGCCAAGCGCATGCACCAGATGGGCATCCACAACGGCATGCAGCTCCGACAATACTCCCTGCAGTTTCTCACCGAGCGCTTCGGCAAGGCCGGACAACTCTTCTACGACTTCGCACGAGGCATCGACAACCGACCCGTCGTATCCTCCTGGGAGAGAAAATCAGTGGGATGCGAACGCACCTTCGAGCACGACATCTACAACCCCACAGCCATCACCGTCAGCCTCTACCACATCACGCTCGAACTGCTCGACCGACTCCAGCGCACCCGGTTCCAAGGCCACACGCTGACGCTCAAAGTCAAGTATCACGACTTCCAACAGACAACACGCTCAGCCACCACGCCCAGGCCACTGCTCTGCAAGGCCGACATCCTGCCCCTGGCCAAGCAGCTCCTAAGCGAGACCGACCACGCACAGCGGCCCATCCGACTGCTCGGGCTCTCCGTCAGCAACCCCGCCAACAAAACCACTACAACACAACAACAGCACCAACAAACCTTGCAAGAACAGCCCCTTCCCTTCCAAACCAACCAGAAGGCATCTGAAGATAAGTAAGAAATCGCAAAGTAAAATAGGCTATTTTGGTCAGTAAAATAGGCTATTTTAGTCAACAAAATAGGCTATTTTAGTCGGTAAAATAGGCTATTTTACTTGACGATATACAATAAAACTCTCGATAAAGCGTTATAAAAGTGTGGGCGAAAGGCAGCCCATGTCACATCAAACAGATAAAAAAACTACAGGATTATGGCAATTTTTATTAAGCTGCAACGCAGCCCCTTCAACTCCGGCAAGGCCGCTGGCCGCTGGATCGTACGCCCTCAGAGTCAGGGCGAAGTGCACACCGAGGATATCGCTGAGATGATTCAGCGGAACACATCCTTCAAGAAAGCCGACGTCATTGGCGTGCTGACCGAACTGGTCGAGACGATGACACATGAGCTCCAGAACGGCTATACCGTGGTGCTCGACGGCTTTGGCCGCTTCCACCTCTCCGTAGAGGCAGAGTCAGTGGCCTCGCCTGAAGAGTTCAGCATTGCGAAACACATCCGCAAGGTGAAGTGCAACTTCATCCCCTCTGGCAAGCACACCCCCGGCGACCGCCAGCTGAAAAAGGTCCTGCTGGACAGAACCGAGGTCAAGATGCAGCCTGCCAACCCCAAGCACTAAACACTCAACCCTAAACCCTCAACTCTCAACTCTAAACTCTAAACTCTAAACTCTAAACCCCTCAACTCTCAACTCAAATGAAAAAAATCGTTACCTTACTGCTGACGCTCTTCGGAGCCATGACGCTCTGCTCCTGTCAGCACGTCGAAAAGAGCTGGATGGCGGCCGACGAAGACTTCACCCAGTATGTAGAACCCCGCATCGGAACGGCCCACTGTCGCTACTTCCACTTCGCCCCAGGCGCACTGCCCTTTGGCATGGCCAAGCCCGGTCCGTCGACCAACGGACACAAGGGCAACAAAGACGGATGGGAGGCTACCGGCTACGACTACCGCGACGAGACCATCGAGGGATTTCCCTGCGTACACGAGTTCCAGGTGGGAGGCATCACGCTCATGCCCGTCGTGGGCGAGGTGAAAGCCTCACCCACGGAATACTGCAGCCACTACTCCCACGACAACGAGACGGCCCAACCCGGCTACTACGCCGTGCTGCTCGACGACTACGACGTGAAAGCCGAGGTTACGGCAACAAAGCGCGTGGCCTATCAGCGCTTCACGTTCCCTGCCTCCAAGGAGAGCCGAATCCTGATGAACATCGGCTCGCGCATGGGTGAGAGCGGAGCCGTGAAGGACGCCAGCGTCAGCGTCAACACCGACGGAAGCATCGAAGGCTACGTCGTCACCCTGCCCGAATACGTGAAGAAATACCAGCCCGGTGCCGAGGTGCCCATCTACTTCTATGCCCAGACAGACAAGAAGCCCACAGACGCACGGATGATGAGCTTCCGGCAGGTGCCAAATCCCGACCGCGGTGAAGACGCCGTGGAGACGCCCGCTGCCGGTCTTTGCCTGACCTTCGACACCAAGGAAGGCGAACAGGTGACGGCCAAGGTTGCCATCAGCTACACCTCAGTTGAGAACGCCCGCAGAAACTTCATGAAGGAGGCCGACGACGACTTCGACGAAGTGAAGCGCGAGGCCATTGAGGAGTGGAACGAAGCGCTTGGGCGCATCGCCGTCGAGACCGACAACCACGAGGACAAGGTAAAATTCTATTCCGGTCTGTACCACGCCCTGCTGGGCCGCGGCATCTGCAGCGACGTCAGCGGCGACTATCCGAAGCACGACGGCAGCATAGGCCGCGTGCCCCTCGACGACGACGGAGAACCACTATATAATATGTATAACACCGACGCCATGTGGGGCGCACAGTGGAACCTGACACAGCTCTGGGCCATGGCTTATCCTGAACACCTGAGCGATTTCATCTCCTCCCACCTGCAGGTCTACAAAGACGCAGGGTGGATGGGCGACGGACTGGCCAACTCGCGCTACGTCAGCGGTGTGGGAACCAACCAGCTCTCGCTGATGATTGCTGCGGCCTATGCCTGCGGCATCCGCGACTTCGACCTCGCGCTGGCCTACGAGGCATGCCGGAAGAACGAACTCGACGGTGAGAACCGTCCCCTCGGAGCAGGCAAGAGCGATACCGGCCAGTTTGTGGAATACGGCTACGTGCCTCATGCAGAGGCCGGCGAAGGCCCCGACGAGACCTTCATGTTCTCGGCATCCCACACCTTGGAGTATGCCTTCTCGGCTTGGGCCACGGCACAGCTGGCCAAGGCTCTCGGCCATCAGGATGACGCGGAGAAGCTGCAGTGGCTCGCAAAGGGCTGGGAGCGCATCTACGACGAAGAGACAAACTTCGTGCGCCCAAGACTGAAGGACGGACGGTTTATCCAAGACTTCGACCCCATGCAGGTGTGGCGAGGATTCCAGGAAGGCAATGCCTGGCAGTATACTTTCTACGCTCCGCACGACGTGAAAGCCCTCGTCGACAAAGTGGGCGCAGACGAGTTCAACGCCCGACTCGACAGCATCTTCACCCTCTCGCAGCCGAAAATCTTCTCTGGAGGCACAGAGATTGGAGCCTTTGCCGGGCTGCGGACGCTCTACAACCATGGCAACCAGCCATGCCTCCATATCTCGTGGCTGTTCAACGAGGCAGGACGCCCCGACCTCACGCAGAAATGGGTGCGAGCCATCCTCAACGAGTTCTATGGCACTGACGGCATCCACGGCTATGGCTACGGACAGGATGAAGACCAAGGACAGCTCGGCGCCTGGTACGTCATCGCCAGCCTCGGACTCTTCGACGTGGCCGGACTCTGCGCCGAGGAACCTTCGCTGGGACTCGGCAGCCCGCTCTTCAGCCGCATCACCATCAGCCTCGACGACGACTACTACAAAGGCCACCGCTTCGTCATCGAGACCAAGGGAGAGGGCGACTATGTCAAGGCCTTCACACTGAACGGCAAGAAGCTCGCCAGCCCGCGCATGAACTTCAGGGACCTCGCGCGAGGCGGCAAACTGGTGATAACACGCACCACCGAGCCGCAAAGCGAATTGAAATAACTGACAATTGAGAATTGGGAGTTGATGATTCGGCTGCACAATGACGAATTATCAATTCCCAATTCTTTTTTCTGCCCGAAAAACTTGTCGGGTCGGATTATATTTCGTAAATTTGCAACTGAATAAAAAATGTTTGAACCGCCATGAACCGTAGCGACAGCATCGTCATCATTCCGACCTACAACGAGAAGGAAAACATCGAGAACATCGTCCGAGCCGTTCTCGCCCTCGGCACGCCCAACTCTCAACTCTCCGCTCGGCCCAACGGGACGCTTTCCACAGAAAGAACCCTCAACCCTAAACACTCAACCTTCAGCATCCTCGTCATCGACGACGGCTCGCCCGACGGCACGGCCGACATCGTGAAGCGGCTGATGGCAGGTGAGTATGCCGGACGCCTCTTCCTCATGGAGCGGCAAGGCAAGCAGGGGCTCGGCACGGCCTATATCGCCGGCTTCAGATGGGCGCTGGAGCACGGCTACGACTATGTTTTTGAGATGGATGCCGACTTCTCTCACGACCCTGCCGACCTGCCGCGACTCTACAGCGCCTGTCACGACGAAGGCTACGACGTGGCCATCGGCTCGCGATATGTCAGCGGGGTGAACGTGGTCAACTGGCCCATGGGGCGCGTGCTGATGAGCTACTTCGCATCGAAATATGTCCGCCTCGTCACGGGCATCCCCGTGCACGACACCACGGCAGGATTCAAGTGCTATCGCCGCCGCGTGCTCGAGACGATAGAGCTGGACAAGATTCGCTTCAAGGGCTACGGCTTCCAGATTGAGATGAAGTTCACGGCCTGGAAGATGGGCTTCAAGATTAAGGAGGTGCCCGTGGTCTTCGTCAACCGCCGCGAGGGCACCTCGAAGATGTCGGGTGGTATCTTCGGCGAGGCGTTCTTCGGCGTGATGCGCCTGCGCTGGGACGGATGGTTCAGGAAATATCCCGTCTCACGATGAACACCGACGACCTGCTTACGCTCTATGGGGCATCGGCCCAGACCGCGGCCCTGAAACGCGTACTGGAAGACAAAACCGTCAAGGACGTCTTCCTGACGGGTCTTGTCGGCAGTGCCGCCCCTGTCATCTTCGCCTCAACTCTAAACTCTCAACTCTCAACTCCAAACTCTCAACCCTCAACCCTCTTCATCCTTCCCGACGAGGAGGAGGCCAAATACTTCTTTAGTGACCTCGCCCAGCTCTCAGGCACCGGGCAGGTGATGCTGTTCCCCTCATCCTACCGCCGCGCAGTGAAGTTCGGGCAGCGCGACGCCGCCGGGGAAGTGTTAAGAAACGAGGTGCTCACAACTCTCAACTCCCAACCCTCAACTCTCAACTCTCAACCCTCAACTCTCAACTCTCAACCCTCAACTCTCAACTTTATCGTCACCTATCCCGATGCTCTGGCAGAACTCGTAGCAACGAAGAGGAACATCGACTCACGGCTCATCCGTCTCGCCGTAGGACAGACCATCAGCGTGGGCCGGCTGACGACAGACCTCCGCTCGCTCGGCTTCCGAGAGGTTGACTACGTCTACGAACCCGGCCAGTTTGCCCTGCGCGGCAGCATCGTCGACGTCTTCTCATACGCCAGCGAAGACCCCTTCCGCATCGACTTCTTCGGCGACGACATCGACACCATCCGCGTCTTCAGCGTGGAAGACCAGCTGTCGAAGGAGCGGCGTGACGAAGTAGCCATCGTCTCGGAGTTGGCCAAGGCGGAAGAGAAGACCACACTGCTCGAGTTGCTGCCCGACGACACCGTCGTCGTGGCCAAGGACTTCGACTACATCCACGACGCCATCGCCCAGACCTACAGCATCGGATTCTCGAATCAGGGCATCAGCGACCGACTCGCCGGAGCCACCGAGGAAGAGCAGGCTGAAATCAGGAAGGAGCTGAAGGCCTCAAGCACCCTCTGCCCACCATCGACCTACTTGCGCGACATCGGGCGCTTCAAGAAGGTGACCATAGCACCGGCAGCCTCACAGCTGAGGCAGGGAGACGCCGCCATCGCCTTCCACTTTGAACAGCAGCCACTATTCCACAAAAACTTCGAACTGCTGAAGCAGACCCTCGACGACTACCGCTCGCGAGGCTACACCATCAACATCCTTGCCGACAGTGAGAAGCAACGGCAGCGACTGGCCGAGATAACCGGCGCACCGACAGAAACATTTGCACCCTTCGCCCTGCACGCCGGATTTATCGACCATAACCTGCACCGCTGCTTCTTCACCGACCACCAGATCTTCGACCGCTTCCATCAGTATCACGTCAAGAGCGACAAGGCCCGCGCAGGAAAGATGGCACTGACCATGAAAGAACTGCACGAACTGAACCCGGGCGACTACCTCGTACACGTGGACTTTGGCATCGGCAAGTTCGGCGGACTCGTCAGGGTACCATTCTCCTCCCCGGTAGGGGGAAACCGAGAAGGGGCCTATCAGGAGATGATTCGCCTCATCTACCAGCGAGGCGACATCGTCGACGTATCCATCCACTCGCTCTACAAAATCTCTAAATACCGCAGTTCAGGCGGCAACACCGAACCCCGACTCTCCACCCTCGGCACGGGAGCTTGGGAACGGATGAAGGAACGCACAAAGACACGCATCAAGGACATCGCCCGCGACCTCATCCGCCTCTATGCCAAGCGCCGGCAAGAAAAAGGCTTCGCCTTCTCGCACGACTCATACCTGCAGAACGAACTCGAGGCATCGTTCATCTATGAAGACACCCCAGACCAGCTCAAGGCCACACAAGACGTGAAGGCCGACATGGAAGAACAGAAACCCATGGACCGACTCGTCTGCGGCGACGTAGGCTTCGGCAAGACCGAAGTAGCCGTGCGAGCAGCCTTCAAGGCCGCCTGCGACTCCAAACAGGTGGCAGTACTCGTGCCAACAACTGTACTCTGTTTCCAACATTATCAAACCTTCAGCGACCGACTGAAAGGCATGCCCGTCAGAGTGGAATACCTCTCCAGAGCACGCTCCGCCAAGAAGACAAAGGAAATACTCAACGACCTGAAGGAAGGAAAAATCGACATCCTCATCGGAACACATAAACTCATAGGCAAGAGCGTGCAGTGGAAAGACCTCGGACTGCTCATCATCGACGAGGAACAGAAATTCGGCGTCTCAACCAAGGAGAAACTGCGCCAGCTGAAGACCAACGTCGACACGCTCACAATGACAGCCACACCCATTCCCCGCACATTGCAGTTCTCACTCATGGGAGCCCGCGACATGAGCATTCTAAGAACGCCACCACCCAACCGATACCCCATCGAGACAACACTCACCTCCTTCGGCCACGAAGTCATTGCAGACGCTATCAACTTCGAGATGTCGAGAGGCGGACAGGTATTCTTTGTCAACAGCCGCATCTCCAATCTACAAGAGATAGCTGCACTCATCACGAAATACGTGCCCGACTGTCGCGTTGCCATCGGCCACGGACAGATGCCACCCGAGGAACTTGAGAAAATCATCATGGGGTTCATCAACTACGACTACGACGTGCTGCTCTCGACCACCATCGTCGAAAACGGCATCGACATACCCAATGCCAATACCATCATCATCAACGACGCCCACCGCTTCGGCCTCTCCGACTTGCACCAGATGCGAGGCCGCGTGGGGCGCTCCAACCGCAAGGCCTTCTGCTATCTGCTGGCACCGCCCAAGGCAGCACTGCCACCAGAGACACGACGCAGGCTCGAGGCTCTCGAGACCTTCTCAGAGCTGGGCAGCGGCTTCAACCTCGCCATGCAAGATCTCGACATACGCGGAGCAGGCAACCTGCTCGGCGCCGAACAAAGCGGATTCATGGAAGACCTCGGCTACGAGACCTACCTGAAAATCCTCAAGGAAGCCATGGCCGAACTCAACAACGAAGTGAGAAATGAGAAAACAGAAACAAAAAATGAGCATCGGCCTGCTGGTTCGCTGCCAACTCAACCCTCAACTCTCAACTCTCAACCCTCAACTCTCAACTCTCAACCCTCAACTCTCTTCGTGGCTGACTGCTCACTGGAGAGCGACCTCGAGATGTATTTCCCCGACTACTACGTACCAGGCTCGTCGGAACGCATCCTGCTCTACCGAGAACTCGACAACATTGAAAACAACCGCGACCTGCAGGCCTATCGTCAGCGACTCGAAGACCGCTTCGGACCCGTGCCCCACGAAGGCGAGGAACTGATGCAGGTAGTCACACTGCGACGCATCGGCAAACGACTCGGATGCGAGAAAGTCATACTCCGGCAAGGACGCATGACCATCCAGTTCGTCTCAGCCGCCGAAAGCCCCTATTACCAAAGCAAAGCCTTCGGATGCATGCTCGACTACATAGCCGCCAACCCCAGACGCTGCGACCTGAAAGAAGTGAAGGGCCGCCGACTGATGCACATCGCCCAGGTGCCCACCGTGGGAGAGGCAGTCAACATCTTACGTACCATAGAAAACAACAAAGAAACATGACTATGAAAAAAACACTTCTGTTATTATTACTATCCATGAGCCTGACAGCCACGGCACAGGAAAAGCGAATCGTCGAACGGCTCGGCATCGACACCCGTGCCGACTTCCAGCGAACCTACGTCGACGGCGAGACCATCGACGAGGAAAGCGGCTTCAAAGGAAAGAACCTGAACGTCATCGTCAGCGGCCAGCTCTCTGACCGTTTCTCCTACTTTCTCCGCCAACGGCTCAACAAATCATCCTTCGACTCCAACTTCTTCAATGCCACCGACCGCGTATACCTCGACTATAAACTCACCGACCAACTCACCCTTCGCGCCGGAAAGCAGACCATCGCCATCGGAGGCTTCGAGTACGACCGCTCATCCATAGACCTCTACCTCTACTCCGAGTACCTCTACAACGTCTCGTGCTATGCCTGGGGCGGTAGCGTCATCTACGACCCCACACCCGGCGACCAGCTACTCTTTCAAGTGACCGAAAGTATGTTTGGAGCACTGAACAACCTCCACGACGTCTACAGCTGGAATGTGATGTGGTACGGTAACCACGGCTGGTGGAGCACCACCTGGTCGGCCAACCTCACCGAGTGGGCCAAGAACCACTATATCAGCTATCTCTCCCTTGGCAACAAGTTACAACTCGGCCGGCAGGTAAACCTTGAAGTAGACTTCATGAACCGAGCCGCCAGCCATCAGGCCTTCTTCCTGAAAGACTTTTCGCTCGTCGGACAACTGAACTACCAGCCTATCGACAAACTCAACCTCTTTACCAAGGCCACCTACGACGTCAACCGCACCGACACGCCTGCCGACCTGCTCGTCCATCCCGACACCGAGATTACCAGCCTCTGTGCTGGTCTGGAATACTTCCCCCTCGGCGACAACAGCGTGCGCTTCCATGCCACAGGCGGCTATGCCTTCGGTACCAACAGCAACCCTGCAGGAACACTACTCGACAGACAGACCATGATAGACCTCGGACTCACCTGGCGCGTAAACATTATTAAACCATAATCACCACAGAATCTAATAACCACCAAACCACTATGAGAAAGATTGCTATTATCGCATTGCTCCTGATGCAGACAGCCCTGACCTGGGCAGCTACAGCCGACGGCAAGACGTCGGCCCTTGCCAAGATATTCGTTCAGCCACCTATGGAATACCGCCCGTACGTTTGGTGGCACTGGATGGGTACCAATTATACGAAAGAAGGCATCCGTAAAGACCTGGAGGCCATGAAGGAGAATGGCATCGCTGGTGCTACCATATTCAACCTGACATCGGCCGTGCAGGAGAGCCATTACCCCGTCGGCAACAACCCTTGGCCTCAGCAGACCTTCCGCAGCGACGACTATTGGGAAGCCATGCGCTATGCAGCAGAAGTGGCCGAGCGTCTCGGACTGAAGTTAGGTCTTCACAACACCCCCGGCTACAGCTCTACAGGCGGACCGTGGATTGACGAGCCGCGAGCCATGCAGATTGTCGTCAAGACAAAGACCCCCGTCACCGGCGGACAGACCGTGCAAATACAGCTTCCCAAACCCGACGAACCCGTCTACCGCGACTATAGCGGCCGTGAGCGACAAGCCACCTTCTATGAGGACATTGCCGTCATTGCCTTGCCTGCCAACCAGGAAGGCCTCACCGCGGCCGACACCAAGGATCTTACCTCGCTGATGAGTACCGACGGAGTGCTTACGTGGGATGCTCCGGCTGGCAACTGGACCGTCTATCGCATCGGCCATGCACCGTCCATGTCAACACCTCACCCCCTGCCCGACGAACTCATCGGACATGCCCTTGAAGCCGACAAGATGAGCGTGGAAGTATCCAACTACCATTGGGACTGCGTTCTCAATCCGCTCCGCGAACACCTTGGGCAATACTTCGGGAAGTCGTTCACACACATCCTTGTCGACAGCTACGAAGCTGGCTCGCACGACTGGACCAACGGCTACCGCGAACAGTTCATGCAGTTAAACGGTTACGACCCACTTCCACTGGTGGCCATCAGCGATGCCCAACCGGAAAACCCGCTCAGCAAGCAGTTCGCCAAAGATTCCAAAGCCACCATCAGCCGCCTGTTTATCGACAACGGCTGGAAAACAGCCCATAAGCGCATCAACGCCGAAGGACTGCAGATGGCATGGGAGCCCTACGGCTTCGGCAATGTGTTCGACACGAATGAGAGCGTCGCCATCCCCGACATCCTGATGAACGAATTCTGGTCGCACGGCAGCGGAAGAATCAATGCCGGTTTCATCGACAAAGCCAAGGCTGCAGGAAAGAACATCATCGCCGCAGAAGCCTTCACCGGACATCCACAGTACAGCCGCTATACCGAAGACCCCGCCTATCTGAAGCATACCGCAGACGGCACTTTCGTCTCGGGCGTAAACATGCTCTTCCTGCATCACTGGGTGCATCAACCCTTCGACAACCGCTACCAGCCCGGCATGGGCATGGGTTGGTGGGGTACGCACTTCGGCCGCAACCAGACTTGGTTCCGGCCGGGCAAGGCCTTCATGACCTATCTATCACGGTGCCAGATGATGCTCCGACAAGGAACCCTCGAGGAACACGCCGGGAACCAGCTCCACCGCAGCCTGACACAGGCCGACATCTACTTCCTCGTCAACCAAGGCAAAGAAGCTATTACGGAAGAAGTCACCTGCTTAAAATCACAGACAGAACCCGAGTTGTGGGACCCCTACTCCGGACGCATCACACTGGCACGACAGAACAACGGCGTGAGCGTCGACGGACTGACCCATGTCGCCATCACGCTGCAGCCTGGCCAGTCGACATTCGTCGTCTTCAACCATCAGCCCGCCCGCTACAAGAAACAGCCGGCCTATCGGACTGAGGGCGAAACGTCGCGACCCGTAACCAACGGCTGGGACGTAGCTTTCTTGCCGAAAGTCGACACGCCATTCAGCATCGAAGATTTCCAACTCACGGATTTCAGTAAGAGCGACGACAACCGGCTTCGCTACTTTTCGGGAACAGCCACTTATACCAAAGATGTGACTATCAGCAAACAAGACCTCGCCAAGAACAAACGCATCACCATCAGCCTGGGCGAACTCAACGACATTGCCGAGCTGTGGGTCAACGGAAAAGCCGTAGCCACCCTGTGGTATCCCCCCTATGAAGCCGATATCACGCCCTACCTGCATAAGGGAACAAACACCATCACCGTAGCCGTCACCAACAACTGGGCAAACCGCTTGATAGGCGACGAGCAGTATGAGCCCGACTTCGAATGGGGCTACGACCGTGGCGAAGAGCGCGGACACGGACTGAAAGACATCCCCGACTGGGTCGTTAAGAACCAGCCACGCCCGTCGAAAGACCGCAAGACCTTCTTCATCTGGACCTACTTCCGCAAAGACTCTCCGCTGCAGCCGGCAGGCCTCGTCGGCCCTGTGCAGCTGAAGATCCAGGAAGTGAGGGATGAACGATGAGGAATCCGGCGATTAAGCGAGAGCAACTCCAAAACACGCTTGAACATTGCCGAGCGTGAGCAGGATGAGCGAAACCAAGTGGCTACCGAATTTCGTTTATAATAATTTATTATAATATGTACATAAAATGATTAATATAAAAAAGATTTTGTTGCTCTTCGTGGCATTGGCATCGACTGGCGTGGCGCAGGCTCAGCACGTTGCTGGAGAGTGGTCTTTCATCCCGAAGGTGGGTGTCGACTTGTCGAAGTTCAACGACGATGTCATCTTTATCGACATCTCGGGTGAGAAGAAAGTGTCCTCGACATATAAGGAGGGTCTTGCGGCAGGGTTTGACGTGGAGTACTTCCTGCATGATCATGCCAGCATGTCGGCAGGCTTGTATTATATGAATATGGGCTCACGCTTCAAGGACTTTATGAGTGAAGATCAGAACAGCGGAGAGGGTATTTCAAACAACCGCATGACGATGGACTTCGTGCAGGTGCCCGTCATGGCCGGCCTCCATCTGGACAACGGTCTGAGTGTGAAGCTTGGCGTGCAGATGGGACGGATGGTACACAGCAAGACGCGGATGGACATCCAGACGTGGACTCGCGACGATGAGGGAGTCCGCACCTACGGCCCTACCCAGAAGCAAGAGAGCGACTACCTCGACGAGTGGAAGCAGAAGTTCTACTTCGGTATTCCAGTGGCCTTGTCTTACGAGTATCAGAATGTCATCATAGAGGCGCGCTATGTGCGTTCTCTGACGCATCCGCTGAAGGCCGATGCCTACGAAGACAGTCATCACTCTACGTTCGTCTTCACTGTAGGATACAGAATAAGATGAGGCGTTAGGAACCGGAGGTCGGCAAACGAAGGGTAAGCCCATGAAGAAAAAGAATTGATAATGAGAAAAAGCAATTACGACAAATTCCCTTGCACCCAGATTAGCGGTGATTCTTGGACGGGCTGGAGCGACATCGTCGGCAAGATGATGGATGGCTGTGACAGCTGCGTTGCCATAGAGTGCTATCAGGGTGTGAACATCAACGAATTACTATCGGCTTTCTGTGCCCAAGCGCAGGGCTGGACGGTGGTCGACACGCGTGACTATTTCAAGTCTGAGACGGAGATTCGCTCCATGACCGACGAGTGGATGACCGACGACCGGCTGTTTGGCCGTAGGGTCGGACATCTCAGCATGAAAGACTTCCTCTCTGGGAGAGCCTTCAGCGAACGGAAAGCCGTCGTCATAGGCCCTGGAGCCGCTCTGCTCACCGAAGGACTCCACCGCGACGTGCTGGCCTATGCCGACATGCCGCGTTGGGAGATTCAGCAGCGACAGCGCCGCCACGAAGTCTGTGCCCTTGGTGTCGACAATAGCTCCGAGGCTCCGTCGAAACAATACAAGCGGGGCTACTTCCTCGACTGGATTGTCTGCGACAAGGTAAAGAAGGAGTACTTCGAACGAATAGACTATTGGCTGGACACCACCATGGCCGACCGGCCCAAGATGATGGAGGGGCGGACCATGCTCTCAGCCCTCGACAAGATGGCACACCAGCCTTTTCGCGTTGTGCCTTTCTTCGACCCGGCACCGTGGGGCGGACAATGGATGAAGGAGGTCTGCGACCTCGACCGCAGCAAAGAAAACTTCGGCTGGTGCTTCGACTGCGTGCCAGAGGAGAACAGCATATTGATTGAGGTCCACAACCAAGCAGAGTCTTCTGCCCAGAGAGGAGATACATTGGAGTTCCCCGCCAACAACCTTGTCTTCTATCGTACACGCGAGTTGCTGGGCGCTCCTGTCGAGGCACGCTTCGGACAGGACTTCCCCATCCGCTTCGACTTCCTCGACACAATGGGCGGTGGCAACCTCAGCCTGCAGGTTCATCCCACGACACAATATATCCGCGACACCTTCGGCATCTTCTACACTCAGGACGAGAGCTACTACCTGCTCGATGCCGAGGAGGGCGCCACCGTCTTCCTCGGACTGAAGACGGGTGTTGACGCTCAAGAGATGATTGGCGCACTGAACAAGGCGCAGGAGACGGGCGAGCCCTTCGATGCCGAACGCTACGTCAACCGCTGGCCGGCAAAGAAACACGACCACTTCCTCATCCCCGCCGGCACCATCCACTGTTCCGGAGCCGGAGCCATGGTGCTGGAGATTAGTGCCACGCCTAACATCTTCACCTTCAAGCTCTACGACTGGGGACGTCTCGGACTCGACGGACTGCCCAGACCTATCAACATCCGACACGGTTCGCATGTCATACAGTGGGAGCGACAGACTGACTGGGTGCGACAGAACATCGTCAATCACATCGAGCCCATCGCCTCGGGCGACGGCTGGCGCGAGGAGCGCACCGGACTGCACGAGAACGAGTTCATCGAGACGAGGCGCCATTGGTTCACCAAGCCCGTGCTCCACGACACCAGCGGCAGCGTGAACGTGCTGAACGTCATCGAGGGTGACGAACTCCTTGTTGAGAGCCCTTCGAATGTCTTCGAGCCATACGTCGTCCACTATGCCGAGACATTCATCGTCCCGGCCTCGGTAGGCAAATACACCATCCGTCCCTACGGCACAGCCGAGGGAAAGGAATGTGGAACCATCAAGGCGTATGTGAGATAAAAAAATGATGAACCGAAGGTCGGCGGCCTTCGGTTCATCATTTTTTATCACTTCATTTTATTCAATGCAAACAGGTAGGCCCCCATGGCAATGGCGCGGCTGGCTCCCTGCTTGCTCACGGCAACGCCGATGCGCTTCATCGGGTCGTAGTCGACAATGGTCTCTGACCCCGGCACCTTAATCTTTACAGCCTCGCCACGGGCGAACTGCGCAAACTCCGCCTCATCCTCCAGGTTGAAGGCCTGCATCTGCATGTGGTTAACTGTGCCGCCATTCATCATCTTCAGCGGACTGTTTAGCTCGCCCACCAAGGCTGGCAGGATGTGGCGGTGTGCATTGGCTACGCCACCACCAATGACGACGAGTCCGTCGACAATGGTGTCGGCCATGGCGATAGCATCGCCAGCCACCTCTCCCAGCTCGGCAAAGGCACGGCGGGCTGCCTCGACGTCACCCTCGCGGCGGCCATCGGCAATCTCACAGATGTCCTTCGGCTCCAAGGGCGTATCGTCGCCCGACTGCTCTTTGTAGACACGCTTCACGGCACGGATGGCCACGCCTTCCTCGGCGATATACTCACGGTGAATCTTATTGCGGAAGCACCAGATGTCGCCTCCCAGGCCATTGTCGCCGACAAGCAGCTCGCCATCGATGACGACGCCGGCTCCGAAGCCCGTTCCGAAGGTCAGACCCAACAGGTTCTTGTAGCGTTTGGGACTTCCTGCCTCAGCCAGCTTGCGGTTGATTTCGGGCAGCACCCCCGACATGGCCTCGCCGTAGGCAAAGAGGCTGCCGTCGTTATTGATGAATACGGGGATGCCAAACTTCTCTTGCAGGAACGGGCCGAGGGCCACACCACCACGGAAAGAGGGGAAGTTGGGCAGGTCGCCGATGATGCCTGCGGCATAGTCGGCCGGACCAGGGAAGGCAAAGCTGATGGCCGAGGGAGCCACTGCCACCTCTGCCTCCACACGCTCGAAGCCCTTGACCAACTGGCCAAGGCACTGCTCCAGATTGTCGGCACAGGCCGGCAACGAGAACGGCTTCACGATTTCCTCACCCTGCTGCATGGCCGAGAACACGAAGTTTGTTCCACCGGCATCCAGCGTCATAATCACTCGCTTGTCTTGCTTATAGTCCGTCATACTTATTTTTAGTTAAAAAGTTTATCTGCATGCAAAGATACTGCTTTTTCTTTAATAGCGTGCGACCAGAAAAGAAATTATAGATATTTAACGGCACTGACGGTCTTCGGAACATAAATAATCAGTAACTTTGGAATATATTATACCACAATAAAAAAATACATCATGAAAAAGTATCTTTTGTTTGCGCTTTTCCTCTCAGCCGTCGTGGCCGCACAGGCACAGGAGCGTAAGTGGGAACATCAGTTCCATGTGTCGGCAGGCGTACAGATTGACAACACCGACAATACGGGTAGCAGTACCGGGATTGGCTACTCGCTGGGACGCTTTCTGCGGCCTGACTTCTCGCTGACGGCCGGCGTGGCACTGCGCTATGAGGTGGAGAACATGTTCGACTCGCTCGATGGTGCCGACGATGACGACTACACCTTTGTCGACTTCTCGGTTGCTGCCCGCTACCACACGGGCCATTGGACGTTTGGTCTCGGACCCGTCTTCTCGTTCTGTACCCGCAACGACACTTATTACATCGATGCCAACCCGACAGACCCGATGAACGACAAGGAGAAGCTCCATACTTTCGGGCTTGGTCTAAAGCCGTCGGTGATGTATGACTTGGGGCGGCATTTCCGCCTGGGTGTGGAAGGACACATCGGACTGAACGACATGCGGATTGACTACGGTCGATTCCACGAGCCCAACCGTTTCCACAGCATCAGCCTTACGCTGGCAGCAAGACTATAAAATGAGAAATGAGAGTTGAGAGTTGAGAGTTGAGAGTTGAGAGTTGAGTTGGAAGCGAACCGGCAGGCCATTTCTCATTCCTCAACTCTCAACCCTCAACTCTCAACCCTCAACTCTCATTTTATCAGGCGTCTGCGAATATCTTGCCGTCGCTGAGTGTAATCTGTAGTTTAGTGTATTCGCAGTGGAAGTCGTTCAGCAGGCGGTCGAGGTATCGGGCGCTCTCCCACTTGCACATCGGCAGGTCGTGCAGCAGATAGTTGCCGCAGGTCTCGGGCGTGGTGGCCGGCACCTCGGTCTGGGTGAGTATCCAGCGCAGACAGTCTATGGTCAGTCGCCGCATATCCTCAACGGTGTAGTGGCCTGTCATGATGACATACATGCCGGTGAGGCATCCCATGGGGCCCACGTAGACGACATCGGCCTTGGCCTCGCTATTGCGGAACCATGTGGCCATCAGGTGTTCCATGCTGTGGATGGCAGCCGGCGCCACGGCAGGCTCCTTGTTGGGTTCGGTGATGCGCAGGTCGAAGGTGGTGAAGCCATTGTCTTCGCGCGAGACGTAGATGCCGGGCTTCAGGTGGGTGTGGTCAATGGTAAAACTCTGTATTACTTCCATGAGATGTTATGTTGTCAGGCTTTTTTAAGTAGTGCTTCCACAAAGTGGCGTGTGGTCTCGAAGGAGGTCTCTGCCACCTGGTTCCAGAAGTCGTGATACTGAGAGGCGTCGGTGTCGCGCAGCGGCACGTCGCTGATGACGCGGTAGGAGATGAAGGGCACGCCCATCTTGTAGCATGTCTGTGCGATGGCGGCGCTTTCCATGTCTACGGCCTTGGCATCGGGGAAGTGAGAGATAATCTCGTGCATCTTCTCCTTCGAGTCAACAAACCAGTCGCCCGTGACGATGAGACCCGTATGGATGTTGACATTCTTCTGCTGGGTCTTCATCTCTTCAGCTATGGCCAGCAGGCGTGCATCGCCCTGATAGCGGGCGGGAAGGCCCTGCACCTGACCATAGACGGTGGTGTCGTCGATGGCCTTGCCGCAGTAGACGTCGTGGTAGCTGAGCTCAGCACTGACGACGACGTCCTTGATTTGTATGTCATTGCCGTTGCCTCCGGCGCAGCCCGATGAGATGACGACGTCGGGCTGATGCTCTTTTATCATCTCGGCGGCCCCGAGGGCGGCGTTCACCTTACCGATTCCACACTGACGCACGATGACGTCATCTCCCTTGAACAGCGACTGGAGCTGCTGCAGCTCCTTCTCCATCGCTACGATGATTCCTATCTTCATTGTTTCGTTTCGTCTAAGGCCTGCTGGCGCAGCCGTTCGGCAATCTGGCGGGCCTTCTGGTTTACTTCATTCATATTCTCCTTGCGGTAGTACGAGCGCGAGATGCCGTCGGAGCTGAGCACGAGCGAGTCGCCCTGCAGGAAGTCAATGCGGCAGGTGTCGTCAACCATGTCGATGACCGTTGTCGTCTTGTCCTCGTTGAACTGCGGCGTTCCGCTGGTGATGACCAAGTCGCCGTTCCAGAGGTGCCACTCGGTGAAGTATCCCAGCTGGGGGTATACCACGGGGCTCTCGGTGTCGAGTGTAGTCTCGCGCACGTATCCTACACTCTGAGCCACCCAGTTGCGCTGCATGGCAAAGCCATACTCACGCGGAATATAATAGGTCTCGCGGATGGAGTCCTCCATGGCGTTCACCAGTTGCTCCTTCTGCCGTTCCGTAGCATCCTCGTGGTATCTGAGCTTTGGCATGACGATGTAGCACCAGATGCCCTTCAGCTGGTCTATGTTCACCACGGCGTCACCCTTCAGCGAGTCCGTCTCGTTGGGCACGACGCCCACGCGGTCGCCAATCTTCGGTTTTCCGAGGATGCGCCCGGCCTTGGTAGCCTCGATGATAGAGTAAGAGATGGGGTCGCTGCCGTCGGTAGGCAGCAGCACCAGAGTAGAGTCGGAGCAGCCCTCGCAGGCCAGGCCGTAGATGGTGCGGTCGCCCTCCAGTCGCCAGTCTTCGTTGATGGGTTCGATACGTTTCTCTCCGATGCAGGCCGTGAAGGCCAGAGCGGCAACAGCCGTTGCCAGGATATTTACTTTCTTCATTGTCATGATGCTTGTTTCCGAGTGCAAAGGTACGATTAAGCGAGCGAAAAACAAAGGAAAAGACGAAGTTTTTTCAGTTTGTTTTCCGAGCGGGAGTAGCTTCGACGCAGTCAAAGGTACGATTAAGCGAGGACAAAAGCAAGAAAAAGGAAAATTTATTTTCATTTTTTCAGATTTTGTCAAGCGAGAGTACCTTATCTAAAGGTACGATTAAGCGAGGACAAAAGCAAGAAAAAGGAAAATTTATTTTCATTGCTGTCCGGTAAAAACGGCCTGAAGGGCCAGAAAGATCTCAGCCCAGGGCAA